>NZ_CP014619.1:1363700-2045550 GCF_002074055.1 Frondihabitans sp. 762G35 | reverse complement strand
CGCCGCTGGCGCGACCACCTCTACGAGATGGACTACCTGAAAGACGGCATCGGCCTTCGCGCCATGGCGCAGCGCGACCCGCTGGTCGAGTACCAGCGCGAGGGCTACGCGCTCTTCCAGAACATGATGGGTGCGATCCGCGAGGAGTCGATCGGGTTCCTCTTCAACCTCGAGGTCGAAGTGCAGAGCCAGGTCGGCCACGAGGGCCACGACCACGGTCCGATCATCGCGGCCAAGGGGCTCGGCGAGGGCGAGAACGCCGACGCCGTCCTCAACTTCTCCGCACCGAACATCGACGGCGACGTCGAGGTCCGCGACCAGCGCGGTCGTCTCGAGAAGGCCGAGACCGCCCGTGCCCAGCGCCAGCAGGAGCTCGTCAACGAGATGGCCGACCCCGAGATCGCCGCTGCCCGCGCGACCTCCGGCTCGACCGAGGCCTCGGGAGGCGACGGCCTGCCCGCCAAGCGCGGCGCCTTCGGCCAGAACACGACGACGACCGCCCCTCCCGTGAACCGCGCCGAGCGTCGGTCGCAGGGCAAGCGCAAGTAGTCGGGCCGTTACCCAGGCGGGCCTCCGTCCGGCATCGCTGAACGCGTCGCCCCGATCCGTTCGGGGCGACGCGTTTCGCGTCGGGGGCGTTCGTCTGCGGCCGGGCCTCAGAGCACGTTGATCGCGGTGGCTCGCCACCTGCGGTCGAGACCCTCGAGGCGGATCGCGACGGCGCGGCTCCGGACGCGACCGTGCATGACGACGACCGCCTCGACCACGCCGTCGGCCGGCTCCGAGATCACGACCGTGCCGACCGAGAACGAGGGGCGCACGGCGCTCGTTCCGCGTGCCGCCCGCGCCCGCGTCGCGAGCACGACCCGCTTGACGAGGTGCCGGTAGACGTCGTCCGTCACCCAGCGGGCGAGCTGCTCGATCTCGCGGGCGCCGACGAGGATCTCCACGACGCAGCGCGCGAGGTTCGTCACGAGCGGCGCAGGATCGGGGAGCCCCGAGCGCGGCGTCGGCTGCGCGTCGAAGAAGGCGTCCGCCCCGGGAGGTGCGGCGACGCCCGGGAGGGCGTGGAGCGTCGCGCCCCGGGCGGGCTCGAGGGCGGTCGCGCGAGGGGCCGGTGGCTCCTGCTCGGAGGGAAGGGGAGTGCGCCGGGGCGCAGCGGAGGACGTGCTCATGGAAGCTGCTCTCGCTCGTGAACGGACTGAGCGCCCGCCGGAGCGGGAATAGCACAAACATATGACATTGTTATGTCGCGACACGCCCGCGGCCGGATTCTGTGGACAACTCCGTCCGGTGCCTCAGGCGGTCGGGCGCGGTTCGTCGGTCGCAGGAGCCGCACCCGGCTTCCGCGGACGCGTCTCCGGGTCGAGGTCCGCGACGCTGGCGAAGTCGAAGCCGCGCCAGAGCGCCGTCCTCCGCGTCTCCTCGTACTTGGCCTCGAGGTAGTCGTCGAGCACGCGCTGCTCGATCCGCCACTCGGCGAGCGGACCGAGCCGCACCGCCGGCAGCTCCCCGCTCTCGACGAGCTCCTCGACGGCCCCGACATCGAGGCTCAGCATCCTCGCCACGTCGTCGACGGGGAAGAAGCGGCGGAGCGGCGGCTCCTGCTCGTCAGGGTGCATACGTCGATTATCGGCCTGTGGACGGCGACGATGCGCCCAGCCGCCTCCGGTTAGGCTGATGTGCGTGTCGACGCTCAGTGATCTCGTTCTCGCCCAAGGCCGATCCAGTGAGGCCGACGTCGAGTGGCTCCACCTGCTCGTCGGCGACTGGCAGCTCCTCGCCGACCTCGCGTTCGCCGACATGGTGCTCTGGGTCCCGACCGAGGCGGGCAGTTTCGTCGCCGTCGCGCACGCCCGGCCCTCGAGCTCCGCGACGCTGTTCTACCGCGACTTCGTCGGGCAGGAGGTGCGTCCCGAGTGGCGCGCCCAGATCACCCAGGCGTTCGACTCGGTCCAGATCGTCGACTCCGCCGCGCCCGACTGGTACGAGGAGACGCCGACCCGCGTCCGCGCCGTCCCCGTGCTCCGCCGCCTCGGGGCGAGCCGCCCCGATGTGAGCGAGACGCCGGTCGCGGTCATCACGCGGCACACGAACCTCAGCGAGGCGCGCACGCCCAGCCGGCAGGAGCTCACCTTCAACCAGTGCGCCAACGACCTCTTCGCGATGATCGCGGCCGGCGACTTCCCCGACCTGGGCGCCCCCACCGGGCCGCGTCGCGGCGCGCCCCGAGCCTCCGACGGTCTCCTCCGGCTCGACGTCGACGGCACCGTCGTCTTCGCCAGCCCGAACGGGCTCTCCGCTTTCAACCGCATGGGGTTCCTGGGCGAGCTCGAGGGCGAGTCGCTCGCCGAGGTGACGACCGCCCTCCTCTCCGGCAAGCTCGTCGTCGACGAGTCGCTCCCTCTCGTCGTCACCGGGCGCGCGCCGTGGCGCACCGACGTCGAGGCCAAGGGCGTCACCGTGTCGCTCCGCGCGATCCCGCTCCGCGACCGGGGCGAGCGGGTCGGCGCCATCGTCCTCTGCCGCGACGTCACCGAGCTCCGGCACCAGGAGCGGGAGCTCATCACGAAAGACGCGACGATCCGCGAGATCCACCACCGGGTCAAGAACAATCTGCAGACGGTGGCGTCGCTCCTGCGTATCCAGGCCCGCCGCACCCACACCGACGTCGCCCGCGACGCCCTCAACCAGGCCATGCGACGCGTGGCGTCGATCGCCGTCGTCCACGACACCCTGTCGGAGGGTCTCAACCAGAACGTCGACTTCGACACGGTGTTCGACCGGGTCCTGCTCCTCATCGCGGAGGTGGCGTCGAGCCACAACACGACGGTGCGACCGCAGTTCACCGGCAGCTTCGGCACGCTGCCCAGCGAGTACGCCACGCCGCTCGCCCTGGCCCTCACCGAACTGGTCACGAACGCGGTCGAGCACGGGCTCGACGGTCGCGACGGCGACGTCGAGATCATCGCCGACCGCAACGACGACCACCTCACGGTCAAGGTCCGCGACAACGGCGTGGGCCTGCCCGAGGGCAAGGTCGGCTCCGGCCTCGGGACGCAGATCGTCCGCACGCTCATCCAGGGCGAGCTCAGCGGCACCATCGACTGGCACACGCTCGTCGGGTCCGGCACCGAGGTCACGATCGACGTTCCGCTGCGCTGGGTCACGCAGACGGCGTAGGAGTCGCGGGGCGGCCCCGTGGAGCGGCGCGGGGAGTGCGAGCTCCACGACGAGGGGGCGCGCCCCCGGGCATCCTGCGATGCCGAGAGCGCGCCCCCGCGCGGTGTCTCGACGACTCCCCGAGAGGAGCCGCCGATCGGTCGTCACCGGCGGGGGAGTGCCCCGGCGATCACGCCCGGTGTGGAGTTGTGGTGCGACGCGAGCGGTCCGCGTCGGCGCCGACCGGAGCCGGCTGGCGTGACGTCGTCAGCTGGCGCGACGGGCGCGAGCGGCGCGGCGCTTGAGGGCGCGGCGCTCGTCTTCGCTGAGGCCGCCCCACACGCCGGAGTCCTGGCTGGTCTCGAGCGCGTACTGGAGACACGTCTCGGTGACGGTGCAGCGACCGCAGACGGCCTTGGCCTTGTCGATCTGGTCGACGGCCGGGCCGGTGTTGCCGACGGGGAAGAAGAGCTCCGGGTCCGCGGTCAGGCAGGCGGCCTTGTCACGCCAATCCATCTATGGGTACTCCTTAAATGCTGAACCGCACAGCGAAATGCCGGGGTTCCGGTGGGGGGAAAGGAAAGAATTCGGGAGGCACGCACGGCAATGTGCGCGTCACTTCAACCTCGAATATGGTCGCATACTGGGGGAACCAAATCAAGGGTTCGATCGAGGGTGGAGAGCGTGACGGAACGACTTCAGGGCGAGTTCGCAGACAACTCCCGTACCCCGTCGACGACTCGGCGCCCGCCGCTCGTGTGGCTGCTGATTGCGCTCCTGACGGCCGAGTTCCTCCTGATGGCCGGAGTCTCCGCGTACCTGATCATCCAGCTGATCGTCAGCACGCCCGTCTCCGTCGCCTCGGGCATCGCCGTCTTCGTCCTCACGCTCGTGGCGACGGTGTGGCTGGCCTACATCGTGGTCGGGGCGCTCCGGGGTCGAGCGTGGATCCGCGGCGCGGCGATCGTCTGGCAGGTCATGCAGTTCGCCATCGGCATCGGCTGCTTCCAGGGCCTGACGGCCACGCCGGCGGTCGGCTGGGCGCTCATCGTCCCGGCCGTGGTGGTCGTGCTCCTGCTGCTGTCCCGACCCGTCGTCCGGGCCACGGCGCACCGCGGCTGAGGCTCGCAGGAGCCGCGGGGCCGGTGCGCGTCGCACCGCGGCCCCGCGACCGCCTCAGGCGGCGTCGAGGCCGAGCTTCTTCCGCAGCGACTTCACGTGGCCGGTGGCCTTCACGTTGTAGAGCGGCAGGTCGACGAGACCGTCCTCGTCGACGACGACCGTGGAGCGGATGACACCCGTGACCGTCTTGCCGTAGAGCGACTTCTCGCCGTAGGCGGCGTACGCCCGGTGAACGGAGAGGTCTGGGTCGCTCAGGAGCGGGAAGTTGAGGCCCTGCTCCTCGCGGAAGGTCCGGAGCGCCGGGGCCTCGTCCTTCGAGACGCCCAGCACCTGGTAGCCGGCCGACTTCAGCGAGTTGATGTTGTCGCGGAAGTCGCAGGCCTCCGTCGTGCAGCCCGGCGTGGAGGCGGCCGGGTAGAAGTAGACGATCACCTTGGTTCCGCGGAAGTCGGACAGCGACACGGGCGTGCCGTTCTCGTCGGGAAGCGTGAACTCGGGTGCCGTGGCACCCTTCTCGAGGCGATCGGACATGGTTCTCCTTCGTCGCGGCGGGCTCGTGCGAACCCGGCGTGGGGGTGGTCAAGGGCGTTCGAATCTCATGCTAATCTTGATCCTCGGCTGCGGATGTTCAATCCGAAAGCCACGCACCTCTAGCTCAATCGGCAGAGCAACTGACTCTTAATCAGTGGGTTCTCGGTTCAAGTCCGAGGGGGTGCACCACCTGGTTCACGAAGAAGGCCCGATCCTCGGCGGATCGGGCCTTCTTCGTGTGTCCGGCGGTTCGCGGCGGGACTGTCCTCGACGACGACATCCTGCGGTCGCCCCGCCCGCCTAGCGGCTCGCCTCGCGTCGCCTCCTGACGCCCTGGAGCACGATCGCGGCGGTCCCGCCCCCGACGCTCACGATGCCGATCCCGGCGAGGAACCAGAAGTTCACGGCGAGGTCGGCCGCGGCGCCCGGCCAGTCCGGGACGATCCGCGACGGGTCGCGGGAGTCGTAGAGGACGCCCACCGTCTCGCCGACGAAGAAGCGACCGGGGCTCGAGACGCTGTACGCCGTGGTCCTCGTCCGGGCCGCGTGTCCGTCGATCGTCGTCGCGATCACGGGGGAGTAGTGCTCCTGCGATCCGCGTCTCGTGTGAGAGGTCTCGTGCACGACCTCCGCGACCGTGCCCGTGGCGCTGACGCCGTGGGCCCGGACGGAGGTGTCGCGAACGAACGCCGGCCCGCTGCCGTCGAGGCCGATGACGGACACGATCAGGCCGATCGCGGCGCAGAGGATGGCGGCCGCGCTGAGGCTCGCACCCCCCAACCGTCCCGCGCCTCTTCGTCCCCACGACTCCATCCTGCCCGATCCTGGGGCGCACTCGACGCGAGCGCTCACAGGTTGCTACGGTGGCGTCCGTGAACGATCACGGAACGTCGACGACGACGCCTGCCCGAGCCTCGACCGCCGCCTGGCGCAACGCCGTCCTGGTGCTCTTCGCCCTCGGCGGAGTGGCCGTGTCGACGTGGGGGCCGAGGCTCCCGAGCATCCGGCAGTCCCTCGACATCGGCGACGGGGCCATCGGCCTCGCGCTGGCGGGCGTGACCGTGGGGTCGATCGCGGGCCTCGCCGCGTCGTCGGCGCTGCTGGCCGGGCTGGGCAACCGGCGCGCCGTGCTGGGGGCGCTCGGGGCGGGCGCCGCGGGCGTGGCCCTGGTCGGCGTGGCCGCGGGGCTCCTGCAGTCCCTGCCGCTCACGGCCGTCGGGTTCGTCCTGGTCGGATTCGGGATCGGGGCGGTCGACGTGATGATCAACGTCGAGGGCGCCGCCGTCGAGAAGGCGGCGGCCCGGACGCTCATGCCGCTCATGCACGCGGGCTGGTCGGCGGGGGCCATCGCAGGAGCCGGCATCGGGGCGGCCTGCGCGGCTCTCGACGTCGACTTCGCCTGGCAGTTCCTCGCGGAGGCGGTGCTGATCGCGGTGGCTGCGAGCGTCGCCGTGGCGTTCCTGCCGCAGGCGACGGCCGTCGCGGAGGAGGCCGCGAAGCCGCCGGTCCGCGAGCGGGTCCGGGCCTGGGCGTCCGGATGGAGGGAGAGCCGCCTCCTCCTGATCGGCCTCGTCATGCTCGGGGTCGAGCTCGGCGAGGGCACCGCCAACAGCTGGCTGACGCTGGCGGTCCACGACGGCCACGGGCAGCCGCAGACGATCGCACCGCTGTTCTTCGTGGCGTTCGCGGCGGGGGAGACGGTGGCGCGCGTCTGCGGCGGACCTCTCGTCGACCGGATCGGCCGGGTGCGCACCGTCCGCGTCACGACCGCGCTCGGCGTCGTCGGGCTCGTGCTGTTCATCGCCGGCGGGCCCGGCTGGGTGGTGCTGGTGGGGACGGTGCTCTGGGCCGTCGGCGTGTCCATGGGGTTCCCGCTCGGGATGTCCGCGGCGGCGGACAGCGGCCCGAACCCGGCGGCGCGCGTGAGCGTCGTGGCGTCGATCGGCTACCTGGCGAACCTCGGCGGGCCGCCCCTCGTCGGGGCTCTCTCCGACCGGCTGGGGATCCTCGGCGCTCTGTGGCTCGTCGTCGCGCTCCTCGTCGTCGGCTTCGCCGCGGCCGGGGCGCTGCGTGCCCCGCGCGCGGCGCAGCGCGCCTGACGCTCCGCGAGGTCCCTGACGTGCTCTGCCTCGCGGGACCGGCCCGTCGAGATCGCACTTCGCGTCGCCTCGGCGCTCCCGAGGCGACCTCGATCGCGACCTCGATCGCGATCTCGACGGAGGCCCCGCGAACGCGGGATGCCCGGAGCGACCGATCACTGCCAGGATCGCAGCATGACGAACGAAGCGCCCCTGCGGCCCCTCCGACCGGTGCGGGCCGACGACGTCGTCGAGAGGCCGTCGGTGTGGCCGACCCCGCGGGAGGTCCTCACCGATGTCGCCGCCTACGGTGCGGGCGGACTCGTCACCTGGGCTCTCGCCTCGATCGACGGCGTCCCCTTCGGCGTGGCCCTGGTCGCGGGGGCGGTGGTCGTGGGCGTCCTCGGCTTCGTGCTGCCGGCGCTCCTGCGTCGGCGCACGCGCTAGCGACGATCCGGCGTCAGCCGACCGCGCGCCGGAGCAGCGCCACGACCTGCTCCCGGGCGTCGCCCTCGAGCGACGTCACGGCGTAGGACGTGGGCCAGAGCGCGCCCTCGTCGAGGTGCGCCGACTCCTGGAACCCGATCGTGGCGTACCGGGCGTTGAACTTCGCGGCGCTCTGGAAGAAGACGACCACCTTGCCGTCGCCGTCGACGTAGGCGGGCATCCCGTACCAGGTCTTGGGTTTGAGGGGCGTCTGCTCGGCGATCAGCGCGTGCAGGGTCTCGGCCAGCGACCGGTCGGTGCCGGTCATCGCCTCGATCGCCGCGACACACGCGGCCTCGAGGTCGGCGCCCTGCTTCGCGGCCTTGGCCTCGGCGGCGGCCGCCCTCATGGCGGCTCGTTCTTCCTTGCTGAATGCGGTGGCCACGGGTGGATCCCTTCGTCGCTCGTCATCCTGGCACGAAGGCTCCCGGAAGTCAGCCCAGGCGCAGGATGCCCAGCTCGAGTGCGAGCGTGACGGCCCGGGTCCGGTCGCTGACGCCGAGCTTCGCGAAGACGTGCAGGAGATGCGTCTTGACGGTGGCCTCGGTGACGTGGAGGGCCAGGGCGATCGTCGGATTGCTGTCTCCTGCCGCCACGCGCCGGAGGACCTCCGTCTCGCGCGCACTGAGCTTCGGGACGGGCGAACGCACGCGTCGGGCGAGGGTCGCGGCGATGGTGGGCGCGAGCGCCATCTCGCCGCGCGCCACCGAGCGGACGCCGGCGAGGATCTCGTCCGGGGGAGCCGCCTTGAGGAGGTACCCCGTGGCTCCGGCCTCGATCGCGGTGAGGATGCTGTCGTCCGAGTCGTACGTCGTGAGGATCAGCACCTTGGTCGAGGGGCGCTCGGTCAGGATGCGGGCGGTCGCCTCGTCGCCGGTCAGCCCGGGCATCCGGAGGTCCATAAGGATCAGGTCGGGCCGGAGCCTCCCTGCGAGGTCGACCGCCTCGTCGCCGGTCGCGGCCTCGCCGACGACGTCGATGTCGTCCTCGCGGGCGAGCAGCGCGACGATGCCGCTCCGGACGACGGGGTGGTCGTCCGCGACGACGACGCGGATCACGTCGACCGCTGCAGGACGGGGAGGCGGGCCTCGAGCACGGTCCCGCCGCCGGGGTTCGTCGTCAGCGTCAGCCGACCGTCGACGAGGGCGAGCCGCTCGGCCATCCCGGTGAGGCCGAAGCCCGACGTCCGAGCGCGGGCGTCGAAGCCGGAGCCGTCGTCCTCGACGACGAGGACGGCCTCCCCGCCGCGGGTGGTGAGCGAGACGGTGGCCGCTCCGGCACCGGCGTGCTTGCGGACGTTCGCCAGGGCCTCCTGCGCACAGCGCATCAGGACGACCTGACCGTCGCGGTCGAGGCTCCCGACGTCGTCGGCCGAGACGCTGACGAGAAGTCCCGTCTCGCGGCGGAACCTCTCGCCGAGACGGCGGAGCGACTCCGCGAGCGACTGCCCCTCGATGCCGAGGGCGGCTCCGGAGACGACGAGGGAGCGTGTCTGCAGGAGGGCCTGGCGGGCGGTGTCCTCCAGGATCGCGAGACGCTCGGAGGCCGCGATCACGTCGCCGTCGGCCAGCTCCTGGCGGCCGAGCTGCGCCGTCAGCACGAGCCCGGTGAGGTCCTGAGCGATGGTGTCGTGGATCTCGCGGACGAGGCGCTCCCGCTCGCCGACGGCTCCCGCCTCCCGGCTGAGGGCCTCGACCTGCGCCTGCGTCGCCTCCAGCCGGTCGATGAGCTGCTGGCGCTCGTCGACCCGCCGGTAGACCCTCGTGAACCAGAGGCCGAGACCGAGGCTGAGCGCCGCGGAGAGACCGCAGGTGATCGTCGACTCGAGCACGCTCCGCGTGTCGGTGCCGGTGGAGGCGAGGAAGCCGAACCAGACGGCGGTCACGAGCAGGACGTTCCCGAGGAGGCCCTTCCTCGTGCCGCCGGCGAAGAACCAGACGAGCGGGTAGCCGACGCACTGGAGGACGGCCAGCGACGGCGAGAAACCCGTCGCGACACCGATCGAGACGGAGACCGAGACGAGGAGGGCGGTGGCCGCTGCGGGACTCGCCTCGGCGCGCGGGCCGAGGAGGAGCCAGGAGACGAGGAGCACCGCCATCGATGCGAGGCCGCCGAGGAGTGCCTCCGTCGATTCGCCCTGAGCCACGAGGAGCAGGCCGAGCACCACCACCGCGCCCACCACTGCGACGTGCCACCACCCCAGGGTCCTCATGGCTCAATTGTCCCGGTGGATCCAGCGGAACGTCACCCGGCAGAGCACGAGTCCGACGACGAGCCAGATCATCGTCGCGAGCAGCACGCCGCCGAGATCCCAGCCGTGGGTCTGCTCGGCCTGGCGGAACGAGTCCGGCAGGAACACCGAGCGCATGCCCTGCGCCAACCACTTCACCGGGAAGATCCCGGCGACGTTCTGCAGCCAGGTCGGGAGCTGCGAGAACGGCAGGTAGACACCCGAGATGAACTGCAGGATCAGGGTGATCGGGATGACGACGGCGGTCGCGCTCTTCCCGCTCCGGGGCAGAGCGCTGAGGGCGATGCCGAGGACGGCGAACGTGGCGACGCCGAGGAGGAAGATCCAGGCGAACGTCGCCCACTTCGCCGGGTCGGTCGGGAGCGGCACCTGGAAGACGACGCGCGCGACCACGAGCAGCAGGACCGCCTGGAGGAGGCCCGAGACGACGACCGCGCCCATCTTGCCGAGGAAGTAGCTGAAGACGGGGAGCGGGGAGCCGCCCAGCCGCTTCAGGGTGCCGTCGCTGCGTTCGCCGGCGATCTCGACCGCCATGTTCTGCATCCCGGTCAGCAGGAGCCCCGCCGCCATCATCCCCGGGAGGTAGTAGTGCGCCGCCGTGACGCTGGTCCCCGCGCTGTCGCGACCGAAGTCGGTCGTGCTGAACGCGACGGAGAAGATGGTGAGGAAGACGAGCGGGAAGAGGAACGTGAAGAACACGGAGTCGCCCTGGCGGAAGTAGGCGCGGAGTTCGTAGCGGATCCGGCCGGCACCGAGTCGGACCGACCGACGCACCGACGACCGCGGCACGGTCGCCCGCGGATCCGTCGCGGTGGGGGCGCTCATCGGGTCGCCTCCGTCGCGAGGCGGGCCGGGTCGGCGCCCGGGTCGTGAGCGGCTTCCGCGGCGTCCGCGGCGTCCCGATCGGTGACCAGGGCGAGGTAGACGTCCTCGAGGCTCGGGCGGACGATCTCGAGGTTCTCGGGTTCGCGGCCGGACTCCATCAGCGCGGCGACGACGGCCCCGGGTGTCTCGCTGCGGACGTCGTGCCGTCCGTCGGCGTCGGTCCAGCGCACCACCGGGACGCGCGCCTCCGCGTCGCCGATCTCGTCGAGGGTGCCGCTGTCGATGAGACGACCTCGCAGGAGAACCCCGACCCGGTCGCTCAGGTGCGCGGCCTCGTCGAGGTAGTGGGTGGTCAGCAGGATCGTGGTCCCCTCGGCCTTGAGCCGCAGGATGAGGTCCCAGAAGTTCCGCCGCGCCTCCGGGTCGAAGCCCGTGGTGGGCTCGTCCAGGAAGAGGAGCTCGGGTCGGCCGACGATGCCGAGTGCGACGTCGACCCGGCGGCGTTGACCGCCGGAGAGCTTGCGGATGAGCATCCTGCCCTTGCCCTCGAGGCCGACGGCGGACATCACCTCGTCGACGTCGCGGGGCCGGGCGTAGTAGCGGGAGAACTGGTCGAGCTGCTCGCGGACGGTGACGTTGCCGGTCTCGCCCGTCTCCTGGAGGACGATGCCGAGCCGCGCCCGCCAGTCGACGCCGCCGTGCTGCGGGTCGGTCCCGAGCACCGAGACCTCGCCGCCGCTCCGGCTGCGGTACCCCTCGAGGATCTCGATGGCCGTGCTCTTGCCGGCGCCGTTCGGGCCGAGGAGGGCGAACGTCTCGCCGGCGCGGATGTCGAAGGTCAGGCCGTCGACGACGGCGGTGTCGCCGTACGACTTGCGGAGGTCTCTCACGGAGACGACGTTCTCTGGCTCGGTCATGGGGCAAGTCTGGGCGTGGCGCGGCTCCGGCACCAGTGATCCGCCGGGGGACTCCGGCATCCACCGACCGGTCGATGCCGGACCCCGCGTCGACGCACCCGCCGGTCGATCTCGCTAGGCTCGCGCGCATGACGAGCGGATGGACGACGAGAGCGCGGTGGGCCGCGCTCGCGGGCGGAGCCCTGCTCCTGGCGACCCTGTCGGGATGCTCCGCCGTGCCGGACGGGGTCCAGGCATCGTGGCGGCTCGCCTCGCTGACCGACGCCCGGGGCTCGGCCACCTCGACGGGGAAGGCCATCACGCTCCGATTGACGGGCGACGAGATCGCGAGCGACGACTCGTGCAACTCCTACGACGGCAGGGTGCTCTCCACCGACCCGTGGAAGGCGTCGGACCTGGCCGCGACGGCCATGGGGTGCGTCTCGGGCGACAATCCGCTCAGGGCTCGCTTCACGACTCTCCTCGCCGCCGCGACGACGGCGAGACGCGACGGCGCCGACCTCGTCCTCGACGCACCCGGTTCGAGCGAGCTCCGCTTCGTCCGCGTCGCCGCCCGGGGGTAGGCACGGGGCGAGCCACGCCGTAGCGTGGGGCCCGGACGACCGGCAGGGCGTCCGACGGAGCAAAGGAGCTTCCCATGAAACGCATCGTCCCGTTCCTCTGGTTCGACGACCAGGCGGAGGACGCCGCTCGGACCTACGCCGGCCTCTTCCCCGACTCCCACGTCGACGACATCCAGCGCTGGCCCGACGGGACCCCGGACGCGGGGAAGGTCCTCGTGGTGTCGTTCACCCTGTTCGGCGAGCCCTGGCGGGCCATGAACGGCGGCCCGGGCCACCCGCACACCGACGCCGTCTCGTTCCAGGTCGACTGCGAGACGCAGGAGGAGATCGACCGGCTCTGGGAGGTCCTCACCGCCGACGGCGGCCGTGAGATCGCCTGCGGCTGGTGCGCCGACCGATGGGGGATCGCCTGGCAGGTGACACCCGTCCGCCTGGGCGAACTGCTCGCGGATCCCGATCAGAGTCGCGCGGGCCGGACCATGGCGGCCATGCAGGACATGATCAAGATCGACATCGCAGCGCTCGAGGCCGCGGCCGACGGCCGCTGACGCCTCGCGACGGGCGGGACCCCGGGCCCCGGCGAAAAGGCTTGTGCGCCCACAGGGAGGCATCGTAGGGTTACAACGTTGGAATGCACGAACGACGAGGAGGTCGATCATGGCACCGAACAATCCCGCCACATTCACCCGGCGGAGCATCCTGGGGGCGGGGCTCGCAGCCGCCGGAACCCTCGCGCTCGCCGGGTGCGCGAACAGCCCCCTCGGGGCGGGTCTCGTGGGCAGCGCTCTCAACCCGCAGCAGCTCATCTTCTGGAATCTCTTCGGCGGCGGCGACGGCGGTCGCATGCAGACGATGGAGGCCGGCTACACCAAGACCCACGGCGGTCCGTCCTCGCTCCAGGCGACCGTGTTCGCCTGGGGCAACCCCTACTACTCGAAGGTGACGATCGCGACCGTCGGTAACAAGCCGCCGGACGTCGCCGTGGCCCACCTCACCCGCGCGAAGCCGCTGTTCGACGGCGGGATCCTCGAGCCGATCACCGACGCCGACCTGGCCTCCGTGGGCCTCTCGTCGGCCGACTTCAACTCGAAGTCGTGGGAGGCGCAGAAGACGCGCGGCAGCAACATCGCCATCCCGCTCGACACGCACCCGCTCACGATGTTCTTCAACTCCGACGTGTGCAAGAAGGCGGGGCTCCTCGACTCGGACGGGAAGCTCAAGAAGCTCGACGGCCTCGACACCTTCGAGTCCGCCCTGGCCGCCGTCAGCAAGGTCACCGGCGGCACGGCCATCACGGTCGGCAACGTCAGCGAGACGGCGACCCCGTGGCGGGTCTTCTGGACCCTCTACAACCAGACCAACGGCGTGAAGCCGTTCATCTCGAACAACGGCAGCGCCCTCACCGTCGACGAGGACGCCTTCGCGAAGGTGACCGAGCGCATCCAGACCTGGGTGAAGAAGGGCTGGCTCAACCGCGGTCTCGACTACGCCGGGGCCGGGACGCAGATGTTCACGGGCAAGTCCGGTTTCTACCTCCAGGGCGAGTGGGAGATCACGACGGCGCAGTCGGTGAAGGGCCTGAAGTTCGGGATGGTGCCGCTGCCGATGCTGTTCGACCGGCCGGCCGTGCAGGCCGACTCGCACACGTTCGTCCTGCCCAAGAAGGACCGCACGCCGGAGCAGCGCAAGCAGGCCATGGGCTTCATCAAGTCGATGCTCGACCAGAGCCAGACCTGGGCGATGGGCGGCCATGTCCCCGCCTACGTCCCGACGTTCCAGAGCAGCGCCTACAAGGCCCTCGAGCCGCAGGCGGACTACGCGTCGGCCGCCGACTACGCCGTGTACGACGATCCGGCCTGGTACGGCGGATCGGGCTCGACGTTCGAGAACACCGTCGGCGCCCAGCTCGGTCTCGTCCAGCAGCTCGCCGTGACACCGCAGGGCGCGCTGTCCGCGATCAAGGACCAGCTCAAGGTCTACCTGAACACTCCCAGCCCGCTCTGACCCTCACCCATCTTCCTGGAGGTACAACGACGTGACCGCCGCACCCACCCTGGCCCGCCCCGCGCGGCTCGCCGGGTCATCCTCGCTGAAGAGGCGCCAGGCTCCACTCAACCGCGGCGACTCCCGCGGCGCGTGGCTCTTCCTGGCCCCCTTCGGCCTGTTCTACCTGGCCTTCCTCCTGGGGCCCACCGTCTGGATGCTCGTGACGAGCTTCTTCAACACCTCGACGGTGCGCCCGGGGCTCGGGTCGTTCGCAGGATTCGCGAACTACGGCGAGATGCTCACCCGCGCCGACTTCTGGAGCGCCATGTGGCACACGCTCCAGTTCACCCTGTACACGACGCCGCCACTCGTCATCCTGGCGTTCGTCTTCGCGATCCTCACCAACCGGATCCGGCGCGGTCAGTGGTTCTTCCGCCTGGCCTTCTTCCTCCCGTACATCCTGCCGTCCGCCACGATCTCGTTGATCTGGGTCTTCATCTTCACGCCGGCCTCGGGGCTCTGGGCGACGATCCAGGGCGTCTTCGGCATCACGGACGCCGGGGTCCTCGCGAGCCCCAACACCGCCATGATCGGCATCGCGGTCGCCACGGTCTGGTGGACCCTCGGGTTCAACTTCGTCCTCTACCTCGCCGGTCTCCAGGAGATCCCGCGCGAGCTCTACGAGGCCGCCGCCGTCGACGGTGCGTCGGCCTGGGAGCAGATCCGCTACATCACGCTGCCGCTCCTCGGCCGGACGACCACCCTCGTCATCCTGCTCCAGATCATCGCGAGCCTGAAGATCTTCGACCAGGTCTACCTGATGACCTCCGGCGGTCCCGGCATCTCGACGCAGGTCGCGCTCGGGCTCGTCACCAACACCGGCTTCACCGACAACCGCATCGGCGCGGCGTCGGCCGCCTCGGTGCTCCTGTTCATCGTGATCGTCGGGATCGCCGTCGTGCGGCAGATCATCGACCGCTCCCTCGCCCGGAAGGCGGCCTGACATGGCTCTGACCACCACCCCCACGCGCTCCCGGTCGAAGTCGCCCCTCTCCGCGGCGGCGCCCCGGCAGGTCGCGCCGCGCACCGCGGTGAGCGGGCGCACCTTCGGAATCGTCTCCGCCGTCGTACTCGTCGTGTTCGCGATCATCTGGCTGATCCCGAGCATCTTCGCGCTGAAGACGTCGCTCTCCGACAACGGCGTCGCCGCCCTCGGCGCGACCTCGATCCTGTCCACCTGGAACCCGACGCTGCACTCCTACGCCGCGCTCTTCCAGGCGGGCGACATCTGGAACTGGTACCTCGCCAGCGGCGTGACGAGCGTCGTGACGGCCGCCCTGACCGTGCTGTTCGCGTCCATGGCCGCGTTCGCGCTCTCGCGCCTCAAGTTCCGCGGGCAGAACGTCGTCTTCCTGCTGATCATCCTGGGCGTGATGATCCCCGGCCAAGTGCTGATCATCCCGATCTTCCAGGAGCTCGGTGCCCTCAACCTGCTGAACACCTACTGGTCGGTCATCTTCCCGCAGGTGCCGGCCGTGATCGCCGTCTTCATCTTCAAGCAGTTCTTCGACGGCATCCCGCGCGAGCTCGAGGAGGCCGCGCGGATCGACGGTGCGGGGCTGTGGAAGGTGTACTGGTCGGTCGTCATGCCGCTGTCGAGGCCGGTCCTCGCGGCGGTGACGATCCTGACGTTCGTCGGGGTGTGGAACAACCTGCTCCTGCCGCTGTTCGTGCTCTCGAACCCGAACCTGATGACGATCCCGGTCGGTCTCGCCACTGTCCAGGGCTCGTTCGGTCAGCGCTACGCCGACATCCAGGCGGGTGCCATCCTCGCGGCTCTGCCGCTGATCATCCTGTACCTGGCGTTCCAGCGTCAGATCGTCGAGGGCGTGACCGGGAGCGGCCTCAAGGGCTGACGTGTCGACCCGCGCAGGAGCCGGAGGTCACGCAGCGTCGCGGCCGTCGGCTCCTGCGTCGTGTCGGCCGCGACCCGGGGTGGCGGTCTGCCAGCCGGCGACGCCGTCGAGCAGGGCGAGCCGGCGCTCGAGCCGGCGGATGCGCTCGGCCCGGAGGCCGTCCGCGATCTGCTCGGCCAGGCCGGGGGGCGGCCGGTGCGGAGTGCGCACCGGGCCGCGGACAGCGGGGCGGACCGCCCGCACGACGATGACGACGATGGCGGCGAGCGTGATGAGTCCCGCTCCCGCCGCTATCACGGCGACGAGATCCCCGTGGCCCCCGAACACGCTGACGATCCGTTCCATGGGACCACGCTAGGCGCGGCTCCGCGGGCCCGAAAGGTGCACTTGTGATCACACGGCCCCGCCGGTCGAGTGCTCGGGCTCCGGAGGCGCCGTCCTAGAAGCGCGGCGCGGACGCGGCGTGGACGATCGCGAGCAGCGCCCGACGGAGACCGTCGGGATCGTCGAGCGCCGGGAAGAGATCGGCCTCGAGCGTCTGCGCCTCCCGCCAGGCCTCGGTGCCGCTCGCGGTCCGAGCGACGACGTGCCGCCTCGCGTCGAGCGGGGAGCGCTCCCGGGTGACGTGCCCCTGGCGCTCGAGGCGCTCGAGGGTCCGCGACATGGTCTGCGCCTCGACCCGCGCCTGGCGGGCGAGCTCCGTCTGACTCAGCGAGCCGGAATCGAGCAGGTGCAGGGCGATCAGGCCGGCGTGGGTCAGCCCGAGCTTCTCGAGGGCCTCGACCCAGTCGTGCTCCACGAGCCGCGCGGCCGTCGACAGGAGGCGCCCGATCGGCCAGGAGGCCATCGGATCGGCCGGCTGCGAGAATTCTGGGTCGCTCATCGTGTCGGAAGTCTACCGTGGGTGCTCAGCCGGCTGAGTATCGGATCGGTGCCGGAGGACGAGCGATCGGAGCGAGGACGTGCAAGCGACAGTACAGGCCAGGGGACACCTCGGAACGACGGAGGCGACGGGCCGGGACCGCGCCCGGCAGATCGTCGTCGCCGTGAGCGCCGTGCTGGCCCTCGCCGGATCGTTCGTCGGATCGGGAGCCGTCATCGGGACTCCCATCGCGGAGGCCGCCGGGGGAGCTCTCGGTGCCGACGCCACGCTCGTCGCGCCCGGCACGGGAGCCTTCCAGATCTGGGGCGTCATCTACCTGGGGCTCGTCGCCTACGCCGTCTGGCAGCTCCTGCCCGCGCAGGCGACGGCCGAGCGCCACCGCCGGCTCGGTTACCCGGTCGCCGCGTCGCTCCTGCTCAACGCCGCCTGGATCCTCAGCATCCAGGCGGACCTCCTCGCGCTGAGCGTCCCGGTGATCGCCCTCCTCCTGATCGTCCTGGTCGTCTGCTTCCGTCGCGCGCTGGCCAGTCGGCCCGCGAACGTCGTCGACACGATCGTCACCGACGGCACCCTCGGCCTCTACCTCGGCTGGGTGTCGGTCGCCACGGCCGCGAACGTCACCGCTCTCCTCGTCGCCGAGGGCTTCCGCGGCTTCGGCGTCGCGCCGGACGCGTGGGGCGTCGCGATCGTGGCGGTCGCCGGTGTCGTCGGGGCCGTCGTGGCCGTGTCGGGTCACGGGCGCATCGCTCCCGCGCTCTCGCTGTCGTGGGGCCTCGCCTGGATCGCCGTGGCGCGCCTGACCGGGACGCTGCCGTCCGTGCCGACCGCCATCGCGGCCCTCGTCGCCGTGGCCGCCGTGGTCGTGGTGACCGTCGTCGCCCGGGTCAGGGCACCGCGAGGGCCTCGGGCTCTCCGCGGCTGACGCCGGCGATCGAGCGCCGGCCCGTCGGCTCCAGCAGCTCCGCGAGGCACCGCGCCTTGCGGCGGGCCAGGCAGCGGTACTGAGCCGGAGACCGGAAGCGGTCCGGTTGGTTCAGCTCGGTCACCTCGCCGACCGCCTCGGCCATCGGGAGGTGGTGCGCGTTCGCGGAGACGGCGCAGAGGTCGGCCGTGACCGAGTCGAGTCGGGAGGCCCAGTCGTCCCAGGTGCGCTGACCCGGCTGAGGGGATCCGGCGAGCGAGCTGACCGGGGCGAGGCCCGTGACGACGATGGGCGTCGACTCCAGCGTGGCGTTCGACAGCCGCGCGAGGAGGTCGCCCATCTCGAGACGCCAGGTCCGTTCGCGGACGAGCAGCGCGGCATCGTACAGACCGCCTACGACGAGAACCGCGTCGTAGCCGCGGAGGTCGCGCCCCGCGACGAGCTCGGACAGGCCCGAGAGGCGGATACCCGGCCGGGTGACGAGGTCGACGGTGACGCCCCGCCCCGTCGCTGCGCCGAGTTCGCGTGCCAGCTGACCGGGGAGGGCGAGCGCGTGGCTCCTGACCCCCCAGCCGGTGGCGGCGTCGGTGCCCAGGAGGAGGAGCTTCAGCGGGTCGGGGCCGGCGACCAGGGCGCGCGGCTCGTCGTTGGGTCGCGGGACCCCGGCGAACGCCGAGCGGACGCTCAGGAAGCGGAGGGGGGCGAAGGGCCTGAGAAGGGAGACCAGGACGGGTTCCACGGGGTCCTCCGGGGAGTGAGTGCGGACGGGCGACGGGTATTCGCCCATGAATCGTTTGGGTAATGTCGATTCACTGAAATCCTAATGAGACCACCCGCGGGTGAGGCCTCCCAGAACAGGGGGAGTCCCGGCGGTCCACCCGCGTGGGGGAGGCGGTCACCCCCGGGTGAGAGGCCCTCAGGCGGTCGGCGCGGGAGGGACCAGCGCGTCGAGGTAGATCCCGGCGGGTGCGAGTCCGAAGCGCGGGTAGAGCGCACCGATGCCGCTGGCGAAACCGTTGCTCGCCGTCGTCCAGTCGTGGCCCGTGTGCGGCGAGACGTAGCGCGCCACCGTGATCCCGGCCGCCTCGGCCTTCCCTGACATCAGGGTCATGATCGCGCCGTAGTGAGTGTCCGTCGCCCCGACCGCGAACACGGCCTGCTCGTCGACGTAGCGGCCGTGCTTTCGCAGGATGTTCTCCGGCTTGGCCCGGTCGTAGGCGGTGACGCTGCCGCGGAACCCCGCCTGGATCGCCACCTCGTCGGTCCGCATCGTCGGGTAGCGCTCGCCGCTCACGTCGATGAACGAGCCGAAGACGTCGGGGTGCGCGGTCGCGAACTGGATCGAGCAGGTGCCGCCCTCGGAGAAGCCTCCCACCGCCCAGGCGTCCCGTCCCGGGAGGACGCGGAGGTGGCCCCGGATCCACGAGGTGACATCGCGCAGGATGTACGTGGAGACGTTCCCGAGGGGCCCGTCGACGCACATCGGGTTGTCCTGGGGTCTCCCGAGCTGATCGGGCACCACGACGATCGGCGCCAGGCCGTGGTCCTTCGCGGCGAGGGCATCCTCGGTGCGGACAACGCTCCCCACGGTCATGACCGAGTCGGGACTGGCCGGCTGGCCGGAGAGGAGGACGACCACCGGCAGGGCGGGGGCGTTCGCCACGAGCGCCGCCGGGGGCAGGTAGACGTCCGCGGGGCGGGCTGCGAACCGGGAGACCGTCCCCGGGATCGCCACGGAGTACTCGCGGCCCCGCGTCGGCATGCCCGCCGGGGCGACCCAGGTGCGATCGAGGTCGCTCGCGGCGGTCAGCCCGGTCGTCAGGCGAGCGGGAGTGGGGGCGACGGTCGCTTCGGAGGCGCCGGACACGGGCGCGGGGGAGGCGGAGGGGGCCCTCGACGGAGTCGCCGAGGGGCGCGCGTCGACGGTCGGGTCGGCCACGGCGGCACGGGGTGCCACCGGCCTAGCGGTGGCGAGGCCGACCCCGGCGACCCCGACGACGGCGACCGCGACGGCCGCCACGAGGAGGCGGAGCCGCCCCGGGCCTCGTCCGCGGACGGGCAGCAGGACGAGCACGACCGCCGCCAGGGCGGCGAGGAGGATCACCACGAGGAGCGGCGCGAACGGGGAGAGCGAGGCGGGCACGCCTGGATCGTATGCCGACGACGGGCGGGAACGCGCCCTCGAGCCGCGGTCACGGCCAGCGCTCGGGCATCTCCCAGCGGGCCCAGGGCGCGGCGTTACGCCGCCGTGATCGGAAGCGCCGACTCGATGACGGAGACCACCTCGGGAGCATCGGGCTCCGTCGTGGGGCGGAACCGGTGGACGGTGCCGTCGGGGGTGATCACGAACTTCTCGAAGTTCCAGATGATGCGGCCCGCCTTGCCCTTCGCGTCCGGAGTCTTCGTGAGTTCCGTGTAGAGCGGGTGGGCGCTCCGGCCGTTGATCTTCGTCTTCTCCATCATCGGGAAGGTCACGCCCCAGGTCGCGGAGCAGTACTCCGCGATCGCGTCTTCCGTGGAGAGCTCCTGGAGGAACTGGTTGCTCGGGAACCCCAGGACGGTGAAGCCGCGCTCGCCGTAGGTCTTCTGCAGGGCCTCGAGCTTCTCGTACTGGGGCGCCAGGCCGCACCGGGAGGCGACGTTGACGACGAGGACGACCTTGTCGGAGTAGGCGCCGAACGTGGTGGCCTCGCCGCGGATCGTCGTGAGCGGGATGGTGTCGAGAGTCATGCTCGGATGCTACGACCGCCGCCTGGATCCCGGCCCCGGTCCGCCGACGCGGCTCCTCCGCGCGCCACCTGAGGCGCCGGGGCGTGGCAGGGTGAGCGCATGAGTGCAGATGAGTCCGTCCTGGCGTTCGCCGGCCACGAGCCGAGCATCGCGTCCACCGTCTTCCTCGCCCCGGGAGCCCGGGTGATCGGCCGGGCGACGCTGTCCGAGAGGTCGAGCGTCTTCTACGGGGCCGTCGTCCGCGCCGACGTCGAGGCGATCACGCTGGGGGAGGGCAGCAACCTCCAGGACAACGTCTCGGTGCACGCCGACGCCGGACTCCCCACCACGATCGGTCGCGGCGTCAGCGTCGGGCACAACGCCGTCCTCCACGGCTGCACGATCGAGGACGACTGCCTCATCGGCATGTCGGCCACCGTCCTCAACGGGGCCGTGATCGGTCGCGGGTCGCTCGTCGCGGCCGGTTCGGTCGTCCTCGAGGGCACGGTGATCCCGGAGCGCTCCCTCGTCGCCGGGCTCCCCGCGAAGGTGCGGCGGGAGCTGACCGACGACGAGGTCGAGGGCATCCGGCGGAACGCGCAGCACTACGTCGCTCTCGCGGCCGACCACCGGGCGGCGTAGGCGTCGCGCTGACCTCCGCGCGACGCCCGGTGATCCGCTAGCGGTCGCCGCGCGGGCGCTTCGACGAGTCGCGTCCGTTCACCGGGAACGGCCCGGTCACGCCCTCGCGGATCGCGGCGATCTGCAGGATGCGGTCGCGCTGCAGATACCAGCCCAGCACGAGCAGCGGGATGATCACGACGAGCGACGCTACCGTGATGCTGCCGATCGGCCAGTCGATCGCCATCAGCACGAGGACGGCCACGAGGAACGCCAGCGTGAGCCAACTGGTCACCGGAGCCCCGGGCAGGCGGAACTTCGGCTCCTTGGCCTTGCCCTGCTTGGCCCAGGTGCGGAGCCTCATCTGGCACAGGACGATGGTGCCCCACGCCGTGAGGATCCCGAGCGAGGCGATGTTGAGCACGATCTCGAACGCGGTCGAGGCTCCGACGACGGCGTTGAGACCGACGCCGAGCAGCGTGATGGCGCTGGTGAGCAGGATGCCGCCGTAGGGCACACCGCCCTTCGACATGACGGTGGTGAACTTCGGCGCCGATCCGTTCATGCCCATCGAGTGCAGCACGCGGCCGGTCGAGAAGAGCCCGGCGTTCAGGCTCGACAGGGCCGCGGTCAGGACGACGAAGTTCATGATCGACCCGGCCACGGCACCGACCTGCGGGTTGCCGATGCTCGAGAAGAACGTCACGAAGGGGCTCTGACCCGCCTTGTACGCGGTGTAGGGCAGGAGCAGCGACAGCAGCACGAGCGAACCGACGTAGAAGACCGCGATGCGGATGATCACGGTGTTGATCGCGCGCGGCACGACCTTCTCGGGGTTCTGCGTCTCGCCGGACGCGGTGCCGACGAGCTCGATCGCCGCGTAGGCGAAGACCACCCCCTGCACGACGATGACGGCCGGCAGGAGACCGTTCGGCAGGATGCCCGTCTGGCTGATCACGGCGAGGCCCGTCTGGATGGACTGCCCGTCGTGCGTGACGGGGAACGCGAACGCGAGCCAGACCACGCCGATCACGAGGAACAGCACCAGCGCCGCGACCTTGACGAGGGCGAACCAGAACTCCAGCTCGCCGAACACCTTGACCGCCAGCAGGTTCACGCTGAGCACGACGGCGAGGGCGATGAGGGCCAGGAGCCACTGGGGTGCGGAGGTGAAGGCCTTCCAGTACTGCAGGTAGAGGGCGACGGCGGTCGTGTCGACGATCGCGGTCATGGCCCAGTTGAGGAAGTACATCCAGCCGGCCGCGTAGGCGAACTTCTCGCCGAAGAACTCGCGGGCGTACGAGACGAACGAGCCCGACGACGGGCGGTGGAGCACGAGTTCGCCGAGGGCGCGCAGGATGAAGAACGCGAAGACCCCGCAGATGGCGAAGACGATCGCCAGGGCGGGCCCGGCGCTGTTCAGGCGTCCGCCGGCGCCGAGGAAGAGCCCGGTGCCGATCGCCCCTCCGATCGCGATCATCTGGAGCTGCCGGGGCTTCAGTCCGTGCTGGAACCCTGCCTGCTCGTGGCTGAAGTCCTGCGCCGGGAGAGTCTCCTCGGCGCCGTTTCCGTCGGGGGCGCTAGCGCCCCCCTTCGTGGAGGTCGTCATCCGCGCACGCTACCAAGCATCGGGTGGTCGTGTCCGTCTGCCCCGCCGGACACCCGTCCCGCACCCCGCTCCGGGCGACGACCTGCCACCATGGTCGGCATGCTCTGGTTGCAGCCCGTCCTCGCCGTCCTCGGCGCGATCCTGACCGCGGTGGTCGTCGTGGCCCTGGTGTCGCTCGTCTTCCGTCTGATCGCGCGCCGGGAGGAGTGGGCGAAGGCGCTGATCGCCCGGGTGAGGCGGTCGTTCCGCGTCACGCTGGTCGTCGCGCTGGTCTGGGCCGCCTTCTCCGTCTCGATGCAGAACGTCGCGCCGCGGGGCTACCAGGGTCAGGCGATCGTCGAGCAGGCCTTCCGCGTCTGTCTCGTCGTGTCGATCTCGTGGCTCGTCGCCTCGCTCGCCATCTACTTCGAAGATCTCGGGCTCGCCCGCTACCGGCTGGATCAGCCGGACAATCGGGTCGCGAGGCGGCTCCGGACCCAGGTGCTCATCATCCGGCGGCTCACGGTCGCCCTCGTCGTGATCGTGGCGACCGGCGCGATCCTGCTCGGGTTCCCGGGTGTCGAGGCGGTGGGCGCGAGCGTCCTGGCGAGCGCGGGCCTGGTGTCGGTGGTCGCGGGTCTCGCAGCGCAGTCGACGCTGGCGAACGTCTTCGCGGGCATCCAGCTGGCCTTCAGCGACGCTCTGCGGGTCGACGACGTCGTGGTGGTCGAGACGCAGTGGGGCCGGATCGAGGAGATCACCCTCTCGTACGTCGTCGTCCACATCTGGGACGACCGGCGGATGGTGCTCCCGTCGACCTACTTCACGACGACGCCCTTCGAGAACTGGACGAGGCGCAACTCCGAACTCCTCGGCGCGGTCGACTTCGACCTCGACTGGCGGGTGACGCCGGGCGAGATGCGCGCCGAGCTCGGCCGCGTCCTCGACCGGACGGAACTCTGGGACGGGCGCGTGAAGGTCCTGCAGATCACCGACGCGGTCGGCGGGTTCGTGCACGTCCGGGTGCTCGTGTCGGCGGTGGACGCCGGGTCGCTCTTCGATCTCCGCTGCCTGGTGCGGGAGGACCTCATCGCGTGGCTCCACGAGAAGAGCCCGCAATCGATCCCGCGCACCCGCGTCCAGATGGTCGAGCAGGAGCCGCGGCCGGCGTTCTCGAAGTCGACCTCCGACGCCTCGGGCCTCTTCACGGGCGAGCACGCCGACGCCGAGCGCGCGGCCCTGTTCACGTCGTCGATCCCGATCGTCGATCGCGACCACGTCCGAGGCGTGGACCCGCGCCCCGCGAAGGACTAGCCGAGGCTAGGCGGTGGGGTCGTCCCCGCCGTTGGCCGCGTCGACGACGTTGCCGATGGCGATGGCCGTCGAGGCGGCCCAGCTCACCCACAGCAGCAGGAGCCGCCAGTCGCGGGGGCCGCTGGCCGTGGCGCGGAGGGCGCTGAAGCCGCTGAAGGCCGCGCTGATGATCGCGCCGTTGAAGAGGAATTTGCGCACGGTTTCTCCTTGCCGTCGGGGGTGTCCACCGTAGCGTGCCGAGCCTGTAGCGTGTCCCCCATGCGACTTCGAGGGAAAGCCCTGCTCGGGCTCACCGCCGCCGCCGCCGTGGGGGGTGTCGTCGTCGCCTCCGCGGGTCACGGCCCCGCCGCGCAGGCCGCCGCGAGCACGACGATGCCGGTCGGGACGGTGTCGTCGAACGGCACCACCTGGAAGCCGGTCGTGTCGCAGGACTTCACGAAGACCGCGGGCATCGGCCAGTTCGCCTCCGTCTACGGGGCGGCGTGGAACGGCTACTCGAGCTTCTCCGACACCTCGGGCAAGGGCCTCTACGCCCCGTCTCGGGTGCTCAGCGCCAAGAACGGCTCGCTCGACTTCTCCCTCCACAGCCAGAGCGGTCGTCCGATGGTCGCGGCCCCGATGCCGAACGGCTACAAGCCGCAGACCTACGGCCGCTACGCGATCCGCTTCCGCACCGACGCGGTGGCCGGCTACAAGATGGCCTTCCTGCTCTGGCCGACCTCCGACGACTGGAACGACGGCGAGATCGACTGGCCCGACGGCAACCTCGCGGGCAACGCCTACGCCGCCTCGGCGGTCAAGGGCAGCTACAAGAACGGGAAGATGACGTTCGACGGGCCACCGCACTCGGCGTCGCCGGTCGTCGGCACCGGCTGGCACACGGCCGTCACCGAGTGGACGCCCGGCAAGGTCCGCTGGTACTGGGACGGCCGGATGATCGGGCAGACGAGCAACGCGGCGGGGGTGCCCACGAAACCGATGCGCTGGACCCTCCAGGCCGAGACCAACACCGACGGCAAGACCGTCTCCACGACGGCGAAAGGTCACATCCAGGTCGACTGGGTGGTTCAGTACAGCAGGTGAAGTCAGCACTCATCGGGGCGTTCCTCGCCCTCCTCGGGGTCATCGCCGCCCTGACGGGAATTCTCAGCGGCGATGCGCTCATCGCCCTCCTCGACCGGGTCGCGCCCGTGCTCGGCTTCGTCGTGGGTCTGACGATCGTCGCCGACCTCGCGGCGGAGGCCGGCCTCTTCGCCTGGCTCGCAGGAGCCGCGGCCCGCTTCTCGCTCGGCCGCGTCTGGATCCTCTGGCTCCTCGTCGTCGTCCTGGCCGTGCTCTGCACCGTGTTCCTGTCGCTCGACACGACGGCGGTGCTGCTCACGCCCGTCGTGGTCCTCGTCGCCCGGAAGGTCGGGGCGTCGCCGCTGCCGTTCGCCTTCACGACGGTGTGGCTGGCGAACTGCGGCTCGATGCTCCTGCCGGTGTCGAACCTCACGAACCTCCTGGCGGTCCACGCTCTCGGGAACCCCGCGCCGCTCGCGTTCGCGTCGCTCGTGGCCCCCGCCGCTGCAGTGGGTGTCCTCGTGCCCCTCGTCGGCGTGGCCGTGCGCTACCGCCGCGAGCTGTCGGCGCGCTTCGACGTCGTCACCGTCGACCGGGCGGAGGACCGCCCCCTGTTCCTCGTCGCCGCCATCGTCGTCCTGCTCCTCGTGCCCGCACTCGTGTCGGGCATCGAGGTGTGGATCCCGGCCGCCGCCGCCGCCCTCGTCCTCGTCATCGCGTTCGCCGTGCGTCGCCCCGGCGCCCTCCGCTTGACGCTCGTGCCGTGGGGCACCCTGCTGTTCGCCTCCGGTCTCTTCCTCGTCGTGGCGGCCGCCCAGGCGCTCGGCCTCGCGACGCTCCTCTCCGAGGTCGTCGGGAAGGGTGACTCCTGGCCCGACCTGCTCCGCCTCGCCGGCGGGGCGGCCCTCTCGGCCAACGTCGCCAACAACCTGCCGGCCTACCTGGCCCTCGAACCGGTCGGCGGGTCGTCGGTGCGGCTCGTCGCGATCCTGATCGGCGTCAACATCGGCTGCATCGTCACGCCGTGGGCCTCGCTCGCGACGCTGCTCTGGCACGGGCGCCTCACCGGGCTCGGCGTCGAGGTGCCCTGGGGCAAGTTCGCGATCGCCGGCCTCGTGATCACGGTCGTCGCCCTGCCGCTCGCGACGCTGCTCCTGACCCTCTAGTCGGCGGTCAATCCCAGCCCGCGCTGGCCCGGAGCGACCGGGCGGCCTCGTCCGGCCGCAGCCGGGACACGTCGAGGACGACGTCGTCGAGACCCGCACGCTCCAGGATCCCGTGGAGCTCCACGGCGCGATCGACGTGCCAGGCCAGCCCCGCGGGATCGTCGGCGTGGCGGGACTCGAGCCGGTGTCGCACGACCTCGGCGGCCGCGGTGAGACGGCAGAGCAGGAGGCGGTCGACACCGAGCGCCTCGCGGTACTCCTCCGCGGAGGCGCGATCCTCCACGACGCCGGCGAGCACGAGACGCTGCGCCCCGGCCCGCCGGTACTCCGACGCGAGAGCCCGGAGGTTCGCGACGGTCAGGCGGTGGTGGAACGGATCGTCGGCGGGGGCCGGCCAGAAGCGGCGCACCTCGTCGACGTCGATCAGGGCGATCGGGCAGGAGCGCTCCGACGCCGCGACGGCGGAGGCGGTGGTCGACTTGCCGACGCCGACCGCGCCGTTCACGAGGAGCGCATCCATCATGGGCTCACTCTGGCACAGGGTGCGGCGTCAGGCGGAGCGGCGCTCGACGGACGCCCGCGGCGGAACCTGGCGGAGGCGCGGGACGGCCAGGGCCTCGCGCGCGAACGACAGCGTCTCCCGCATCATGGCGACCCGTGCCTCCTGCGTGCCGGCCTTCCGGGTGTTGACCTCGGCGATCACGGAGCCGCACCAGTCCCGCGAGGCGAGCTCGCGGAGGACCGCCGCGACCGGTTCGTTGCCCCGCCCGGGGACGAGGTGCTCGTCGAAGAGACCGCCGGCCTGCTCCTGCTCGACCGCCGCGCGGGAGCCGTCGCAGAGGTGGACGTGCCGGAGCCTCCCGTCGAGCGCCCGCGCCAGCTCCAGGGAGTCGCGCCCCGACAGGGAGGCGTGCGAGAAGTCGAGGGTGGCGGCATCGCAGTCCATCGTGCTGGGGTCCCACCCGGGGGCGTACATCTTCATCGAGCGTCCCGCGATCCGCCAGGGGAACATGTTCTCGATCGCGATCGTCACGCCGTGGCGTTCGCTCACCGAGCGGACGATGTCGAGGAAGCGGTCGGCGTACGCGCCCTGCCAGCGGAACGGCGGGTGCGCCACCACGGTCGACGCCCCCGTCGCCGCGGCGAGCTCCGCGCTCCTCTCGAGCTTGACCTGAGCGTCGCGACCCCAGACGAAATGCGTCAGCAGGAGCACCGGGGCGTGGATCGAGAGGACCGGCTGGCCGTGCTCCTGGGCGAGGGCGAGCAGCCGCGACGCCCGGTGCGTGGCCGGGTCGTTGGTGACCATGACCTCGACGCCGTCGAACCCGACCTCGCGCGATAGACGGAACGCGGCCTCCAGGGGGAGGGGGAAGGCGCACGACGTGCTCATACCGACGCTGATCATGGCCACACGCTAGGCGGCCCCGGTGGACCCGCCGTGAACGAGGTCTGACGGGACACGGTTCCTCACGTGTCGGTTGCGGTCTCCCGGGTCAGAGCCAGTCGCGCTTCTTGAACTGCGTGTAGAGCAGCACCGAGATGGCCACGATCGAGACGGTGGAGAGCCAGAAGCCCCAGGTCTGCGAGAACCCGGGGTAGGGCACGTTCTGCCCGAAGTAGCCGGTGATGGCGGTCGGGACGGCGATGATCGCCGCCCAGCTGGTCACCTTCTTCATCACGAGGTTCATCCGGTTGCTCTGGATGCTGAGGTTCGTGTCGAGGATCGTCGAGACGAGGTCGCGGAGCGCGTCCGTCTGCTCCGTGACGCGGAGCACGTGGTCGTAGACGTCCTGGAAGTAGGGCCCCATCTCCGGGGCGAGGTTCGAGTCGTCGCGGCGGAGGAGGGTGTTGAGGACCTCCCTCATCGGCGTGACGACGCGCCGGAACTCCACGAGGCTCTTCCGCAGCGCGAACGACCTGCGCTGGACGTCCATCGTCTGCTGGCGGACGTCGAACAGGGTCTCCTCCAGACCGTCGATCGAGTCGCCGAGGATCTCCGCCGTGTCGTAGTGCCGATCGACCACGGTGTCGAGGAGCCCCCAGACCAGGTAGGAGACCCCGTGGCTCGCCAGGTCGCGGTTGTCGTCCCAGGTCTTCTCGACGATCCCGATGTCGAACGACGGCTCGTGCACCGTGATGAGGGACCGGTGCGTGATGAACGCCTTCACCTCGTCGGTCGTGAGATCGCCGGAGGCCTCGTCGAAACCGACGTCGTAGAGGACCGTGAAGAGGAAGTCCTCGTAGCGGTCGAGCTTGGGACGCTGCCCGGGGTGCAGGGCGTCCTCGACCGCGAGCTCGTGGAGGCCGATCTCGTCGGCGACCTGCCGCATCTCCGACTCGGTCGGCGACTCGAAGTCGACCCAGACGAAGCAGCCGTCGTGCTCCAGGAAGTCGCTGACGTCGTCGAGGGGGAACCCGTGGCCGACGATCTTGCCGTCTCGGTAGGCCCGTGTGCGTGGCATGAGGGGAATGGTATCCGCCGTTCTCCCGAGCGGCGGGCAGGATGGAGGGGTGACGTCGTTCGAGAAGACCAGACCCGACGCGCCCACCGGGTTCTTCGAGGCCGAGGCGGCCGGGCTCCGCTGGCTCGCCGAGGCCGAAGCGCGGGGCGGCGTGCGGGTCGTGCGCGTCGACGACGTCGGCCCGGGGCGCATCGCCCTCGAGGAGGTGCGGGAGGTCCGGCCGACGCGGGAGGCGGCGGAGGCGTTCGGCGCGGCGCTCGCCGCGACGCACGCCGCGGGAGCCGACGCCTTCGGGAGTCCGCCCCGGGGGTGGGAGGGCCCCACCTTCATCGGCCGGCGTCCGATGGCGACGGAGCCCCGAGGATCCTGGGGGCGCTTCTACGCCGCGCAGCGCGTCCTGCCCTTCGCCCGCGTCGCCCGGGAGGTCGGCACGCTGACGACGCCGGAGTGGACTCTCGTCGAACGTGCCGCCTCGGCGATCGAGCGCGGCGCCTTCGACGACGACGCCGAGCCCGCGCGGCTGCACGGCGACCTGTGGGCCGGCAACGTCCTCTTCGCCGAGGGAGGCGTCGTGCTCATCGATCCGGCCGCTCACGGCGGGCACCCCGAGACCGACCTGGCCATGCTCGCCCTCTTCGGCTGCCCCTTCCTCGGCGAGGTCCTCGCCGCCTACGACCGGGCGAGCCCGCTTCGGGACGGCTGGCAGGAGCGGGTGCCGCTCCACCAGCTCCACCCGCTCGCCGTGCACGCCGCCGGTCACGGCCGGAGCTACGGCGCCGCTCTCGCGGAGGCCGCCGAGGCCACCCTCGTCCTCCTCTCCTGACCCCGCGGGCGACCCCCGGCCGGAGCGTCGCTGGTAGCCTCGAGGAGCCCGGGGGAGAGCCTCCGGTGACACCGAGCGGAGCCTTCGACCCCATGCCTGACCGAGACGGACACACCCCCGAGAAGTACGGCTTCGTCGTCGTCTCCAACCGGCTCCCCGTCGACCACACGGTCGACGAGAACGGCGAGGTCAGCTGGCAGCACTCGCCCGGCGGCCTGGTGACGGCGCTCGAGCCGGTCATGCGCGCCAACGACGGCGCCTGGGTCGGGTGGGCCGGCCAGCCCGACCTCGACGTCGAGCCGTTCGAGAACGACGGCATCACCGTCGTCCCCGTGCCGCTCAGCGCCGAGGAGGTGCAGCGCTACTACGAGGGCTTCAGCAACGACACCCTGTGGCCGCTCTACCACGACGTCATCTCCCCGCCGACGTTCCACCGCGTGTGGTGGGAGGCCTACGTCAAGGTCAACCGCCGCTTCGCGGAGCGGGCGGCCGAGGTGTCGGAGGAGGGCGGCGTCGTCTGGGTGCAGGATTACCAGCTCCAGCTCGTCCCGCAGCTCCTGCGCGAGATCCGCCCCGACCTCACGATCGGCTTCTTCAACCACATCCCGTTCCCGCCCCTCGGCATCTTCTCCCAGCTCCCGTGGCGCGAGAGGATCCTCGAGGGCCTGCTCGGCGCGGACGTGATCGGCTTCCAGCGCGGCGACGACGCGTCGAACTTCTCCCGCGCGGTGCGGCACCTGCTCGGCTACACGACGACGCGCCCCTACATCGAGGTGCCCCTCGACGACGAGGTCGCCCCCGAGACGGCGGCCGTCTCGAAGCGCGGCAAATGGGTCCGTCGGGTCCTGGCGAAGCAGTTCCCCATCTCGATCGACTCCGCCGACTGGGAGGTCCTCGCCAGGAAGCCCGAGGTCCAGGCGCGCGCGAAGGAGATCCGCGAGGGGCTCGGCAACCCCAAGACGGTCATCCTCGGCGTCGACCGGCTCGACTACACCAAGGGCATCCGGCACCGGATGAAGGCCTTCGGCGAACTCCTCGCCGATGGTCGCCTCAGCGTGGAGGACGCCACGCTGGTCCAGGTCGCGAGCCCCAGCCGCGAGCGGGTCGAGGCCTACATGGCCCTCCGCGACGAGATCGAGCTGACGGTGGGCCGGATCAACGGCGACTACGCCACGATGAGCCACACGGCCATCAGCTACCACCACCACGGCTACCCCCGCGAGGAGATGGTGGCGCTCTACCTCGCGGCCGACATCATGCTCGTGACGGCCCTCCGCGACGGCATGAACCTCGTCGCGAAGGAGTACGTGGCGGTGCGGCACGACAACGACGGCATCCTCATCCTGAGCGAGTTCGCCGGAGCCGCCGACGAGCTCCGCAGCGCGCTCCTCGTCAACCCGCACGACATCGGCGGGCTGAAGAACACGATCGTCCGCGCCATCGAGATGCCGAAGCGCGACCGGGTCACGCGCATGCGGGCCCTCCGGAGGCGGGTGCTCGACAACGACGTGGCGAAGTGGTCGGCGCTCTTCCTCGACGCGCTCGCCGACGTCCGCCCCGGGCACCGCATCGCCGCTCCGACCAAGCCGGCCGACGACTCCGAGGAGGGAGCAGCATGACCGACCAGCCCCGCACCGACCAGCCCGCCACCGACCAGCCGCGCACCGACGAGACCGCGCTCGCCGACGCCCTCGGACTCATCGCGACGACCCCGCACCTCCTCGTCGCCCTCGACTTCGACGGCACCCTCGCCCCCGAGGTCGACAAGCCCCTCGCCGCGCGGGCCCTCCCGGAGGCGGCCGAGGCGATCCTGCGGCTGACCGATCAGCCCGACACGACCGTCGCGCTCGTGTCCGGCCGTGCCCTCGACAGCCTGACGACGGTCGCCGACGCGCCCGACTCGGTTCTGCTCGTCGGCTCGCACGGGGTCGAGTACCGGATCGACGGCGAGGCCGAGGTCACGCTCACGCCCGAGGAGGAGTCTCTCCGGCAGTCGCTCAAGGGCATCCTCACGGAGTCGGCCGCCCCCTACGACACCGTGCAGGTCGAAGAGAAACCCGCCGGTTTCGCGATCCACACGCGCCTCGCGGACGACGCCACGACCGAGACGGTCCAGCAGGAGGTGCGGCGCCGCGTCGCCGAGGAGGCCTCCGCCGCCACCGAGCGGGTCGGCAAGAACGTGCTCGAGTTCGCCGTGCGCTCGGCGTCGAAGGGCGACGCGATCGAGCGGCTCCGCCGGATCGTCGGCTCGACCGCGGTCTTCTTCGCGGGCGACGACGTCACCGACGAGGACGGCTTCGCAGCGCTCGTCGAGGGCGACCTCGGCCTCAAGTGCGGGCCGGGCGAGACCGCGGCGCACTACCGCGTCGCGTCGCCGGCCGACGTCGCCCACGTCCTCCAGGATCTCGCGGAGCTCCGGGCGCACCTCGGTCGCGCCTAGCGGTCGCGGGCGGACCGCTCGCCCGAGCGCCTAGCGCTCGCGGGCGGACCGCTCGATGCGCTCGCGGAACGCGGCCCAGTCGTCGGCGGTCCTGTCCGGGAGGTTCGGGTCGCCGGGCCCGTTGCCCGCCGAGCCGTCGGTGAGCTCCCGGAGGATGTCGGCGTGCCCCGCGTGACGCGCCGTCTCGGCGATCAGGTGCACCAGGACCTGCTGCAGCGTCACGTGCCGCCGCTCCTCCGACCACCACGGCACGAGTCCGGGGGAGTCGAGGTCGAGCGCCTCGACGGTGGCGTCGGCGTGCCGGGCGGAAGCGCGGTGGAACGCCTCGATCTCCGCGCGCGACTCCGAGGGCGCGACCCACATGTCCGAGTCGTCCTCGGCGTCGTCCTCGAGCCAGGCTCCCGCGAGTCCCGAGGGGCGGTCGAAGACCGATCCGAGGTATTCCTGCTGCACGCTCGCCGTGTGCTTGACGAGGCCCAGCAGGCTCGTCCCGGTCGGTGTCATCGGGCGGACGACGTCGTAGTCGGAAAGCCCGTCGAGCTTCGCGAGGAGGTCGTCCCGGCCGATCGTGAGGTAACGGAGGAGAGTCGCCTTCTGGTCCATGCCCCGACTCTCCTCCGAAGTCCCGGCGATCGCACCTTCTGCGCGGCCCTGCGGAGGTCTACCCTTCTGGCATGGCGCGCGATGTCGCGGGGCATCCGGCGCATCCCGACGATGGCGACACGTCGGGGGCGCGACGTCGGCGCGACCTCGAGGCCCGGGTCTACGGCGGCGGGTCGGTCGACGCGTCCGACGTGGCCGCACTGCGGGCGCTGCTCGGTGCCGGGGCGGGGAGCTCGGAGCCCGGGCATCCTGCGCCCCTCGACGTCGCCCCGGCCGTGCAGGAGCCGCCGCCCGAGCGGCCGAGACCGGCCCGCTCCTGGTTCGCCGGAGCGACGGTGGCCGTCGTGCTCGCCGCTCTCGTCGGGGCCGGGGTCGCGACCAGCCTCGCGGTCGGCGATCCGGCCGGGGAGCCTCTCGCGACCCGGGCCCGGGTCGGGTCGTCCCTGAGCCCCGCGGTTCCGGTGGCGTCGTCGAGCGCCGAGGCCGCGGCCGCCGCCGAGGCGCTCGGCGCCCAGTACTTCGCTCAGCCCCAGTCGGCCGTGGACCGGCCGACGATCCTGTTCGCCGGGATCGACGGCTCGTCGACCCGGCGCGTGCTCGCCCAGTGGGGCTCGGCGGACGGTGAGGCCAGCGTGTGGGTGGCCCGGGGAGAGGATCGGTCGTTCTGCCTCGTCATGGTGGTGCAGGGCACCCGCGCCGCGAGCTCGTGCACGCCGCGGAGCGAGGTGGCCGCGAGCGGCGTCCGGCTGGTGATCGGCACGCCGCGGGGTGGATCCGTGTCGGCCGTCTGGGACCTCCGGGCGGGGCTCCTCGAGATGACGCCGTCGCCCGCGGGAGCGACTGTGGTCTCGTCCGGTGCGGGGCGTCCGAAGCCCTGATCCGAAGCCCTAAACTGACCCCATGCCTGAGAACCTGAACGAGTACGGGGTCGACGTGAAGCCGCGGAGCCGCGACGTCACGGACGGCGTCGAAGCCACGACCTCGCGCGGCATGCTGCGCGCGGTCGGAATGGGAGACGCCGACTGGGAGAAGCCGCAGATCGGCATCGCCTCGTCGTGGAACGAGATCACCCCCTGCAACCTCTCCCTCGACCGGCTCGCCCAGGGCGCCAAGGAGGGCGTGCACTCCGGCGGCGGCTACCCGCTCCAGTTCGGGACGATCTCGGTCTCCGACGGCATCGCCATGGGCCACGAGGGCATGCACTTCTCGCTCGTGTCCCGCGAGGTCATCGCCGACAGCGTCGAGACCGTCATGATGGCCGAGCGCCTCGACGGCTCCGTCCTGCTCGCCGGCTGCGACAAGTCGCTCCCCGGCATGCTCATGGCGGCGGCGCGCCTCGACCTGGCGAGCGTCTTCCTCTACGCAGGATCCGTGGCGCCCGGCTGGGTGAAGCTCAGCGACGGCACCGAGAAGACCGTCACGATCATCGACTCCTTCGAGGCCGTCGGCGCCTCCAAGGCGGGCACGATCAGCGACGAGGACCTCCACGCCATCGAGTGCGCCATCGTCCCGGGCGAGGGTGCCTGCGGCGGCATGTACACCGCCAACACCATGGCGAGCGTCGCCGAGGCCCTCGGCATGAGCCTCCCCGGCTCCGCCTCGCCGCCCTCCGCCGACCGGCGCCGCGACTACTACGCGCACCGCTCGGGCGAGGCCGTCGTCAACATGCTGCGTCACGGGATCACGGCCCGCCAGATCCTGACCAAGAAGGCGTTCGAGAACGCCATCGCGGTCGCGATGGCGTTCGGCGGCTCGACCAACGTCGTGCTCCACCTGCTCGCCATCGCCTACGAGGCCGAGGTCGACCTCACGATCGACGACTTCAACCGCATCGGCGACAAGGTCCCCCACATCGGTGATCTCAAGCCGTTCGGCGAGTACGTCATGAACGACGTCGACCGCCACGGCGGTGTCCCGGTCGTCATGAAGGCGCTGCTCGACGCGGGTCTCCTGCACGGCGACTGCCTGACCGTGACCGGCAAGACCGTCGCCGAGAACCTCGCCGAGATCAAGCCCAAGGCTCTCGACGGCACGGTCCTCCGCACCCTCGACAACCCGATCCACCCGACCGGCGGGCTCACTGTCCTCAGCGGCTCGCTGGCTCCCGAGGGGGCCGTGGTCAAGACCGCCGGCTTCGACGCGGAGGTCTTCGAAGGGCCCGCGAAGGTGTTCGAGCGGGAGCGCGCAGCGATGGACGCGCTGACCGCGGGCACCATCGAGAAGGGCGACGTCGTCGTCATCCGCTACGAGGGCCCGAAGGGCGGCCCCGGCATGCGCGAGATGCTGGCGATCACCGCCGCCATCAAGGGCGCGGGTCTCGGCAAAGATGTACTACTGTTGACGGACGGACGATTCTCAGGCGGCACAACCGGCCTGTGCATCGGCCACATAGCACCCGAAGCGGTCGACTCCGGTCCGATCGCCTTCGTGCGCGATGGTGATCTGATTCGGGTCGATATCGCCGCTCGCTCGATCGACCTACTCGTCGACACAGCCGAGCTTGATGCCCGCCGTGACGGCTGGGCTCCTCTGCCTCCGCGCTACACCCGCGGCGTTCTCGCGAAGTACGCGCGCCAGGTCCGCTCCGCGGCGGAGGGCGCTGTCACGTATTAGTCGACACGCGAACGCGCGTCACGTTCACCACCAGCCAAAGAGGGAATCGGCTCTCATGCCTCCGGAAACCACACCCCTGCCCACGGCGCCGACGCGCCCCCGCACGATCGCGCCCGAGAGGCCGGCGTCGCCCCCGGTGATGACCGGGTCGGGCGCGATCCTCGCCTCGCTCGAGGAGCTCGGCGTCACCGACGTCTTCGGCCTGCCCGGCGGCGCGATCATCCCGTTCTACGACGAGCTCATGTCGTCGACGACGATCCGCCACATCCTGGTCCGCCACGAGCAGGGCGCGGGTCACGCCGCCGAGGGCTACGCCGCCGCGTCCGGCAAGGTCGGTGTCGCCATCGCCACCTCCGGTCCGGGAGCGACGAACCTCGTCACCGCGATCGCCGACGCCTACATGGACAGCGTGCCGCTCCTGGCGATCACGGGTCAGGTCTTCTCGACCCTGATGGGGACGGACGCCTTCCAGGAGGCCGACATCGTCGGCATCACGATGCCGATCACCAAGCACTCCTTCCTGGTGACCAAGCCGGAGGACGTCCCCGCGACCCTCGCGGCGGCCTACCAGATCGCCTCCACGGGGCGCCCCGGTCCCGTTCTCGTCGACATCACCAAGGACGCCCAGCAGAACTCCGCCCCCTTCGTCTGGCCCGAGACGGTCGACCTGCCGGGCTACCGTCCGATCACCAAGGCGCACGGCAAGCAGATCACCGCGGCCGCGCAGCTCCTGGCCGAGGCCAAACGGCCCGTCTTCTACGTCGGCGGCGGCGTCATCCGCTCGGAGGCCTCGGCCGAGCTCCTGACCCTCGTCGAGGCGACGGGTGCGCCCGTCGTCACCACGCTCATGGCCCGCGGAGCCTTCCCGGACTCCCACCAGCAGCACCTCGGCATGCCCGGCATGCACGGCACCGTCCCCGCCGTGCTCGGCCTCCAGGAGAGCGACCTCATCGTCGCCCTCGGAGCCCGCTTCGACGACCGCGTCACCGGCAAGGCCGACCTCTTCGCGCCCGACGCGAAGGTCGTCCACGTCGACATCGATCCCGCCGAGATCTCGAAGATCCGGATCGCCGACGTCCCGATCGTGGGCGACGCCCGGGAGGTCATCATCGACCTCACGGCGGCCTTCGCCGACGTCACCGGCGGCACCCGACCCGACATCGCCGCGTGGTGGGAGCGCCTCACCGAGCTCCGCACCGAGTTCCCCCTCGGCTTCACCGAGCCCGACGACGGCCTCCTCTCGCCGCAGAAGGTCATCCAGCGCATCGGCCAGCTCTCCGGGCCGGAGGCGGTCTACGCCTCGGGCGTCGGTCAGCACCAGATGTGGGCCGCGCAGTTCATCAGCTACGAGCGCCCGCACGCCTGGCTCAACTCCGGGGGAGCGGGCACGATGGGCTACTCGGTGCCCGCCGCGATGGGCGCCAAGGTCAGCCAGCCCGACCGCGTCGTCTGGGCGATCGACGGCGACGGCTGCTTCCAGATGACCAACCAGGAGCTCGCCACCTGCGTCATCAACGACATCCCGATCAAGGTCGCGATCATCAACAACTCGTCGCTCGGCATGGTGCGGCAGTGGCAGACCCTGTTCTACGACGGTCGCCACTCCTTCACCGACCTCAACACGGGTCACGAGACGCGAATGGTGCCGGACTTCGTGAAGCTGGCCGACGCCTACGGAGCGCTCGGGATCCGCGTCACCCGCGAGGACGAGATCGACGACGCGATCACCCTCGCCCTCGAGACGAACGACCGCCCGGTCGTCATCGACTTCGTGGTCAGCCGCGACGCGATGGTCTGGCCGATGGTGCCGCAGGGCGTCAGCAACTCCCTGATCCAGCACGCCCGCGCCCTCGCCCCCGAGTGGGACGACGAGGCGCCCGGAACGAGCGCCTCCGACACCACGCGCGACGGCGACATGACCGGAGAACACGCATGAGCCACGTCCTCTCCCTGCTCGTCGAAGACAAACCGGGTCTCTTGACCCGTGTCGCCGGCCTGTTCGCGCGCCGCGGCTTCAACATCGAGAGCCTCGCCGTCGGCAAGAGCGAGATCGCGGGCCTCAGCCGGATCACCGTCGTCGTCGACGTCGAGGAGCTCCCGCTGGAGCAGGTCACGAAGCAGCTGAACAAGCTCATCAACGTGATCAAGATCGTCGAGCTCGACTACTCGCAGTCGGTCCAGCGCGAGCACATGCTGATCAAGGTGCGCGTCGACAACACCTCGCGGTCCCAGGTCCTCGAGGCGGTGACGCTCTTCCGCGCCAGCGTGGTCGACGTCTCGACCGACGCGCTCGTCATCGAGGTCACCGGCGACACCGGCAAGACGAACGCGCTCCTGCGCGTCCTCGAGCCCTACGGCATCAAGGAGATCTCGCAGTCCGGGCTCCTCGCCATCGGTCGCGGCTCGAAGTCGATCACCGACCGGGTCTTCAAGAACTGAGCCGGCGCCGGGGGCCCGCACCGCAGCTCCTGCGGTCGGGCCACCGCCCGTCGGCCCCTGCAGAACACTCACGACAACACACCAAGGAGAACCACGAACGTGACTGAAATCGTCTACGACAACGATGCCGACCTCTCGATCATCCAGGGCAAGAAGGTCGCCGTCATCGGCTACGGCTCGCAGGGCCACGCACACGCGCTGAACCTCCGCGACTCCGGCGTCGACGTCGTCGTCGGGCTCAAGGAGGGCTCGAAGAGCCGCGCCAAGGCGGAGGAGGCGGGCTTCACCGTCCTCACCCCCGACGAGGCCGCCAAGTGGGGCGAGGTCATCGTGATCCTCGCGCCCGACCAGGTGCAGCGCCACGTCTACGCCGACGACATCGCCCCGAACCTCCAGCCCGGCGACGCGCTCGTCTTCGGCCACGGCTTCAACATCCGCTTCGGCTACATCGAGGCCCCCGAGGGCATCGACGTCGTCCTCGTCGCCCCCAAGGGCCCCGGCCACACCGTGCGCCGCGAGTTCGAGGCCGGCCGCGGCGTCCCCGTGATCGTCGCCGTCGAGGTCGACGCCACCGGATCCGCGTGGGATCTCGCCTGGTCGTACTCCAAGGGCATCGGCGGACTCCGCGCCGGCGGCATCAAGACCACGTTCACCGAGGAGACCGAGACCGACCTGTTCGGCGAGCAGGCCGTCCTCTGCGGTGGCACGTCGCAGCTCATCCAGTACGGCTTCGAGACGCTCACCGAGGCGGGCTACCAGCCGCAGATCGCATACTTCGAGGTCCTCCACGAGCTCAAGCTCATCGTCGACCTGATCTGGGAGGGCGGCCTCGCCAAGCAGCGCTGGTCCGTCTCCGACACGGCCGAGTACGGCGACTACGTCTCCGGCCCGCGCGTCATCACGCCCGACGTCAAGGAGAACATGAAGGCCGTCCTCGCCGACATCCAGTCCGGCGCGTTCGCGAAGCGCTTCATCGACGACCAGGATGCCGGTGCCCCCGAGTTCAAGGCCCTCCGCACCAAGGGCGAGCAGCACCCGATCGAGGCCACCGGCCAGGAGCTGCGGGCGCTCTTCGCCTGGAAGCAGCAGGACTCCGACTACGTCGACGGCAGCGCCGCTCGCTAGAGCACCGCTCGACGCGTTCCCCCGACACCGGTTCCGACGCTCCACCCCGAGAGATCAGGGGCGGACGCCGGAACCGGTGTCTCGTTCGCCCAGACGCTCGTGAGACGATAGGCAGATGGCTTTGAGCAAGAAGGCGGTCCACTTCGGGGCCGGCAACATCGGCCGGGGCTTCGTGGGGCAGTTCCTCTCCGCGAGCGGCTTCGAGGTCGTGTTCGCCGACGTCGACGACGCCGTCGTGCGCGCACTCGGCGAACAGAGAACGTACCGTGTCCACGAGGTCGGGGGCGACGCCCGCGTCCACACCGTGACCGACTACCGCGCGGTCAACAACCGCACCGACGAGAGCGCCGTCGTGGCGGAGATCGCCACCGCCGACGTCGTCACGACCTCGGTGGGCCCGCGCATCCTGCCGTCGCTCGCCCCCGCCATCGCGCGCGGCCTCGCCGAGCGCCCCGCGGCCCTCGGCCCTCTCGTCGTGATCGCCTGCGAGACCGCCATCGGCGCGACCGCGAGCCTGGCGGCGGCCGTGGCGCAGATCGCCCCGATCGACAACGCGGTCTTCGCCAACTGCGTGATCGACCGCATCGTCCCCGAGCAGACGCCGGGTCTCGACGTCGCGATCGAGTCGTTCTCCGAGTGGATCGTCGAGAGCGGTCCGTTCTTCGGGCGGACCGACCACCCGGAGATCGCCGGTGTCTCGTGGGTCACCGACCTGGCGCCGTTCATCGACCGGAAGCTCTTCACCGTCAACACCGCCCACGCGGCGGCCGCCTACTACGGCTACGGCCGCGGCCTCACGAGCATCCGGGAGTCGCTCGCCGACCCCGTCGTGCACGCGGAGGTGCTCGCGGTCCTCGACCAGACGAAGGCCCTCCTGGTCGCCAAGCACGGGTTCGACGAAGACGAGCAGCAGGCGTACATCGGCCGCAACCTGGAGCGCATCTCCAACCCCTGGCTGCCCGACACCACCGGCCGCGTGGGCCGCAATCCGCTCAGCAAGCTGAGCCGTCACGAGCGACTCGTCGGACCCGCGGCCCAGCTCGCCGAACGCGGCCTGCCGTTCGACGCCCTCGTCCGCGCCATCCGCGCCGCCCTCGACTTCGACGTCCCCGACGACGTCGAGAGCCGCGAGCTGCAGTCGCTGCTGACGTCGGGTGCGCCCGTCGAACTGCTGACCGAGACCCTCACCGGCGTCTACGCGGGTCACCCGCTGTTCGCGTCGCTCGTCTCGGCGGTCGCCGACAAGCTGGCCGCGAGCAGGGTGACGGCGTGAGCGTCGGTGCCGGCCGCGACGACGCCGGGCTCGAGACGCGCCCGGAGAACGACGACGAGGCGCTGAGCTGGGGCGAGTCCCGCGATCCGAGCTACGTCGAGGGTCCCGCCGCCGATGCGGCGTCGACCGCTGTCGGAGACGATCCCGACGACGATCCCGAGGAGGACGACGAGGAGCTCCCCGAGGGCGTTCTCAGCTCGCCCCTCCTCGTCGCGCACGGCGTCTTCGGGGCCGTATTCCTCCTCTACACGGTCGCGTGGCTCCTGGCGGTCAGTCGCGGTTCTGCCCCGAACCTCGCCGGGGTACCGCTGGCGTTCTGGTACATCGGCCAGTACCTCGCCGTGGTCTCGGCACCCCTCTGGTTCACCGCCGCGCTGCTGCTCACCCCCGTCACGCCCCCGAAGGCCCGCCTGATCTGGTTCGTCGCGGGCGTCGTCGTGCTGCTGCCGTGGCCGTTCCTGCTGGGAGTCTCCCTGTGAGCCGCGCGGAGGTCGACGACGAGCTCCTCGACGAGACGCCGGAGGACGACACCCCGGAGAACGGCGACATGCGCTCGAGCACGGGCGTGTTCGTCGGCTGGATCGTGATGCTCGCCCTCTTCGCGCTCCTGTACGCCTACACGACCTGGACCGCCGTCCAGAACGTCATCACGGTGCCGCCGCTCATCACGCGCAACTACGACTTCTACCGGGCGAACGGCCTCGACGGGCTGATCAAGCCCGTCCCGTGGACCCCGCTGGTCATCGCTGTCGTCAGCCCCGTCGTCGGCTTCGTCGCGGGCATCCTGCTGGGACGCGGTCGCTCGCTCTGGCGTCGTGCCCTGTGGCTCCTGGTCGTCTTCGCCGCGGTGAGCGCCGTGGCGGCGTCGGTATCGGCGTCGATCTCCGGGGCCTTCGGGCTCTGAGCCCTTCGGGCCCCGGCGCTCCGCCCCTCTCGTCCCCTGCGCTCGGCGTCGAATATGGTCCGCCTCGCCTGCGGACTGCCTGCTGATTCCCAGGTTCGGCCGCCAGGGGTGGCTCGGGGGCCTCGACGGCAGGATGCCCGTGGCTAGTCTGGATCCGCGCCCGAGCCGCTCCCCGGCCGCGCGCCGACCCCGTCCCCAGCGTTAGGAATCCTCCGTGGCCAAGCCGATCGTCCTGATCGCCGAAGAACTCTCGCCCGCTACCGTCGACGCCCTGGGGCCCGACTTCGACGTCCGCACCGTGGACGGAACCGACCGTCCGGCGCTCCTTTCGGCCCTGGCGGACGCCGACGCGATCCTGGTGCGGTCGGCGACGAAGGTCGACGCCGAGGCCATCGCCGCGGCTCCGGCCCTCAAGGTCGTCGCCCGGGCCGGCGTCGGACTCGACAACGTCGACATCAAGGCGGCGACGAACGCGGGCGTGATGGTCGTCAACGCGCCGACCTCGAACATCATCTCCGCCGCCGAGCTCACCGTGGGTCACATCCTGAGCCTCGCCCGTCACATCCCCGCCGCCCACGCGTCGCTCGCGGACGGCCAGTGGAAGCGCTCGAAGTACACCGGCGTCGAGCTCTACGAGAAGACGGTCGGCATCATCGGACTGGGCCGGATCGGCGCGCTCATCACCGCCCGCCTCCAGGCCTTCGGTATGAACGTCATGGCCTACGACCCCTACGTGACGCCCGCGCGGGCAGCGCAGCTCGGCGTCCAGCTCCTCACCCTCGACGAGCTCCTCGCCACGTCCGACTTCGTCACGATCCACATGCCGAAGACGCCCGAGACGACCGGCATGATCTCCACCGCGCAGCTCGCCCTGATGAAGCCGACATCGTACGTCGTGAACGTCGCCCGCGGCGGTCTGATCGACGAGGAGGCGCTGTTCGAGGCGCTCACGAACGACGTGATCGCCGGAGCCGGCCTCGACGTCTTCGTCTCCGAGCCGCCCACCAACACCGCCCTGCTGGCCCTCGACAACGTCGTGGTCACGCCGCACCTGGGCGCGTCCACCGACGAGGCTCAGGAGAAGGCCGGCGTCTCCGTGGCCAGGTCCGTCCGACTCGCTCTGGGTGGCGAGCTGGTCCCCGACGCCGTGAACGTGGCGGGCGGGGTCATCGACGAGTACGTCCGCCCGGGCATCCCGCTCGTCGAGAAGCTCGGCCAGGTCTTCGCGGGCCTCGCCGACAGCCCGCTCACGTCGATCGACGTCGAGGTGCACGGTGACCTGGCCGACTACGACGTCAGCGTCCTCAAGCTCGCGGCCCTCAAGGGCGTCTTCTCCGACGCCGTGCAGGAGACCGTCAGCTACGTCAACGCGCCGGTCCTGGCCGAGCAGCGCGGCATCGACGTGCGGCTCATCACGGACGCCGTCTCCGACGAGTACCGCAACATCCTCACGATCCGGGGCGCCCTGAGCGACGGCCGTCAGATCTCCGTGTCGGGCACGCTCACCGGCACCAAGCAGGTCGAGAAGATCGTCGGGATCAACGGCTACGACGTCGAGGTCCCGATCGCGAAGCACCACATCGTCATGCTCTACACCGATCGCCCCGGCATCGTCGCGGTCTACGGCAAGGAGTTCGGCGAGGCGGGCATCAACATCGCCGGCATGCAGATCGCCCGGACGACCGCAGGAGGCGCCGCCCTCAGCGTCCTCACCATCGACAGCCCCGCGCCCGAGGGTCTCCTCGAGAAGGTGCGCCGCGCGATCGACGCCGACGTCATGCAGGAGATCGACGTCACCCTCTAGATCCGGTTCGCGCGCGGGCGTCCGACGCGCGCGACGAGGGCCCCGCGGACGAGCCGCGGGGCCCTTTTCGCGTCGGTAAGCTGGGGCAACGCATCGAGCACGAGGAGCCGCCATGAGCCGTACCGTCAGACTTGCCGCTATCCCGGGCGACGGGATCGGGCCGGAGGTCGTCGCGGAGGCGCTCAAGGTTCTCCGGGCGGTCACCGACGGGGGAGAGGTCTCCTTCGACGTGACCGAGTTCTCTCTCGGGGCCGCTCGCTACAAGGCCACGGGCGACATCCTCACCGACGCCGATCTCGAAGCGATCTCCAGCCACGACGTGATCCTCCTGGGCGCCGTCGGCGGCGACCCGCGCGATCCGGCGCTCCAGGGCGGAATCATCGAGCGGGGTCTCCTGCTCAAGCTGCGATTCGCGCTCGACCACTTCGTCAACCTCCGGCCGACCAAGGTCTACCCGGGCGTCCCCTCTCCCCTCGCCGATCCCGGCGAGGTCGACTTCGTCGTCGTCCGCGAGGGCACGGAGGGGCCCTACGTCGGCAACGGCGGCTCCCTCCGCACCGGCACGCCCCACGAGGTCGCCAACGAGGTCAGCGTCAACACCGCCTTCGGCGTCGAGCGCGTCGTGCGCCACGCCTTCGACCTCGCCGAGAAGCGTCCCGCACACCGGCTCACGCTCGTGCACAAGACCAACGTCCTCGTCTTCGCGGGATCGCTCTGGCAGCGCACGGTCGATCGGGTCGCGGCCGAGCATCCTGCGGTCCAGGTCGACTACCAGCACGTCGACGCGGCGACGATCCACCTCGTCGCCGACCCCTCCCGGTTCGACGTCATCGTCACCGACAACCTCTTCGGCGACATCCTCACCGACCTCGCCGGCGCGATCAGCGGCGGCATCGGTCTGGCCGCCTCGGGCAACATCAACCCCGACGGCGCCTTCCCGAGCATGTTCGAGCCGGTCCACGGTTCCGCGCCCGACATCGCCGGTCAGCAGAAGGCCGATCCCACGGCGGCCATCCTCTCCGCGGCGCTCCTCCTCGACCACGTCGGACTCCCCGAGGAGGCCGCCCTGGTCACCCGCGCCGTCGAGCACGACATCGCCGCCCGCACCTCCGCCCGCTCGACGACCGAGATCGGCGACGCGATCGCCGCGGCCGTCTCGAGCCTCACCGCCGCCTCCCGCTAAGGATCCCCATGACCACCACGCACGACACGTTCCCGCTCCGATTCGAGCTCACCCCGTCGGAGGCCGTCCGCGCGGAGAGCGAGCGCGAGGCGATCCTCGCCGACCCGGGCTTCGGCCGGTTCTTCACCGACCACATGGTCTCGATCGAGTGGACCACCGAGGAGGGCTGGCACGACGCGGCCGTCGTGCCGTACGGTCCGATCACGCTCGACCCGGCGGCCTCCGTCCTGCACTACGCGCAGGAGATCTTCGAGGGGCTCAAGGCCTACCGCCACGAGGACGGCTCGGTGTGGACCTTCCGCCCCGACGCCAACGGCCGCCGCCTGCAGCGCTCTGCGCGTCGCCTGGCCCTGCCCGAGCTCGCGGTCGACGACTTCGTCGAGTCGCTCAAGCAGCTCGTCCGGGCCGACGTCGACTGGGTCCCGTCCGCCGACGAGCAGAGCCTCTACATCCGCCCGTTCATGATCGCCACCGAGAGCTTCCTCGGCGTGCGCGCGGCCCACAAGGTCGGGTTCTACGTCATCGCGAGCCCGGCGGGCGCCTACTTCAGCGGGGGCGTGGCCCCCGTGTCGATCTGGCTGTCGACGAACTACTCGCGCGCCGGCAAGGGCGGCACGGGCGCCGCCAAGACGGGCGGCAACTACGCCTCGTCGCTCCTGCCGCAGGAGGAGGCGTACCAGCACGGGTGCGCCCAGGTGCTGTTCCTCGACTCGGTCGAGGCCACCTACATCGAGGAACTCGGCGGCATGAACGTTGTGCTCGTCTACAAAGACGGAACGCTCGTCACCCCGGAGTCCGACTCCATCCTCGAGGGCATCACCCGCGACTCGCTGCTGCAGCTCGCCGAAGACCGCGGTCACCGGGTGGAGCGACGCCGGGTCACGATCGACGAGTGGCGCGAGGGCGTCGAGTCCGGTGACATCGTCGAGGTCTTCGCCTGCGGGACGGCCGCCGTGGTCACGCCGATCGCCGAGCTCAAGGGCGAGGGCTTCTCGGTCGGCTCTCCCGACGCTCAGCCGGGGCCGCTCACGATGTCGCTCCGCGAGGAGCTCACCGACATCCAGTACGGCCGTCGTCCCGACGTCCACGGCTGGCTCACCCGCCTCGACGCCTAGTCGTCCTCGACGCTGAGAACGCCCCGCGCCGACCCGATCCGTCGGGCCGTGCGCGGGGCGTTCGTGTCGTCGCCGTGGCGTCAGATGTCGAGCGACTCCCCGGGCTGCAGGATGCTCGGGCTCCCGCCACCCTCGGTCGTCACCGCCCCGATCCGGTCGGCGTGCATGCCGAAGCCGGCGTCGGACAGCGTCTTCTCGTGCACGGGGAAGCTCCGGGCCGGCTTGACCGCCGACACGTAGTCCATCGCCTCGGAGATCTTCAGCCACGGGGCGCCCACGGGGGCCGCCAGGACCTCGACCGGGAACGGCGGCACGAAGAAGGCGTCACCGGGGTAGAACAGCTTGCCGTTGACCAGGACGCCCGTGTTGTCGGGCACGGGGATGCTCTCGTGGATCACGGCGTGATCGGTGCCGGCGAACGTCAGCGTGAACGGGCCGACCTCGACGGTGTCGCCATCGGTGACCGTCTCGACCTCGATGCCCTCGGCGCTCAGCGCCTTCGCGACTCCTGCGGGGCCGAAGACGGAGGCCGAGGGGTTGGTCTCGAGGAGGCCCTTCAGCTGCTCGGGAGTCCAGTGATCGGCGTGCTCGTGGGTCACGACGATCGCCTCGACGTCCGTCTGGTCGGTCAGCGACCGCGTGAACGATCCGGGATCGATGACGAGCTTGCGCCCGCCCTCGTCGACGACCATCGCGGCATGTTCATATTTCGTTACTCGCATACGTCGAGCGTACGCTCGCGAGCATCCCCGTTACCGGTGCCCGTTCGGAGCCGATTCCGGGCGGCGGCGAGGCCCTCCGAGACACGAGCCTCGCTCAATTTGTTGCGTCCCAGCGGGTGTGGCATACTCGACGAGTCGCAAACACGGCCCCATCGTATAGCGGCCTAGTACGCTGCCCTCTCACGGCGGTAACACCGGTTCGAATCCGGTTGGGGTCACGACCCGAAGGCGCCTTCTCAGGAAGGCGCCTTCGTCTTTCTGCACGAGGCGACGCGCGAGCACCGTGTCACGTTCCGTGCACCGTGTCACGTTCAGCGCACCGTGTCACGTCTCGACGCGACATCCTGCACGGAACGGCACATCAGACGCCCTGCTCGGGTCGCGACTCGTGGTGGCGGGCTCCGGGGGTCCGGCGGTCCTCCTTCATCTCCGACTCGAAGAGGTGCTTCCGGCCGGCGACGAGATCCTCGCGCACGGCCCGCTCCGCCTCCCTGAAGGCGCCGTAGTAGGTGTCGTCGTAGTCCTCGATGATCTGGAATGTCCAGCGTCCCTCGATCACGTTCCGGCCGACGATCTCCCGGTCGAGACGGTCGGCCTGCTCCGTGTGACCCGCCTTCCGCAGCAGCTCGACGGCCTCGCCGAGGTTCAGGTCGGCCTTGCCGGAGAGGCGGTGGAAGCAGTAGAGGAACACGCGGGCCTGCTCCACGACCTCGAGCGCCTCGGAGAGCTTCCCGACGGCCTCGACGGTGGCGTCGTCGACGCCCTCGGGGCGGAGGTGCGCGGCGTCGGGCGTGTCCGGCCCCGGCGCCTCGGAGTCGGCTGCGGGGGACGTGGTGGTCTGGTCGTCGGTCATGGCGGGTCCTCTCTCGACGGGGGGCGGCCCGTCGGAGCGCCGGTGCCGTGCCCTCGAGTGTGGCCCGGCGGGCCCCCGGCTGTCCGCGCGACGGTGCGGCCCTGCAGGCTTCCGGCTGTCCGCACGACGACGACGTGCCGGCCCCGGGGTCGCGGTCAGGACGCGAGGATCCGCCGTCTCCGGAGCGGCAGCAGCAGCACCAGCAGGGCCAGGCTGACGGCGGCCCCGATGAGCGTGTCGACGAGTCGGTCACGGATGAGCGGCCCGAGGGGGCTCGGCGAGCTGAGCGTGGTCACGAGGAGGGCCAGCGGGGTGAGGACGACGAGCGTCGCGGCGTAGTTCCGGGCGATGAGGAGCTCGGCGAGGAACTGGCACACGACGGCGACCCCGATGATCCCGAGCGGAGGGAGATCGGCCGCGAGCAGGAGGGCCGCGACCCCTACGCCGACGGCGGTCCCGATCACCCGGTGCAGCGCTCGGGCAGGAGAGTGCCGAGCGTTCGCGGCGGGCAGACACGCGACGAGGCTGATCACGGCCCAGTAGCTGTGGCCGAGGCCGATCGCGAGGGCGATCGCTCCGGCCGCGAGGGCTCCGACGGCGTTGAGCACGGCGTACTCGATCACGATCGGATCGCGGAGCGTCGCGCGGGTGCGCCGCGGCCTCCGCGCCAGGGGGCGGAAGAGAGCAGGATGCCCGGGGCCGAAGCGCGCCCGGAGCCCCCATCCCGCGAGGCTGACGAGCCACGCGAACGCGGCACCGCCGAGGGCCGTGGCGGTGACGGCCGGGAGCGTCCCGGGCGCCACGGGGATCACGGCCGTGACGACGAACGCGAAGCAGAAGAACAAGGGCTGCCCGGGGATCGCCTGAAGATAGCTGTGCAGGAGCGATCCGGCGACGAGGACGACGACGAGCAGGGCCGCCTCGACGGCGAGCGGCGCGCCGGTCAGCGACACCGCGACGCCGAGCGCCATCGAGGCGAGCAGGCCGGCACCCGCCGCGGACACGGTGACGATGCGGCTCCGGTACGGTTCGCCCCGACCGTAGAGACCGGTGAAGGCGCCGAAGGTGGCGTAGGCGGCCAGCTCCATCCGGCCCACGGCGAGGAGGACGAGGAGCGGCACGGCGAGACCGATGGCCGCGCGCAGGGCGATCTCGAGGTCGACGGTGCGGGGGGAGGACGGGGTGAATCGCGCGGCAGCCATGTCCCGCCATTGTTCCACCGGCTCAGTCGTCGAGCCTCCGCGCGAGACCGTCGCGACCGATGTCGACGAGGTGGCCGCCCCAGATGCCGAGCTGCAGCGTCGAGTCGTACTGCCAGAGGCGCGAGCCGCTCGAGAGGTCGAGGGCGATCGCCGTCGACTGCGCGCCGGAGCGCCCATAGGCGATGGCGTAGCCGGCGCTCGTCCCGGCGGCCACGAGGGCCGCCCCGGTCGGGACCGGGGTCTGGAACCGCTCCCGGCCGGTGAGGCCGTCGAGGGCGACGAGGCGGGAGTCGCGGCGTGCGGTGAGGACGTAGACGTCGTCGCTGTGCTGGCCGGAGGCGCTCCCGGCGAGCGCGAACTGTCCGACCTCGGCCGACCAGAGAGCGCGGCCGGTGCGGTAGTCGAGGCAGCTCAGCCGGTCGCCGGGCGCGTTCGAGACCGCCAGGCACGAGCGGGTCGACGACGAGCTGCCGCGGAGCGCGAGGCCCGAGCGCCACAGGACGCGGCCCGTCCGGTCGGTGGCGGTGAATCCCGCTCGCGCCTGCGTCGTGACCCCCGAGCCGGAGGTGTCGGCCGCGTAGACCACGTCGTCGCGGACCACGACGCCGAGCGACGTGTCGATCGCCGGACCCCACGCCGAAGGCCGACCCGTCGACAGCGGGATCTGCTCCGTGCCGTCGGTGCCGAGCAGGAGCCGGTCGCTCAGCGCGATGAGGGTCGCCTCCTGGTTGCCCTCGCCGCTCCAGACCACGCGGCGGAGGTCGTCCGCGTCGCGCAGCGTGTACGTGTACGTGAGCCGGTCCTCGCTCAGCGTCCCCTGCGCCACGACCGATCCGGTGGCCGTGAAGCGATCCTCCTGCGACCACGGGGCGGGATCCGTCGACGACAGGACCTTCCCCGTCTCGAGCGAGAGCGTCTGCGTCACGGCGAGGGAGATCGACTGCGCCCGGACGAGGACGCGGGTGGAGTGGTCGAAGGTCGACAGCCAGGCGATCCCGACGCCCTGTCCGGCCGAGAAGCCGGAGGAGGCGTCGTGCACCCAGCGGACGGCTCCGGTCGCCGCGTCGAGGAGGACGATCCGCGAGCGGAATCCCGCGGGCACCGCCGAGCAGATCGGGTTCTCGGAGAATCCGTACGCGTACGCCGCGTCGGCGCGGACGAGGGCGAGGTCCTGGCCCGCGTCGACGGCGGTGAACCGGACGCACTCCGGGGGAGCCCCGGGGGCGAGCGTCCGCGTCAGGTCGACGGCCCACCTGCTCGTCGAGGGAGCCGAGCGGACGTCGTCGACGGCGATGCCGTGCCACGGCGACAGGGAGCCGTAGACGGGCTGGAGAGCGGTGCCGACACCGGCGACGAGGGCGACGACGGCCGCGAGGGCGAGGTAGGCCGCGAGGATCCTGCTCCCGGTCCGGAGACGGCGGAAGCGACCACGGCCCGGCCGCCCACTCGGCCGCTCACCCGGCCGCGAACCCGACGGTGCTCCGTCGCGAGCGATCGGCGAGAGGGGAGGCACGGTCGTGCCGGGCCACCGAGGACCCGACGCGGACGACGCGTCCCAGGCGGCGCGATCACCCGCGGGGCGCGCGGGGAGCCAGGGGTCGTCGGTCGACCGTCCCATCACGCCTCCTCGCGCATCCGGCGCGCTGCGACGACGGTGCCCCTCGATGCTAGGCCGCGCGCTGCGAGCCGGCCGGAGCTCGTGTCGTCGTCAGCGGCCCAGCACGAAGCCCGGCGGGTCGACGAGCTCCGTCGCGACGCCGCTCTCCGACAGGAGGACGAAGTGCCCGCCCCAGAGCTCGGTTCGGCCGGCGCGCGTGTCGCCTCGCGACCAGAGGGTCCGACCGGTCTCGGCGTCGAAGGCGCGGACGCCGACGGACGAACCCGACGCGGTGCGGCGGAGCAGGTAGCCGACCGTCGGACCGGCGGCGGCGATGTAGGCCTGATCGGCCGCGGGGAGGGTGTACTTGACCCGCCCGCTCGACCCGTCGAGGACCAGCTGCTGGAGGGTGCTCCCGAGCGGCTTGTAGAGCGCCACGTCGTTGGTCGTCTGGCCGACCACGGCGCCGGCGAAGGCGTTCCCCGTCACGGGCGAAGACCAGCGCGACCGCCCCGTCGCGCGGTCGAGGCAGCGCGTGTCGCCGCCGCCGTAGGTGGAGGTCACGACGCAGTCGCGCGTCACCCCCGCGAGGGCTCCCACGCCGCCCCGCGACCAGAGGCGCCGGCCGTCTCCGCCCCAGGCCTCGACGATCAGGCCGAAAGGCACCGACCGGGAGGTGTAGAAGGCGTCGGTGGTCGCGTCGACCACGCCGGCCGACGCGAGGTCGACGTTCCCGTCGCCCAGCGGGGTGACCCTCCCCGTCACGCCGTCGGCGCGGATGCTCCGTCCGTCGACGGTCGCGAACACGGCGCTCGTGGTGAGGACGGGCTGCCTCGAGTCGTCGACGACCCCGGTCCAGATCGGGCGGCCGACCTGCCGCGCGTCGACGAGCTGCCACGCGGTCGACCCCTCCCGGGAGGTGGTCCCGCCGAACAGCACGAGGGTGCCGGCGATCTCCGGCGGCGCGCCGACCGCGTCGGCGTCGAGCGTCGTCGACGCCAGGACGTCGCCGGTCGACAGCGAGAGCGCCGCGACCGTGTAGACCCCGTCGACCGTCAGCTGCACGAGGACGCGCCCGGCCCGCGTCACGACGGAGGCCTGCCCGATCTGGATGGGCGAGTTGCGATAGGGGAAGTCGCGGGAGAGGTCGTGGCTCCAGCGGAGGAGGCCCGTCGACGGATCGAACAGGGCCACCGTCGACGCGACCCGGATGCGGTCGAGGGCCGCGCAGTCCGTCGACGAGCCGAGCGGCGGCGCCTCGCCCGTGAGCACCACCAGCGGGTCGGTGTACGAAGAGGCGGAGAACGAGGCGCAGCGCGGCGGAACGCCGGGCAGGACGTCTCGGGCCAGGTCGATCGACCAGCCGTCAGGGGTCGGGGCGGATCGGAGGTCGACGACGGCCGTCGTCTGGAACGGCGCGAGGGTGCCGTACGCGGGAGTCAGCGCCGAGCCGGCTCCGGCGATCAGGGCCGTGGCGCCGACGAGGGCGCCGAGGGCGAGGAGGACGCGCTGGACCGGGCTCCGTCTCGGTCGCCGCACGCGCCCGACGGAGCCCGCCTCCGGCCGCCGGACCGCAGGATGCCCGGGGTCGGGGGTGGACGGCCTCGCGACGTCGCCCCACCGGTCGGCGGGCCGCACGCGCTCGGGCCGCGGGGGACTCCAGCTGTCCATGCCCACCTCGCCTCGCCGCTCTCGCCCGTCGGGACCATGCTATTCGGCCCCTCCGACTCGTCTCCGGAGCGCGGGTGAACGCCCCGGGAAGGATTGTCCACAGGCCGCGCCCGGCGACGAAACACGGCCGTAACACGCCTGTAGACTCATCCGATCACGAACTCGATCTGAAGAAGGGCAGGCCTGTGGGCACTCACGCATCGAGCGGCCGTACTCTCGCCGAAAAAGTCTGGGACGACCACGTCGTCGTCAAGGGCACCGAGGGCGCTCCCGACCTTCTCTACATCGATCTCCACCTCGTCCACGAGGTCACCAGCCCGCAGGCCTTCGACGGCCTCCGCCAGGCCGACCGCGGGGTGCGCCGCCTCGATCTGACGATCGCGACCGAAGACCACAACACGCCGACGCTCGCGATCGATCGGCCCATCGCCGATCTCACGAGCCGTACCCAGATCGACACGCTCCGCAGGAACGCGGAGGAGTTCGGCGTCCGCCTGCACTCGCTCGGCGACGCCGAGCAGGGGATCGTGCACGTCGTCGGCCCGCAGCTCGGTCTGACGATGCCCGGCATCACCGTGGTCTGCGGCGACTCGCACACCTCGACCCACGGCGCTTTCGGAGCCATGGCCTTCGGGATCGGCACGAGCGAGGTCGAGCACGTGCTGGCCACTCAGACGCTCCCGCTGAAGCCGTTCAAGACCATGGCGATCACCGTCGAGGGCGAGCTGCGTCCGGGCGTGACCGCGAAGGACATCATCCTCGCCGTCATCGCGAAGATCGGGACGGGCGGCGGTCAGGGCTACGTGCTCGAGTACCGCGGTAGCGCCATCCGCGCGCTCTCCATGGAGGGCCGCATGACGATCTGCAACATGTCGATCGAGGCCGGCGCACGCGCGGGCATGGTCGCCCCCGACCAGGTCACCTACGACTACCTGAAGGGGCGCCCGCACGCTCCCCGGGGCGACGACTGGGACGACGCCGTCGCCTATTGGGAGACGCTCGCGACCGACGACGACGCCGTCTTCGACGCCGAGGTCTTCCTCGACGCCGACGAGCTCGAGCCGTTCGTGACCTGGGGGACGAACCCGGGGCAGGGCGTGTCGCTCTCCGCGACCGTCCCGGATCCTGCGGCCGTCGCCGACCCGAACGAGAGGGCCGCCGCCGAGCGCGCCCTCGAGTACATGGATCTCGAGGCGGGAACGCCGATGAAGGAGATCCCGGTCGACGCCGTCTTCATGGGGTCCTGCACCAACAGCCGGATCGAGGACCTGCGTGCCTTCGCGTCGATCGTCCGCGGTCAGAAGAAGGCCGACGGCGTCCGCGTGATGGTCGTCCCGGGCTCCGCCCGCGTCCGCATCGAGGCCGAGGCCGAGGGCCTCGACAAGGTCTTCACCGACTTCGGCGCCGAGTGGCGGTTCGCCGGCTGCTCCATGTGCCTCGGCATGAACCCCGACCAGCTCGCACCGGGGGAGCGCTGCGCCTCCACGAGCAACCGCAACTTCGAGGGCCGCCAGGGCAAGGGCGGGCGCACCCACCTCGTGTCGCCCCTCGTCGCGGCGGCGACCGCGATCCGCGGCACGCTCTCGAGCCCGTGGGATCTCCGGTCCGGCGACGCCGCGACCGACGATCTCGCGGAGGCCGGCGCCACCGCCGGCGGGGCCCTCTCGAACGGAGCACGCTGATGCACAAGACCACCGTCGTCACCGGGATCCCGGCGCCCCTCAAGCGCTCGAACGTCGACACCGACCAGATCATCCCGGCCGTCTTCCTCAAGCGCGTCACCAAGACGGGCTTCGAGGACGCCCTCTTCTCCTCCTGGCGCCAGGATCCCGACTTCGTGATCAACCGGCCGGAGTTCCAGGGTGCCACGGTGCTCGTGGCCGGCCCCGACTTCGGCACGGGCTCGAGCCGCGAGCACGCCGTCTGGGCGCTCCGCGACTTCGGCTTCGAGGTCGTCCTCTCGTCGCGGTTCGGCGACATCTTCCGCGGCAACGCCGGCAAGCAGGGCCTCCTCGCGGCGGTCGTCTCGGAGAGCGACATCGAGCGCATCTGGGCAGTCATCGACGAGTCCCTGGCCTCGGGCGGACGCCCGGCCGAGATCACGGTCGACCTCCCCGAGCAAACCGCCACGATCGGCGGCTTGACGGTTTCGTTCGAGGTCGATGCTTACACTAAGTGGCGCCTTCTCGAAGGTCTCGACGACATCGCACTGACCCTGCGCGACGAGGCAGCCATCACAGAATTCGAATCACGCCGTGCCACGTGGCGGCCCAAGACATTGCCGGTGAAGTAGTGAACTCTCTTGTCCAGGACGCCGCAGCGGCGGGAGCCCGCGTCGGCCTCAAGTCCGACGAAATCGTCATCCGCGGCGGCAAGCCGCTCATCGGCCGGATCGAGGTCCGCGGGGCCAAGAACCTCGCGACGAAGGCCATGGTCGCGTCGCTGCTCGGCGACACCCCCAGCATCCTGAAGGACGTCCCCGACATCAGCGACGTCAACGTCGTCCGGGGCCTCCTCTCGATCCACGGGGTCCGCATCACCGACCCCGCCCGCGGCGAGATGATCCTCGACCCGTCCAACGTCGAGAGCGCGCACTTCGCGGAGATCGACGCGCACGCCGGGTCGAGCCGCATCCCGATCCTGTTCTGCGGTCCGCTCCTCCACCGTCTCGGCGAGGCCTTCATCCCCGACCTCGGCGGCTGCCGCATCGGCGACCGTCCGATCGACTTCCACATGGACGCCCTGCGGGCCTTCGGCGCCATCGTCGACAAGTCCTACAACGGCATCCACCTGACCGCCCCCAACGGCCTCAAGGGCGCGGAGATCAAGCTCCCCTACCCGAGCGTCGGGGCGACGGAGCAGGTGCTCCTCACCGCCGTCCTCGCGGAGGGCGTGACCGAGCTGCGGAACGCCGCGATCGAGCCCGAGATCATGGATCTCATCGCGATCCTGCAGAAGATGGGCGCGATCGTGAACGTCGAGCCCAACCGCGTCATCTTCATCGAGGGCGTGAAGTCGCTCCGCGGGTACACGCACCGGGCGATCAACGACCGCAACGAGGCCGCCTCCTGGGCCGCCGCGGCGCTGGCCACCAAGGGCGACATCTTCGTCGAGGGCGCCAAGCAGCAAGACCTGATGACGTTCCTCAACATCTTCCGCAAGGTCGGCGGCGAGTTCGACGTGCACGAAGACGGCATCCGCTTCTACCACCCGGGCGGCGATCTCAAGCCCGTCGTCATCGAGACCGATGTCCACCCCGGCTTCATGACCGACTGGCAGCAGCCCCTCGTCGTCGCGCTGACGCAGGCCATCGGCACGTCCGTCGTGCACGAGACCGTCTACGAGAACCGCTTCCAGTTCACCGAGGCCCTCAACGACATGGGCGCGAAGATCGTCGTCCACAAGGACGGCCTCAAGAGCGACGACCGCCGTGTCGCGCGCCGCGACTTCGAGCAGGCGGCCGTCATCACCGGTCCCACACCGCTGCACGGTGCCGACATCCGGGTCCCCGACCTCCGGGGCGGCTTCAGCCACCTCATCGCGGCCCTGACCGCCGAGGGGGAGTCGAAGATCACGAACGTCGGCATCATCGCGCGCGGGTACGAGCACTTCGTGGCGAAGCTGCGGAAGCTCGGCGCCGACTTCGACTTCGCGGGTTAGATGGCCGACCGGAGAGCGTCGGGGGCTCCCTCACCCGACGCTCCTCTCCCGCCCTCGCCGAAGCGCATTCGCGAGCCCAACGGCGTCTTCGCCGTCGTGGGCCGGATCGCGTACCTCCCTCTGGTGGCGATCTCGCGCTACGAGGTGCTCGGCCGTGAGAAGCTGCCGGCCCGCGGGGCCTTCGTCCTCTCTCCGAACCACTACAGCAACTTCGATCCGCTGGCGGTCGCGTTCCTCGTGTGGCGCCTGGGCCGGATCCCGCGATTCCTCGCGAAGGCGTCGCTCTGGAAGGTGCCCGGTCTGTCCTGGATCCTGCGGCACACCGACCAGATTCCCGTCGACCGGACCGGCCGGACCCGCGGCTCCGACCCCCTGCTCGGCGGGCTCTCGACGCTCCGTACCGGGGGCGGCGTGATCGTCTACCCCGAGGGATCGCTGACCCGCGAGCCCGACCTCTGGCCGATGCGCGGCAAGGGCGGCGCCGTCCGGCTCGCGATCGAGGCCGACGTCCCCCTGATCCCGATGGCCCACTGGGGCGTCCAGGACATCATGGGCCGCTACACGAAGGGCCTCAGCGTCTTCCCGCGGAAGCACCTGAGGTTCGTGTTCGGCGACCCCGTCGACCTGTCGGCGTACCGGGGTCGGCACCTCGACGCGCACGACGTCGTCGAGGCGACCGAGCTCGTCATGAAGGCGATCGAAGCCCTCCTCGTGGAGCTCCGCGGCGGCACGCCCCCGACCGAGCGCTACGACCCCGCCAAGCACCACCAGACCGAGACCGGGCACTTTGACTAAGCGATCGACCCCCGCCGAATCCCTCGACCGCCTCGGCCGCGGAGTCGTGACGACCGAGGCGATCTCGATCGTGCAGGCCTCGTCGCTCGAGCGCCGGGTGGCGGTCCTCGGAGCCGGGAGCTGGGGCACGACCTTCGCCAAGGTCCTCGCGGAGGGCGGCGCCGAGGTCGCGCTCTGGGCGAGGCGTCCCGAGGTGGCCCGCGAGGTCACGGAGACGCATCGCAACACCGACTACCTGCCGGGCATCAACCTCCCCATCACGCTCACCTCGTCGTCGAGCATCGAGAGGGTGCTCGACGGAGCCGAGCAGGTTTACGTCTCGGTCCCGAGCCAGTCCCTGCGCCAGAACCTCGAGGAGATCCGCGACCTCGTCCCCGCGGGCATCCCGGTCGTCAGCCTGATGAAGGGCGTCGAGAAGGGCACCGGGCGCAGGATGAGCGAGGTCGTCGTCGAGGCGCTCGGCATCGACCCCGACCTGGTCGCCGTCGCGTCCGGCCCCAACCTCGCCCTCGAGATCGCCAAGCGCCAGCCGACGGCGGCCGTGGTCTCGTCGCAGAGCCTCGAGACGGCCACCCTGGTCGCGGCCACCGCCACGAACCCCTACTTCCGTTCCTTCGTCAACACCGACGTGATCGGCACGGAGTTCGGTGGCGTCCTCAAGAATCTCATCGCCGTGGCGATCGGCATCGTCGACGGTGTCGGCTACGGCGAGAACACCAAGGCGTCGATCATCACCCGCGGTCTCGCCGAGATGACGAGCTTCGCCGTCTCGTTCGGAGCCCGCCCCGAGACGCTGTCCGGCCTCGCGGGCCTCGGAGACCTCATCGCGACGTGCCAGTCGCCGCTGTCCCGCAACAACACGGCCGGGCGCCTTCTCGGTCAGGGTTACCGCTTCGACGACGTGGTGAGGCAGATGAAGCAGACCGCCGAGGGCCTGTCGTCGGTCGCCCCCATCCTGGAGCTGGCGGCGTCGCGCGGAGTCGACATGCCCATCGTCCAGCAGGTCGCCGAGGTGCTCGCCGGTACGCTGGATCCGCGCAACATCGCGCCGCACCTCACCGAGACCGACGAGCCCCAGGGCGAATAGCCGCTTCGCGGGGCTCCGGACGGGGTGTCAGCCGCTCGTAGAAAGACCAGGCCGTGACCGAAACCTCCCCGCGACTCAAGGTCGTCCTGCTCTTCGGCGGCCGGTCGAGCGAGCACTCGATCAGCTGCGCCACCGCCTCGGGAGTCCTCCGGGCCCTCGACCGCGACCGCTACGACGTCGTGCCGGTCGGCATCACGAAGAGCGGGGCCTTCACCCTCCAGCCCGACGACGCCGAGGCGTTCGCCCTCCGCGAGGACGACCTGCCGACCGTGGTCGACAACGGCAGTCGTGTCCGCTGGCCGGAGAGCGCCGACTCGCGCGAACTCACGGTGGTCGACTCCGACGGCGTCGAATCCTCCCTCGGCGAGGTCGACGTGGTGTTCCCGATCCTGCACGGGCCGTTCGGCGAGGACGGCTCCGTCCAGGGCCTCCTCGAACTCGTCGGCCTGCCCTACGTCGGGGCGGGCATCCTCGCCAGTGCGGTCGGGATGGACAAGCACTTCTCCAAGACCGTGCTCCAGCAGGCCGGGATCGCCGTCGCCCCGTGGGTCACCGTGCCGAGGCGCGACTGGGCCGACCACCGCGCGGTCGTCGAGGAGCGCGCCGAGGAGCTCGGCTGGCCCGTGTTCGTCAAGCCGGCCCGCGCCGGATCCAGCGTGGGCGTCTCGCGCGTCTCCTCGCTGGCCGAGCTGCAGCGGGCGATGGAGGTCGCGTTCGCCGAGGACGGCAAGGTCCTCATCGAGGCGGCGGTCGTCGGGCGCGAGCTGGAGTGCGCCGTTCTCGGAGGTCGCGCAGGAGCCGCGCCGCGCGTCTCCGTCGCCGGCGAGATCGTCCTCGGCGCAGGCCGCTTCTACGATTTCGAGTCGAAGTACCTGGGCGCCCCGGGCGCCGACCTCGTGTGCCCGGCCGACCTCGACGACGACGTCCTCGCCGAGTTCCAGGAGCTCGCCGCACGGGCGTTCGAGGCGATCGGCGGCGCGGGGCTGGCGCGCGTCGACGTCTTCCTCACCGACGAGGGTTTCATCGTCAACGAGCTCAACACCATGCCCGGATTCACGCCCATCTCGATGTTCCCGGCCTGCTGGCTCGCGAGCGGCCTGAGCTACCCCGAGCTCCTCGACGAACTCATCGCCCTGGGTCTCGAGACCGAGCGCTAGGTCGTCGCGTCCCGGCGTCCCAGCGTCCCGGCGTCCCGCTACGGGACGGGCGGCGGCGTCGAGTCGCTCACCGACTGGCACTTCCCCGTCACGGGGAGGCCTTTCACCGCGGGAGAGAGGTCGAACAGGACGCTCGGCGTCGCCTTCGAGTCGGTGACGACCTCGACGCCCGGAGTCCGTCCGTAGGTCGTGTAGACCGCATCCTGCCCGCTCTTCCCGGTGGTGTCGACCAGCCAGTCGACGCCCTGGATCGTGTAGCAGGGCAGGTCGGAGACGCGCGGCGTCGTGATGCCGCACCGGAGGAGCACGGAGGCGGGCGAGCCCCAGGCGCTCGTCCCCTGCGCGTCGGTGTCGCGCTGGGCGAACGTCTCGATCGTCTTCGGCAGGTGGACGATCACGTCGGCGCAGCCCACGCTGTTCGCCCCGGCGGCCGGCGTCAGCGAGACGGTGCTCGAACAGGCGGCCAGGAGGGGCGCCGTCGCGGAGAGCACGAGCGCGAGGCCGAGCGCTGCGAGTCGGCGGCGGGGCGAGGGAGACATCGCGTTCACGTTACCGTGAAGGCATGAGTGCACCTGAGACCGTCGCGACGCTCGGGGAGGTCGCCACCCTGGCGCGCATCCTGCCCCGCCTTCCCGAGGGGAGCGGGACGCTCCTCGGCCCGGGAGACGACGCGGCGGTGGTCTCGGCGCCGGACGGCCGGTTCGTCGTGACGACCGACCTCATGGTGCACGGACCCGATTTCCGACTCGCCTGGTCGACCCCCCACGACCTCGGCTGGAAGGCGGCGGCATCGAACCTCGCCGACGTGGCGGCCATGGGCGCCCGGCCCACCGCTCTCGTCGTCGGCCTGGCCGTGCCTGCCGAGACGACCGTGGCGTTCCTCGAGGAGTTCGCGGACGGTCTCCGCGACGGCTGCGCCGCCATGGCTCCCGGCGTGGGCGTCGTCGGCGGCGACATGTCCGTCTCGCCGACGACCACCATCGCCGTCACGGCGTTCGGCGACCTCGAGGGGCGCTCCCCGGTGCGTCGCGACGGGGCCCGAGCGGGCGACGTCGTCGCGGTCTCCGGCGCTCTCGGGCGCTCCGGTCGCGGTCTCGACGTGCTCTTCCGACTCGGCGTCGACCACGACGGGACCCCGTCCGCGGAACTCGGACGGCTCCTCCGCCGCCGCGACGACGACGTCGACTGGCACCTCGCACCCACGCCGCCGATCGCCGACGGCGTCCTGGCGGCCCTGGCCGGCGCGACGAGCATGCTCGACCTCTCCGACGGGCTCGCGCTCGACGCGGGGCGCGTGGCCCGGGCGTCCGGCGTCGTCGTCGACCTCGCGGCCGAGGCGCTGGGGGTCGATCCGCGAGCGGCTCTGCACGGCGGTGAGGACCACTCGCTCCTGGCGACCTTCCCGGCGGGCACCCCCCTGCCGGGAGGTTTCCGGGCGGTCGGCGTCGTCCGCGACGCGCAGGATGCCCGGGGCGAGGTCCGCCTCGACGGGCGCCCCCTCGCCGACCCCGCCGGCTGGGACCCCTACGAGGCGTGGTTGGGCGGAGCCGGCTGACCACCCGCTAGCGCGCCCTCGCCCACCAGAGGATCGTGTCGCCGTACGCCTTCTTCGCCTCGAGGACGAGACCGGCGGGCCAGGTCGGCTCGCCGCTCCGGGCGCGCCGCTCCACCACGACGAGCGCCTCGCGGTCGAGGAGCGGCACCAGGGCGACCAGGTCGAGGGTCAGGTCGTCGTCGCCGAGCTCGTAGGGGGGATCGATGAGCGCCAGGTCGACGGAGGCCGGGGGAGCGGTCCTGAGGAACGCGCTCACCGCCTGCGCGGCCACCTCGATCGCCGGAGCGGCGTCGCGCGGCGCCCGCCGTGTCACGAGAGCGGCGTTCGCCCGGCAGACCCGCGCGGCCTGCGGCGCCTTCTCGACCAGCGTCACCCGGGCGGCTCCGCGGGAGGCCGCCTCGAGGCCGAGGGCACCGGTGCCGGCGTAGAGGTCGACCACCCGCATCCCGCGGAGCTCGTCGCGGGCCTCCAGGGCCGAGAAGAGCGCCTCGCGGACCCGCTCGCTCGTCGGGCGCGTACCGGCCCGGGGCACGTCGAGGGTGGTCGAGGCGGCGAAGCCGGCGATGATGCGCGTCACCCGTCCATCCTGGCAGGTGCTCGCCCGGTGGCCCCGCCGCCGTCGACGTCGGAGGGCCCCTGTAGCGTGGGATCGTGACCATCTCCCCGCTCGACGTCACCCTGACGAACGCGCTCGGCGGACGCACCGCGGCCGCCCTCAAGCGCGCGTTCGGTCACCTCACCGTGGGCGATCTGCTGGCGCACTACCCGAGGCGCTACGCCCGCCGGGGCGAGCTGACGGCGCTCAGCGAACTCGCCATCGGCGAGGCCGTCACGATCGTGGCCGAGGTGCTGGATGTGCGGGAGCGGACCATGCGGGCGCGTCGGGGGTCGATCCTCGAGGTGCGGATCGGCGACGGCAAGGGCATCCTGACGCTCACGTTCTTCAACCAGGCCTGGCGCGCGAAAGACCTCGTTCCCGGCGTGCGGGGCATCTTCGCGGGCAAGGTCGGCGACTACCGAGGCAACAGGCAGCTCGCGCACCCCGACTACGAGCTGTTCGAGCGCGACGACGAGAAGGTGGCGGAGGCGGGCGACGCGACGGCGCAGGCCTGGGCCAAGCAGCCGATCCCGATCTACCCGGCCAGCGCCTCCGTGGCCTCCTGGCAGGTGCAGAAGTCGATCGAGGTGGCGCTCGACACGCTCCCGCCGCTGTCCGACGCGGTGCCGGAGGGCGTCCGCCGGGAGCTCGAGCTGATGCCGCTCCGCGAGGCGTACGAGAGGGTGCACCGGCCGGAGCGCGACCGCGACTGGAAGGCCGCGCGCGAGACGCTGAAATTCGAGGAGGCGTTCGTCCTCCAGGCGGCGCTCCTGCAGCAGCGGGCGGCTCTCCGCGCGACGGCCGCCGTGTCCCGACGCGCTTCGGTCGACGGGCTCCTGGCGGGCTTCGACGAGGCCCTGCCGTTCCACCTGACCGGCGACCAGAGCCTCGTGGGCGACGAGATCGCGCGCGACCTCGCCGCCGACGTGCCGATGAACCGCCTCGTCCAGGGCGAGGTCGGGTCCGGCAAGACGCTGGTGGCGCTCCGGGCCATGCTCGCCGTCGCCGAGAGCTCCGGGCAGTCGGCCCTCCTGGCTCCGACCGAGGTCCTCGCCGCCCAGCACCTCCGCTCCATCGTCGCGACCCTCGGCCCCGACCTCGCGGCGCGCCTCCGGCCGGTGCTCCTCACCGGCCAGATGCCCGTCGCCGAGCGCCGGCGCGCGACCCTCGCCATCGTCAGCGGTCAGGCGCGCATCGTCGTCGGCACGCACGCCCTCATCAGCGACAACGTCGAGTTCTACGACCTCGGCCTCGTCGTCGTCGACGAGCAGCACCGCTTCGGGGTCGAGCAGCGCGAGGCCCTCCGGCGGAAGGGCGCGACCCCTCCGCACGTGCTCGTGCTCACCGCGACCCCCATCCCGCGGACCGTCGCCATGACCGTCTTCGGCGACCTCGACATCTCGACGATCGCGGAGCTCCCGAAGGGCCGACAGCCGATCGAGTCGTTCGTCGTGGCCCTCGTCGACCATCCGGGCTGGATCTCGCGCGTCTGGGAGCGCAGCGCGGAGGAGATCGCGCGCGGTCGGCAGGTCTTCGTCGTCTGCCCGGCCATCGACCCGACCTCCGCGGAGCAGGGCGACGAGGGCGGGGTCGAGGAGCCCGAGGCGGGCGAGCCCGCTGCGACCGAGCCGGAGGGCGCAGGAGCCCCGACCCGCGCCCCCGACATCGCCAGCGTCACCGCCGTCCTGGCGGCGCTCCGCGAGGCCCCCGCCCTCGCCGGCCGGAGGGTGGAACCGCTGCACGGGCGCATGTCCGCCACCGAGAAAGACGAGACGATGCAGGCGTTCGCCCGCGGCGAGATCGACGTCCTCGTCGCCACGACGGTCATCGAGGTCGGCGTCGACGTCCCGAACGCCTCCACGATGGTGGTCCTCGACGCCGAGCGCTTCGGTGTCTCGCAGCTCCACCAGCTCCGCGGCCGCGTCGGCCGCGGCGGTCACCCGGGCCTCTGCCTCCTGGTCACGAACGCCGAGCCCGAGACGGTGGCCCGTCAGAGGGTCGACGCGGTGGCCTCCACCACCGACGGGTTCGAGCTGGCGCAGATCGACCTCGACCTGCGCCGGGAGGGCGATGTCCTCGGCAGCACGCAGTCCGGCGGGCGCTCGTCGCTGCGGCTGCTGCGCGTGGCGCACGACGGCGACGTGATCGCGCTCGCCCGCGAGCACGCGGCCGAGGTGCTGGAGGCCGATCCGACGCTGGCCGGGCATCCTGCGCTCTCGGCCGCCCTCGCCCGCCGTCTCGACGACGCGAGCCGCGACTTCCTGGCCAAGAACTGACGGCTCCGCGCCGCCCGCCCGTTCAGGCATCGGCCACCCTTCGCGGCTAGTGTGAGCGGATGAGCACGATCGCCGTCGTTCCCGGGTCGTTCGACCCGGTGACACTCGGGCATCTCGACGTGGTCGCCCGGTCCGCCCGCATCTTCGACGAGGTCCACGTGCTCGTCGTGCACAACCCCGGGAAGACCGCCTTCATCCCGCTCGAGGAGCGCGTCGCCCTCGTGGAGAGGTCGGTCGCGGAGCTCGATCTCGGCGAGCACGTCGTGGTGACGAGCTGGTCCGAGGGGCTCCTGGTCGACTACTGCGTGAACGTCGGGGCCCGGGTCCTCGTGAAGGGCATCCGCTCCCAGGTCGACGTCGCCTACGAGACCCCGATGGCGATCATGAACCGCAGCCTCGCCGGCGTCGAGACGGTGTTCCTCCTGCCGGATCCCGCGCACGCCCTCGTGTCGAGCTCGCTCGTGCGGCAGGTCGCCTCCCTGGGCGGCGACGTCACCCCCTACGTGCCCGGCGCTGTCGCCGAGTACCTCCGACGAGAAGAAGACACCCGATGACGACGACGACCACCACCGCGAGCACCCAGGGGAGCCCTTCGGCACCCATGGAGCTCGACGAGGTCCAGCATCACGCCCGGCGGATCCTCGAGGCCGTCGGCACCGTCATCGACGGGAAGGCCGGTGCGATCTCCACCGCTCTCACGGTGATGCTCGCCGAGGGCCACCTCCTCATCGAGGACGTCCCCGGCGTCGGCAAGACGCAGCTCGCCCGGGCGCTCGCCCGCGCCGTCGACGCGACCGTCAGCCGGATCCAGTTCACCCCCGATCTCCTCCCCAGCGACATCACGGGCGTGTCGATCTTCGACCGCCAGTCGAACGAGTTCGAGTTCAAGCCGGGGCCCGTGTTCGCCAACATCGTCATCGGCGACGAGATCAACCGCGCCTCGCCGAAGACGCAGTCGGCCCTCCTCGAGAGCCTCGAGGAGCGGCAGGTCACCGTCGACGGGTTCTCCCACCCGCTCCCCGACCCCTTCCTCGTCGTGGCGACGCAGAACCCCGTCGAGATGGAAGGCACCTACTCGCTCCCGGAGGCCCAGCGCGACCGCTTCATGGCGCGCATCTCCCTGGGCTACCCCGACGCCGACAGCGAGGTGCGGATGCTGCGCCAGCGAGAGACGGCCAGCCCCCTCGACGCCCTGCGTCCGCTGGTGTCCCTCGACGACCTGCGTCGGATGATCGCGACGGTCCGCGGCGTCTACGCCGCGGGCGTCGTCGAGCGCTACGCGGTCGACATCGTCCAGGCGACCCGGGTGCATCCCGATCTCCGCCTCGGGGCGAGCCCGCGCGCGACCCTGCAGCTCATGCGCGCCGCCAAGTCGTGGGCCGCCCTCAACGGGCGCCGCTACGTCATCCCCGACGACGTCGACGCCCTGAGCGGTCCCGTCCTCGGGCACCGCCTCATCCTGGCCGGGCGCGCGGGCGCGGGGGCGGTCGCCGCCGCCTACGACATCGTCGAGTCGGTGGTCGCCTCGACGCCCGTCCCGCTCGACGACGACTCCGCGCGCTGACCGTGCGGCCTCCCCTCTGGCCCCGACCGACCCGACGCGGCGTGGCCGCGCTCGTCGCCGGTGTCGCCGTGGGCACGATCGGCTCGTTCCTCACCTCCGCACCGCTGGTCTTCGGCGGCGTCGTCCTCGTGATGCTCGTCGTCGCGACGGTCGTGAGCCTCGCCGTCCGCACGCCGGAGCTCGTCGTGTCGCGACGGTTCGCCCCCGACCGCGCCGTCGCCGGCTGGTCCGTCGTCGAGACGATGACCATCCGCCGGCGGGAGCCCGGTGGGTCCGTGACGCTGCGCGTCCGCGACACGCTCTCCTGGCGCACGATGGCCACCGACGAGTCGGTCGTGGCGACCCTGGAGCGGGGCGCGTCGGTCGAGGCGGCGTTCGAGCACGACGACCTGCCCCGGGGTCGACACCGGGTGGGCCCCGCCCGGATCGAGGTGATCGAGGCCTTCGGTCTGGCTCAGCGTCTCGTCACGGTCCCCGGTCGCGGCGAGCTCGTCGTCGTGCCGGAGGTCGTGTCGGTCGGACGGGGCCGCGAGTCGCGCTCCCTCGGCGAGGGCTCGAGGCAGCGCCGCGACCACAGCGCGGCGGGAGGTCAGGACGACCCGATCACCCGCGAGTACCGCCGCGGCGACCCGATGCGGCGCGTCCACTGGAAGGCCAGTGCGCGTCAGGGCGAGCTGATGGTCCGGCAGGAGGAGCAGCACGGTCTTCCCAGCGCCCGGGTCGTCCTGCCGGTGCGCAGCGAGAACTGGCGCGACGCGCATCCTGCCCTCGGTTCCGGCGAGCCCGTCAGCGACGGCTTCGAGTGGGCGGTCTCGCAGGCCGCGTCGATCGCTCTCGAGTACGGCATGGCAGGATCCCAGACGCGCGTGGTCAGCCTGACCGGGGGCACGGTCGCGCTCCACGATCCCTCCATGACGCCGGTCTTCCTCGACCACCTCGCCGACCTCCGCCTCGACGACGCCGCCGAGATCGACGAGCGCACGCCGGAGCCGTCGCCGCGAGAGCCCGTGATCGCCGTCGTGTCGAGTCTGAGCCGGCTCGACCTCGATCTCCTCTCTCAGGCGCGGGGCCCCGGAGTCCCGGGTGTGGCGCTCGTGGTGCACCTCGACGCCCACCCGCTGACGCCGGACGACCGGTCCGTCGACTCTCCGACCGCGGTGGCGTCGCTCCTCCGGGAGTCCGGCTGGCAGGTCGTCGAGGCCGACTCGACCGCCGATCGGGCAGAGGTCCTCGCCACCCGTGGGGTCCTCGGTGGTTGACACCCTCACCCGGACTCCGACCAGCCCCGCCTCCGTGCGCTCCGGGCGACCCCGGAGCGCCGAGGGAGGACCCCGCTGGGGTCTCGTCGTGGTGCTCTGGGCGACGCTCGTCCTGTCGCTGGCGAGCCTCCAGCCTCTGTTCCAGGGGGCGTCCTGGTGGCTGACCGCGGCGTTCGTCGCCGCCCTCGTCTCCGCCGCCGCGGCCGGTGCGCGCGCTCTCGGCTGGAGGCCCCTCGTCGCCACCGCCGTCGGCGCCGTCGTCGGGGCGCTCGCGTCGACCGCCGTCGCCTCCGGCGGGACCGCCGTCCTCGGCGTGTTCCCCTCGGCGGCGACCGTCGAGCGGATCCGGCTCCTCGTCGGCCAGGCCCGCGACACGATCGTGGGCGATCAGGCGCCGATCCCGGTCCAACCGTCGATGCTCTTCGTCGTGGTCGTCGCCGTCGCGGCCGCGGCGGTGCTGATCGACCTCGTCGCCCATGTGGGGCGGATGCCCGGGCTGAGCGGCGTCGTGCTCGTCGTCGTCCTCGTCGTTCCCTCCTTCGTCCCCGACGTCGCACCGAACTGGCTCTGGGTCGTCCTCGCCGTGATCGGCTACGTGGCGGTGCTCGTCGTGTCGACGGGCCGACGTCTGTCTCGCGGGGCGCTCGTGACCGGTGTCGCGGCGGTCGCCGTCGCCGGCGTCGTCACGAGCGTCCTGCCGGTCTCGCTGGTCTCGCCCGTGACGGGCCTCGGCACCGGCATCGGGATCTCGACCGGCGTGAACCCGGTCATCGACCTCGGGAAGGACCTCCGCCGCGGCGCGCCCGTGACCGTCCTCACCTACACGACGTCGGCCCCGCAGGGCACCTACCTCAAGCTCGTCGACCTCGTCGACTTCTCGGGCACGACCTGGAGCCCCGCGTCGGTGCGTCTCGACAGCCGGAACTCCGTCGACCGTCTCCCCGCGGCTCCGGGCATCGCCAGCGCCACGACCCGCGACACGGTCACCACCGACGTGGCGGTCAGCCTGCTCCGCAGCCCGTACCTCCCCCTGCCGGTGCCTGCCACGACCGTGACGGGCATCGACGACCGCTGGAAGTACGTCGACTCGTCGGGCGTCACCATCCGGAGCGCCACGGAGGGCTCGCAGGGTCTCGACTACAAGGTCACCTCGCGGCCCGTCGACCCCACGCCCGAGCAGATCTCGGCGTCGCTCGGGACGACCCCCGCCGATCTGGCTCCGTACCTCAAGGTCGACGGCGTGCCCGCCTCCATCACGAGCCTGGCGAAGCGCGTGACGGCGACGGCGTCCAACCGCTTCGACGCGGCCGTCGACCTCCAGACCTACTTCCGGAACGGCGACTTCACCTACTCGGAGGACACTCCCGTCCGCGGCGGGTACGACGGCAGCGGCCTCGACATGGTGGAGACGTTCCTGCAGCGCAAGAGCGGCTACTGCGTGCACTTCGCCTCGGCCATGGCCGTCATGGCGCGCACTCTCGGCATCCCCTCGCGCATCGCCGTGGGCTTCCTCCCGGGAGACCAGGTCAGCCCGGGCTCCAGCAGCGCGTGGACCGTCACGAGCGACGACCTGCACACCTGGCCGGAGCTGTACTTCCAGGGGCTCGGCTGGATCCCGTTCGAGCCGACCGTCTCCCTCGGCACGACGTCCAGCTACCTGCAGCAGACCGGGACGGAGCCGACCGCCGCCCCGTCGACCTCGGCTCAGCCGACGGCCGAGCCGACCACGCCGGCCTCGGCCCCCGCGTCGTCCGCCGCCACGGCCACACCGACGACCGACGCGTCCGGCTCGTCGTCGGCGCAGAGCCCGACCTCGACGGCCCTCGACGGTGCCCAGCTCGGCCTGCCGCTGGGCATCGCCGTCCTCGTGCTGCTCGCCCTCGTCCCGTGGTGGCTGCGCGTCTCGCGGCGACGACGGCGCCTCGGGCAGGGGCCCCCCGACGCCGCCCTCTCGGCCTGGCTCGAGGTGGTCGACACGGCGAGAGACCTCGGTCTCCCGGTCGACCCTGGGGCGACCCCGCAGTCGACATCCGCTCTCCTCGACGAGGCCCTGTCCCGCTCCGGCGGCAGGATCCCGGTCCGCGCCGCCCTGGCCGACCTGCTCGCCGCCGTCCAGGCCGAACGCTTCGGAGGCCGAGAGGCCGACGTCGGGGTGCACGACGACGCCCGCACGGTGATCGACGGGCTGCGGGCGGCGTCCCCGGTGCCGGTGCGCGTCCGGGCTACCGTCGCGCCGAGGAGCCTCTTCGCGGAACAGCGCCCGCGTCCAGCCGAGTGAGCGTACACTCGTCGCTCGTGCCTCATTTCGAAAAGACCCCCTATACCGTCCCGGTGTACGACCTGATGCACCGTCCGGGCGAGATGCGCGAGAGCGACCTCGACGTCGCTGCGCCGACGAAGATGGGCGAGGGGCTCACGGCCGTCCGCGTGGGCAGCCCGGTCGACATCGACCTCAAGATCGAGAGCCTCCACGACGGCCTCCTCGTCTCGGCCCACGTCTCGGCGACCGCCGAGGGGGAGTGCAGCCGATGCCTCAAACCCATCGCCCAGAGTGTCGAAGTCGATTTCGCCGAGCTTTTCGCGTACTCTGAAGACGAAGCTTTTGACTATCAGGTTCAAGACGATCACGTGGATCTTGAACCCGTCGTCAGAGACGCAGTGGTTCTTTCACTGCCCTTCCAGCCGGTATGCCGGCCGGACTGCCCAGGCCTCGACCCCGAAACGGGCGAGCGAGTGGAAGATCTGGTCGACTACCACCCCCGTGAAGTGCTCGATCCCCGGTGGTCGGCACTGAGCCAGCTCGTCAGCGACACCGTCCCCACGGACGCCGACGCGGAGGCCCACGGAGACCCCAAGCCCACCGACTAGACGGCGTGCGGGCCCAGCACGATCGGGCCCGAACACTGCGGAGACCGGCCTGACGGCTCGGGCGCCGGACGACCACGTCACCACCCACAGATAGAGAAGAGACACTCATGGCCGTTCCCAAGAGGAAGCAGTCGCGCTCCAACACGCACGCTCGCCGTTCGCAGTGGAAGGCCACGCCTGTCACGCTCGTGAAGAGCATCGAAGGCGGCAAGACCGTCTACAGCCTCCCCCACCGCGCCAAGGTCGTGGAAGACAGCGCCGGCACCGCCCTGTACATGGAGTACAAGGGCCGTAAGGTCGCCGACGTCTGAGATGAGCGCCAAGAATCAGCCCGTGTCAGAGTCCTCTGACCGGGCTGATCTCGTTTCGTTCCTCGACGTCGCGATCAGCCCAGAACTCCTCGAGCTCGCCCTCACCCACCGTTCGTACGCTTACGAGCACGGTGGCATCCGCAACAACGAGCGGCTCGAGTTCCTCGGCGACTCGATTCTGGGGCAGGCCGTCACGGTCATGCTCTACCGCGAGAACCCCGACCTCGACGAGGGAGACCTGGCCAAGCGGCGCGCGAGCCTCGTGTCGACGGTCGCGCTGGCCGAGGTGGCCGACAACATCGGTCTCGGCCGCTTCATCCTGCTCGGGCGGGGCGAGGAGCTCACCGGCGGGCGGAACAAGCACTCGATCCTCGCCGACACCGTGGAGGCCATCATCGGCGCCACCTACCTCGACGCCGGGCCGAAGGCCGCGACCGGTCTCGTCATGCGACTGATCGCGCCGCTCCTCGCCGATCCCGATCGCTTCGGTGCGGCGATGGACCCCAAGACGAGCCTGCAGGAGCTGGCGAGCGCCCAGGGTCGCGGCATGCCCAACTACGTCATCAGCGACTCCGGCCCCGACCACGACAAGCGGTTCCACGCGATCGTGCGCCTCGGCAAGGACGAGATCGCCTCCGGGACGGGCAGCAGCAAGAAGATGGCCGAGATGGCCGCCGCGCTCGAGGCCTGGACGACCCTCAGTGCGCCTCCTTCGGCGCCCGACGCCGTCTAGGTGCCGGAGCTCCCCGAGGTCGAGGTCGTGCGGGCCGGCCTCCACCCCGCCGTCACGGGTGCCGTCGTCGACCATGTCGACGTGCTCGAACCCCGGTCGCTGCGGCGGCACGCCGGCCCCGAGGCCGACTTCGTCGAGCGCCTCACGGGGGCCGTGCTCCTCTCGGCGGTCCGTCGCGGGAAGTTCCTCTGGTTCCCGTTCGCCGTGCCCGGCGGGCCGGTGGAGGCGCTCGTCGCCCACCTGGGGATGAGCGGGCAGGTGCTGCTCCGCTCGCGCGACCAGGTCGACGACCGCCTGCTGCGGATCCGACTCGACCTCGTGCATCCTGCGCTCGGGGACGTCCGCCTCGCCTTCGTCGACCAGCGCATCTTCGGGTCGATGGCGCTCGACGACACCGAGCCGACGCCCGACGGGCGCGCGGCCGGCTACTCGTCGCCGACGATCCTGGGCCACGACGCCGAGGCGGATGCGGGGTCGCTGCACGATCACGGCCCGCAGGAGGATCGGGGCTGGGTCACGCGGATCCCTCACCAGGTCGCGCACATCGCGCGCGACCCCCTCGACCCGGCCTTCGACGAGCGCGCCTTCGTCGACCGGCTCCTGGCGCGTCGCTCGGGCGTCAAGCGAGCGCTGCTCGATCAGGGGCTCGTCTCCGGGATCGGCAACATCTACGCCGACGAGTCGCTCTGGGCCGCGAAGATCCACTTCGACCAGCCCTGCTCGTCGCTGTCGCGGAGACGGGCGGCGCTGCTCCTGCTCGAGGTGAAGGCGGTGCTGTTCAAGGCCCTGGCCGAGGGCGGGACGAGCTTCGACCAGCAGTACGTGAACGTCAACGGGCAGTCGGGGTACTTCTCGCACAGCCTCAACGCGTACGGGCAGCAGGGGAAGCCGTGTCCTCGCTGCGGGACGCCGATCAGCCGGGTGGCGTTCATGAACCGGTCGTCGCACTTCTGTCCGAGGTGTCAGAAGCTCACGACCTGAGGTCGGCGGCTGCGCGCTGTCGAGCTCGTGCCCGGTGGTGCCGGCGTCCCGCCCGCGCGGGGTGGTGCGCCGGTGCTCGGTCCTCCGTGGTTCAGGCTCGGTGCTCGGTGCTCCGCCCAGGCGACCCGCGCCCCAGGGAGAGAGTGTTATCTCCGGGGCCTGTACAGGTCGGCCTGAATTCACGCGACCCTGAAACCCTCCAGGCGACGCGCATGGAGATTTCAGCCGCGCGTGAATTCACGCGGACCTGAAACGCGGCCGGACTTCGGGTGCGAAACGGGCGGGCGCGTTTCAGGTCGCGATGAATTCAGGCGGACCTGTACAGGCCCGGGAGACATCACTGCTCGGGGAGGGGGCAGCCAGCAGCCCCGGGGCACACCGGGCCGGCGGGGAGGCCCGCGCCGATCGCCGGGGGCGGGCGCGACAGCCGCAGGCGCGCCGATCCCCGCGTCGACGACGCCCCCGGTACCCTGGGGGCAGCGCGGTGCAGGGCCGTGGCGGCGGGCGACGGAAGGGCGCGGCGTGTACCTCAAGAGCCTCACGCTCAAGGGCTTCAAGTCGTTCGCGCAGCCGACCACGTTCGCTTTCGAGCCGGGTGTCACCTGCGTCGTCGGCCCCAACGGCTCCGGCAAGAGCAACGTCGTCGATGCCCTCGCCTGGGTGATGGGCGAGCAGGGCGTCAAGACCCTCCGCGGCGGCAAGATGGAGGACGTCATCTTCGCCGGCACGTCGACCCGCGGGCCCCTGGGGCGCGCTCAGGTCGTCCTGACCATCGACAACTCCGACGGCGCCCTCCCGATCGACTACACCGAGGTGACGATCAGCCGGACCCTGTTCCGCAACGGCGGCAGCGAGTACGCGATCAACGGCGACAACTGCCGGCTCCTCGACGTCCAGGAGCTCCTCAGCGACTCCGGGCTCGGGCGCGAGATGCACGTCATCGTGGGCCAGGGGCAGCTCGACGCCGTGCTGCGGGCGACGCCGGAGGAGCGTCGCGGGTTCATCGAGGAGGCCGCGGGCATCCTGAAGCACCGCCGGCGCAAGGAGAAGACGCTCCGCAAGCTCGAGGCCATGCAGACCAACCTCACGAGGCTCAGCGACCTCGCGGGCGAGATCCGACGCCAGCTGAAGCCGCTCGGGCGCCAGGCGGAGATCGCCCGCGAGGCGCAGGGCATCGCCGCGGTCGTGCGCGACGCTCGCGCCCGGCTCCTGGCCGACGAGGTCGTCGGCCTCCGGACGGTCCTCACCGCCCAGTCGAAAGACGAGAACGAGCGCAAGAGCGAGCGCATCGTCCTCCAGGAGCAGCTCGATCAGAACAAGCTCCGCGAGCAGCGCCTCGAACAGGCGATGGTCGGCGACTCCGTCGACGAGGCCCGCCGCATCGCCTTCGGACTGGAGTCGGTCCAGGAGCGTCTCCGCAGCCTGTCGAGCCTCGCCAACCAGAAGCTCACCCTCCTGGCCCAGCAGGCCGACCAGCCCTCCGTCGCGACGACTGTCAGCGCCGGCATGGTGGCGGACGCCCGCGACGAGGCCGAGCGCCTCCAGGAGGGCGTCGCCGAGGCCGAGCTCGCCGTCGCCCACGCGGCGGCCGAGGTCGCCACGACGCGCGCCTCCCTCGACTCCCTCGACGAGGAGATCGCGGCCCAGAGCGCCCTGGTCTCGAAGCACGACCTGGAGGTGGCGCGCCTCGGCGGGGCCGTCGAGGTCGCCCGGTCGAAGCTCGCCGCCGTGCGGGGCGAGCAGCTCCGGCAGACCGACGCCCTCCAGGCGGCCGAGCTCCGCCGCGACTCCAGCAGGAGCGACTACGCCGCCGCCCAGGACGACGCCCCTGACCGCGACGACGCCTCCCGCGTCGACCACGCCGAGGCGCAGCGGGTCGCGGAGGAGGGCGTGTCCGCCGCCCAGACCGCCGTCGAAGCGCTCCGGGATCGCCTGCACGCCCTCGAGCGGGAGCACGACTCGCTCGGGGCCCGCACCAGCGCCCTGTCGCTCGCCCTCGACCAGAAGGACGCCTCCAGCGCCCTCGTGAAGGCCGGTCGACCGGGCGTCCGCGGTCTCGTCGCCGAGCACGTCCAGGTCGAGCCGGGCTTCGAGGTGGCGATCGCCGCCGCCCTCGGCACGGTCGCCGACGCCGTGCTCGCGGAGAACGCCGACGACGCCTTCGACGCGGTCGCCCACGTGACCGCGGAGGAGCTGGGCCGCGTCGAGGTCGTGGTCGCGGCTCCGGCCCGGACCCCGGGCGCTCTCGACCTCGACCTCCCCGCCGGAGCCCGCCCCGCGGTCGCCGTCGTCACCGCCCCGGGCGGCGTCCTCGGCGTCCTCGCCCGCACGGTGATCGCCGACGACCTGGCAATCGCCCGCGCCGTGACCGGGTCGGCGGTCGGCCTCGACGCGCCCGTCACGGTCATCACCCGGCAGGGCGAGGTCCTGACCGACTTCGTCGTCCGCGGCGGATCCGCAGGAGGCCGCTCCCGACTCGAGCTCGTCGCCGAGCGCGACACGGCCGCCGACTCGTTGACCGGGGTCAGCGTCGAGATCGAACGCGTGTCCGCCGACCTCGACGAGGCCAGAGCGGCCCTCTCCGAGCGGCGCACGGCGTCCAAAGAAGCCACGGCCGCTGCGCGCGAGCACGAGTCCCGCCTGGCCGCCTTCGACCAGCGCACCGGGCGTCTCCGGGTCCAGCTCGAAGCCGCCGAAGCGGAGGCCGAGCGTCTCTCGGCAGCCCTCGCCACGTCCGCCGAGGCGGTGCACCAGGCGGAGCGGGCCGTCGCGCAGGCGGAGTCGGCGCTCGGCGAGTTCTCCTCCCGGCCGCGTCCCATGCTCGACGCCTCGGCTCGTGACGGGGTGCTCGCGGAGGTCGAGAACGCCCGCGGGGTCGAGATCGAGAAGCGCATCCAACTGGAGACGATCCGGGAGCGGGTGCGGGCCGAGGTCTCGCGGGCGAAGGATCTCCAGCGCCAGCTCGACGAGCAACGCGCCGCTGCCGAGGAGCACGCCAGGCAGACCGTGGTGCGCCAGCGCCAGATGGTGGCGACGACGTCGGTCCTCGACGCCCTCCCCGCCGTCCTCGACGCCGTCGACCGCTCGGTCGCCGAGGCGCGGGCGGTCCTCGCCCGGCGCGAGGGGGAGCGTTCCGAGCAGAACACCGAGCTGGCGACCCTCCGCCGCGAGGAGCGCGCTCTCCGCGAGCGACTCCACACCGTCACCGAGAACGTGCACGGCCTGGAGATGGAGATCTACGAGAAGAAGCTCCACCTCTCCGGCCTCCTCGAGCGGGCAGGATCCGAACTCGGACTCGTGGAGAGCGTCCTGGTCGACGAGTACGGCCCCGAGGTCCCCGTCCCGGGCTCGACGGACGACGACGAGGCGACGCCCTTCGACCGCGCCGAGCAGAAGAAGAGGCTCGCCGCCGCCGAGCGCACCCTGGCGCAGCTCGGTCGCGTGAACCCGCTCGCCCTGGAGGAGTTCGCGGCGCTGGAGCAGCGGCACAAGTTCCTCACCGACCAGCTGGGCGACCTCACGTCGACCCGGAAGGACCTCCTCACGATCATCGACGAGATCGACGAGAAGATGCAGGTGATCTTCAAGGCGGCCTTCGACGACACGAAGGAGGCGTTCAACCGCGTCTTCCCGATCCTCTTCCCGGGCGGGAGCGGCAGCATCCACCTCACCGACCCGGACAACCTCCTCGAGACGGGCATCGAGGTCACCGTCAAGCCGGCGGGCAAGAAGATCGAGCGCCTGTCCCTCCTGTCGGGCGGGGAGCGGTCGCTCGCGGCCGTGGCGCTGCTGATCGCGATCTTCAAGGCGCGCCCCAGCCCGTTCTACATCATGGACGAGGTCGAAGCGGCCCTCGACGACGCCAACCTCGGGCGGCTCCTGACGATCTTCCAGGACCTCCGGGAGTCGTCGCAGCTCATCGTCATCACCCACCAGAAGCGCACGATGGAGATCGCCGACGCCCTCTACGGGGTCTCGATGCGCCAGGACGGCGTCTCCGCCGTCGTCGGCCAGAGGGTCGTCACCGCCCGTGAACGGGGGAGCGCCGTGGAGTCGGTGCCCGGGTAGCCTTCGAGGATGCGGGAACTTCGGCAGCGCGGATACTGGCCACCACCCATCTGGGTTCCCGGAGAACGACCGACCGGCAAGTGGATCGGCCGCTTCGGCGGGCTCTGGATCGGCGCGGCCTCGCTGTTCTTCTTCCTCTTCCTCGTGCTCGTCGACGGTCTCCTCCTCGGGAACACGCTGTCGATCACGATCGGGCTCCTCGTGGGGTCGTTCGGCTCCGCCGTCGCCCTGCTGTACGTGATGGCGTACCGCATCGGGCCCCGTGACACCCTGACCGTTCCGAGGCTCCTGCTGGCCGCCACGTTCGGCGGCCTCATCGCGGTGACGCTGGGCTCGACGCTCGACATCCTCGTCGCTCGGGCGACCGGCAGCCCGGCGGGTCAGCCGGGCACCGTGGTGCTCCTGCTCGCAGGAGTCACGGAGGAGTTCGCGAAGATCGTCGCCGTCGTCGCCGTGTCCTGGCGCCTCGCGGACAGGAGCGTCCGCAACGGGCTGTTCCTCGGCGGCGCCGTGGGCTTCGGGTTCGCGGCGATGGAGGACCTCGGCTACGCCGTCCGCGTGATCGACCACCCGCTGGCGCAGTTGCACCTCGACGGCCTGCAGTCGGCGCTCCTGCTCGTCCCGCTGCGGGCGGCCGAGACACCGGTGCTGCACCCGATCTTCACCGCGCTGCTCGCGGCCGCCGTGTTCGCGGCCGCTCGGAACGGCCGCTTCCGGATCACGGGGGGAGTCGTTCTGGCGTATCTCGGCGTCGCCGTCGCGCACGGCCTCTTCGACGGCTCCGGCAGCCTGCTCCTCGCGACGGGCAACCCGGTGCTGCTGCTCCTGGTCCTCGTCGTCATCCCGGGCGTCATCGTCGGCAGCGGTCTCGTCTGGCTGCGCGTCGCGCGTCGCGCCCGATTCGCCTTCCAGCTGCCGGTCGCCTGGTGGCTCCGGCCGCCGACGGGGGAGCCGCTCCCGCCGGACCCTCTGCCCGAGGAACCGCCCCGACCCGAGGAGTCCGCGCCGTCACCGGCGCACGACCTCGTCTAGCGGGCGGGGGCGGCGGGTCGGCTCAGGCCGTCTCGAGGACGGACTCGCCGTTGACGGTGAGCACGCGCCAGCCACCGTCGATCCACTCGACGGTGTTGGCTGCGGCGTTGTGGATGTGGCCGACCTCGCGACCCAGGATGGCGGAGAGGGTGAAGCGGATGATCGTGCCGTGGCACACGACGACGATGTTGCCGTCCTCGCCGTCGAGCGGGAGGCGGGTGTCGCGGATGTCCTGCAGGGCGCCGAGGCCCCGAGCGGCGACCGACTCGCGGGGTTCGATGTCGAGGAAGTCGCCGCTCGGCTCGTCGGGGATCGTGTCGGTCGGCACGGTGCCCTCGCGGGACGCGTAGTCGCGCTCGATCAGCTCCGGGTAGGCGTCGCCGAGTTCGATGCCGAGATCGGAGGCGATGATGCGCGCGGTCTCGCGGGCACGCCCGAGGGGGGAGGAGACGATGGCGCTCCAGGAAAGCCCGGCCAGGAGCGCCGCCGCCGCGTGCGCCTGCTCCCGACCCGTCTCGTTCAGCGGGATGTCGGACGACCCCTGGAGCTGATCGTTGAGGTTCCAGTCCGTCTGACCGTGGCGGATGAGTTCGAGGCGCATGTTCTCCGTTTGTTCTGCTGCGTGACCGGGTGCCCGGTGCGACGGTGTCGGCGCGAACCCGCTAGGACGCCGCGAGCTCGTCTCGCTTCGCGTCCTTGCCCGACTTGCGGAGACTGAGGACGGTGGCGACCAGGATCGTGACCACGATGAAGCCGAGAGAGAACCAGATGGGGATCTCGGGGATCCATTCGATGGGGCGACCGCCGTTGATAAAGGGTACTTCGTTCACGTGCAACGCGTGGAAGAGCAGTTTTACTCCGATGAAGGCCAGGATCACGGCGAGGCCCTGCGCGAGGTACACCAGGCGCTCGAGGAGGCCCGAGATGAGGAAGTAGAGCTGGCGGAGGCCGAGGAGCGAGAAGGCGTTCGCCGTGAAGACGATGTAGGCGTCCTGCGTGAGGCCGAAGATCGCGGGGATGGAGTCGAGGGCGAAGAGCACGTCGGTGAGGCCGATGGCGAGCATCACGAGGAAGAGCGGGGTGAAGAGGCGCTTGCCGTCGACCTTGGTCGTGAGACGGTCCTCGTCGTAGTCGGCGCTCGTGGGCACGATGCGGCGCAGGATGCGGATGAGCCGGCTGTCGCCCTCCTCGGCCTCGTCGTGTCCGCCCTTCACCTGGCTGTAGGCGAGCCAGAAGAGGAGGAAGCCGAACAGGTAGAAGACCCAGGAGAAGTTCTCGATGATCGTCACGCCGAGGGCGATGAAGAGCCCGCGGGAGACGAGGGCGATCGCGATGCCGACGAGGAGGACCTTCTGCTGGTAGATCCGTGGCACGGCGAAGCTCGTCATGATGATGAGGAAGACGAAGAGGTTGTCGACGCTCAGGGCCTTCTCGGTGATGTAGCCGGCGAAGTACTCGCCGCCGAGCTGCCAGCCGCTCGTCACGCCGACCCCGACGCCGAAGAGGACGGCGATGCCGATGTAGACGATCGACCAGGTCGCGCTCTCGCGGATGGTCGGCTCGTGCGGGGTGCGCACGTGGCTGTAGAAGTCGAAGATCAGCAGGCCGAGGACGAAGACGATCGTCAGTGCCCAGACGAGGAACGGGGTCTCCATGAGGTTTCCTTCAGTACGGCACCCCGAAAAAGGGTGCGACGGATACTGAAGGTCTCTTCCGCCTCTCGAGATCGAGAGGCCGATGCACCGGACCCAGATCGTTCTGGGCCGTACTGACGGCGACACCGCGGACGGGAATACTCCCCTTCGTGTGACCAGCGTACCGAGAGATCCGGCGGCTGTCACAGGGCCGACTAAAGTTGCACCCATGGCAAACCCCTGGTCCCTCTCCGGCGCACTCCGCGGCATGTTCGGCCGCAAGACGATCGACGACACGACCTGGGACGACCTCGAGACGGCTCTGATCGGCGCCGACTTCGGCCCCGACGTCACCGAGCAGGTCATCGACGACCTCCGCGAGAAGGTCGGGCGGTACAACACCACCGACCCGGCCGACCTCAAGCGGATGCTCCGCGAGACGCTCGAGGAGCGCCTGTCGAAGCTCGACTCGACGCTCAAGCTCTCCAACCGCCCCGCGGTCGTGCTCGTCGTCGGGGTCAACGGCGTCGGCAAGACCACCACGATCGGCAAGTTCGCGAAGTTCCTCCGCAACTTCGACCGCTCGGTCGTCGTCGGTGCGGCCGACACATTCCGCGCGGCCGCCGTCGAGCAGCTCGGCACCTGGGCGGAGCGCGCCGGCGTCCGCATCGTGAAGCCGCAGGCGCAGGGGCAGGATCCCGCGTCGGTGGCCTACCAGACCGTCGACCTGGCGATCCGCGAGGGCATCGAGATCGTCATCATCGACACGGCCGGCCGCCTCCAGACCAAAGCTGGGCTGATGGACGAGCTCGGCAAGATCAAGCGCGTCGTCGAGAAGCAGACGGAGATCGCGGAGGTGCTGCTCGTCCTCGACGCCACCACCGGCCAGAACGGCCTCGCTCAGGCGGAGGCGTTCATCCAGCACGCGGGCGTCACGGGCCTCGTCCTCACGAAGCTGGACGGCTCGGCCCGCGGCGGCTTCGTGCTGGCCGTGCAGGAGCAGACCGGGATCCCGATCAAGCTCGTCGGCCAGGGCGAGGGCATCGGCGACCTCACCGGTTTCACGCCGCACGTCTTCGTCCAGAACCTCATCGGCTGACGCTGCGACGGCGACGCGGTCAGACCGCCTGAGCGCCCGCCTCCTGCAGGGCGAGGTGCTCGAGGGCCGCGGGGATGTCGCGACCCTGCGCGCGCATCGTGCGCGCCCAGAGGCGCCCGGCACGGTACGACGACCGCACGAGGGGCCCCGCGAGGACGCCGCTGAACCCGAGGTCCTCGGCGATCTCCTTGAAGTCGACGAACTCCTCCGGCTTCACCCAGCGGGCCACCGGGAGATGGCGGGGGCTCGGCCGCAAATACTGCGTCAGCGTGATGATGTCGGTGTGCGCCTCGCGCAGCCGCTCCAGCGCGTCGATGACCTCGCCGTACTCCTCGCCCATGCCGAGGATGAGATTCGACTTCGTCACGAGACCGGCGTCGTGCCCCTGGCGGATCACGTCGAGCGACCGGTCGAAGCGGAAGGCCGGCCGGATGCGCTTGAAGATGCGCGGCACCGTCTCCACGTTGTGCGCGAAGACCTCCGGGCGCGCCTCGAAGACCTTCGCCAGGAGCTCGGGCCTCCCGCTGAAGTCGGGAACGAGGATCTCGACGCCGGTGCCGGGATTGAGCTCGTGGATCCTGCGGATCGTCTCCGCGTACAGCCAGACGCCCTCGTCCTCGAGGTCGTCGCGGGCCACACCGGTCACGGTGGCGTAGCGGAGGCCCATCTCGCGCACCGACTCCGCGACCGAGAGCGGCTCGCGCAGGTCGAGCGGGGAGGGCTTCCCCGTGTCGATCTGGCAGAAGTCGCAGCGCCTCGTGCACTGGGAGCCGCCGATGAGGAAGGTGGCCTCGCGATCCTCCCAGCACTCGTAGATGTTGGGGCAGCCTGCCTCCTGGCAGACGGTGTGCAGTTTCTTCTCCGTGACGAGGGCGCTGAGGGCTCGGAACTCGGGGCCCTGCGTGGCCCGCGTCTTGATCCAGCCGGGCTTCGTCTCGATCGGCGTCTCCGCGTTCCTCGCCTCGATCCGCAGGAGCCGCCGCCCGTCGGGCACCGTCGCGGTCACGCGGTCACCGCCGTCGCCTCGACGGGGGCGACCCGGAGCAGGGTCTCGAGGTAGGCGTCGAGCCGCTCCTCCAGCGCGTCGGCGACGTCGAGGACGGAGATCGTCCTGCCCGCCGCGCGGGACAGGGTCGTGACGCCGGCGTCGGCGATCCCGCAGGCGACGATCGTGGCGTAAGGGTCGAGGGAGTTGTCGCAGTTGAGGGAGATGCCGTGCATCGTGACCCCCTGGGCGACCCGGATGCCGATGGCTCCCACCTTCTCGTCGCGGAACGGTCCGCGGACCCAGGCGCCGCTCCGGCCGTCGATGCGCTCGGCGTCGACGCCGAACCGGGCGCAGACGTCGATGACGACCTGTTCGAGGGCCCGCACGTGAGCGACGACGTCGACGGGCTCGGGCAGCCGGACGATCGGGTAGGCGACGAGCTGTCCCGGTCCGTGCCAGGTGATCCGGCCGCCCCGGTCGGCCTCGACCACCGGGCTGCCGTCGCGGGGGAGGTCGCTCTCCTGCGTGCGGGTGCCGGCCGTGTAGACGGACGGGTGCTGACAGAGGATCAGCGCCTGCCCGGTCGTGCCCTCGACCACCTCGGCGTGGAGGCGGCGCTGCAGCGCCAGGCCCTCGGTGTAGTCGAGCAGAGGCCCCTCGAGGCCGAGTCGCATCGTCGTCATGCGGTCACGCTACCAATTGTTGGACCGAGTACAAAAAAGCGATCCGCAGCGCCCGGTCCGCCCGGTGCCGCTTCGTGAGCCGAGCGGTTAAGATTGGGGCACCATGGCAACCTTTGGATCCCTCTCCGACCGCCTCGCGGCCACCCTCACCAATCTCCGCGGCAAGGGCAAGCTCTCGCCCGCCGACGTCGACGGAACCGTCCGCGAGATCCGACGCGCGCTGCTCGACGCCGACGTCGCGCTCGAGGTCGTCAAGAGCTTCACGCAGGCGATCCGCGAGCGCGCGCTCGGCGACGAGGTCAACAAGGCCCTGAACCCGGCGCAGCAGGTCGTGCAGATCGTCAACGAGGAGCTCGTCCAGATCCTCGGCGGCCAGCAGCGCCGCCTCGAGTTCGCGAAGCGGCCGCCGACGGTCATCATGCTCGCCGGCCTCCAGGGCGCCGGGAAGACGACCCTCGCGGGCAAGCTGGCGAAGTGGCTGAAGAAGGAGGGGCACACCCCGCTCCTCGTCGCCTCCGACCTCCAGCGCCCCAACGCCGTGACGCAGCTCCAGGTCGTCGGCGAGCAGGCCGGGGTCCCCGTCTTCGCGCCGGAGCCCGGCAACGGCGTCGGCGACCCGGTCAAGGTCGCCAGGAACGGCGTGAAGTTCGCCGCCGACAAGCTCTACGACACCGTCATCGTCGACACGGCCGGGCGCCTCGGCGTCGACGCCGACCTCATGAAGCAGGCCGCCAACATCCGGAAGGCCGTCGACCCCGACGAGGTGCTCTTCGTCATCGACGCGATGATCGGCCAGGACGCCGTCGCGACCGCCAAGGCCTTCCAGGACGGAGTCGACTTCACCGGTGTCGTCCTGACGAAGCTCGACGGCGACGCCCGCGGTGGTGCGGCGCTGAGCGTCGCGCAGCTCACGGGCCGGCCGATCATGTTCGCCTCGACCGGGGAGGGTCTCGACGACTTCGAGCCGTTCCACCCCGACCGCATGGCGTCGCGCATCCTCGACCTCGGCGACATCCTCACGCTCATCGAGCAGGCGCAGGGCGCGTTCGACGAGGCCGAGGCGCGCGACATCGCCGAGAAGTTCGCGACCGACAGCTTCACGCTCGACGACTTCCTCAAGCAGATGCAGCAGCTGCGCAAGATGGGGTCCATCAAGGGCATGCTCGGCATGCTGCCGGGCGCCAAGGGCATGCGCGAGCAGCTCGACAACTTCGACGAGCAGGAGATCGTCCGCACCGAGGCGATCATCCAGTCGATGACGAAGGCGGAGCGAGCGAACTCCAAGATCCTGAACGGCTCCCGGCGTCTCCGCATCGCCCGCGGTTCCGGCATGACGGTCACCGACGTCAACCAGCTCGTCAGCCGCTTCGAGCAGGCCGCCAAGATGATGAAGACGGTGGCCAAGGGCGGGATGCCCCAGGTTCCGGGGATGGGTCCGATCCCGGGTGCGGGCTTCGGCGGCGGCCGCAAGCAGGTCGCCAAGAAGAAGGGCTCGAAGGCGGGCAACCCGGCGAAGAGGGCGGCGGAGAACGCGCGCCTCGCCGAGGGCAAGCCCGTGGCTCCTGCCGCCGGGTCCGGCACCGGGTTCGGTCTCGGCAAGGGGGGCAAGGCCGCTCCGTCCGAGGAGGAGCTCGCCAGCCTGCAGAAGTTCCTGGGTCGCTAGCCGCCGCCCTTGCGCGCTCGATGCGTGTAGGTGTCGGCGGTCAGGCGACGCCGTCGCGAAGCTCGGCGACGAGCGAGGCGACCACGGCCTTGAGGCTCCCGTCGTTCTTCGCCGCGACGGCGAGCTGCCGCTGGTAGCTGGCTCCGTGGGTGAGGATGCGCTCGATCCCGTGGAGCTCGTCGAGGCAGCCGAGCCTCTCGGCCGCGGGTTCGAGGTGGCGGAGGAGCTCCTCGGTGTCCTCCCGGACGAGGCGCTCGTCTCCGGCCGCGTTCTGGATGATGATCGCCTCCATGCCGTAGCGGGCCGCTCGCCACTTGTTCTCGCGGACGAACCAGGGCTGCATCGTCGGCAGGGTCTCGCCGCGGTCGAGCCGCTCGGAGAAGTCGTCGACGAGGCACTGGACGAGCGCCGCCATCGCCGCCACCTCGGCGACGCTGGAGATCCCGTCGAAGACGCGCACCTCGATGGTCCCCCACTTGGGCGAGGGGCGGATGTCCCACCGCAGCTCCGAGTGGTGGTCGATCACGCCCGTGTGCGTCATGTCGCGCACCATCTCTTCGTACGCGCCCCACTCGTCGAACTGCGGTGGGAGGCCCGCGGTGGGGAGCTGCTGGAACATCAGCGCGCGGTTCGACGCGTAGCCGGTCGCCTCGCCCACCCAGAACGGGCTCGACGCGGTCAGCGCCTGGAAGTGCGGCAGGTAGGTCAGCAGCGCGTTGAGGATCGGCAGGACCTTCCGACGGTCGTCGACGCCGACGTGCGCGTGCACGCCCCAGATCATCATCTGACGCCCCCACCAGCGCGTGCGGTCGATGAGCGTCTCGTAGCGCTCGCTGTCGGGGGTCACCTCCTGCTGGAACCACTGGCTGAACGGGTGGGTGCCCGCGCAGAGGAGGTCGGCGTTCATCACCTCCGCCGACGCCCGGACGGCGTCGATCGTCGTGGCGAGATCGTCCACGGCGGAGGCGACCCGGTGGTGGACGCCCGTGACCACCTCGACCGTGTTGGTGAGGAGCTCGTGTGTGACGCGGACCCCGTCGTCGTTGAGGTGACGGAGCGACTGCAGGATGCTCGGGGCGTGCGGCGCCAGCTCCCCGCTCGTCCGGTCGACCACGGCCAGCTCCCACTCGAGGCCGAGCGTGGACCGTTCGGATCGCCCGAACTCGATGCGGGGAGTCTCTTCGTGCATGGCCGACATCCTGCCAGCAGGAGCCCCGGGGTCACGTCGGCAAGCGCGCATCCGACGAAGAACCGGCCCGATCTTTGCACGCTGCGCACGAATTTTCGGAGAGCGGTCGGCACACGCGATCACGACGGTTCCGCGGGGCGGACCGTGGGCTACCGTGACGTGACGGGACCAGCGCCGGACGGGTTGAGCTTGTGCTGGCGCCCCCGGGGGTCCCAGGCGAGGAGGAGACCCGATGCAACTGGTCGTTCGTGGGACGTCGACGCGGCTCGCAGGGGAACTCGACATCCCGGTGTCGAAGTACCACGCCCACCGGGCCCTCGTGCTCGCCTCCCTCGCTCCCGGGCGGAGCGTCATCACGGGCGTGTCGACGACGCGCCAGGTCGAGTGGACGGTCGGAGCCCTGCGTGCCCTCGGAACGCGGATCACCGTCGTCGACGGCACCTACGTCGTCGAGGGCGGCCCGTACCGGGCGACCGACGTCATCGACCACGGGTCCCGCGGCGCCGAGGGTCTCCTGAACATGGGATCCTCCGGCACGACGCTCTACTTCATGACCGGGCTCGCCGCCCTGGCCGACCAGCCGATGACGCTCACCGGCATGAAGTACTTCCGCCGACGCCCCATCAAGGCGCTCCTCGACTCGCTCGGGCAGATGGGGGTGTCGCTCGAAGCCGAGCTCGACCGGCCGCCGGTGACGGTGCAGCCGGGGCGGCCCACCGGGGGAGAGGTGTCGATCGCGGGCACGCTCAGCCAGTGGCTCTCGGGCCTGCTCCTGCTCGCCCCCTTCGCCACCTCCGACACCGTCATCCACGTCACGGGCGGCACGCTGAACGAGCAGCCCTACGTCGACCTGACGGTCCGCATGATGCGCCTCTTCGGCCTCGTGGTCGAGCACGACGACGACTGGCTCACGTTCCGCATCCCCGGCAACCAGCAGGCGGTCCCGCACGACTACGTGATCCCGCCCGACATCGGCTCCGCCGCCTTCGGGATCGCCGCGGCGGCCATCCACCCGTCGGACGTCCTGTTCCGCGGCCTCTCCGCGATCTCGTCGAGCGACACCGACCACCCGGAGGCGGAGTTCCTCGACCTCGCCCGGGACATGGGCGTCCCCCTGTCGCTCGACGAGGCCACCGGTTTCGTCCGCGTCGTGAACGACGGCTCTCCGCTCCGCGCGATCGACATCGACTGCCAGCCCATCCCGGATCTCCTGCCGATCCTCGCCACGATGGCGACGTTCGCCTCGGGCACCTCGACGTTCCGGAACGTCGGGCACATCCGGTTGAAGGAGTCCGACCGCGTGTCGGCGATGCTGCAGCTCAACACCCTCGGCGGCAGCGCCGACCAGACCCAGGACGAACTCCGGGTCACCGGGGCCGCCGGGCCGCTCCGCGGGGCGCCGCTGTCGTCGTTCAACGACCACCGCGTCCTGATGTCGCTCGCGATCGCCTCCACCCGGGCGGAAGGGGCGTCCACGCTCACCTATCCGCGGGCCTACCGCATCTCCTACCCGACGTTCCTCGAGGCGATGACCTCGATCGGGCTCGACCTCGACATGGGCGACGCCTCGAACGGCGAGACGAGCGACAACGTCGACTTCGAGCGCGACGACCTCGCCGAGCAGGCCTCGCTGCAGGAGGCCCCGCTCGAGCTCCAGGACGTCGACGCCGACCCGCTCGTGCTGAGCGACCGGGTGAGACGGCTCTCGCGGACCAACCCCGACGATCCCGCCGTCATCGAGGTCGGCGGCGTCGAGCCGGTGACGACGACCTGGCGCGAACTGCAGGAGGAGGCCGACCGCGTCTCGCAGCTCCTGATCGAGCTGGGCGTGCAGAAGGGCGAGTCCGTGGCCCTGCAGCTGCCCAACTGGAAGGAGTTCACGGCGATCACCCTCGGCACCGTGCAGATCGGAGCCGTCGCGACGCCGATCATGCCCGTCTTCGGCCCGCGCGAGACCACGATGACGCTGGCGCGCTCGAGGGCCCGCGTCGTCTTCCTGCCGAACGTCTTCCGACGTCGCCGCCCGGCGATCGAGCTCCTCGAGGTCGTCGACGAGGCCCGGGCCCAGAAGCGCCGCCTCTCGCTGGAGCACGTCGTCGTCCTGCGGTCCGAGAGCCGCGGCGACGCCGGCGCGCGGAGCGAGGTCACGCCGATCCCCGCCGGGGCCGCAGCGGCCGCCGAGGCCTCGGGCTGGAACTGGCGGTACTACGACATCGCCCTCGGCGCCGTGCAGCCCGACGTCCCTCTCATCGAGAGCCTCGCCCCGCGACCCGACGACATCTGCCAGCTCCTGTTCACCTCCGGCACCACCGGCGAACCCAAGGGCGTCCAGCACCCCCACCGGACCCTCGGTCTCGCCACCGCCATGGAGGTGTCGCACCTCGGCCTCACCGGGGACGACCGCATCTACATCCCCTCGCCCCTCGCCCACCAGACGGGCTTCCTCTACGGGATGCTGCTCTCCTGGCGGCTCGGCGTCGCGAGCGTCATCCAACCGGTCTGGGACCCCCGGGTCGCGCTGGAGCAGGCCTTCTCCCGGTCCGGGGCCACCTTCGTGCAGTGCGCCACGCCGTTCCTCACCGATCTCGTCGCCGAGGTCGAGGGCGGGTTCCCTGCTCCTCGGAGCCTCCGGATCTTCGTCGCGACCGGCGCCGCGGTGCCTCGAGCGCTCGCCGAGAAGGCGACCCGCGTGCTCGAGACGAGCGTGCTCGGCGCCTTCGGGACCTCCGAGACCTGTCTCGGTGCGCTCTCGACCCCGCAGGATGCGCCGGAGGACGCCTGGGGCAGCGACGGCCGTCCGCTCCCGGGCATCCGGCTCCGCATCGTCGACGACGAGGGGGTCGAGCTGCCCAGCGGCGCCGAGGGCAACTACGAGCTCTACTCGCCGACGATGTTCGGCGGCTACCTCGACCGCCCCGACCTCACGGACGACGTCTTCACGAAGGACGGCTGGTACCGCACGGGCGACCTCGCGCGGCTCGACGACAAGGGATTCCTCCACATCACCGGCCGGGTCAAGGACGTCATCAACCGCGGCGGCGAGAAGATCCCCGTCGTCGAGATCGAGAACCTCCTCTACCAGCACCCGCTGATCTCCGACGCGGCTATCGTGGCCATGCCGGACCCTCGTCTCGGAGAGCGCGCCTGCGCCTTCGTGGTCGCCTCGCGAGACGACGACCGACTCGACTTCGCCACCATGCAGAGGTACCTCGGCGACGCCGGGGTGTCGAAGTACTACTGGCCGGAGCGTCTGGAGTACATCGACGAGATCCCGCGCAACGTCGTCGGCAAGGTCCAGAAGAATCTCCTGCGCGAGCAGGCCGCCACCCTCGTCGCCCAGTCGACCAGCACGACCGTCAAGGAGAAGTGACCATGACCGTAACGGCCATCGCCCCGACCGCGTTCGACGAGGCCGAGTTCCAGGCCCTGAAAGACGAGATGACCGCGTGGGTCGAGGGCCCCGGCGAGGAGTACGCCGACGAGATCGAGGCCACCGGCGAGGTGCCGGCGCGGCTCCTGCCGGAACTCCGCGACCGCGGCTACCTGTCGCTCGCCGCCCCCGTCGAGCTCGGCGGCCGCGGTATCCCCTTCTCGCGCTACCTGGAGCTGATGGAGATCGTCTCCCGGTCGCACGCGTCGGTCCGGATGCTCGTCCACGTGATCAACGGCACCTGGCGAGCCATGGTCGACTTCGCGACCCCCGAGCAGATGGAGGAGGTCGTCAAGCCGTCGATCGCGGGCCGGAAGCTCGTGGCGTTCACCCTCACGGAGGCGACGGCCGGAACGGGGCAGGATCTCCGCACCACCGCCCGCCGCGAGGGCGACACCTGGTACCTCAACGGCGAGAAGCACATGATCACGTTCGGCGTGAAGTGCGACTACTGGCTGATCGCCGCCCGGATCGAGGGCTCCACCGACAAGAACGGCTTCGTCGCGTTCCTGATGCCGAACTCCGGTCTCCCCGGGGCCGAGGTGATCGACGACTCGCAGACGATGGGCATCCGCGGGACCGACCACGCGATCCTGCGCTTCACCGAGACCCCCGTGCCGGCCTCGGCGCTCCTCGGCGAGGAGGGGGACGGCCTCCGCGTCGCCCTCGGTGGCTTCCTCCTGCCGAGCCGCGTCTCGGTCGCGATGAGCGCCGTCGGCCTCGCCGAGCGCGCGCAGGAGCTGGCGGTCGAGTATGCGAACCGGCGCGAGACGTTCGGCAGGAAGCTCGCCGACCGCCAGGCGATCCAGTTCTACCTCGCCGAGAACTACGCCGACATCCAGGCGGCCCGCGCCCTGGTGATCGAGGCCGCGAAGGCGTTCGAGGAGTCGCGTCCCGACGCCGGCGTGCTCTCCAGCGCGTCCAAGATGATCGCGGTCGACATGCTCGCCCGCGTGACGGACAAGGCGCTGCAGGTCCACGGCGGCCAGGGCTACTGGAAGCGCAACACGATCGAGCGCGTCTACCGCGACGCCCGCGCGCAGCGCTTCGAGGAGGGCACGAACGAGATCCAGAAGCTGATCGTGGGACGGGCCGTCGTCACCGGCGCCGTCTCGTTCTGATCGCGTCCGGCGTCCCCACCCCTTCCACCTCTCCGAGTCAGAAAGGCCCTCCGTGGCTCCCGAAACACCCGCCCGCCCCGTCGCCCTCGTCACGGGCTCGTCCCGCGGCATCGGCAAGGTCCTCGCCCTGAAGCTCGCCGCGCGCGGCGTCGACGTGGTCGTCAACTACAAGAAGAACGCCGACCTCGCGGAGGAGACCCTCCGGGAGATCCGTGCCGCGGGTGCGGACGGTCTCACCGTGCAGGCCGACATCGAGCAGCCCGACGACATCGACCGGCTCTTCGCCGAGGTGACCGAGCGCTACGGCCGCCTCGACCTCTTCGTCGCGAACGCCGCAGCCGCGGCCTTCAAGCCGGTGTCGCAGCTGAAGCTCCACCACCTCGACCGGAGCTACGCGACGAACACGCGCTCGTTCGTCCTGATGGCGCAGCGCGCCGCCGAGCTGATGCCCGACGGCGGTCGCATCGTCACGGTGACGAGCTACGGCTCGCTCCGCGCCTTCCCGACCTACGCCGCGCTCGGAGCCGCGAAGGCCGCCAACGAGGCGTGGGTCACCTTCATGGCGACCGAGTACGGCCCCCGCGGGATCACGGTCAACGCCGTCAACGGCGGCCTGATCGACACCGATTCGCTCGACTACTTCTACGGTTCGGTCCCCGGCATGGCTCCCATGGAGACGGTGCTCGAGAAGATCCCGCTGCAGCGCAAGGGCACGGCCGACGACATGGCCGACGCGATCGACTTCCTCCTGAGCGACCGGGCCGGCTACATCACCGGGCAGACGCTCTCCGTCGACGGCGGCCTCACGATCGTCGCCCCGCCGTTCTGGGCCGACACGACGAGCCCCCTGCGCGACGCGGTCCTCGGTGCCTCCGACGCCTCCTGAGTCCACGGACGCGCTCGACGTCACGTCGACGCCTTGGTCGCTGGGCCGGCTCCGGCTCCAGCACCGCGTCGTCGTCGGCAGCATGCACACGGGTCTCGAGACGCGCGACGACGGGGGAGAGGCGCTGGCGCGCTTCTACCGGGAGCGGGTCGAGGGCGGCGCCGACCTCGTGATCACCGGCGGTCTCGCCGTCAACGCCGAAGGACGGGGCGGCGTCGACTACGCGGTGCTCGGAGACCCGGCGTCGGACGCGCGGTTGCGGGTCGCCGTGGCAGCAGTCCACGAGGCCGGCGGGGCCATCGCCGCGCAGTTGTTCCACGCGGGGCGGTACGCGCTCACCGAGGGGCTCGTGGGGCCGGACGGGGAGGCGGCCGAGGTGGTCGCGCCCTCCGCCGTGGCGTGGCGCGGGGCGCGGGGAGCGGTGCCGCGCGCTCTCGACGAGGCGGGCATCCTGCGGACCATCGACGACTTCGCCCACGCCGCCCGGACGGCCGAGGGCCTCGGCTTCGACGCGGTCGAGCTGATGGCGTCCGAGGGCTATCTCGTCAACCAGTTCTGCTCGCCGATCACGAATCTGCGCGACGACGCCTGGGGCGGGGACGCGGCGCGGCGTCGACGCTTCGCCGTGGCGGTCGTCGACGCCATCGGGGCCGCCGTGTCGCCGGGTTTCCCCGTGAGCGTGCGGATCTCCGGCGACGACCTCATGCCGGGCTCCTCCACCCCCGGAGACGTCGACGACCTCGTGCGGGCGCTCGTCGACGCGGGCGTCGACGGCATCAGCGTGGGGGTCGGCTGGCACGAGTCGCGGGTCCCCACGGTGCAGGCCGCCGTGCCGCACGGGGTGTGGGTGCCGCTCGCGGAGCGCATCGCGGGGGTCGTCCGTGAAGGCTCCCGCCCGGGCGTCGCCGTGATCGCGAGCAACCGTCTGACCGATCTCCGCGACGCGGAGGACGTCCTGCGCCGCGGGCGGGTCGACGCCGTGGCGATGGCTCGGCCCTTCCTGGCGGATCCGGCGATCGTCGCCAAGAGCCTCTCCGGCCGTTTCGACCTCGTCACCCCCTGCATCGGCTGCAATCAGGCCTGCATCGACCGGTCGCTCTTCGGCCGAGCCGTCTCGTGCCTCGTCAACCCGCGTGCGGGTCGCGAGCTCGAGTTCGCGCTCGTGCCGTCGCGCAGGAACCGGAGGGTCGCCGTGGTCGGCGCCGGTCCGGCCGGGCTCTCAGCGGCCCTCGACCTCGCCCGACGCGGCAGCGACGTCACCGTCTTCGAGGCCCGCCCGGCGCTCGGCGGTCAGTTCGACCTCGCGGCGTCGATCCCGGGCAAGGAGGACTACGCGGGTCCGGTCGACTCGTTCCGGGCCGAGCTGGAGCTCCTCGGGGCGACGATCGTGACGGGGCGGCGGGTCGCCGTCCCCGACCTGGTGTCGTTCGACCACGTCGTCGTCGCGACGGGGGTGGAGCCGCGGGCCCTCGACCTCCCGGGCGCGGACCTGCCTCACGTCCTGACGTACGAGCGGGCTCTCCGCGAGGGCGTCCCCCCGGGCAGCGTCGCGATCGTGGGCGCCGGTGGCATCGGGATCGACACAGCGACGTTCCTCGTCGAGTCGGGTCGCGAGTCGGTCCGCGCTTCGGCATTCGCCCGCGAGAACGGTCTCCCGGAGGGGTCGACCGCCGCGGCGTCCGCGCCGCAGCGGCGAGCCGTCGCGCGTCCGCACGAGGTGCGCCCCGGCGCTTCCGTGACGGTCCTGAGCCGCTCCGGGACGTTCGGGAGCGGCACGGGCCCCACCTCCCGCTGGGTGGCTCTCGGTCGCCTCCGGGCCGCGGGTGTCCGGCTCGTCGGACCGATCGAGTACCGCGAGATCCGCGCCGGCGTCGTCGACGTCGTCGACGAGTCCGGCGCCGTCGTCGAGGTCCCCGCCGACGTCGTGATCGTCTGCGCGGGGCAGGAGCCGGTCCGAGGCCTGGTCGAGTCGCTCGCCGCCGCGGGTCTGCCGCACACCGTCGTCGGCGGGGCGCTCGACGCCTCGGGTGTCGACGCGGTCCGGGCGACGACCCAGGGTCTCGAGGCCGCGCGGGCGATCGCGCCCTGATCCGCCCAGCCCCGCCCCGGCCGCCGGGCAAACCCTGTCCTCTTGGGCCGGTACAGGTCCGCCTGAATTCAGGCGGCCCTGAAACGACGCCTCCGCGGTGCCGCATGGCCGTCACGCCGACCGACGCGCCGTTTCCGCCCGCCCTGAATTCAGGCGGATCTGAAACCCGCGCGGGCGTCGCGCGGACGGAGGCGGGCCGGGACCGGTCCGGATATTCAGATGCGCCTGAATTCAGGGGGAGCTGTACAGGCTCGGAGACACACGTTTTCCCGCGGCGAGCGACATGGGGCGAGTGGATGGCGGTCGGCGACGGAGGACGACGGGCACCGGGTCAGTCCGGCCATCGGTTAGCGTTCCACACGTGAAGGGATCAGAGCGACGGAGCCGCGCCGCACCTCGAGCGAAGGCGGCGATCCGACTGGGAGCCCTGAACGCCGCCGCTGCAGCCGGTCTGGGACTGACGATCTGGACGTACGCGGGCACGAACGACGGCCCGGCCTGCGAGGTCTCCTGCGGGTCCGGTCCCGACATCGTGGTCGCCCTGGCGACCGGCCTGATCTCGTTGGGCCTCTGGATCATCACCGTCTTTGCCGACGTGGCGGTCCTCATCGGCGGGCAGCCCCGTCGCGACGTGGCGCTCGTGGGACTCATCGTCCTCGTGGCACCGGTGGCGTCGCTCCTCGTCGCGAGCCGGCTGAGCGGATGAGCGGCGGAGCCGGCTGAGCGGCCGAGCGGCGGCGGCTCGAAGACACCCGTCCTCCACAACCCTCGCGCAGCGACCGCCTCTCCACCGACCGCCCGCACGACCGAGGCCACGCGCGTCCGTTCCCCGAGGCTCCTGCCATGAGCGAGCGACAGCGATTCGACAGACCCTGGCCACCCGGCGCCATGGATCCCTTCCAGGTGATGGGACATCCGGTGCGCCGGTACCTCGTGGAACTGCTCGCCGTCTACGAGGCTCCGGCCGGCGAACTGGCCGACATGGTCTGCTCGGCCTACGAAATCGGTTGGCCCGCCGTCACGCGGCACCTCAAGATCCTCCACCGCACCGGCTTCGTCCGGGTTCGGAATGCGTGGCCGAACCGGTACTACCGGCTCGACGACACCGCCATCACGAGGCTGGAGGACCGAGTGGCCGAGCTGAGACGCCTGTGGGACGATCGGCGGGGATCCGGCTATCACGTCCGAGGGGAGCTGCCGGAAGCGCGGTGGCCCCGGCCGCGCTCGCCCGAGCGGCGCGCCGACTCGAATGAGATTGGCCGTATGGGTCCTGGTCTGCAACAATGAGAGGTCGAGTCTGCGGCCACCCGACCCTCTAATCAGGTGGCCGTGCCGATGGTCCGTTGAAGACCGGTCGGCGGCAAGTGACTTCATCAGAGCTTTCGAGCCGAGTGTGCCCCCACGCTCACGGCTAGCAACTCGCCCAAAACAATGCCTACAGGAGAATTGTGGCTGTCAAGATCCGTCTGAAGCGTCTCGGTAAGATTCGCGCCCCGTACTACCGCATCGTCGTCGCCGACTCGCGCACCAAGCGCGACGGTCGCGTCATCGAGGAGATCGGCAAGTACCACCCCACCGAGGAGCCCTCGTTCATCGAGGTCGACTCCGAGCGTGCGCAGTACTGGCTCGGCGTCGGCGCCCAGCCGACCGAGCAGGTCGCCGCCATCCTCAAGCTCACCGGCGACTGGGGCACCTTCAAGGGTGACGCCAACGCCACGAGCACCGTCAAGACCAAGGCCCCCAAGGAGGCCTTCGTCGCCGACGAGAAGAAGAAGCCCGTCCTCAAGCCCAAGGCGGAGAAGCCCGCCGAGAAGGCCCCCGAGGCTCCGGCCGCCGAGGCTGCCGAGTCCGAGTCGACCGAGGCGTAGTCGGTGCTCGCACCTGCACTCGAACACCTCGTCCGGGGGATCGTCGATCACCCGGATGAGGTGCAGGTGTCCTCGAAGACCTCCCCGCGCGGCGACGTGCTCGAGGTTCGAGTCCACCCCGAAGACCTCGGACGCGTCATCGGACGCTCCGGGCGCACCGCCAAGGCGCTCCGCACCCTCGTCACGGCTCTGGCCGACGGGAAGCGCGTGCGCGTCGACGTCGTCGACACCGATTCCTGATCGGGTGGCCACCCCCGCATCCCCCGGAGCCGGTAAGACCGAGCTCCGCGTCGGGCGCCTGACCAAGGCGCACGGCCTCAAGGGCGCCCTCAAGCTCGAGCTCTACACCGACGCTCCCGAGAAGCGCTTCGTGCCCGGGGCCGTGTTCTCGCTCCAGGTGCCCCCCGAGTCGCCCTGGCACGGCAAGACCCTCGAGCTCACGGAGCTCCGCTGGTACAACTCCCACCCCGTCGGCTTCTTCCATGGCGTCGACGACCGCTCCGCCGCCGAGACGCTCGTGAAGGCGATTCTCTGGGTCGAGCACGAGGGCGTCGAAGTCAGCGACGAGCCCGACGCCTGGTTCGACCACCAGCTCGTCGGCCTCAGCGTCCACCGCGACGGAGCCCCCGTCGGCGTCATCGCGCGGGTAGACCACCTGCCGGCGCAGGATCTCCTCGCCGTCGACACCCCGTCGGGCGAAGTCCTCGTGCCGTTCGTCAGCGCCATCGTGCCGACGGTCGATCTGGCCGCAGGAGTCGTCACCGTGACCCCGCCCGTCGGCCTCTTCGAAGAGGTCCCCGACGACGAGCCGGCCCCGGCCGAGACCGACGACACCGCCGAGACCGGCGACACCGCCGAGACCGGCTAGCTCCGCCGTGCGCATCGACATCGTCACGATCTTCCCGGAGTTCTTCGGCGTCCTCGACGTCTCCCTCCTCGGCAGGGCCCGCCAGCAGAAGCTGCTCGACGTCGCCGTCCACGACCTCCGCGACTTCACGCACGACCGTCACCGCACCGTCGACGACACCCCGTACGGCGGGGGAGCGGGGATGGTCATGAAGCCCGAGCCGTGGGGCGAGGCGCTCGACGCGATCCTGCAGGATCCCCCTCCCGGAACGATCGTCGTCGTACCCTCGCCGGCCGGCACCCCGTTCACCCAGGCTCAGGCGCGCGAGCTCGCCCTGGCGCCCCGGCTCGTGTTCACCTGCGGCCGCTACGAGGGGATCGACCAGCGCGTGATCGACCACGCCGCGACCCGCGAGAACGTCGAGGTCCGCGAGGTCAGCCTGGGCGACTACGTCCTCAACGGGGGCGAGGTCGCGGCGATGGCCATGATCGAGGCCATCGGCAGGCTGGTTCCGGGCGTCGTCGGCAACCCGGAGAGCCTGACCGAGGAGAGCCACGAGGACGGCCTGCTCGAGTACCCGAGCTACACCAAGCCCTCCGTGTGGCGTGGGCTCGAGGTGCCCCCGATCCTGCTCGGCGGCAACCACGGGGCGATCGCCTCCTGGCGCCGCGAGCAGCAGCTCGAGCGCACCCGTCGCGTGCGGCCCGACCTCCTGCCCGACTGACGATCCGGCGCTACGACCGCGCGGTCAGGACGAGCGGTCCGTCCGCGGTGATCGCGACCGTGTGCTCGACGTGGACCGTCCTCGATCCGTCCGCGCTCCGCAGGGTCCAGCCGTCGGGATCGGTGTAGATCTCGTCGGTGGACTCCATCAGCCACGGTTCGATCGCGATGACGAGACCCGGTTTGAGGGGGAACCCGCGTCCCGCGCGACCGTCGTTCGCCACGTGCGGATCGCCGTGCATCTCCGTGCCGACCCCGTGCCCGCCGAACTGCAGGTTGACCGAGTAGCCGGCCTCGTGCGCCACCGCCCCGATCGCGGCGGAGATGTCGCCGATGCGCCCGCCGGGCTGCGCGGCGGCGATGCCCCGGGCGAGAGCCTGCTCGCAGGTGGCGATGAGTCGGGCATCCTGCGCGCTCGCCCGACCGCCGACGACGAGGCTGATCGCGGAGTCGGCGACCCAGCCGTCGACCTTGGCCGCGAAGTCGAGGCTGAGGAGATCGCCGTCTCGGAGCGCGTAGTCGTGCGGGAGGCCGTGGAGGACGGCGTCGTTGACGGAGGTGCAGATGACCTTCCCGAACGGGCTGGCCCCGAACGACGGGTGGTAGTCGATGTAGCAGCTCTCCGCTTCGGCCCCGCGGATCATCTCGTGCGCGAGGGCGTCGAGCTCGAGGAGGTTCACCCCGGGGCGGGCGGCATCGCGGGTGGCTTCGAGGACCGAGGCCACGAAGCGTCCTGCCGCTTTCATGGCGTCGATCTCTCCGGGCGTTCGCAGGTCGATCATGCAGCCATTCTTCACCGTCCGCTCGTACGATTCCCACCATGTGGTTGCGACGCGCGTTCTTCTCGGCCCTCTGGGTGGCCTCGATCGTCCTGCCGCTGTGGGTGTTCCTCGGGCGGGCGTTCTTCGGAGCCCCGCTCGGCTACCAGTTCCTGGCGCAGATCGTCCTCGTGCCGCTGCTCTTCGTCGGGCAGGCCGCCGCCGGCGGGATCGTGTTCCTCCGCTCGTCGGTCCGACGCTCGCGCGCCGTCTCCGGTCTCGACGCCGTGCTGCTGGCTCTCGCCTGGGTCGGGCAGCTCGGTATCGGCTTCTTCCTCGTCGACTCGGGGGCGAGGGCATCGACCGCGTCGGCGTTCACCGCCCTGGCGGGGTCGTCGTCGCTGGCGGTCTCGACGGCCCTCTCCGCCGCGTCGATCGTCCTCACCGTCGCGGCGGTCGGCGGTCTGATCGTGGCGGGCGTCTGGCAGGCCGTGCAGGAGGCCCGGGCCGGCGTCCAGCGCGCCCTGGCCGGTCTCGATCCGGCGCGGCGGAGCGCGACGTTCCGCGAGCCGTCCTTCGCGAGCGACCCCGAGCGCACCATCCGCATCACGCCGCGGGCCTGACGGCCTTCGAGGAGTCGACGGCCCTCGCCCGCGCGTAGCGGGGAGCCGTCCGGCTGTGGCACAATAAGCGTTTGTGCCCGCGCACGACTCTGCCACAGGGGAGTCGGCTCTTCACGAGGCACCGGCGCCGCATCATCGGGCGCACTTCCCCTTTACGACGAACCCGCGGTCGACCTGTGGCGGCCCGAGAGAGCGAACCATCATGAGCCACATCCTCGACAGTCTGGATGCCGCGTCGCTTCGCAGCGATGTCCCCGACTTCCGCGCCGGCGACACCGTCAAGGTCCACGTCAACATCATCGAGGGCACGCGCTCGCGCATCCAGGTGTTCCAGGGCGTCGTCATCGGCCGCCAGGGCGACGGCATCCGCGAGACGTTCTGCGTCCGCAAGGTCAGCTTCCAGGTCGGCGTGGAGCGCACGTTCCCCGTCCACTCGCCGGTCATCGACCACATCGAGATCGTCAGCCGCGGCGACGTCCGCCGCGCGAAGCTCTACTACCTCCGCGAACTCCGCGGCAAGAAGGCCAAGATCAAGGAGAAGCGCGACAACTGAGCCGCGCCCTTCACCGAGGCTTCACCCGAACTCCCCGTCCAGTACGATTCTGCGGGGAGTTCGGTGATTAAATGACAGAAGACGCGTCCAGGGCGCACGACGGTTCCGCGAGCGAGGCGCTCCACGGGCGTCGCTCCGCCCGAGAGGTCGACGGAGCCGGTCGGCGACGCGGCGGGAGCCGGAGCAGGACCAAGCGCGGCTCCACGGGCCGTTTCGTCCGCGACATCGTGATCATCTTCGTCGCGGCTCTGATGATCTCGTTCCTCGTCAAGACGTTCCTCGTCCGGTCCTTCTACATCCCGTCGGCGTCGATGGAGAACACGCTCCAGATCAACGACCGCATCATCGTCAACGAGCTCGTCCCCGGGGCGGTCGCCGTGAAGCGCGGCGACGTCATCGTCTTCACCGATCCTGGCGGTTGGCTGAGCGCGGGGGAGCAGCCGTCCTCGACGACGGGCAACCCGGTCGTCGACGGCTTCCAGTGGTTCCTGACGCAGGTCGGCCTCGGGACGCAGGACAGCGGCGACCACCTCGTCAAGCGCGTCATCGGCCTCCCGGGCGACACGGTCTCCTGCTGCAACGACTTCGGGCAGACGACCGTCGACGGTGTCCCGCTCGACGAGCCGTACGTCAAGACGCCGGCGGGCGAGCAGCGGAAGATCCCGTTCTCCGTGACGGTCCCCGCCGGGTCCCTCTGGGTCGAGGGCGACAATCGCGACAACTCGGCCGACAGCCGACTCCAGACGAGCACGCCCTCGAAGGGCTTCGTGCCGATGAGCGACGTCGTGGGTCGCGCCTTCGTCATCACGTGGCCCTCCAGCCGCTGGGGTCTCCTCGACGATTTCCCGAGCGTGTTCCGCGGCACTGGGAGCGCCTCACGATGACGGGCTGCCGGTCGGCCCCCGGCGGTCGCTGATGGCCGTCGCCGATCCGACGCTCGAGATCGAGCGCGGCCTCCACGAGGAGGGGGCCTCGTGGGTCCTCGGGTGCGACGAGGTGGGCCGGGGTGCGATCGCGGGCCCCGTCGCGGTCGGGGTCAGTGCCGTCCTGCCCGACTGCGAGCCGATCCCGGTCGGGCTCCGGGACAGCAAGATGCTCAGCGAGAAGCGTCGCGAGGCCCTGTATCCGGTCGCGCAGAGCTGGTGCTCCGTCTCGGCGGTGGGGCTCGCGGACGCCGGCGAGGTCGACCGGGTGGGGATCGTCGTGGCGCTCGGGCTGGCGGCCAGGCGAGCGCTCGTCCAGCTCCACGAGAGCGGAGTGGGCATCCTGGACTCCGTCGTCCTCCTCGACGGCAGCCACGACTGGCTGACGCCCGCGCTCTCCCGTCCGCCGCGCGTCGTCACGCGGGTCAAGGCCGACCGCGACTGCGCCTCCGTCGCCGCCGCCTCGGTCATCGCCAAGGTCCACCGCGACCGGATGATGATCGCGTACGACGCCGAGCACCCCGGCTACGGCTGGGCCGGCAACAAGGGATACGGATCGAGCGCCCACTACGACGCCCTCCGGCTGCTCGGGCCGTCTCCGATCCATCGGCTCAGCTGGCTGCACTGAGTCGCCTGCGTCGAGCCCTCCGATCGGGGCGAGACGGGTCGCGTCCGGCCGCGAGACGGTGCGTCCGGGGCCGGGCGGGATGCGTAGGATGGTCCCTCGATGGACGACGACGATTTCGAAGACTACGACCGCGAGGTCGAACTGGCGCTCTACCGTGAGTATCGCGACGTGGTCTCGCAGTTCCGGTACGTCATCGAGACGGAACGGCGCTTCTACCTCGCGAACGAGGTGGAGCTGGTCCGCCGCGACACCGAGCACGACTTCTACTTCGAGCTGACGATGAGCGACGTCTGGGTGTGGGACGTCTACCGCTCCGACCGCTTCGTGAAGTCCGTGCGGGTGCTGACCTTCAAAGACGTCAACGTCGAGGAGCTCACGACGCGCGACCTCGAGCTGCCGAAAGAACTCGCGCTCGACGAGTAGCGCCTTCGCCTCTCCTCCACAGGCGACCCGCCGGCAGGCTTTCTCCCCAGATCCCCCGGGACGCCGCGCGGGAGGGCCCCCGTCCGCGAACCTCGTCTCGGAAGGCCGGGAAGTCCCCGGCCCGAGAGGTCGGGATGACGAAGAACGTGGAGCGCGGACGCCGCGGCGAGGAGATCGCCGCCGACTACCTCGAGGGGGTGGGCTACCGGATCCTGCGCCGCAACTGGCGCTGTCGGCAGGGTGAGATCGACATCGTCGCGGCGGAGGGCGACGCGGTCGTGGTCGTCGAGGTGAAGACCCGCTACGGACACGGTGCGGGCCATCCCCTCGAGGCCGTGACCCCGGCGAAGCTCGCCCGACTCCGACTCCTGGCCGGCGCCTGGTTGCTGGAGAACGCGGAGGCGGCCGGTCGATCGATCCAGATCGACGTGATCGGGATCACGCTCCGGCCCGACGGATCGCACGAACTGCTCCACTTCGAGCAGGTCTCCGCGTGAGCGTGGCGCGCACGCGGGTGGTCACCCTCCTCGGGCTCACCGGCTCGGTCGTCGAGATCGAGGCCGACATCAGCGACGGGCTTCCCGGGTTCGTCCTGATCGGGCTCCCGGATGCGTCGCTCGGCGAGGCGCGCGATCGCGTCCGGGCCGCGGCGAGCAATTCGGGATGCCCGCTCCCGCCCCGCAAGCTGACCGTCAATCTCTCCCCGGCGTCGGTGCCCAAGCACGGGTCGTCGTTCGACCTCGGCATCGCCGTGGCGGCCCTGGCGGCCGCCGACCTGGTCGAGTCCGCCTCCGTGGAGCGGGTGGTCCACCTCGGCGAGCTCGGCCTCGACGGCCGGCTCCGTCCGATCACGGGGGTGCTGCCGGCCGTCCTCGGCGCCGCCCACTCCGGGGCGGGCATCGTCATGGTGCCGAGCGCCAACGTCGACGAGGCGTCCCTCGTGCCCGACATCCGCGTCGTGGGGGTGGCGAGTCTCCGTGAGGCCGCGATCTGGCACGGAGGGGCGTTCGAGCCCGTGCCCGTCGATCCGCTCGGGCTCGCTCATCCGTCCCGCGACGCGTCCGTCGTCCCGGAGCTCAGCGACGTGATCGGCAACCCGGTGGCCGTCAAAGCCCTCATCGCGGCCGCCTCGGGCGGACACCACCTCCTGATGGTCGGCCCGCCCGGCGCGGGGAAGAGCATGCTCGCGGCTCGACTCCCGGGCCTCCTGCCCGACCTCGACGTCGACTCGGCGCTGGAGGTGTCGTCGATCCGCTCGCTCTGCGGGCAACCGGTCGCGGGCGACCTCGAGCGCCGGCCGCCCTTCGAGAGCCCGCACCACTCCTGCAGTGCCGCCTCGCTCGTCGGCGGCGGCAGTGCGGTCCTGCGTCCGGGAGCCGCGTCCAGGGCCTCCCGCGGCGTCCTCTTCCTCGACGAGGCGCCGGAGTTCGCACCCGCCGTCCTCGACTGCCTGCGACAGCCTCTTGAATCGGGCGAGATCCAGGTCCATCGGTCGCGCGCGGTGGCGGTCTTCCCCGCGCGTTTCCAGCTCGTCCTCGCCGCCAACCCGTGTCCCTGCGGGCAGTTCGGCTCGCGCGACCTCGCCTGCACCTGTTCCCCGCACGATCGGCGGCGCTACCTCGGGCGGCTCTCCGGCCCGCTCGTCGACCGCATCGACATGCAGCTCCGCGTCGGTCGGATCGCGTCCGCCCAGTTCCGGCTCGCCGCCGACCCGGAAACGCGGACGATCTCCACCGCGGCCGCCCGGGAGCGCGTGCTCGCCGCACGCGAGCGGGCACGGCATCGTCTCCGCGAGACCCCCTGGCGCCTCAACAGCGAGGTGACGGGCATGTTCCTCCGCTCGGAGGCGGTCCGCCCGCCGCTCGGCGTGACGGCGGCGATCGATCGCGCTCTCGAGAGTGGCGCCCTGACGATGCGCGGCTACGACCGCGTGCTCCGCGTCGCATGGACCCTGGCCGACCTCGACGAGGCGGATCGGCCGACGGCCGACCACGTCGCCTCCGCGCTGGCGCTGCGGCGGTCGCTGTGATCGCCGGGCGAGAGGTGGCGGGCTTCTCCGATCGGGAGATCGCCGATCTCCTGGCGCCGCTCCGACCTGCCGCGCCCGATTCGACCGAGAACGCCACTCGGCGCGACGCGTTCGCGGACGCCGTCTGGTCGTGCCTCGTGGAGCCCGGCGATGCGACGGCGGGCGTCCTGCGGTTGGCCCTGGGCCCGGCGGCGGCTCTCGTCGCCCTCGACGAGAGCGACGCCGTCGTCGAACGACGTCTGACCGATGCCGGGGTGCCGGATCCGTCGCGGCTCGGCCTCGCGGCGGCCCGGGCGCGTTGGGCGCCCCGAGCCGTCGAGGGGCGGCTCCGCGGAGCGTTCCGGAGCGCGCGCGTGATGGGGGTCCGTCTCGTCGTGGCCGGTGATCCGGAGTGGCCGGGCGGACTGTCCGATCTGGGGGCGCACGGGCCGGCGGCCCTGTGGGTCCGGGGCGACCCCGGCGTCCTCGTGTCAGGGCCCTCCGTGGCGCTCGTCGGCTGCCGGGCGGCGTCGGCCTACGGCGAGCAGGTCGCCGCGGAGCTCGCCGACGGTCTCGTCTCGCGCGGGTTCGCCGTGCACTCCGGTGGCGCTTACGGTATCGACGGGATGGCCCACCGGGCCGCCCTCGCCGCCGAGGGGACGACCGCCGCGGTCATGGCCGGTGGTGTGGATCGCCTCTATCCGGCGGGCCACCACGACCTCCTGTCGCGCGTCGCCGCGCGCGGCGCCGTGGTCTCCGAGCTCCCCTGCGGGACCTCCCCGAGCCGGTGGAGATTCCTTCAGCGGAACAGGATCCTCGCGGCTCTGACGGCGGCGACCGTGGTCGTGGAGGCGGGGCATCGCTCGGGAGCCCTCAACACCGCTGGCCACGCGGCCGCGCTCGGGCGGCCGCTCGGCGTCGTGCCGGGGCCGGTGACGTCGCCCGCGTCGGCCGGGTGCCACCGGCTCCTGCGCGACGGGGGTGCCGTCTGCGTGACGAGTGCCGACGACGTCCGCCAGCTCGTGATGCCCACGCTCGATCTCGGCGGCGACGCCGGACCACTGCGGCTCCCACCGGAGCAGCTGCGGGTGCTCGACGCCCTGAGCAGTCGACGGCCGCGCGACGAGGCCGCGATCGCCGCCTCGAGCGGGCTCTCGGCCGAGCGGGTCGCCGGCGTGCTGGCGGTCCTGGAGCTCGACGGGCGAGCCGTCGAGGGGGAGGGCGGTTGGCTCCGCGGGCGGGGCTGACGGCGCGCGTCTCCCGCCGACGGCGCCCGGCGTGGCTAGGCTGACCGCGTGACGACGTCAGGGCTCTCCCCGCGGGCCGATTTCACCATCGCCCACCTCAGCGACACGCACTTCCTCGGCGGCCGCCGCCGGTGGGAGGGGGTCGTCGACACCGACGCGCAGATCGCGAGCGCCCTGACGCAGCTGGAGCGCTCCGGGCGACGTCCCGACGCCATCGTCCTGACGGGAGACCTCACCGACCTGGGCGAGCCGGAGGCGTACGCGCGCCTCCGGAGCATCGTCGAACCGGTCGCGGAATCGGTCGGAGCCCAGCTGGTGTGGGTCATGGGGAACCACGACGAGCGGCCGGTCTACGCCAGGGAGCTCTTCGGCACGGAGCTCGCGGGGCCGGCGGAGGACCACCCGCAGGACCGCGTCTACGACGTCCGCGGGCTGCGCATCGTGTCCCTGGACAGCACCGTGCCCGGCTACCACCACGGCGACGTGTCCGCCCCGCAGCTCGAGTGGCTGGCCGGGATCCTCTCGGAGCCCGCCGAGCACGGCACCCTCCTGGCGCTCCACCACCCCCCGATCCGCACGCCGCTCGAGCTCATGAATATCCTCCAGCTGCAGCACCAGGACGAACTCGCCGACGTCGTCCGCGGCACCGACGTCCGGGCCGTCCTGGGCGGCCATCTGCACTACTCGACGTTCGGCACGTTCGCGAGCATCCCGGTCTCGGTCGCCTCGGCGACGTGCACGACGATGGATCTCGCGGCACCCCCGCGCACCCTCTCCCAGGTCGACGGCGCCCGCACCTTCTCGCTCGTCCACGTCTATCCCGACGGCATCACGCACTCGAGCGTTCCCGTCGACGAGGAGGAGCCCGTCGGCCTGCTCGACGAGGAGTTCCTCGCGCGCCTGGAGGCGCTCTCGCCCGAAGATCGCCTCGAGGCGTTCTCGCGCAAGCGCCCGCCGTCGGGCGGCCCGGCGTGACGACGGGGCTCCTGGCCCACGACGCCGAGGAGTTCCTCGCGCACCTGCGTCACGCCCGGGGCCTCAGCGACCAGAGCGTCCGCGCCTACGGCGGAGACCTCGACACCCTCGTCGCATTCGTCCGCGGCAGGATCGACGGCGAACCGGAGACCGCCGGACTCGATCTCGAGACCCTCCGCGACTGGCTCTGGGCGTCGACCGAGCAGGGCCTGGCGCGCTCGACCATCGCCCGCCGGTCGGCCTCGGCGCGCGGGCTCACGCGGTGGCTCCACGAGTCCGGGCGCCTGCCGCTCGACCCGGGTGCAAGACTCCGGGCCCCCAAGGCCGAGAGTCGTCTGCCGCGGGTGCTGACGCGAGCGCAGATCGACGACCTCCTCGACGGGCTGGCGGCGTCTGCGTCGACGGGTGATCCGTCTGCACGGCGCGACCTCGCGGTCGTCGAGCTCCTCTACGGGTCGGGTCTCCGCGTCGGTGAGCTCGTCGGCTGCGACGTCGGAGACGTCGACCTCGAGCGCCTCACCGTCCGCGTCGTCGGCAAGGGGGCGAAGCAGAGGATCGTCCCGTTCGGGGTCCCCGCGGCGGCGACTCTCGGCAGCTACCTGGAAAAGGCGAGGCCGGTTCTCGCTCGCGCCGAGGGGGCCGATGCGACGGCCTTCTTCCTCGGTGCGTCAGGGCGGCGGCTGGGGACGCGCGCCGTCTACTCCCTCGTCGCGCGACTCCTGGAGTCGATCCCCGGGACGGGGCCGGCCGGCCCCCACGCCCTCCGCCACACGGCCGCCACCCACCTCCTCGACGGCGGCGCCGACCTCCGCGCCGTCCAGGAGCTGCTCGGACACGCGAGCCTCGGCACGACGCAGATCTACACGCACGTCTCGACCGAGCGCCTGCGCGAGAGCTACCGGACGGCCCACCCGAGGGCCTGACCCCAGCTCGCCAGACCCCTCCGGACCTCTCGGCTCCGGGCCCCACGTCACCCGGTCCGCGGCCCGCGGAGCCGCGGCGGCCCCGCGCGTCGGCAGCAGCACGGACGGCCGGAGCTCCCCGAGCAGGAGCAGCGGGGAGACGTACTCCCCGTCGATCCGCGCGCCGAGGTGCAGGCAGGATGCCCCACCGCAGTGCCCCGCCTCCAGGACGCCCACCGGCCGGCCCCGCTCCACCGACTCTCCCGCACGAACGGTGGCGGTGACCGGCTCGAAGCTCGACAGGACGCCGTCGGCGTGCTCGATCGACAGGACCGGCCGGTCGACCACGACGCCGGCGAAGTGGACGACACCCGAGTCGGGCGCGAGGACGACGGCCCCGGGTTCCGACCCGCCGACGTCGATGCCCCGGTGACCGGGGGACCACACCTCCTCCGGTCTCTCGAACGGCGTCACGACGGGGTGGGGCGCGGGGAGGGGCCAGCTCCACCGCGGCGTGGGCGTGTCACGCGGGGCAGGTGGCCCGGACGCCGGTGCCGCCGCGGCCAGCCGCGCGTCACCCATCACGCCCCACACCACACACAGCAGGCACATCGCAGCGGCCGCGGCGATCCGGACGACCCCGCGGGCCGTGAGTCTCTGTCGATCCATGCCGTCATCCTGCGGCGGGCGGCGGATCGCGCGAGGAGCGTAGGGTGCTCTCTGTGCACAACGACGCGTGCACGCCAAATGTGGGGGAGTCGTGGTCACGGGTCAGGCTCCCCGTGATGGAAAAGAGATCAGAAGTGTCCGGAGCAACACCACGTCCCCCCGCGAGCGCGAAGCAGCTCAACCGGCGAGTCACCGCGCTGGCCGTCGCCGCAGCCATCGGAGGGTTCCTCTTCGGATTCGACTCGTCCGTCATCAACGGCGCCGTCAACTCCATCACGAAGACGTTCGGCATCCCCGAGGCCGCCTCCGGCATCACCGTGGCCTCCGCCCTCATCGGCTGCGCAGTGGGCGCCTACGCGGGCGGCCGCATGGCCGATCGCTGGGGTCGCATCCGGGTCATGTTCATCGCCTCGATCCTCTTCTTCGTGAGCTCGATCTTCGCCGGCCTCGCCTTCGCCACGTGGGACTTCATCATCTGGCGCCTCGTCGGCGGTCTCGGCATCGGCATCGCGTCGGTCATCGCTCCGGCCTACATCTCCGAGGTGTCGCCCCAGGCGATCCGTGGCCGTCTGGGCTCCTTCCAGCAGCTCGCCATCACGCTCGGCATCTTCGCCGCCCTCCTGTCCGACCAGATCTTCGCCGTGACGGCCGGCTCCGCCGACGCGATGCTCGGCCCCATCCCCGCGTGGCGCTGGATGTTCATCGTCGGTGTCGTCCCGAGCGTCGTCTACGGCGTCCTGGCCCTCCGGCTGCCGGAGTCGCCCCGCTATCTCGCGGCCGAGGGGCGCAACGACGAGGCCCGGGAGGTCCTGAGCCAGATCGTGCCGACCGAGACCGTCGAGACGAGCCTCCACGACATCAACGACGCGATCGAGACCGAGGCCAAGCTCACGAAGAAGTCGAGCATCCGGGGCTCGCGCTTCGGCCTCCAGCCCATCGTCTGGATCGGCATCATCCTGGCGATCTTCCAGCAGTTCGTCGGCATCAACGTGATCTTCTACTACTCGACGACTCTCTGGCAGGCCGTCGGCTTCAAGGAGAGCGACTCGTTCACCATCTCCACGATCACCTCCGTGGTCAACGTCGCGGTCACGTTCGTCGCGATCCTGCTGGTCGACAAGGTCGGGCGGCGGCCGATGCTCCTCGCGGGGTCGATCGGCATGACGGTCAGCCTCGGATTCATGGCGATCGCCTTCAGCCAGGCCGACATCGTGAACGGCAACCCGTCCCTCCCGGGTGCCTGGGGCATCGTCGCCCTGATCGCGGCCAACCTCTTCGTCATCTCGTTCGGCGCGACCTGGGGCCCGCTCATGTGGGTCCTGCTCGGCGAGATGTTCCCGCCGTCGATCCGCGCCGCGGCGCTCGGCGTCGGCAGCGCGGCGAACTGGATCGCCAACTTCGTCGTCACCGTCACCTTCCCGGTGCTCTCGAGCGTGAACCTCACCCTCACCTACGGCATCTACGCGCTCTTCGCCCTCCTGTCGTTCGTCTTCGTCCTGGCGAAGATCAAGGAGACGAAGGGCCGATCGCTGGAGGACATGGGCAAGGACGCCGTCACTTCCACCTCTCGCGCCTGACCGTCTCCGCAGGATGCCCCGGGTCGACGCCCCGAGGAACGCCCCGCTCCCGTTCGGGGGCGGGGCGTTCCGGTGTTACGATGTACCCGCAGTCTGCTCAGCAGGCTGACTTCGCGTGCCCTGCTCCGGTCGTCTCGACCGGACACCACGGCCTCCGCATCCAATCGGTCCCCTCGGTTCTCCGCGGGGCGGATGCGCGCCCGGGCACCAGGCAGAGGCGACCGACCGGTCGTCCATCCAACCGAGAACACGCACGCGATCGCGTGCGAAGAGAAGGAGAACGGCCATGGCCGTCGTCACCATCCGCCAGCTGCTCGACAGCGGCGTCCACTTCGGACACCAGACCCGCCGCTGGAACCCGAAGGTCAAGCGCTTCATCCTCGCCGAGCGCTCCGGCATCCACATCATCGACCTCCAGCAGTCGCTCGGCTACATCGACAAGGCCTACGACTTCGTCAAGGAGACCGTCGCGCACGGCGGCACCATCCTCTTCGTCGGCACGAAGAAGCAGGCTCAGGGTTCCATCTCCGAGCAGGCCATCCGCGTCGGCCAGCCCTTCGTCAACCAGCGCTGGCTCGGTGGTCTCCTGACCAACTTCCAGACCGTCTCGAAGCGCCTCGCCCGCATGAAGGAGCTCGAGGAGATCGACTTCGACGACACCACGCAGGGCTTCACCAAGAAAGAGCTTCTGATCAAGAAGCGCGAGCTCGACAAGCTGCACAAGACGCTCGGCGGTATCCGCAACCTCACGAAGACGCCGTCGGCCCTCTGGGTCGTCGACACCAAGAAGGAGCACCTCGCGATCGACGAGGCCAAGAAGCTGGGCATCCCGGTCATCGGCATCCTCGACACGAACTGCGACCCCGACGAGATCCAGTTCCCGATCCCGGGCAACGACGACGCCATCCGCTCCGTGGGCCTGCTCACGCGCATCGTCGCCGACGCCGCCGCCGAGGGCCTCATCCAGCGTCACCAGAAGCCCGAGGAGGGCGAGCAGCCCGTCGAGCCCCTGGCCGAGTGGGAGGCCGAGCTCCTCGCGCAGGACGCCGCGTCCGAGACGACCGACGCTGCTGCGCCGGCCGCCGAGCCCGCCGCTGCCGAGCCCGCCGCTGCCGAGACGGCCGTCGTCGAGCCCGTCGAGGAGAACGACGCCGACGCGCAGGTCGCCGGGAAGCCCCTGGGCGACCCCGTCGCCGAGCCGGTCGCCACGCCGGACGCCGAGACCGCTGCCGCCGTCGACCCCGACGCCGCCGCGATCGACGCCGAAGCCGCCTCCAAGTAATTCCCCTTTTTCAGCAAGCCAGATCCACGAAAGGTGGGCACAGCCATGGCCAACTACTCACTCGCCGACGTCAAGGTTCTCCGTGACCGTCTCGGCGCGGGCATGCTCGACAGCAAGAACGCTCTCGTCGAGGCCGACGGCGACCTCGACAAGGCGATCGAGATCCTCCGCGTCAAGGGCCTGAAGGGCGTCGCCAAGCGCGAGGGTCGCACGACCACCGCCGGCCTCGTCACGGCGAAGGAGGGCGCGGGCTCCGCGACCCTCATCGAACTCGCCAGCGAGACCGACTTCGTCGCGAAGAACGACAAGTTCATCGCTCTCGCGGAGACCGTGCTCGACGCGGTCGCCGCGTCCGGCGCGACCGACGCGGAGTCCGGCAACGCGGCTCCTGCCGCCGGCCAGACCGTCGGTGAGCTCGTGAACGACGAGGCCGCCCTGCTGGGCGAGAAGGTCGAGCTCCGCACGGTCGCCTCGGTCCCCGGCGAGCAGTTCGCGATCTACCTGCACAAGACCTCCAAAGACCTGCCCCCGCAGGTCGGCGTGGTCGTGGGCTACACCGGCGGCGACGCCGAGACGGCCCGCTCCATCGCGCAGCACATCGCCTTCGCAGCGCCGAAGGTCCTGAGCCGCGACGAGGTCCCCGCCGAGGAGGTCGCTCGCGAGCGCGCCATCGTCGAGGAGACCGCGAAGAACGAGGGCAAGCCGGAGGCGGCGCTGCCCAAGATCATCGAGGGTCGCCTGACGGGCTTCTTCAAGGAGATCGCCCTGCTCGACCAGCCCTACGCGAAAGACTCGAAGCTCTCCGTGGAGAAGGTCCTGAGCGACGCCGGCATGACCATCTCGGGCTTCGCCCGGGTCAAGGTCGGCTCCTAGCAGCACTCGAACGGGGCCCGAGACGATCCGTCGTCTCGGGCCCCGTTTTCTGCGCCCGGGTTCCGACGCGAACACGGGGCACCACGAACTGGATAACCTGGCGGAAGCCATCACCGAGGGAGACGACCGATGACCACTTCGAAGACCACACGCAGGCGCGTCCTCCTCAAGCTCTCGGGAGAGGCCTTCGGCGGCGGCTCCCTCGGCGTCAACCCCGACGTCGTGTCGGGGCTGGCCAAGGAGATCGCCGAGGCCTCGTCCGACGTCGAGGTGGCGATCGTCGTCGGCGGCGGCAACTTCTTCCGCGGCGCCGAGCTCAGCCAGCGCGGCATGGACCGGGGGCGGGCCGACTACATGGGCATGCTGGGCACGGTCATGAACGCTCTCGCCCTCCAGGACTTCCTGGAGCAGGCAGGAGCCGCGACACGCGTCCAGTCCGCGATCGCCATGACGCAGGTGGCCGAGCCGTACATCCCGCGTCGCGCGGGGCGTCACCTCGAGAAGGGTCGCATCGTCATCTTCGGTGCCGGCGCCGGCCTGCCGTACTTCTCGACCGACACGGTCTCCGCCCAGCGCGCCCTCGAGATCGGCGCCGACGAGGTCCTCGTGGCCAAGAACGGCGTCGACGGCGTCTACACGGGCGACCCGAAGAAAGACCCGTCGGCGATCAAGCTCGACCGCCTCACCTACCAGGAGGCATTGGTCCAGGGGCTCAAGGTCGTCGACTCGACGGCGTTCAGCCTCTGCATGGACAACGGCATGCCGATGCACGTGTTCGGCATGGAGGGCGAGGGGAACGTCGCCCGCGCCATCCGGGGCGAGCGCATCGGCACGCTGGTCAGCAACTGAGCTCGCCCTCCCGGGTAAGCTTCCCAGAGACCTAAGGAGCATTGTGGCGATCACTGACGTACTGACCGAGACCAAAGACAAGATGGGCAAGGCCGTCGACGTCGCGAAAGACGACTTCAACACCGTCCGGACCGGCCGCATCAACCCGGCGCTCTTCCAGAAGATCCCGGTCGACTACTACGGCACGCCGACCCCGCTGGCGCAACTCGCGTCGCTGCAGGCGCCGGAGGCACGCACGCTGATCGTGACGCCCTACGACAAGTCGGCTCTCAAGGAGATCGAGAAGGCCATCGCGACCTTCCCGAACCTCGGTGCCAACCCGAGCAACGACGGCACCATCGTGCGCGTGACGATCCCCGAGCTGACGCAGGACCGCCGCAAGGAGTTCGTCAAGATCGTCCGCTCGAAGGGCGAGGACGCCAAGGTGGCGATCCGCAACATCCGTCGCCGCGCGAAAGACGACCTCGACGCGCAGAAGACCGAGGTCGGAGACGACGAGGTCGCCCGCGCCGAGAAGGAGCTCGAGACGATCACGAAGAGCTACGTCGACCAGATCGACGAGGCGCTGAAGCGGAAAGAAGCGGAGCTCCTCGAGGTCTGACGGCTCCGGGTCATCACACGTGAAAGACGATTCAGGGCGAGACGTTCCCCCCGCCGGCTCGCGGCGAGCCGACTTCGATGCGCGGGCGCAGGCCGCCAGGCATGATCTCGAGGCGCAGCTGCGCGCTCAGCGCGACCGGCTCGAAGCGCGCAATGTCAAGCTGACGGAGCGCACCGGGCGCAACCTTCCGGCCGCGATCGGCATCGGCGTCGGCCTCGGCGGGTCGGTCCTGCTGAGCCTCGTGCTCTTCAAGCCGCTCTTCATGATCGTGGCGGCCATCCTGGTGGTCTTCATGGTCATCGAGTTGACGAGCGCTCTGCGGTTCGCCGGGCGCGACGTGCCCCGCGTCCCCAGTGCCATCGTCGCTCTCGCGGTCGTGCCCTTCGCCTACTTCTACCGGGCGGAGGGGCACTGGCTCGCCCTCCTCGGCGGCATCGTCGTCGTGACGCTCTGGCGTCTCGCGACGGAGCTCGCCCCCGGCAAGCGGACCGGAGCCGTCGACCTCTGGCGCGACCTCGCCGCCGGGGCATTCGTCCAGATCTACACGACCTTCCTCGGCACGTTCCTCGTGCTCCTCGCCGCCCAGGACGGCGGGCAGTGGTGGGCGCTCGGCTCCCTCATCGTCGTGATCGCGGTCGACACGGGTGCCTACGCGACGGGGCTCAACTTCGGCAAGCACCCGATGGCCCCGCGCATCAGCCCCAAGAAGACGTGGGAGGGTTTCGCCGGATCGGCCGCCGCGGCGATGATCACGGGTGTCCTGATCTCGCTCTTCATGATCCACGAGGCCTGGTGGCTCGGCCTCATCCTCGGTGCGGTCCTCACGATCACCGCGACGGTCGGCGACCTGACGGAGTCGCTCATCAAGCGCGACCTCGGCATCAAGGACATCTCCACGTGGCTTCCGGGCCACGGAGGCTTCCTCGACCGGCTCGACAGCACGCTGCCGTCGGCGGTGGCGGCGTACGGCCTCTACCTGATCTTCGCGCACTGACGCGAGCTCGCGCGCCCCGCGCATCCCGCACGACTCTTTGCGGCACAATGGGCGCGTGAGTGCGACATTTCCGAAGGTGACCGGGTCCGAGCGCGGCTACGACGTCGAGCAGGTCGAGACGTTCCTGCAGGAGGCGCGGAGCGCGTACGCGGGTGAGGCGGACGCCCGGAGCATCGACGCGGAGAGCATCCGACACACCGCCTTCTCGATGGTCAAGGGCGGCTACGCGCCGCAGCACGTCGATTCCGCCCTCGAGCGGCTCGAGGACGCCTTCGCCATGAGGGAGCGGGAGCGCGTACTCCGTCAGACCGGCGACGAGACGTGGTTCTCGGAGGCCCGCGAGCTCGCGGAGGCCATCGTGCAGCGGCTCGAGCGTCCCGCCGGCCACCGCTTCGACCGGGTCTCGTTCCTGACGACGGGCTATCACCCGAGCGACGTCGACGCGTTCGTGACCAAGCTCCGCGGGTATTTCTCGGAGGGTCGGCCCCTCAGCATCGAGGACGTCCGGACGAGCGTCTTCCGTCCCCGGCGGGGCGGCTACCGCGAGGGTCAGGTCGACCTCGTCCTCGACAGCGTCGTGGATGTGATGCTCGCCGTTCGGTGAGGCGCCTTGGCAGTCCGTGATCCTTCCGTTACACTCGGAGAACTTATGGGCAGGCACGCGGCAGTTCACGTATCCGGTAAAAGTCGTCCCTCGCGCGGCACCATCGCGACAGGGGCGGGACAACACACCCGGTCGGCGACCGAGCGACCCCGGGCGGCACAGCCCGTGCGGCGTCTCCCGCAGCCGGCCGCCTCGAGCGCCCGTGTAGCGGCTCCGGCCTCGTTCCGGAGCTCGGTGCTCCGCAGCAAGCGCGTGGTCCTTCCGATGGTCGGCTTCGCCGCGAGCTTCGCGTTCGTCTCCGCCTCCCTGGTCAACCCGCTGTCGGGTGCCTACGCGGCCACCCCCGACGCCTCGACGGTCGTGGCTCCGGCCGGGACCGCCCGTGCAGTCGCCGGTCAGACCTTCACCGTCGCGGCGGGCAGCAGCGTCTCCGCCGCCCGCGACGCCTACACGGTCAACTACACGCCGCCCGTCGTCGTGAAGCCCAAGGTCGTCGCCGCCGCGCCCGTCGCCGATGCGACCGCCACGGGATCGGGCGCCGCCGTCCAGTCCGCCGTCGTCGCTGCCCCCGCGGCCGCCGCTCCCACGCCGGGCAGCGCGCAGGCGATCGGCGCCCAGCTCGTCGCCGCGCGCGGCTGGGACTCCTCGCAGTTCAACTGCCTGGTGTCGCTCTGGAACAGGGAGTCCGGCTGGAACGTCTACGCCTCCAACCCCTCCGGCGCCTACGGCATCCCGCAGGCCCTCCCGGGCAGCAAGATGGCCTCCGTCGGTGCCGACTGGCAGACGAGCGCCTCCACCCAGATCACCTGGGGCCTCAACTACATCCAGGGCCGCTACGGGAACCCCTGCGGCGCCTGGGCGCACTCCGAAGCCTTCAACTGGTATTGATCGGCACGCGTCCTCCGCATCCCGGGGGGCGTCCTGGCGTCGATAGGGTGGACTCATGCCCCGAAGCAACCGACCTCGCAGCAGCCGATTCGGGCCGAGGCGTGACGATTCCGAGGGCTCGGATCTCTCGCGCGTTCTCTACGGCGGTCAGCACGTGGAGTCCCGGCGGGGCCGCGACTTCGTCGTCCAGGCCATAGCCGGCACGTCGTCCACGAAGTCGTACGTCTGCCCGGGGTGCGAGTTGACGGTCGCTCCCGGCACGCCGCACATCGTCGCCTGGCGCGCCGACGGCCTCTTCGGCGAGGAGGCCGACCTCGCCGCTCGCCGTCACTGGCACACCCACTGCTGGAGGATCTCGTGACCGACCCGTCCGTCGAGGTGAAGGGCGGCGTCCTGCTGCCCGCCGTCCGCACCGACATCGAGCTGCAGACCTCCGACGGTCTCACGCTCGTCGGCGAACTGGCCGTCCCGGTCGACCGGGAGCCCGTGGCCACTCTGCTGACCCTGCACCCTCTGCCCACGGCCGGCGGCTTCATGGACAGCCATGTGCTCCGCAAGGCGTCGGCCCGGCTCCCGGCGCAGGCCGACCTCGCCGTCCTCCGGTTCAACTTCCGCAGCGCCTCGTCGCCCCGGGGCCGGTCGGAGGGCGAGTTCGGCGACGGCGAGACGGAGCGGTTCGACCTCGCCGCAGCGGTCGCGTTCCTCCGCGAGCGGGGGCTCCCGACCCCGTGGCTGGTGGGCTGGTCGTTCGGCACGGAGGTCGCCCTGAAGCACGCACTCGAGCACGACATCGCGGGCGCGATCCTGCTCTCGCCTCCACTCCGTCGCGCGCGCCCCGACGAGCTCGCGCGCTGGGCAGGCTCCGGCAGGAGGCTCGTGGCTCTGATCCCGGAGTTCGACGACTTCCTGCGGCCCGCCGAGGCGCGCGAGAGGTTCGCCGCGGTGCCCGAGACGGAACTGATCGAGGTGGAGAACGGCAAGCACCTGTGGGTCGGCGAGAACCAGACCCGGCGTGTTCTCAGCGAGATCGTCCGCGTCGTCAACCCGCGGGCCCTGCCGCTCGGCGAGACCTGGCCGGAGCCCGGCTCGGAGCGTTAGCGGGCGTTCTGCCTCGGTATGACCACCTCGCGCACGATGAGGAGCACGGCCGCAGCGACGGGGACGGCGATCAGTGCTCCCAGCACGCCCAGCAGCGTGCCGCCCACGAGCGCCGAGATGATGACGATGACGCCGGGCACCTTGACGGCCTGGCGCATCACGCGGGGAGCCAGGATGTAGGCCTCCACCTGCATGTAGACCAGGTACCAGATCGCCAGGAAGATCCAGGTGGCGGGGCTGAGCGGCAGGAGCGCGACCTGGGCGAGGACGATGATCGCCGCGGCGCTGACGGTGCCGACGAGGGGGATCAGTGCGCCGATGAACGCGATGAAGGCGAAGAAGGCCGGGAGCTGGGCTCCTGCGATAGACAGGACGACGAAGCTCAGGACACCGTTCAGGAGCGCCAGGGCCACCTGGCCGATGACGTAGCGGCCGACGGAGCGGCTGATCGCATCGGAGAGCCGGGCGAACTCCGAGCGGTTCGACTTCGGGACGAGCTGGTAGAGCCCGCCCTTCATGCTGTTGAGCGACGCCATGAAGTAGAGCGTGAGGATGAGCACGACGATGGTGCCGGCCACCCCGTTGCCGATGGCGACGCCGACGGCGAGCACGCCGCCGCCGATGGCGACGACGTTCTTGGGATCGGTGAGGAAGCCGATGACGCCGTTCAGGGCGTCTTGCACGTTGAAGACGCTCTCGGGGACCAGCGACTGCAGGTTGTCGACGAACTGCTTGGCCGTGACGCTCTGGAGGTAGGTCGCCAGGTTGTTCACGAGGTCGGTCGTCTGGCTGATGATCGTGGGGACGATCGCGAACACGACGCCGACGAAGGCCAGCAGCACGGCCACCATGACGATGGTGATCGCGAGGGGGCGCGGCAGCTTGCGGTTCTCGAGCCACTGGACGACCGGGTCGAGGCCCAGCGCCAGGAAGAGGGCGACGCCGCAGTAGGTGAGGATCGTCGAGAGCTCGCCGATGGCGGCTCCGATGACGACCGCGCTCAGGACGCCGAGCCCGCCGAAGAGGCCGAGCCGGTAGGGGTTGTGGATTCTCACTCGGGGGAGACCTGTTCGATCTGGCCGACCATCCCCCGGAGGTTCTCGAAGTAGGTGGCGACGGATTCGCGTTCGCGGGTGATGTCGGCGAGGCGCTCCTCCGCGTCTCCGATGATGTCACGGGCGCGGCGTTCCGCGTCGGACACGAGGAACTCGGCGCGGCTCTCGGCGTTGCGGAGCGTCTCGCTGCTGACGCGGTCGGCGTCGGAGCGGATCTTGCGCGCGTCGTTGTAGGCGCTCTCCTCGGCCTTCCGTGCCTCGCGCCGCTTCGTCTCGGCGCGCTGGGTCACCTCGGCGAGCTGCGCGTTGGCCTCGTCGAGGAACGTCTGCGTCTCGGCCACGGCGTCGTCGTGCCGCTGCACGAAGTCCTGCTCAGCCTCGTCTCGGCGCTGGGCGAGCTCGACGTCGAGGTCGCGACGACGGGTCTCGGCCTCGGCGGCCAGTTCTGCCGCCACGCGCTCGCGCTCGGCCGCGATCTCGGCCTCGAGGGTCTCGCGCTCGTTCCGGAGCCGAGCGCGCTGCTCCTCGTCGTCGTGCGCGAGGCGGGCACGGGTCTCGGCGAGGTCGGCGGCGAGATCGGCGTGGGCTCGGTCGGCCTCGTCCTGGAGTCGTGCGGCCTGCTCGGCGGTCTCTCTGGCGAGGCGCTCCCGCGTCTGCTCCACATCGCGCTCGATCTGCTCCCGGGTCTGGCGGGTGGTGCGCTCGATCTCCTCGCGGCTGGCCAGTCGGGCGGCCTCGATGTCGTGGTGGGCCTCCTCGACCTCGCGGTCGAGGTCGGCTCGCGTGGTCTCGGCCTCGCGCTCGAGAGCGAGCCGCGTGGTCTCGGCGTCGTTCGCGAGGGCGGCGCGGGCTGCGCTGATCTCGCGCTCCAGCTCGGCGCGCTGGTTGTCGCGGTCGTCGTCGAGTTCGGCGCGGGTGTTGAGCACCTCGCGATCGAGGTCGGCCCGGCGGGCCTGGATCTCCCGCGCGAGCTCGGCGCGGGTCGTCTCGTCGAGGCGGGCGAGCTCGTCGCGGACGGTGCGGCCCTCGTTGTCGAGATCGGCCCGCTGGCGCTCCGTGTCGCTCGTGAGGAGGGCCCGGAACTCCGCGGTGTCGCGGGCGAGCGTGGCGGCCTCGTCGCGAGCGGCGGCGAGGTCGGCGTCGACCCGCGAGCGCAGTTCGGCGACCTCGCGCTCGGCTTCCGCTCGGAGGGCGGCGGCCTCTCGTCGGGCCGTCGAGAGCGCCTCGGCGGCCTCGGTGCTGGCCGTCGTCCGCGTCGCGGCGGCGTCCCGTTCGGCGTCCTCGATCATCGCGGCGGCGTCGGCGCGGGCGCGGGACACGAGCCGGTCGGCCTCTCCCGTCGACTCCTCGATCTGGGCCGCGGCGCGACCGCGGGCGTCGTCGAGGATGTCGGCGGAGCGCTCGTGAGCCTCCTCGACCGCGCGCTGGGCCTCGGCCGAGGACGTGGTGCGCAGCTCGCTCGCCTCGCGTTCCGTCTTCGCGATGAGGTCGTTCGACTGCTCCTCGGCCAGGCGGAGCGTGTTCTCCAGTTTGGCTCCGAGCCCCTTGTAGCTGGGGTGCCCGACCTCCTCCAGCTCGTCCTCGAGCGCCTCGATGCGCTGAGCGAGCTGACGGGTCTCGTTCGCCGACTCGGCGCGATCGGCGTTCGCCTTGATGAGTTCGCGGCGCAGCTCGTTCAGGGCCTTGTCGACCTCTTCTTTGCGGTACCCGCGGAGTTCGGTTCCGAATTCAGCCTCGTCAGTGGCCACGATGTCTCCCTGGTGGTGCGCGGCCCGGACGTCTGGCAGGGCGCGCGCGGTAGCGGTGGGGGAGTCCGCCGCCGAGTGAGGGCGAACCTCCGCATTTTAGCGGGATACGGCGGCTCGGGCGGAGGCTAGGTTGCTCTCAGAGACGTCGGCTATCCTGAACCGTCTTAAATTCGCTGCCGCCAGATCCCGGATGGTGGCACGAAGGGAGAAAAAGCGTGCGTTTCGTCTTGGCTGTCGTCACCCTGGTGGTGGCAGCACTGCTGGTGCTGCTCGGGTTGGCTCAGCGAACGGTCTTCGCTCCTCCCGAGAGCGTCACCTCCACGGTCACCACGACCTCCAGCGCCCCGGTCACGGTCATCCCGGCCTCGGCTCTGAAGGGCCACGACGGCGTCGAGACGATCACCGTCTCCGGCGGGTCCAAAGCTTTCGCGGCCTACGGTCGCTCCAGCGACATCGCCGGCTGGGTGGGCGACTCCTCCTACAACTCCGTCCGCTTCGACCAGACGTCGGGCGAACTGGTCTCGAAGACCGTCGCGGGCAGCGGTGCGGAGGCCGCCGATCCGGCGGACTCCGACCTCTGGTACCAGCAGTACTCCGGCAGGAGCCTCGACTTCCGTCTCGACGCCCCGAACGACATCTCGCTCCTGATCGCGTCCGACGGGACCGACCCGGCCCCGACGAAGGTCTCCGTCACGTGGCCTCTCTCGACCGCGACGCCGCTCGTCGGTCCGCTCGTCACCGCGGGGCTCGTCGTCTTCCTGCTGGGCATCCTGCTCTTCGTCTGGGCCATCCGCCACCACCGGCGCACCCGGGGTCCGCGCCGCACCTCCGGCACGGGTAAGCCGCCGAAGCTGCCCCGGGTGGAGCGCCAGCGGTCCGTGCGCGCCGAGCGGAAGCTCGCCCTCGGCAGCGGCCCCGCCGGGCCGCGCCGCCGGTCCGGTCGCAGGATGATCGCGGTCGTCCCCGTCGTCCTCGTCGCGTCCCTGGGCCTCGCCGGCTGCTCCTCCGAGTACTGGCCGCAGGGCGGGCAGAACGCCGCCTCACCCGCCGCCACGCCCGGGGCGACCCCGACGTCGCCGTCCTCGAACGGCCTCCAGCCTCCCGCCGTGACCGACGCGCAGGCGTCGCGGATCCTGCAGCGCATCGTCGCCGTCCAGGCCTCGGCCGACAAGAACCTCGACGCGAAGCTCGCAGAGACGCGCTTCACGGGGCCCGCCCTCGCGCAGCGCACCGCCAACTACACGATCCGCAAGGCCGACTCGTCGGTCGCTCCCGCGCTGTCGATCCCGACGGGTCCCCTCCGCGTGATGCTGCCCCAGCAGGCCGACTCCTGGCCCCGGACGGTGTTCGCGGTCGTCTCCGACGCCTCCGACACGAAGGCGGCCCCCGTCGGCGTCATGCTCCTGCAGGAGACCGCCCGCGACCCCTACAAGGTCGACTACCTCGTCGGGCTCGAAGCCGGCGAGAAGGTCGACAACGTGCCGTCCGCCACCATCGGCGCCGCCCGACTCGCGCCCGACGTGAAGCTGCTCGCCATGGAGCCCGACAAGGTGGCGTCCGCGTACGCCGACATCCTCAAGAACGGCGACGCGAGCTCGTCGGCGGACGCCTTCCAGAAGGACGGCGACACCCTCCGCGACAAGATCGGCAAGCCCTACAAGGACGCCAAGGCGAAGAAGCTGCCGACGACCGCGTCGATCGCGTACTCCAGCCAGAACGGCACGGACCCGATCATCGCCCTCGCCGACACGACCGCGGGCGCCATCGTGTCCGTCTCGCTCGACGAGATCGAGACGGTCAAGCCGACGAAGGCGGGCGCAGAGGTCAACACCGAGGGCGAGGTGAAGTCGCTGAGCGGCGTGTCGAAGTCCACGAAGGGCATCACGGCCACCTACGGCGTGCAGCTGCTCTTCTCCGTCCCGAAGGTGGGCAGCACCGACAAGATCGTGCTGCTCGGCTTCAGCCAGGCTTTGATCTCAGCGAAAGAGGTTTCATGAGCAACGTCCCCCCGACCCCCGCTAGTCTCCGCGGAGCCGTCGACCTGTCGTCCCTCGTCAACCGGCCCGCGGCTCCCGCCGCGCGAGGCGGAGCGGAGGGCGACGGCGCGGCGCCGTCCCGGGGCGCGCGCGGCACGACGTCGCTCGTCGTCGACGTCACCGACGAGACGTTCACGGCCGTCCTCGACCTCAGCCGCGAGGTCCCCGTCATCGTCGACATCTGGGCCGAGTGGTGCGGGCCCTGCAAGCAGCTCTCACCGATCCTCGAGAAGCTCGTCGAGGAGTACGCGGGCCGACTGGTCCTCGCCAAGGTCGACGCCGACACGAATCCGCAGCTGACCGAGGCGTTCCAGGCGCAGTCGATCCCGACCGTCGCTGCGGTCATCGGCGGTCGACCCGTGTCGCTCTTCGTCGGGGCTCTCCCGGAGGCGCAGGTCCGGGAGGTCTTCGAGCAGGTCCTCCAGCTCGCGGAGCAGAACGGCGTGACGGGGAGCGTCCCCTACGAGGCCGCGGCCCCCGCCGACGAGCAGGGCGAACCGGAGCCCGAGCCGCTGCCCCCGCACCACCAGGAGGCGTACGACGCCATCGAGGCCGGCGACTACCAGCGCGCGCAGGAGGCCTACCGGCTGGCGATCGCTCAGGACCCGCGCGACCAGCTCGCCGTGGCCGGCCTCGCCCAGGTGTCGCTCCTCGAGCGCCTGCAGGGGGCGACGCTGGCCGACATCCGGTCGCGCGCCGCCGCGGGGCCCGAGGACGTCGACGCCCAGCTCGCGGTCGCCGACCTCGACGTCTCGGGCGGCCACGTCGACGACGCGTTCGACCGGCTCCTGACGCTCTTCCCCGCGCTCGACCAGGCCGGCCGCGACGCCGTCCGCACGCGGCTCCTCGACTACTTCGAGATCGTCGGGGTCGACGCGCCGAGCGTCACCGCGGCGCGGCGCCGCTTGACGATGCTGCTCTACTAGCGGCGTCGCTCACCGGGGTCTCCCGCGCGAAGAAGAGCCGGCCGCCCTCCGTCGTCGACGGGGGCGGCCGGCTCTTCCGGTCGCAGGGTGCTCCTCAGCTCTCGAGTCGGAGCCAGATCACGCCGAGCGGCGGCAGCTGGACCTCGGCGGAGGCGGGCCGTCCGCCCCACGGGTCGTCGGTCGCGGTGACGCTGCCGAGGTTCCCGACTCCGGAGCCGCCGTAGGCCTCGGCGTCGGTGTTGAGGATCTCGGTCCAGACACCCGAGACCGGGAGCCCCAGCCGCTGGGTGACGGGCTGACCGGAGAAGTTGGCGAGGACCGCGATCTTGCCGCCGTCGTCCGACTTCCGGAGGAACGCCACGACGCTCTGCTCGGCCGCGCCGCCCTCGATCCACTCGAACCCGTCCGTGTCGAAATCGTGGTCCCAGAGGGCACGCTCGGCGCGGTAGCTGGTGTTGAGGCTCTTGACGAGGGCGTGGATGCCCTGGTGGGTCGGCTGGTCGAGGATCCACCAGTCGAGGCCGCGCTGCTCGCTCCACTCGGACGGCTGCCCGAACTCGGAGCCCATGAACAGCAGCTGCTTGCCCGGGTGCCCCCACATGAAGGCGAGGTAGGCGCGGAGGTTCGCGCGCTTCTGCCAGTCGTCGCCGGGCATCTTGCCGATGAGCGAGCCCTTGCCGTGCACGACCTCGTCGTGGCTGATCGGCAGGAGGAAGTTCTCGCTGAACGCGTAGACGAACGAGAACGTGATCTCGTTGTGGTGGTAGCTGCGGTAGAGGGAGTCGCGCTGGATGTACTCGAGCGAGTCGTGCATCCAGCCCATGTTCCACTTCATCCCGAAGCCGAGGCCGCCCTCGCTCGTCGGGCGCGAGACGCCGGGGAACGAGGTGGACTCCTCGGCGATCATCACGATGCCGGGGGAGCGCTTGTAGGCCGTGGCGTTCGCCTCCTGGAGGAACGAGATGGCCTCGAGATTCTCCCGCCCGCCGAAGCGGTTCGGCACCCACTGGCCCTCCTCGCGGCTGTAGTCGAGGTAGAGCATGGAGGCGACGGCGTCGACGCGGAGGCCGTCGATGTGGAACTCCTCCAGCCAGTAGAGCGCGTTCGCGACGAGGAAGTTGCGCACCTGCGAGTCGCCGAAGTTGAACACCAGGGTGCCCCAGTCGGGCTGCTCGCCGAGCCGCGGGTCGCTGTGCTCGTAGAGCGGCTGGCCGTCGAACTTCGCCAGCGCCCACTCGTCTTTCGGGAAGTGCCCGGGCACCCAGTCCATGATCACGCCGATGTCGGCCTGGTGGAGCCGGTCGATCAGGTAGCGGAGATCGTCGGGGGAGCCGAAGCGCGACGTCGGAGCGTAGTAGCCGGAGACCTGGTAGCCCCAGGAGCCGCCGAACGGGTGCTCCGCGAGCGGCATGAACTCGACGTGGGTGAAGCCCAGATCGGAGACGTACTCGATCAGCTGGTCGGCGAGGTCGCGGTAGGACAGGCCGGGGCGCCAGGATCCGACGTGGAGCTCGTACACGCTCATGGCCTGGCTGGACGGCTCGACCGACGCGCGCTTGCGCATCCAGGCCTCGTCGTCCCAGGTGTGCTGGGCGCGGGTGATGACGGACGCCGTCTGCGGGGGCGTCTCTGCCTGCCGGGCCATGGGGTCGGCCCGCTCGACCCAGCGGCCGTCGGCGGTCAGGAGCTCGTACTTGTAGGTGCCCTCGGTCAGCCCGGGGACGAAGAGCTCCCAGACGCCGTTGCCGTCGAGGCGGCGGAGGGCGTGGGAGACGCCGTACCAGCCGTTGAAATCCCCCTTGACCCGGACGGCGCCGGCGTGGGGTGCCCAGACCGCGAAGGAGGTGCCGAGGACGCCCTGCTGCTCCTTGACGTGCGACCCGAGGACGCGCCACAGCTCCTCGTGCCGACCCTCGCCGAAGAGGTAGAGGTCGACCTCGCCGACGGTCGGCCAGAAGCGGTAGGGGTCGTCGGTCGTCCAGGGCGAGCCGCCCTCGTAGGTGGCCTCGACGGAGTAGGCGCCCGGCTCGATGATCGCCAGGGCCTCCCAGATCCCGTTGCCGACGTGCGCCATCGACAGGCGCGCACCGGTCTCGATGATGAGGGTGACGGACTCGGCGAGCGGCCGGAGGACACGGACGAGCACTCCCGCGTCGAGGTGGTGCGGGCCGAGGATCCGGTGCGGGTGCGGGTGGCTCCCGATGGACACGAGGTACGACTCGTGGGGGTCCAGGACCGGCACGAGGAGGGTGTTTTCGGGCATGGGGAACCTCCTAGGGAGCGCGGTTGAAGTCGACCGCGAGGATGTGCGCCGGCTCGACGAAGGCGTCGAGCCGCACGTAGTCGTCTCCGCCCCAGACCCAGGACTGCTGGGTGATGAGGTCGCGGACGGTGAATCGGGTGCCGGGTGCGACGCCGAACGCGGTCGGATCCAACCGGACCGTCGTCTCCCGGGCGGAGTGGGGATCGGTGTTCACGACGACGATGATCGCGTCGGAGCGGCCGGAGCGGGTGTGCTCGCCGGCGAGGTACTTCGAGTAGACGAGGATCGCGTCGTCGTCGCTGCCGTGGACCGTCAGGTTGCGGAGCTGGCGGAGGGCGGGATGTGCGGCGCGGATCCGGTTGAGCTGGGTGAGGTACGGCGCGATGGAGGCGCCCGCCGCCTCCTCGGCCTGCCAGTCGCGCGGCTTGAACTCGTACTTCTCGTTGTCGATGTTCTCCTCGGAGCCCGGCCGGGCGACGTTCTCGACCAGCTCGTACCCGGAGTAGACGCCCCAGGTGGGAGACGCGGTGGCCGCGATCGCCGCGCGGATCTTGTAGGCGGGCACACCGCCGAACTGCAGGTAGGGGGTGAGGATGTCGTGCGTGTTGACGAAGAAGTTCGGACGGAACCACGGGCTCGTCTCGGAGGAGACCTCGCGGAGGTACTCCTCGAGCTCCCACTTCTCGTTCCGCCACGTGAAGTAGGTGTACGACTGCTGGAAGCCGACCTGGGCGAGCGCCTGCATCATGGCGGGCTTCGTGAAGGCCTCCGCCAGGAAGACGACCTCCGGGTGGTCGCTCCGGATGTCCTCCAGCAGCCACTCCCAGAAGTGCACCGGCTTGGTGTGCGGGTTGTCGACGCGGAAGATCGTCACGCCGCGGTCGATCCAGAACCGCACGATGCGGCGGATCTCCCGGCTGATTCCCTCGTAGTCGTTGTCGAAGTTGAGCGGGTAGATGTCCTGGTACTTCTTCGGCGGGTTCTCGGCGTAGGCGATGGTGCCGTCGGGGAGGGTGGTGAACCACTCCGGGTGCTCCGCGACCCAGGGGTGGTCGGGAGAGCACTGCAGGGCCAGGTCGAGGGCCAGCTCCAGGCCGACGTTCTGGGCGGCGCCGACGAACCACTCGAAGTCCTCGATCGTCCCGAGGTCGGGGTGCACGGCGTCGTGGCCGCCGTCGGGGGAGCCGATGGCGTAGGGCGAGCCGGGGTCGTTCGGGCCGGCCTCGAGGCTGTTGTTCGGCCCTTTGCGGAACGTCGTCCCGATGGGGTGGACGGGCGGGATGTAGACGACGTCGAAGCCCATCCGCGAGATGGCGGGGAGCCGCCGCGCCGCGGTGCGGAACGTGCCGCTCTTCCAGGTACCGTCCTCCTGGCGTTTGGCTCCCTCGGAGCGCGGGAAGAACTCGTACCAGCTGCCGACGGCGGCGCGCGTGCGCTCGACGCGGAGGTGCTGCTTGCCGCTCTGGGTGATGAGGCTGGCGAGAGGGCGCGCGTGGAGCGCCGCGGCGAGCCGCTGGTCGGTGGCGACCCGGAGTCGCGCGGCCGGGCTGAGCCCGGCGTTCCCGAGGGCCTTGGCGCCGTCGCGGTAGAGGACGCTGTCCGGCTCCCGCTTGGAGGCGCGCTCGAGGAGCTCGCGGCCCGACGCGAAGACGTTGTCGACGTCCTGGCCGACGGGGATCTTGATCTCGGCGGCGTGCAGCCACGTCGCCCAGTCGTCGTTCCACGCCTCGACGAACCAGGTGTGCAGGCCCTCGGCCTCGAACAGGACCTCGGCGCTCCAGAGATCGGTGCCGGGGATGCCCGGGGTCATGCGACGCCTCGACACCTGCCCGCGCGGGTCGATCGTCACCAGGGCGACGTCGATGATGTCGTGCCCCTCCCGGAAGACGGTCGCCTGGAAGGGCACCACCTCTCCCGCGAACGCCTTCGTGTCGAAGACGCCGTCGGGGGTTCGAGGGCGGAGGCCCTGGATGGGGATCCGCCCGACTCGTGTTCCGGCCTTGGATTCTGCTCGCGTCGCCACGCATCGACCGTACCCGGTCTGGCGGGTCGGCGGGTCAGGCGGGATGACCGGGGGACGGGCATCCTGCGGTCCGCGGCGCGATCGGGGGACAAGTGAGTGTCCGCCGAACAGCGGATACGGGAGTCACCCCCGTTCTGGGGGACCCGGCCCGGGCGTGTTCGCTTGTCCGCACTCTGGGGGACCAGTAATGTCACTCTCACGACGAACGGAACGGTCCGGAGAAGCTCCACCGGCCCCCACCGATCGCCGTCCGGCGGGGACGATCAGCCCGGCCGGTGCCCACACCGACTCGACGACACGCGATCACCAGCTCTCGAGAGAACCCGGGACTACCCGCCCGGCTCGCCCCCGCCCGAATCGGGGACGCCCTCCGAGCGATCGCCACGGCGCCGCTCCGCGCCCGAACGCGGAGTCGCGTGGTCGTCGACAGAGATCCGGCGCGCCCGAACGTGCCCGGCTCCCTGAAAGTCCGCTCCGGATGCCCGATCCGGAGCGGACTTCGGTGTGTCCGACGTCGATCGGCGGTTCACGCCGGGCAGGAGCCGCCCGGGTCGGTGAACGCGTCAGTCGCGCGCGATGGCCGCGACCGTCGCCCCGGTCGCCCGGCGGAGGTCGTCCGGCGTCAGCTCGATGTCGAAGCCGCGGCGCCCGCCGCTCACGAAGACGGTGTCGAACAGCCACGCCGTCTCGTCCACCACCGTCTCGAGAGCGGTCTTCTGCCCGATCGGACTGATGCCTCCGACGATGTAGCCGGTGCGCCGCTCGGCGAGGTGAGGATCGGCGAGCTGCGCCTTCTTCCCGCCGACCGCCGTCGCCAGCGCCTTGAGATCGAGACGACCGGACACTGGTACGACCGCCACCACGAGGCGGGAGTCCACGTCCGTGACGAGCGTCTTGAAGACCTGCTCCTCGTCGAGCCGCAGCAGGGCCGCCGCCTCGAGGCCGAAGTTCGTCGCGGTGTCGGCGTGCTCGTAGGTGTGCGCGGTGAACGGGATCCCGGCCCGCTCGAGCGCGACGGTCGCGGGTGTGCCGGGCGCCCTGGTGCTCACGAGGCGACGAAGGCGGTCACGACACGCGCCAGAGCGTGACGGTCGGCCCGTGCAGGTCGTGACCCGCGCCCGGCTTCTTCGGGGCCGGGTCGAAGACGTCGCCGCTCGTCCACAGGGGTTCGTAACCGCTCACCCCGGGAGCCTCCGGCAGGGTCACCGTCACGGAGGTCTCCGAGCCGTGGACCACGACCAGGACCCGGTTGAACTCCTCCGTCTCGGGCGTCGACGCGGCCAGGTACTGGAGGGTTCGCCGGTGGGGGTCGTTCCACGCGTCGGCGGCCATCGGCAGGCCGTCGTCGCCGAACCAGCTCATGTCGGTCGCCGAGAGCGTGACGCGCCCCTGGGTGCCGAAGCGCACCGGGCGGAGGGCGGGGTTCTCCCGCCGGTGCCGGATCAGCGCCTTCGTGTCGGCGAGGAGAGCCTCCCGGGCGTCGTCGAGCTGCCAATCGACCCAGGAGATCTCGTCGTCGCTGCAGTAGCCGTTGTTGTTGCCCCGCTGGGTCCGGCCGATCTCGTCCCCGGCGGTGATCATCGGGATCCCGGCCGACAGCAGGAGCGTCGCGAGGAGGTTCCGACTCGCCCTGCGCCGGGCGTCGAGGATCCACGGGTTGTCGGTCGGTCCCTCGACCCCGTGGTTGAACGACCGGTTGTCGTCGGTGCCGTCGCGGTTCTCCTCGCCGTTCCGGAGGTTGTGCTTCTGGTCGTAGGCGACGACGTCGGCGAGCGTGAAGCCGTCGTGCGCCGTGATGAAGTTGACCCCCGCGAGCGGGCCCCGGTCGTGCGCGTAGATGTTGCTGGATCCGCTCAGCTTGGACGCGAAGCTCCCCAGGCCGTTCCGGGCCGCTCCGCCCGCCCGGGCGTCCGCCACGTCGCGGAGCCAGAAATCGCGGGCCCGGTTGCGGAAGCGGTCGTTCCACTCGCTCCAGCCGTCGGGGAAGTTCCCCGTCTGCCAGCCGCCGAGGCCGACGTCCCAGGGCTCGGCGACGAGTTTCACGCCCGCGAGCGCCGCGTCGTCGCGGATCGCGGTCAGGAGCGGGTCGTCGGGCGAGAAGACCGCGTCGGCACCGCGGCCGAGGGTCGCGGCCAGGTCGAAGCGGAACCCGTCGATCTGCAGCTCGTTCGCCCAGTACCGGAGCGAGTCGAGCACGAGGCGTCGGGCGGCGGGGAGGCTCGTGTCGAGCGTGTTCCCGCACCCGGTGACGTCGATCGGCCGCCCCTCGGCGTCGTGCCGGTAGTAGCTGCCGTCGAGCCCGCGGAGGCTCGTCACCGGGCCGTCCTCGCCCTCCTCGGCCGTGTGGTTGTAGACGACGTCGAGCCACACCTCGATGCCGGCCTCGTGCAGGAGCCGCACCATCCCCTTGAACTCCCGCAGGATCGCCGACGCTCCGGCGAGCTGGGCGTCCCGGGAGGCGTATCCGGCGTGCGGGGCGAAGTAGGAGAGGGTGTTGTAACCCCAGTAGTTCTCGAACCCCTGCGCGACGAGCCGCTGCTCGTCGACGTGCTGGTGGACCGGCAGGAGCTGGACGGCGGTGACGCCGAGATTCGTCAGGTAGGCGATGGTGGACTCGTGGGCCAGCCCGGCGTAGGTGCCGCGGAGATCCTCCGGCACGTGCGGCGACAGGCGCGTGAAGCCGCGGACGTGCGCCTCGTACACGACCGTGTGGTCGAGCGGGGTCAGGGGCTTCTCGACGCCGCCCCAGTCGAAGGCCTCGTCGACGACGACGCCGCGCCACTCGCCGCGGCCGGTCCGGCCGAGACCGCGCGCGTAGGGGTCGAGGAGGTTGACCTTCGGGTCGAACGGGGTCACGACGCCCAGCGCGCTCTTCGGGTGGCCGTCGGCCCGCAGCCAGTAGCGCCGTCCCGGCGTGAGTCGCGGATCCGAGCCCGTCCAGACGCCGTGGGCGTCGCGTCGCATCGGGACGACGCGCTCCTGAGGGGCGTCGTCGATGACGAGGTCGACGCTCGTGGCGGCCCCCGACCAGACACGCAGCGTGGGCCCGTCCGGCCCGTGGTGGAGCCCCAGATCGCGCAGGGGATCGACAGCGGTGGGTTCGTCTCGCACGAGCTGGACTCCGGTCACGAGTCTTAGAGTAAATGAACGGCGGGTGAAGGCCGGAACCCGGAACGAGCGGAAGGAGACGCGGTGGCGGTGTACCTCGACCACGCGGCGACGACCCCGATGCTCCCGGAGGCGATCGACGCCTACACGCTCGCCCTCCGCGAGGTCGGCAACCCGTCCTCCATCCACTCCGCCGGGCAGAACGCGAAGCGCGTCCTCGAGGAGGCGCGCGAGCGCGTGGCCGCCTCGCTCGGCTGCGACCCCATCGAGGTCGTCTTCACCTCGGGCGGCACCGAATCGGTGAACCTCGCCATCAAGGGCCTGTGGTGGGCGAGGCAGCGCGACCGGCCGCGCCCGCGGCTCCTGGTGCCCGGGGGAGAGCACCACGCCACCGTCGACACCGTCGAGTGGCTGGCCACCGCGGAGGGGGCGGTCGTCGAGTGGATCCCGCTCGACGCCCTCGGCCGCATCCGGCTGGACGCGCTCGAGGAGTCGCTCCGCCGCTCCGACGACGTCGCGCTGGTCACGCTGCTCTGGGCCAACAACGAGGTGGGCACCCTCCAGCCCGTCGACGAGGTGGTCGCGCTCGCCGCGGCCCACGGCGTCCCGGTCCATTCCGACGCGGTCGCGGCGTACCGCCAGGTGCCCGTCGACTTCCGCTCGTCCGGGCTCGCGGCGCTCAGCGTCTCCGCGCACAAGATCGGCGGGCCGATCGGCATCGGCGCTCTCGTCCTCTCCCGGGCGGCCACGGTCGTCCCGCTCCTGCACGGCGGCGGGCAGCAGCGCCAGGTGCGGTCGGGAACGCAGGATGCCCCGGCCGCCGTCTCCTTCGCGGTCGCCGCCTCCCATCCTCACCCCGACCTCGCACCGCTCCGCGACCGAGTCGTCCGCGGCGTCGTCGCCGGCGTCCCCGGGGCGGTGCTCCGCGGCGATCCCCGGCATCGCCTGCCCGGCAACGCGCACTTCACCTTCCCCGGCTGCGAGGGCGACTCGCTGCTGTTCCTCCTCGATGCCGCGGGGGTCAGCGTCTCCACGGGCTCGGCCTGCCAGGCGGGCATCCCCGAGCCGTCCCACGTGCTGCTGGCGATGGGCGTCCCGGAGGAGGAGGCCCGAGGAGCGCTCCGCATCACGGTCGGTCACACCACGACCGAGGCCGACGTCGAGGCGTTCCTCGCGGTCCTGCCCGACGCGGTGGCCCGGGCGACGAAGGCCGGCTACGCCGACCGCACCCCGCTCCTGGGGCGCTGAGTCCGGGCATCCTGCCCTCGCGGGCCGCCGGGTAGGCTTGGGGACCATGATCGAGCTCGACTTCTCCGACCGGATCGCCGCGCTGCGGTCCACCTTCGCCGACATCTCCGCCGTCATCGGCGTGGAGCGGCTCGAGTCCGAGATCGCGTCGCTCGAGCAGGAGGCGTCCGACCCGGAGATCTGGAACGACACCGACAACGCGCAGCGCGTCACGAGCGATCTGAGCCACCGCAAGGCCGAGCTCGAGAAGATCCAGACGACGGGGCAGCGTCTCGACGACCTCGAGGTGCTCGTCGAGATGGCGAACGAGGGCGACGACCAGGAGTCCGCCGACGAGGCCGCGGCCGAGCTCAAGAGCATCCAGGCGATGATGGACACCCTCGAGATCCAGACGCTCCTCGACGGCGAGTACGACCCGCGCCCCGCCGTGATCACCATCCGCGCGGGGGCCGGGGGAGTCGACGCCGCCGACTTCGCCGAGATGCTCCTGCGCATGTACCTGCGCTACGCCGAGCAGCACGGCTTCAAGACCACCGTGATGGACACCAGCTACGCCGAGGAGGCGGGCATCAAGTCGGCCACCTTCGAGGTCGACGCCCCGTACGCCTTCGGCACGCTCAGCGTCGAGGCGGGGACCCACCGTCTGGTCCGCATGTCGCCGTTCGGCGCCGCGGGCAAACGCCAGACGAGCTTCGCCGCCGTCGAGGTCATCCCGCTCATGGAGGAGACCGAGTCGATCGAGATCCCCGAGAACGACATCCGCGTCGACGTCTTCCGCTCGTCGGGCCCCGGCGGCCAGTCGGTCAACACGACCGACTCCGCCGTGCGCATCACCCACCTCCCCACCGGCACGGTCGTCTCGATGCAGAACGAGAAGAGCCAGATCCAGAACCGCGCCGCGGCCATGCGGGTGCTGCAGTCGCGGCTCCTGCTCCTGCAGAAGGAGGCGGAGAACGCGAAGAAGAAGGAGCTCGCCGGGAACATCACGGCGAGCTGGGGCGACCAGATCCGCAGCTACGTGCTGGCGCCCTATCAGATGGTCAAAGACCTGCGGAGCGAGTTCGAGGTCAACAACCCCTCGAACGTCTTCGACGGCGACCTCGACGGCTTCCTCTCGGCGGGGATCCGCTGGCGCAAGCGCGGCGACGACGACTGATCGTTCCCACCCCGCGCACAGCCGATTCTTGGGGTCGGTGACGCGTCGGATCGGAGGGGCGCGCCTCGCAGCGAAACCTCCCATCCGTGCCTAGTGTTGGCCCGTCATGATTCGCTTCGATGAGGTCTCCAAGTTCTACGCCGGCAACCCCCGTCCGGCTCTCAACGGCATCACCCTGGAAATCCTGAAGGGTGAGTTCGTCTTCCTCGTCGGTGCCTCCGGCTCCGGCAAGTCGAGCTTCCTGCGCCTCGTGCTGAAGGAGGAGAAGCCCTCGAAGGGGCAGATCCACGTCCTCGGCCAGCGCCTCGGCACGCTCTCGAGCCGCAAGGTGCCCTACTTCCGCCGCAACCTGGGCGTCGTCTTCCAGGACTTCCGCCTGCTGCCGCAGAAGTCGGTGTTCGACAACGTCGCCTTCACCCTGCAGGTCATCGGGAAGAGCCGCGGCTACATCCAGGAGGCCGTCCCCGACGTGCTCAAGATGGTCGGCCTCGCCGGCAAGGCCCAGCGCCTGCCGCACGAGCTCTCGGGAGGCGAGCAGCAGCGTGTCGCGATCGCGCGCGCCATCGTCAACCGTCCCGCGGTCCTGCTGGCCGACGAGCCGACCGGAAACCTCGACCCCTCGACGAGCGCCGGCATCATGACGCTCCTCGACCGGATCAACGCCTCCGGGACGACCGTGCTCATGGCCACCCACGACGCGGGCATCGTCGACCAGATGCAGCGGCGCGTCATCGAGCTCTCCGGCGGCACGATCGTGCGCGACGAGCGCTCCGGCGGGTACCAGACCCAGGCGGTCCCGATCCAGCGCGTCGGCCTCGAGGCGACGCCCGACCCGACCCAGACCGCGTTCGTCCAGGAGGCCGCCCAGTGAGACTCGGACTCGTTCTCGGCGAGGTCGGTTCCGGCCTCCGCCGCAACCTCTCGATGGTCATCTCCGTCGTGCTCGTCACCTTCATCTCGCTGACCTTCGTCGGCGTCGCGGTGCTGATGCAGATGCAGATCAACCAGATGAAGGGCTACTGGTACGACAAGGCGCAGGTCGCGGTCTATCTCTGCACCGACACCGACACCACCGGCAACTGCACCGGGGCCAAGGCCACGACCGACCAGAAGAACCAGGTCCAGGCGCAGCTCGACTCGACGACGCTCAAGCCCTACATCAAGAAGGACTACTTCGAGACGCAGCAGCAGGCCTACGAGCGCTTCAAGCAGCAGTTCTCGAACAGCCCGGCGACCGAGTTCGTGCAGCCGTCGTACCTCAACGAGACCTTCTGGGTGAACCTCAAGAACCCCTCGCAGTCCGACGTCCTCATCGAGAGCCTCTCCAACCAGGCCGGCGTGCAGAGCGTCGTCGACCAGCGGGGATACCTGCAGCCGATCTTCTCGGTCCTGAACGCCGCGAGCTACACGGCCATCGGGATCGCCGTCCTCATGCTCATCGCGGCGGTCCTGCTCATCGCCACGACGATCCGCCTCTCCGCCTTCAGCAGGAGACGGGAGCTCGGCATCATGAGACTCGTGGGAGCATCGAACCGGTTCATCCAGACGCCGTTCATCCTCGAGGGCGTGATCGCCGCGCTCGTCGGATCGGTGCTCGCCGGCGGCGCCATCGTGCTGATCGTGAAGTTCTTCGTCCGCGGCTACCTCGCCGAATCCTTCGCGAGCACCCCGTTCGTCGGGCTCGGCGACACCGCATTCGTCGTGCCCCTCCTCATCGTCATCGGCGCGGTCCTGGCGGCGCTCTCCGCCAACGTGGCCATCCGGCGCTACCTCAAGGTCTGAGTCCGGCGGTCTCCTCAGCTCCCGAGCCTTCCCCTATACTGGAAGGCTGCCGTGGCGCTGCCGACGGCGGCGAAGTCGCACCAGCAGCACCATCGTGAGCACCGGGAGAGGGCCATGCCGAAAGAAGTGTCGTCGAGAGATCGCGGCGAGAAGATCGTCGCGACGAACCGGCGCGCCCGCTTCGACTACCTGATCGACGACACGTACGAGGCGGGCATCGTCCTCACGGGTACCGAGGTCAAGGCGCTCCGACAGGGCCGTGCGTCGCTGGTCGACGGCTACGGGTTCGTCGACGGCGGCGAGATCTGGCTCGACGCGGTGCACATCCCCGAGTACACCGAGGGCACCTGGAACAACCACTCGCCGCGGCGCAAGCGGAAACTGCTCCTCCACAAGACCGAGATCATCAAGATCAGCCACAAGACCAAGGAGGGCGGGTTCACGCTCGTCCCGCTCCGCATCTACTTCTCCGACGGTCGGGCCAAGGTCGAGCTCGCCGTGGCGAAGGGCAAGAAGGAGTACGACAAGCGCCAGACGCTCCGCGAGCGGACGGACCGCCGCGAGGCCGATCGGGCAATGTCGGCTCGGCGCAACCTCGGCGACTGATCGCCGATCGGCCGCGGGTGGCGGTGGATGCCGCTCCCGCGGTAGAGTAGGGGGCTGCACCAGCAGCACGAAGAACGACAACTCCACAGCGCACGACAGAGGCTCCTTCGAGGGGATGATCGGTTTCGACATCGCCTGTATGCGAACGAGAAGCGGGCCGAGGATCCAGGGTTATCTCGTAAACGATCTCTGGAAAACAATAAGTGCCAATAAATCGCGCACTGACTTCGCTCTCGCTGCGTAAGTAGCAGAGCCACATAAGTCCGTCAGACCGGTGATCGCCTTCTAACCGGATCCTGGCGTCAGCTAGAGGGCTCGCTGTGTGATCGCGCCGGAGGGTCACACGGGACTTCCACTCCGACTGGGCTCGTCGACCTAGAAGCCAGTAGCAAAGGTCGGAGCCGAGTAGAACGCCTCATCTGGCTACGCCCGTAGAAGACGTTCAATCTCAGCGATGGACGGGGGTTCAATTCCCCCCATCTCCACTCCTGCCTCTGTCGTGCCTGTGCTGTCCTCGCTCATCGAGCGGGGCGTCGCGCTCAGCCCTCTCCCGGTTTCGGGGGAGGGCTTTTGCGTGCCCTGCACCTCTTCACGACGCGCACGTTCTGGGAGTTCTCTGATCGTCGGCTGGAACCATGTGTCCATGCTGCTCGATCCCGAAACCCTCCTCAACGACCTCGGCCCCTGGGCCCTCGCCGGGCTGTCGCTCATCGTGTTCATCGAGTCCGGTGTGCTGTTCCCGTTCCTCCCGGGCGACTCCCTGCTGGTCACGGCCGGTCTCCTGCACGAGCAGCTCGGCCTCTCCGTCGCGATCATCGCGGTCTGCGCCTTCGTCGCGGCCGTCCTCGGCGACCAGACGGGCTACTACCTCGGGCACCGCTTCGGCCGGCGTCTCTTCAAGCCGGACGCCCGGATCCTCAAGACCGCCCACCTCGAGCAGGCGGAGGCGTTCTTCGCGAAGCACGGCGGTAAGGCGCTCGTTCTCGGGCGCTTCGTCCCGATCGTCCGGACCTACGTCCCGCTCGCGGCCGGCACGAGCAACTACCGCTACCGCACCTTCTTCGTCTGGAACCTCCTGGGCGCCCTCCTCTGGGCCGTCGGCCTCACCGTCGTCGGTTCGCTCCTCGGCGGGCTCCCGATCGTGGCGGAGAACATCGACGTCCTCGCCGTCGTCATCGTCGCGGTGTCGGTGCTGCCGATCCTGATCCACGGTCTGTACGGCCGGTCGGTCGCACGGCGAGGCCGTCGTCGCGAGACGCGGGCGCCGCAGGGCTGAGCCCGACGGAGTACCGGTTCGAGAGCGTCCGAGCCGTCAGCGCAGCGGCGTCGGCTCGAGGGGCAGCGTCCGCGGCGCCCCGAATCGCCAGGTCATCAGCGCGATGGCCAGGGCGCCGGCCGCCAGGATGCCCGCGAGAACGACGAGCTGGAACTGCGCCGACGCGAGGGGTGACGCGCCCCCGAAGACCGCACCGACGAAGGCTCCGGGCAGGGTGACGATCCCCGTCGTGCGGGTCTGGTCGGTCGAGGGGACGAGGGCCGAGGAGGCCGCCGACCGCGAGACGCCCTGGGCGGCCCTCCGCGGCGTGGCTCCGAGAGCGAGCCAGCCCTCGACCTGGTCGCGCCCCGAGAGCAGCTGATCGGCGAGGAGGCGACCCATCAGGGTCGAGACGGTCATCACGTTGCCGACCACGATCCCGCCGAAGGCCAGTACGTAGCGGGGCGTGAAGTCGACCGCCCCCAGGGCGAAGACGAGGACGACCGGCAGGGCGGAGGCGACGGCCACCAGCGCGACGACGAAGGGGAGGGTGGTTCGAGCGAGCCGCAGCCGTGTGAACACCGTCCAGCTCGCCGCCAGCACCATGGCGAGCAGGAAGACGCCGACCCACACCGGAGACGAGATGACCCCGGCGAGGATCAGGCTCAGGAGCCCGAGCTGGACGCCGGCGCGGACGACCGCCCACGGCTGCAGCCAGGGCTTCTCGAGACGGAGGGAGAAGACGATGACGGCCGTGACCACGACGAGCGCGGCCACGGCCACGCCGGTGGAGACGAGCGACACTCACGCCACCGCCGGCACGTCGAAGCGGATGGAGGTGCCGGTGGCGGAGGTCTCGGCGACGAAGACCCGGCCGCCCTGCCGCTGCGCGATCTCGCGGACGAGGGCGAGGCCGATTCCGAAGCTGGGTCGGGCCGGGGCCCCCGTCGTCGTCGTCTCCCGGGCGGGTGCGTGGGCGAACCGCTCGAAGACCCGCTCCGGAGCGATGCCCGTGATGCCCGCGCCCTCGTCGCTCACCGTCAGCACGAGGTGCGCGTCCTCCCGGCGGAGGCGCACCGTGACGGTCCCTCCCTCGGGCGAGTGCGTGACGGCGTTGTCGACGAGGGCGACGACGGCGCGGCGGAGACTGGTGCTGGGCATCCTGACCCGGATCTCGTCGTCGCCCGAGTCGAGGGCGAGGGTCACGCGGCGCTCCGAGGCGAGGATCCGCAGGCTGTCGAGCGCCTCCCGGGCGATGGGCGCGACGGGCACGGGGTCCCGACTCCCGGTCTCGTCGCTGCCGCCGGCCGCGAGAAGGAGATCGTTCACGATGTCGACGAGCGCCTTCGAGTCGGTCCGGAGTTCGGCGACCGTCCTCGCGGTCTCCTCGGGCTCGGCGGGGTTCGCGCTCCGCAGGCGGCGCTCGAGCACCTGGATCCGGGCGTCGAGGACCGCGAGCGGGGTCCGCAGCTCGTGGCTCGCGTCGGCGACGAACCGGCGCTGCAGGCGGAGTGCCGTCCCGAGGGGGGTCACGGCCCTCCGGGCGATGACCCAGCTGACGAGGCCCGCGAAGAGGACGGCGCCGATGCCGATCAGCACGAGGGCCTGGACGAGGTCGCCCGAGTCGACGTAGACCCGCGGGCGGCCGCTCCGGAGCTGGTCGAGCTGCTCCTTGGGGAGCGACTGGTGAAGGAGGAACGCGATGGCCAGCGACACGATCCCGAGGACGAGGACGGCCGAGGCCAGCATGATCTGCCAGCCGATCAGGAACGACGCTCGGCGCGTCTCCCGGGCGTCCTGGTCGTCGCTCGGCCGACGGGGGCTCACAGGGCGCCCAGCCGGTAGCCGCGGTTGCGGATCGTGAGCACGATGTCCCGCTCCGACTTCCGGCGGAGGTAGTGCACGTAGGTGTCGACCGTGCCGGGTCTCTCACCCGCCGGGAACACCACGCGCAGAAGGTGGTCGCGCGAGAAGGTCCGGTCGGGCTCGAGGGCGAGCACGCGCAGGAGCTCGGACTCGCGGTCGGTCAGGACGACCCGGGCTCCGTACGGCGAGGTCAGGATGCGGTCGTCGGGGGAGAACCGCCAGGTCCCGATCGCGAGCCAGGCGCCCGCCGCGCTGAACGACCTCGTCAGCGCGCGGAGCCGCGCCAGCAGCTCGTCGAACTCGAACGGTTTGACGAGGTAGTCGTCGGCTCCCGCATCGAGCCCGTCGACCCGGTCGGCGACCGTGCCGAGGGCCGTCAGCAGCAGGATCGGGACGGTCACCCGGCCGCGCCGGAGCGCCTCCACGATGCCGAGCCCGTCCACCGACGGCAGCCGGCGGTCGACCACCATCACGTCGAAGTCGCGATCGAGCCCGGCGAGGAGCCCGTCGCGCCCGTCGACGTGCCGCTCCACGTCGTAGGTCTCCGAGAGCACCTCCTCGATGAGGGGGCCGAGCGCCGGATCGTCCTCGATCAGGAGGAGGCGCATCCTGCGACCCGCGGTGGTGTCCATCCCGTCAGGGTACCCAGTCCTCCGGAAAGCGCACGACGGGGCGGATCCGGACGTCGCGGGCGTAGGGTGCGGACGTGCGGGCCGAAGACCCGGCCCCGGAATCAAGGAGGATTCTCAGATGTCAGGAAACAGAGCTGTCGCCTACAAAGGACCGGGTGAGGTCGAGGTCATCGACACGGAGTACCCGACCTTCGAACTGAAGGACGGCCCCGGGGTCAACCCCGCGAACGTCGGTCGGAAGGTCCCGCACGGCGCCATCCTGCGGACCGTCGCGACGAACATCTGCGGATCCGACCAGCACATGGTGCGAGGTCGGACGACCGCCCCGACGAACCTCGTGCTCGGGCACGAGATCACCGGCGAGGTCGTGGAGGTCGGACCGGACGTCGAGTTCATCAAGGTCGGCGACATCGTCTCGGTGCCGTTCAACATCTCCTGCGGCCGCTGCAAGAACTGCAAGGAGCGCAAGACCGGCATCTGCCTCAACGTGAACCCGGACCGCCCCGGCAGCGCCTACGGCTACGTCGACATGGGCGGCTGGGTCGGCGGACAGGCGGAGTTCGTGCTCGTGCCCTACGCCGACTGGAACCTGCTGAGGTTCCCCGACAAGGACCAGGCGCTCGACAAGATCCTCGACCTGACGATGCTGTCGGACATCTTCCCGACCGGCTTCCACGGCGCCGTGACGGCCGGGGTGGGAGTCGGCTCGACCGTGTACGTCGCGGGGGCAGGCCCGGTCGGTCTCGCGGCCGCGACGAGCGCGCTGCTCCTCGGCGCCTCGGTCGTCATCGTCGGCGACATGAACGAGGGGCGGCTCGCGCAGGCACGCAGCTTCGGCTGCGAGACGATCGACCTCTCGAAGGGCGACCCCGGCGAGCAGATCGAGCAGATCCTCGGGGTGCCCGAGGTCGACGCCGCCGTCGACGCAGTCGGCTTCGAGGCGAAGGGCCACGGTCACGATGCGAAGGAGGCGCCGGCGACGGTGCTCAACTCGCTCATGGACATCACCGCCGCGGGTGGCTCGATGGGCATCCCCGGCCTCTACGTGACCGGCGACCCGGGAGCCGCCGACGAGGCCGCCAAGAAGGGTTCGCTCTCGCTCTCCCTCGGCACGGGCTGGGCGAAATCGCTGTCCTTCACGACGGGCCAGTGCCCGGTCATGAAGTACAACCACGGGCTGATGCAGGCGATCCTGCACGACCGGGTGCACATCGCCAAGAACGTCAACGCGACGGCCATCACCCTCGAGGACGCCCCGCGCGGCTACAAGGAGTTCGATGCCGGAGCCGCGACCAAGTACGTCCTGAACCCGAACGGGTACCTGGACGGCAAGGCGGCCTGACCCGCCGCCGACCGCCGTGGCCGTCGCCGCCGTGCCGGACCCTCCGGGTCAGGGCAGGGCGACGGCGGCCACGGTCTCGTCGTGCAGGAGGCCGTTGGTCGCCAGGGCGCTTCCGCCCCAGATGCCGTCGACGCCGTCGACGCTGGTGAATCGACCGCCGGCCTCGGTCACGATCGGGTAGAGAGCCGCCATGTCGTAGGGCTGGAGGTCGAACTCGCCCGAGATATCGACGGCGCCCTCGGCGACGAGCATGTACGACCAGAAATCGCCGTAGGCGCGGGTCCGCCAGACCCGGTCGGCCAGCGCGAGAAGCTGCTCCACCCGGCCGGCCCGCTGCCAGTACTGCAGACCGTTGTAGCTGAGGGAGGCGTCCGCGAGGGTGTCGACGCCGGAGACCCGGACGGGGCCGTGCGTGGACCGGGCACCGCCGCCCTGCGCGGCCCACCAGCGGCTGCCGAGGGCCGGGGCGCTCACCACGCCGATGACGGGCACGCCGTCGACGACCAGCGCGATGAGCGTCGCCCAGACGGGCACCCCCCGGAGGAAGTTCGCCGTGCCGTCGATCGGATCGACGATCCACTGCCGGGAGCCCTGCCCCGCGCTCCCCGACTCCTCGCCGTAGAAGGCGTCGTCGGGTCGCTCCGCGGCGAGACGGTCGCGGATCGCCCGCTCGACCGCCCTGTCGGCGTCGGTCACGTGCGTGCTGTCGGCCTTCAGCGACACGTCGAGGTCGGCCGCTCGGAAGCGCGCGGACGAGATCGCGTCGGCGGCGTCGGCGAGGGAGAGGGCGAGGGCGAGATCGTCGTCGTGGGTCACGCACTCAGCGTAGCGACGCGGGCTCAGCCCTTGCTCGCCAGCAGCGCCTGGAGCGACCGGAGCCGGTCGCGTCCGACGTCGCCCAGTTCGCCCGCCTCCACGCGGTCGACGATCTCCCAGTCGTGCGCGTCGCGCAGGGCGATCCCGCCGGGGGGCTCGAAGCCCTCCGGGACGATGGCGTGCTCCGCGAACGACCGCAGGATGTTCTCCGGATTCACGTGGCCGAGGCCGAACGACCGGACGCCCGGCGTGTCGATGATCCAGCCGCCGGACGGCACCTTGAACGACACCGTCGACGACGACGTGTGCCTGCCCCGGCCCGTCACGGTGTTGACGACGCCGACCGCGCGCTGCGACCCGGTCAGGGCGTTGACCAGGGTCGACTTGCCGACGCCGGAGTGACCGACGGTGACCGTGACGTGGTCGTCCAGGACGGTGCGGAGCTCCCGCAGGGCGTCCGACTCCTCCCCGCCGTCGGTGACGAACGCCCGCGAGGTCGAGGTCAGGATCCGCAGATCGAGGCACGAGAACTGGCTGGCGAAGGGCTCCGGGTCGCGGAGGTCGGTCTTCGTGATGCAGAGGATCGGCTCGACGCCGGCGTCGAAGGCGGCCACGAGGTAGCGGTCGACGAGTCGGGGACGCGGCTCCGGGTCGGCGGCCGCGACGACGATGAGCATCTGGTCGGCGTTGGCGACGATGACCCGTTCGACGGCGTCGCTGTCGTCGGCGCTGCGGCGCAGGAGAGTCGACCGCTCCTGGACGCGAACGATGCGGGCCAGGCTCCCCTCCGCGCCGCTCGTGTCGCCGACCACGTCGACCCGGTCGCCCGTGACGACGGACTTCTTGCCGAGCTCCCGGGCCCTCGCCGTCGTGATCTCCCGCTCGTCGGGGGTGCCGGCGTCGATGAGGACGCCGTAGCGCCCCCGATCGACCGTCCACACGACACCGTCGACGGCTTCCGCGTAGGCGGGCCGCTGCTTCGTCCGCGGCTTGTTGCCCTTCGGATTCGGGCGGATCCGCACCGAGCTCTCGTCGTACTCGGAGTACTCCCGCTCGTCGTCGTCCGCGTCGTCGCCGTCTGACCACCAGCTCATCGGTGCCGTCCCCTCGTGTCGCCCACCACGGTCTAGAGGAACCCGAGGAGCGACGTGTCGGCGGGGGACTCGTACACGCGGCGGCCGAGGAGGTCGTCCCACAGCTCGACGAACTGGGGGAGCGTCTTCGAGACGACGCGCACGTCGTCGAGCTCGACGTCGGGGACCGCCAGGCCGATCAGGGCCGCGGCGTGCGCCATCCGGTGATCGCCGTAGGTCCGCCACTGCCCCGCGTGGAGCGGTGCGGGCTCGATGCGCAGGCCGTCGTCGAGTTCGGTCACGCGGCCGCCGAGACCGTTGATCTCGGCGGCGAGGGCCGCGAGGCGGTCGGTCTCGTGGCCGCGGAGGTGACCGATCCCGGTGACGGTGCTCGATGCTCCTGCGAGGGCCGTCAGCGCCACGAGGGCGGGGGCGAGCTCGCCGCCGCGCGAGAGGTCGAGGTCGACGCCGGGGAGTGTCGCGCCGCCCACCACACCGGCACCCCCGTCGACGGTGAGCGAGTCGCCGTCGCGCGTGACGGTGGCGCCCCAGAGCGGGAGCAGCTCGATGAGGTCGGCGCCGACCTGGGTCGTCGTCTCCGGCCAGTGGCGGACGGTGACCCGGCCTCCGGCGACCAGCGCGGCGGCGAGGAACGGCGCGGCGTTGGAGAGATCGGGTTCGACGACCACGTCGCGCGCGCGGATGCGGGCCGGCGGGACGACCCAGACGCCCGGCTCCGGCGACTCCACCTCGACGCCGCGCGCGGCGAGGGCGGCGATCGTCATCTCGATGTGGGGCAGGCTCGGGAGCCTCTCGCCGGCGTGGCGGAGCGTCAGGCCCCGCGCGAACCGGGGAGCGGAGAGCAGGAGCCCCGACACGAACTGGCTCGAGGCGCTGGCGTCGATCGACACCTCGCCGCCCTCGATCTCGCCGGTGCCGTAGAGGCTGAAGGGGAGGGTGCCACGACCGTCGTCGGCGACCTCGACGCCCAGGGCTCGGAGGGACTCGATGGTCGTGCGCATCGGGCGCTTCCGGGCGTGCTCGTCGCCGTCGAAGGTCACCGGGCCGGTCGCCATCGCGGCCACCGGGGGGAGGAAGCGCATGACCGTCCCGGCGAGGCCGCAGTCGATGGAGGTGCTGCCCGTGACCGGGCCCGGCGTGATGCGGAGATCGGCCCCGAAGGCGTTCGTCTCGCCGTCGGGCGCGTCGATGTCGTCGATCGTCGCCCCGAGGGATCGGAGCGCCTCGATCATGAGGGTGGTGTCGCGGGAGTGGAGGGGCAGGCGCAGGATGCTCGGACCGTCGGCCAGCGCGGCGAGCACGAGTTCGCGGTTCGTCAGCGACTTCGAGCCGGGGAGCGACACCGTCGCGCTCAGCGGGCCGGCCGCGCGGGGCGCGACCCAGAAACCCTCGTCGATCTCCGGCAGCCTGCCGTCTTCGTAGGGGCTGAACTCGGGGCCGGAATACCTGAATACCTGCATCGGTTGTCAAGGGTAATGCAAGCGCACGAAGGAGGACCCGTGGCAGCGACATCCGTAGCGGAGCCGCCCACCATCGCCGAACTAGAATTGGCGCTGATGAGCACTCCCACTGGCGACACCACCCCGCCCCCCGTCGAGACCCTTCCCGACGAGGTGCCGGACGTCCGAGCCCTCTTCGAGGAGCAGGCCCTGCCGTTCATGGACCAGCTCTACGCGGCCGGCATGCGCATGACGCGCAACCCGGCCGACGCGGCCGACCTCGTGCAGGAGACCTACGTCAAGGCCTTCGCGGCCTTCGGCCAGTTCACGCAGGGCACCAACCTCAAGGCGTGGCTGTACCGCATCCTGACGAACACGTTCATCAACACGTATCGCAAGAAGCAGCGCGACCCCTACCAGGGCACCATCGACGACCTCGAGGACTGGCAGATGGGCGGCGCCACCTCCGCCACCCTGACGACGACGTCGCGCTCCGCCGAGGCCGAGGCGATCGACCACCTCCCCGACAGCGCCGTGAAGGACGCCCTCCAGCTCGTGCCGGAGGACTTCCGGATGGCCGTCTACTTCGCCGACGTCGAGGGATTCTCCTACCAGGAGATCGCCGACATCATGAAGACGCCCGTCGGCACCGTCATGAGCAGACTCCACCGGGGCCGCCGACTCCTCCGCGACCTCCTGGCCGACTACGCGCGCGATCGCGGCATCGCCGTGCCGGCCCCCGCAACGAAGGGCAGCAAGAAATGACCGACTGCGGCTGCGACAAAGCCAAGGCTGAGCTCGAAGAGTATCTCCGCAACGAGTTGGCGCGCGACGACGCCGCCGACATCCGCGAGCACATGGCCGGATGCACGGACTGCTCCAGCGAGCTGCACGTCAACGTCGTCATGACCGAGGCCGTCCAGCGGGCCTGCCGGGAGACGGCACCCGAGGTGCTGCGCCTGCAGGTCCTCGCGCGACTGCGCGATCTGCAGTCGTCGCACTGAGCCGGTCCGTCCTCGCGTGCGAGGGGGCCGGCTCCGCCTCGGCGTCACGCGTCCCGGGCGTGCGGTAGCGTCGACGCATGACCGCCACCGTGGAGTCGCTGGGCCAGGCGACCGCTCGTGACCTCGACGATCTCGTCGCCCTCATCCGACTGCTCGGCTACTCGATCGAGTCCGACGAGCTCGCGTCGCGCCTCGCGCGGCTGACGCGGGAGGCGGGCCACGAGACGTGGGTCGTTCGCGACGCGGACGGCAGGATCTCCGCCGTCGCCGGTGGCCATGTCACCTGGGCGTACAACTCCGATCAACCGACCGCGCAGCTCCTGCTGCTCGTCGTCCGGCCCGACGTGCGGCGCGACGGCCTCGGTTCGCTCGTCCTCGCGCACTTCGAACGCTGGGGGCGGTCGCACCGGGCGCTGCAGCTCAGCGCCGTGTCCGCTGCGGCGACCGACTCGGCGCACCGCTTCTATCAGAAGCGCGGGTACCACGACTCGGGAGTGCTCCGCTACACGAAGATCGCCTGACGCGGTCGCGCTCCGCCCCCGCGCGCCGTCGCGCTCGGGCGCGTCGCCGCGAGACTCCACGACACGCTGCTCACTTTCGGGAAAACGTGCCAAACGTGGAGTCTCGGAGGGCGGCGCCGCACGCCCCGCAACGTGACTCCACGACACGCTGCTCACTTTCGGGAAAACGTGCCAAACGTGGAGTCTCGGAGGGCGGCGCCGCACGCCCCGCAACGTGACTCCACGACACGCTGCTCACGTTCGGGGAAACGTGCCAAACGTGGAGTCCGGGGAACCGGCCCCGCACGCTCCGCAACGTGGCTCCACGACATGCTGCTCACGTTCGGGAGAACGTGCCAAATGTGGAGTCTCGGGGGCCGGCGCCGCACGCCCCGCGGCGTGACTCCACGACACGCCGCTCACGTTCGGGAGAACGTGCCAAACGTGGAGTCACGCCCGTGCGGAGAGCGAGCACGACGACACGAGAGCACGACGAGACGGGGCGCCCGACCGAAGTCGAACGCCCCGCACCGGTGCGACTAGAGGGTGAGCGCCCGATCGAGCAGGTCGGCGAGCTCGGCCGCGCTCCGCTTCGACGATCCGGCGGCAGGAGACGCGGACGCCGGCCGCGACACGACGCTCACGGAGCGCCCACCGAGGTGAGGCGCGAGCTCCAGGGCGATGAACGGCCAGGCGCCCTGGTTCTCCGGCTCCTCCTGCGCCCACACGATGTCGGCGCCGGAGTAGCGCGCCAGGATCTCGCGGATGCGCTCGAGAGGCAGCGGGTACAGCTGCTCGAGACGGATGAGAGCCACGTCGTTCTGGTCGACGCCGCGCTTCTCGAGCTCGGCCTGCAGGTCGTAGTGGATCTTGCCGGAGTGGAGGACGATCCGCTTCGTCTTCGAGGGATCGGACACCCGGGTGCAGTCGAGCACCTCCTCGAAACGGCCGCCCGTGAAGGCCTCGACGTCGCTTGTGGCACCGCGCAGCCGCAGCATGGCCTTCGGCGTGAAGACGATCAGCGGACGGCGGGGTCGCGCGTACGCCTGGCGGCGGAGCAGGTGGAAGTACGACGCCGGTGTCGAGGGCCGGGCGACCGTCATGTTGTTCTCGGCGCAGAGCTGGAGGTAGCGCTCGATACGAGCCGAGGAGTGGTCGGGACCCTGACCCTCGTAGCCGTGGGGGAGCAGGAGCACGACGCTGGAGCGCTGGCCCCACTTCTGCTCGGCACTCGAGATGAACTCGTCGACGATCGTCTGGGCGCCGTTCGCGAAGTCGCCGAACTGCGCCTCCCAGAGCACGAGGGCGTCGGCGCGCTCGACCGAGTAGCCGTACTCGAAGCCCATCGCCGCGAACTCGCTCAGCAGGGAGTCGTAGATCCAGAGCTTGGCCTGGCCGTCGGTGACGTTCTGGAGCGGGATCCACTCCTGGTCGTTCTCGCGGTCGTGGAGGACGGCGTGGCGCTGCACGAACGTGCCGCGGCGGCTGTCCTGGCCAGCGAGCCGGACGGGGGTGCCCTCCGTGAGGACGGTCCCGAGCGCGAGGAGCTCTCCGAAGGCCCAGTCGATCTGGCCCGAGCGGGTCATCTCGACGCGCTTCTTCAGGAGCTGCTGGAGCTTCGGGTGGACGGTGAAGCCGGCGGGCGGGTTGTCGAAGGAGTCGCCGATCGCGTGGATGAGGCTGAGGTCGACGCCCGTGTCGAAGACCTGGTTCGCTCCGTCGTCGTTCTGCTGCGCGACGGGACGCTCGAGGTCGGCCACGGCGTTGTCGTCGTCGGTGACCACCGGGATCGAGCCGGTCTGAGCCGCGTGCGTCTCGCCGAAGGCGCGCTCGAGGCGGTCCTGGAAGTCGCGGTGGGCGCCCTCGTACTCCTCCTGCGTGATGTCGCCGCGACCGACGAGGGCCTCGGTGTAGAGGGTCCGGACGCTTCGCTTGGCCTCGATCAGGCTGTACATGAGCGGCTGGGTCATCGACGGGTCGTCGCCCTCGTTGTGCCCGCGGCGGCGGTAGCAGATGAGGTCGACGACGACGTCGCGCTTGAACTCCTGCCGGTACGCGAAGGCCAGCTCGGCGACGCGGGCGACGGCCTCGGGGTCGTCGCCGTTCACGTGGAAGATCGGAGCCTGGATCGTCTTTGCGACGTCGGTCGAGTAGATCGACGAGCGCCCCTCGGAGGGCGAGGTCGTGAATCCGACCTGGTTGTTGATGACGACGTGGATCGTGCCGCCCACCCGGTAGCCGCGCAGCTGGGACATCTGCATCGTCTCGACGACGACGCCCTGGCCCGCCATGGCGGCATCGCCGTGGACGAGGATCGGCAGGACGGCGAAGCTCATCGGGGCTCCGCGGTCCTGCTTGGCGCGCACGATCCCCTCGAGGACGCCGTCGCCGGCCTCCAGGTGCGAGGGGTTGGCCGCGATGTAGACGGGGATCGTCTTGCCGGCGGCGGAGGTGAACTCGCCCTCGGTGCCGAGGTGGTACTTGACGTCTCCCGAGCCCTGGACGGTCCGGGGATCCTGCGTGCCCTCGAACTCGCGGAAGATCTGGCCGTACGTCTTGCCCGCGATGTTGGTGAGCACGTTGAGGCGACCGCGGTGGGCCATGCCGATCGCGACTTCCTGGAGGCCGGACGCCGCCGCCTCCTGGATGACGGTGTCGAGCAGGGCGATGGCGGACTCGCCGCCCTCGAGGCTGAACCGCTTCTGACCGACGTACTTCGTCTGGAGGAACGTCTCGAAGGCCTCGGCCTCGTTGAGCTTGCCCAGGATGCGCATCTGCTCGTCGTGGGTCGGCTTCGTGTAGGGGACCTCGATGTGCTCCTGCACCCAACGCCTCTGCGCGGGGTCCTGGATGTGCATGTACTCGATGCCGATGGTGCGGCAGTAGGAGTCGCGGAGCACGCCGAGGATGTCGCGCAGGAGCATGCTGGACCGGCCGCCGAAGCCGCCGGTGACGAACTCGCGGTCGAGATCCCAGAAGGTCAGCCCGTGGCGCTCGATCTCGAGGTCGGGGTGCGTGCGCTGGCGGTACTCGAGCGGGTCGATGTCGGCCATGAGGTGGCCGCGCACGCGGTAGCTGTTGATGAGCTCCTGCACGCGGGCCGTCTTGCCGACGCGCTCCGACAGGTTGACGTTGATGTCGGAGTTCCAGCGGATGGGCGCGTAGGGGATGCGGAGCGCGGCGAAGATGTCGTCGTAGAAGCCGCGACCGCCGATGAGCATCTCGTGCACGATCTTGAGGAACTCGCCCGACCCGGCCCCCTGGATCACCCGGTGGTCGTACGTCGAGGTCAGCGTGATGGTCTTGCCGATGCCGAGCTCGACGAGCGTCTTGGCGGAGGAGCCCTGGAACTCGGCGGGGTACTCGAGGGCACCCGCACCGATGATCGCCCCGGCGCCCTTCATGAGGCGCGGGACGCTGTGGACGGTCCCGATGCCGCCGGGGTTGGTGAGGGAGATCGTGTTGCCGGCGAAGTCGTCGGCGGTGAGCTTGTTGGCCCTGGCCTTCTTGACGATGTCTTCGTAAGCGGTGAGGAACTGCGCGAAGGTGAGGGTCTCGGCCTTCTTGATGCCGGGAACGAGGAGCGCACGGGTGCCGTCGGGCTTCGGGATGTCGATCGCGAGGCCGAGGTTGATGTGCGCGGGAGTCACGACGCTGGGCTTGCCGTCGACGACGTCGTAGAACACGTTCTGGCTGGGGAACTCCTTCAGCGCCTGGACGAGCGCCCAGCCGATGAGGTGGGTGAAGGAGATCTTGCCGCCGCGAGCCCGCTTGAGGTGGTTGTTGATGACGATGCGGTTGTCGATCATCAGCTTCGCCGGGACGGTCCGCACGCTGGTGGCCGTCGGCATGGTGAGGCTGGCGTCCATGTTGGTCGCGAGGCTCTTCGACATGCCGCGGAGGGGCTGGACGACGTTCTCGGCCTCGGCGACCGGCTGCTCGGCGTCGGGCTTCTTCTTGGCCGCGGGAGCGGTCGGCGCGTCGGCCGGGATCGGTTTCTCGCGCGGCTGGACGGAGGTGGTGCGCGCGGCGACGACGGGGCCGGAGGTGCTCGCGGGAGCCGCCTTGCCGGCGGGAGCCGGGGTGGCGGGAGCCGACGCGACGGGCGCGGCGGGGGAGGGGGCCGGAGAGACGGGGGCAGGAGAGACGGGGGCAGGAGTCGCGGCGTAGCCGGCACCGGAGACGCCGGGCTGGTCGGCGGGCGCGCCGGGCGAGGAGGGGACGGGGGCGGTCGCGGCGGGAGCCGGGGCTCCTGCGGTGCCCGCCCCACCGGCGTCGGACTGCCGGTAGGTCTCGAGGGTGGGCCACCACGACCGATCGACCGAGTTCTTGTCGACGAGGTACTGCTCGTACAGCTCGTCGACGAGCCACTCGTTCGCGCCGAATTCGGCGGCAGCGCCCTCGTCGGTTGTTCCGGTCACGTGGCTTGACACAGCCGATCGCCCACTCTCCGTTGATTGTTGATCAGAGGCGAGCCGTCCGCTGCTCGCCAGGTGTCAAGACTAATCGCTTCGTCTGGCGCGGGTAGCGGCCATCCACAGGCGCGGCACGGATTCGTCCCCCTCGTTCCCGGCGTCGCGAAGGAATAGGTTGATCCGCATGAGGTACTACGAGACGACCCCGACGCACGACCTGACCTACTCCGACGTCTTCCTCGTCCCGAGCCGATCCTCCGTGGCGAGCCGGCTCGACGTGTCGCTCGCGCCCAACGACGGGACGGGCGCGACGATCCCGCTCGTCTCGGCCAACATGAACTCCGTCACGGGCCCGCGTCTCGCCGCCACCCTCGCTCGTCGCGGCGGCCTCGGGGTGCTTCCCCAGGACATGCACCTGCAGGATCTCGACGGCGCGATCCGCTGGGTGAAGGCGCAGCCGGTCGGCTTCGACACGCCCTACGCGATGGCGCCGCACGACACCGTCGCCGACGCGCTCGCGAAGCTCCCGCCGGTCGACGGCCAGGGCATAGTGCTGCACGACTCCGACGGCTCCTACGCGGGGTGCATCGCGGCCTCGCGACTCGCCACGGCCCCGCGCGACGCGCTGCTCGGCGACCTCGTCCACGGCGCGCTCACCTCGATCGACGCCGACGACATCGACGGTCCGCGCGCGGCCTTCGACCTCCTCGTGGCCGCGGACATCGACTTCGCGCCCGTCCTCCACAACGGACACGTGATCGGCACGCTCAGCAGGAAGAGCGCCCTCCGCTCGACCCTCTACCGGCCCGCCGTCGACGCCGGAGGGAGGCTGCGGGTGGCCGCCGCCGTCGGGATCAACGGCGACGTCGCGGTCAAGGCCAGGGCGCTCGCGGCGGCGGGGGTCGACGTGCTCGTCCTCGACACCGCGCACGGGCACCAGGAGTCGATGCTCCGCGCCATCGCGGAGGTGGCGGCGCTCGGGCTGGGCCTGCCGATCGTGGCCGGCAACGTCGTGACGGCCGAGTCCGTCCGTCACCTCGTGAGCGCGGGCGCCGACATCGTGAAGGTCGGCGTCGGCCCCGGCGCCATGTGCACCACGCGCATGATGACCGCCGTCGGACGCCCGCAATTCTCCGCCGTGCTCGAGGCCAGCGAGACGGCCCGTGCCCTCGGCGCCCACGTCTGGGCCGACGGAGGGGTCCGCTACCCGCGCGACGTCGCCCTCGCCCTGGCGGCGGGGGCCGCCTCGGTCATGATCGGCTCGTGGTTCGCGGGCACCATCGAGGCGCCGGGGGAGCTGGACGCGGACGAGTCCGGAAGGGTGTTCAAGGAGAGCTGGGGCATGGCCTCGACGAAGGCGGTGCAGAGCCGCTTCGAACGCCTCGACCCCTACGAGCTGGCCCGCAAGACGCTGTTCGCGGAGGGCATCTCGTCGTCGCGCATCTACCTCGATCCCCAGCGGCCCTCGGTCGAGGATCTCCTCGACATGATCACCTCCGGCGTCCGCAGCTCCTTCACCTACGCCGGGGCACGGACCCGCGAGGAGTTCGCCGAGCGCGCGCTCGTGGGCATCCAGTCCGCGGCGGGCTACGAGGAGGGCAAAGCGCTCCCCGTCTCCTGGTGACGACTCCTCCTGCGTGGTCGCTGAGAGGCGCAGGATGCCCGGGGTCGACCCGGTTAGGGTCGGCTAAGATCGACGGATTATGGATGACCCTCCGTCTCGTACGTCAGAGCCCTCTTGTCAACACACCGCGGCGTCGCCGACCACGACGCCCCTCGACTCGTCCGAGGACGGCTCCTCCGCCCTCGACGGACCCTCGCACCATAGGCCCGCCGAGCGGGAGGCCTCGTCGTGAACGAATGGATCCTGCTCGGTCTCGGCCTCGTCCTGACCATCGGGACGGGCCTCTTCGTGGCCAGCGAGTTCTCGCTCGTCAACCTCGATCGCGCCGACCTGGAGGCGCGCCAGAACCGGGGTGAGAAGCGCCTCGGCACCACCATCGGCGCCCTCAAGGTCACGTCGACCCACCTCTCGAGCGCGCAGCTGGGGATCACGCTCACCACGCTTCTCACCGGGTACACGATGGAGCCGGCGATCTCGACCCTGATCGAGGATCCCTTCCGCTCGGCCGGCGTCTCGCTCGTGGTCGTCGACGTCGTCGCACCGATCGTGTCGATCGTCTTCGCGACGCTCCTGTCGATGATCATCGGCGAACTCGTCCCCAAGAACTTCGCGCTGGCGCTCCCGCTGGCGACCGCGAAGCTCGTCATGCCCTTCCAGGTCGGGTTCACGCGGGTCTTCCGCCCGGCCGTCGCCCTCCTCAACGGCACGGCGAACGTCGTGCTCCGTTCCATCGGCATCGAGCCGAAGGAGGAGCTCTCCGGCGCCCGCACGGCGGAGGAGCTCTCGAGCCTCGTCCGCCGCTCGGCGTTCGAGGGCAGCCTCGACCTCGACACGGCGACGCTCCTCGCGCGCACGCTCGTGTTCAGCGACCACACGGCGTCCGACGTGATGACCCCGCGTCCGCGCGTCACGAGCGTCTCGCGCACCGACTCCGCGGAGACGGTGCTCGAGCGCGCCCGCCGCACGGGCTACTCGCGCTTCCCCGTGACCGACGACGACATCGACGACATCGTGGGCCTCGTCCACGTCAAGCAGGCCGTCTCGGTGCCGCGCGAGAAGCGGAGAGACGTCCCGGTGTCGGCCCTCCAGACGGAGGCGATCCGGGTGCCGGAGACGATGAAGCTCGACAACCTCCTGAGCGAGGTGCGCGGCAAGGGCTACCAGATGGCCGTCGTCGTCGACGAGTACGGCGGGACCGCCGGAGTCGTCACCCTCGAAGACCTCATCGAGGAGCTCGTGGGCGAGGTGTCCGACGAGCACGACCGGAGCCGCGTCGACGTGGTGCGCTCCCGAGACTGGCTGACCTTCCCCGGCCTCCTGCGCCCCGACGAGCTCCTCGAGCGCGCCGGGGTCCGGGTTCCCGACGAGGGCCCCTACGAGACGGTGGGCGGCTGGCTCATGAGCGAGCTGGGCCACCTCCCGCGGATCGGCGACGTCGTCGAGGCCGCCGAGGGAGCGTTCCGCGTCGAGCGGCTGGAGGGCCGGAGGATCGACCGGATCCGGTACACGCCGACCGTCGACGAGACGCGGGCCGAGGCTCCTGCGGTCCCGACCACGCAGGAGGCGGGCCGATGAGCGACTGGTGGGGAATCGTCTGGCTGGTCGTGCTCCTGATCGGCAACGCCTTCTTCGTCGGCGCGGAGTTCGCCGTCATCTCGGCCCGACGGTCGTCGATCGAGCCGAAGGCGGAGGCGGGCAACCGCGCCGCCAAGACGACCCTCTACGCGATGGAGCACGCGACGCTCATGCTGGCGACGAGCCAGCTCGGCATCACGGTCTGCTCGCTGCTGATCCTGAACGTCTCCGAACCCTCGATCCACCATCTCCTCGCGGGCCCCCTGGGCCTCACGGGCTGGACCACCGAGGTGATCGACACGGTCGGTTTCGTCATCACGCTGCTGCTGGTGTCGTTCCTCCACGTCGTGTTCGGCGAGATGGTGCCGAAGAACCTCTCGTTCTCGGTGCCGGATCGGGCGGCGCTGCTGCTGGCCCCGCCCCTGGTGTTCGTCGCTCGCGTGTTCCGCGTCGTCATCGTCACGCTCAACTGGCTGACCAACCTCGTGCTCAAGGCCTTCCGGGTGGAGCCGAAGTCGGAGGCGACGAGCGCCTTCACGGTCGAGGAGGTGCAGACGATCGTGGCGCAGTCCCAGCGCGAGGGCGTTCTGATGGACACGACGGGCACCCTCCGAGCGGCGTTCGAGTTCACCGAGAAGCGCGTGCTCGACATCGCCGTGACGATGGACGGTCTCGTGACGCTGTCGGAGGCCGCGACGCCGGCGGAGGTCGAACGGGCGGTCGCCCAGCGCGGCTTCTCCCGGTACGTCCTCGTCGACGACCGGGGCGAACCGACGGGGTACCTCCACCTGAAGGACGTCCTCGACATCGACGCGGACGAGTTCTTCGACCCGGTGCCGCCGAAGCGGATCCGCCAGCTCATCTCGATCTACGAGGGCACCGAGCTGGAGGACGCCCTCGCCACCATGCGACGGGCCGGGATCCACGTGGCCCGCTCGTTCGACGCGGACGGCACCACGCGAGGCGTGCTCTTCCTGGAGGACATCATCGAGGAGCTCGTCGGCGAGGTGCAGGACGCCACGACCCGGCGGCCGTGACGACGCTGACACCGTGACGACGCTGACACCGTGACGACGCTGGCACCGTGACGACGCGCAGGATGCCCGGGGCCGACCTCGCCCCGGGCATCCTGCGTCTCACCGTCCGGCGTCGCCGCCGCCCGGCCGACGGTCGTCAGGCGTGGAACGGCGCCCGGTGGTACTGCTGCGGGAAGTAGTCGAGCTCGACGCCCAGCTCGAACGCCGCACGGAGGGCGAAGTGCGGGTCGCGGAGGAACTCGCGGCCGACGAACACGACGTCCGACCGACCGGACGAGACGATCTCCTCGGCCTGCTGGGCGCCGACGATGAGGCCGACGGCCCCGGTCTCGACGTCGCCCTCGCGACGGACGGACTCGGCGAGCGGCACCTGGTAGCCGAGGCCGACGGGGATCTTCGCCGCGGCGTTGCCCCCGGAGGAGATGTCGAAGAGGTCGGCACCGGCCTCCTTCGCCCAGCTCGCGACCCGGGCGGTGTCGTGCTCGTCCCAGGCGCCCTCGAGCCAGTCGGTGGCGGAGAAGCGGACGAGGATCGGGAAGTCCTCGCCGAGCGTGGCGCGGATGCCCTTCACGATCTCGAGGACGGGCCGGGCGCGGTTCTCGAGGGAGCCGCCGTACTCGTCGGTGCGCTCGTTGCTGAGCGGCGACAGGAACTGGTGCAGGAGGTACCCGTGGGCGGCGTGCAACTCGACGAAGTCGAAGCCGGCGTCGCGCGAGCGGACGGCCGCTGCGACGAAGGCGTCGATGACGGCGCGGACCTCGTCGGCCGAGAGGGCGCGCGGGACGTCGTAGCCGTCGAAGGCGACGGCGGAGGGGCCCACGGTCGGCCAGCCGTGGTGGGCCTCGTCGAGGGTGCCGACCTGCTCCTCCCAGGTGCGCGGGGTCGACGCCTTGCGGCCCGCGTGGGCGAGCTGGACGCCGATCTTCGCGCCCTGCGAGTGGACGAAGTCGACGATGGGGCGGAACGCGTCGCGCTGGGCGTCGTTCCAGATGCCGAGGTCCTGGGGGGAGATGCGGCCCTCCGGCACGACGGCCGCGGCCTCGGTGACGATGGCGCCGGCGCCCCCGCGGGCGAAGGAACCGAGGTGGACGAGGTGCCACGCGGTGGGCACGCCGTCGCGCTTCTCGGCGGAGTACTGGCACATGGCCGGCACCCAGAGCCGGTTGCGGAACGTCACTCCGCGGAGGGTGATGGGGGAGAAGAGCTGCGAGGTCACGAGGAGGTGAACCGCCTTCCTGTCGAGGGATCGGGCATGGGACCTCTCGACCCAACACCCGGCTCCCGAGATCATTCCGAGGTGCGCCCCGCGTCGGCGGGCCTATCGTGAGGGCATGACCGACTACGCCGCCTGGACGCCCCGCGACGCGGCGGCGTGGATCGCCGTCCCGCGGGACGACGACGACAAGTACTCCCGCGGCGTGCTGGGGGTCGTCACCGGCTCCGACCAGTACCCGGGAGCCGCCGTGCTCGGCGTCGAGGCGGCCCTCCACACGGGCGTCGGCATGCTCCGCTACCTCGGGCCGGAGCGGGCGGCGTCGTTCGTCCTGCAGCGACGTCCGGAGGCCGTGACCAGCCCGGGGCGCGTGCAGGCGTATCTCCTCGGCTCCGGCATCGACCCGGACACCCTCGACGGCGTGACGACGGAGCGCTTCCGGCAGGCGGCCGCGTCGGGAGTCCCGCTCGTGCTCGACGCCGGCGCCCTCTCCCTCCGCGACCGGACCGATGCCCCCGTCGTCGTCACCCCGCACTTCCGCGAGCTCGCGAAGGCCACCGGTCGGACGGTCGACGACATCGCCGCCGATCCTGCGGCGGCCGCGATCGAGGCGGCGGAGACCTGGGGCGCCACCGTCCTGCTCAAGGGCCACAGCACCTACGTCGCCTCGCCGAACGGCGTCCGACTCGTCGCCGCCAGCGCGCCCTCGTGGCTGGCCACGGCCGGGGCCGGAGACGCCCTCGGCGGCATCCTCGGAGCACTCGTCGCGACGCACGCCGACGCGATCGACGCCGACGAGGGCGCTCTGGCGCGACTCGCGGCCACCGCGGCCGTCGTCCACGGCCTGGCGGCGTCCCGGGCGAGCGGCGGGGGACCCCTCACCGTGCTCGGCCTCGTCGACCGCGTCCCCGCGACGATCGCGGCCCTCCTCGCCGACGCCTGAGGATCCGCCCGCCGGATCCACCCGCCGGGCCGGTCGCCCGGAGGGGCCCGGTACCCTGGCAGTCATGTCCGAGATCCGCGTCGCGCCGACCACCGCGGCCCCGACGACCGCGGCCGGGCGACGCGGCTCCTGGCTGCCGACCGCCTCTCTCTGGCTGGCCTTCGTCGTCGTGCACGCGGGGCTCTCGACCGCCGCCCTGGTGGGTGCGCACACGCCCCTCAACGACGTGACGACGGTCTACCACGACTGGATGCTCGAGGGCGTCCGCGGCGAGGGCTGGGTCGGCATCGACCGCGTCTGGGTCTACCCGACGCTCGCGCTCGTGCCGATGCTCGCGTCGGCCGCCCTCGGTTTCGCCGCGTACACGCAGACCTGGCTCGTCCTCGTCGCGATCCTCGACGCCGTCGCGTTCGCGGTGCTCACCCGCTTCGGCACGCGGCGCAGGAGCCTCGGCGCCTGGTGGCTCGTCTTCCTCCTGCTCCTCGGGCCGATCGCGGTGGGGCGCATCGACACGATCACCGTGCCGGTGGCGCTGGTCGGGCTGCTCTGGGTCTCCCGGAGACCCCTCGTGGCGGGCATCCTGCTCGGGATCGCCACCTGGATCAAGGTCTGGCCGGTCGCCCTCGTGGTCGCCGCGGTGGTGGCGTCGAAGCGCAGGATGCCCGTGGTCGGAGGCTTCGCCGCCCTCGGCCTCCTCGTCGTGGTCGGCGTCCTCGCCCTCGGCGGCACGGCCACGGGGCTCCTCGGCTTCGTCACGCAGCAGACCGGGCGCGGGCTCCAGATCGAGGCGCCGGTCGCGACCTGGTGGCTCTGGCTGGAGGCGCTCCGCGTGCCCGGGGCTGCGACCGTGTGGAACCCCGAGCTCCTGACGTTCCAGATCAGAGGGCCAGGGGCCGAGGCGGCGTCGACCGCGATGACGCCCGTGATGGCCGTCGTGATGGCGGGCCTCCTGCTCCTGGGGGTCCGCGCGGTGCGTCGGGGAGCGGCGCCCGACGCGCTCCTGGCGCCGCTCGCCCTCGCCCTCACCACCGCGTTCATCGTCACGAACAAGGTCGGCTCGCCGCAGTACGAGACCTGGCTGGCGGTCCCCGTCCTCGTGGGGCTCGTCGCAGCCCGTCGCGGTTCGCCGTCGTTCACGCCGTTCGCCGGTGTCACCCTCGCCATCGCGGTGCTGACGCAGGTCGTGTACCCGTGGGGCTACGACCCGCTCCTTCTGGCCGAGCCGTGGATCGTCGGGGTCATCACCGTGCGGAACACGCTGCTCGTGGTGCTCCTCGTCCTGGCGGCGCGTCGGGTGTGGCGCGTCGGCCGGGCCGGCGCCGGGTTCGTCGCACCCGCCGTGCCCGCCTCGGAAGCCGACGCGAACCGACCGCCCGGTGCGAGGATGGACGCATGATCGTCGCCTTCAGCGTGTCGCCCAGCGGTTCCGCCCACGACGGAGGGCCGTCGGCCGGGAGCGAACCGGACTCCGTCCACACCGCCGTCGCCGCCGCCGTGAAGGTGGTCCGCGACTCCGGCCTGCCCAACCGCACCTCGTCGATGTTCACCGAGATCGAGGGGGAGTGGGACGAGGTGTTCGCGGTCGTGAAGAAGGCGACCGAAGCCGTCGCGCCCTTCGGGAGCCGGGTCTCGCTCGTGCTCAAGGCCGACATCCGCCCCGGGCGCACGGGCGAGCTCGACGGCAAGGTGGAGCGACTCGAGCGGGCGCTCGACGAGGCCTAGCGGGCGAGAGCCGCTCGCGCGATAGGGTCGACGGCGTGCCAGCCGCCCCGACGACCGTTCCCGACGTGCTCGACACGTCGGTCACGGCCCGTCGACGGAGGCCGCGCGGCCTGGTCGGCATCGCCGTCCTCGCGGTGCTCGTCACGTGGGGTCTCTACCAGTGCTACTGGAACCTCACCGGAGCGAACGCGGCATCCGACGAGTCGCTCTACGTCGGTGTCGGCTGGCAGTACGTCCACGGCGACCTGAGCCAGAACCTCGAGCACCCGCCCCTCGTCAAGTACCTCCTCGGCGGCGTCCAGCTCCTCCTCCACGAGGGGAAGGGTGCGGCGCGGCTCCTCACGACGAGCTTCGTCTTCGCGGTCGGCTGGGTGCTGTTCGCCTGGTTCCGGAAGGAGCTCGGATTCGCGTGGGCCGTCGTCGTCGCGGCGCTCTGGTGGCTCCTGCCGCGCGCTCTCGAGCCGTCGGGCATCCGGCTCGATCGCTTCGCCCTCCTCGAGCCCTACATGGCCGGCTTCGCCGTCGTGTCGCTCGCCGTCGGGTGGTGGTGGTTCACGTCCGGGCGCTGGTGGGCCGCGCCGCTGGCGGGCGTGCTGATGGCGTTCTCCGTCACGTCGAAGATCTCGACGGCGATCCTCGTGCTCACGTTCGCGGGTCTCGTCGTTGCCGCGGGGCGTCGCGACGGCCTCCGGAAGGTCCTTCTCCCGCTCGTGCTCTACGGCGTCGGCTTCGCGGTGACGTTCGTCGTGGTCTACCTGCCGGTCGGCGTCGTCACGGCGATCGAGTACATGCTGAGGTTCCAGGCGGTCCAGAAGGAACAGGGACACGCGGTCCTCCTGAACGGTCGGCTCGTGGCGCACCCGCCCTGGTGGGCCAACCTGTACTTCACCGAGCAGGCGCTCGGCCCGTGGCTCCTGACGGCCCTCGTGGTCGCGGCCGTCTTCGCGTTCCTGCCCCGCCCGAGCGGGCTCGCCGTCTACCTGGGTGCGACCACGGTGCTCCTCGTCGCCTTCTACTCGGTCGTGGTGTCGAACGCGCTCGCGCAGTACTGCTACGTCTGGATGTGGTCGCTGATCGCCCTCGCGACGATCGGTCTCCGGAACCTCTGGCTGATGGCGTCGCCGTTCGTCCGCCGTCGGCGGCGGGACGGGGCACGTCCGTGGATCCTGCCGCGCGCCCTCGTCGCCGCCGTCCTCGCGGTCGCCGTCGTGAACGCCGTCACCACCTCGGTCGCGATCGCGGCGGAGCGCCCCACCGGCTTCGCCCGCGTGCGCGGGGTCCTGCAGGAGCACGGCCAGACCGTGCCCGGGGTCCTGGCCGTCGGCTACCTGCCGTGGCAGTGGCGCCCGTACCTCCGCCCGCAGGCGACCAGTCCGCTTGTCACCGCGTCCGGAGCGCCCCTCCTCTACGGTGCGCCCTACGGCGCCATCGCCTACCGGGCGACCGACCGCGCCTCCGACGTCGGCGTCGCCCGGTTCCTCCGGGCCAACGCGTCGCGGTTCGACCACATCCGTCTGGACGACGTCGACCTCTACCTGCCGAAGCAGGGATACATCGCGCTCCGGGGGCAGGAACTCGTCCTGACGAAGTGACGAGCGGGGTCGAGCCCTAGACTCGTCTCGGGCGTTCGTTCACGATCACGGCAGCTTGTCTCCGTGCGGCCCCGTCGGCCTCCGGGTCAGCCCTGGTCGGCCCCTGGGTCGGCCCCGGTCGGCCGTCGGTCGCTCCGATCGCGTCACCGCTCCAGTCCCCGCTCGATGGCGAGCCCCCGCTTCCGTCCGAAAGGGCTCCCGCCGTGTCCCAGATCTCCGCCCGCCGCCGGCGCTTCGCGCTCGTCTCCCTCGCGATGGGCGGCTTCGCCATCGGCGCCACGGAGTTCGTGGCGATGGGGCTCCTGCCGAACATCGCGCGCGACCTGATGCCCGCCGCGTTCGCCCAGTCGGCCTCGACGACGACGGCGCACGCCGGCATGCTGATCAGCGCCTACGCCCTGGGCGTCGTCGTCGGGGCCCCCACGATCGCCGCGACCACCTCGCACGTGCCCCGGAAGAAGCTGCTGCTCATCCTGCTCGCCGCGTTCGTCGTCGGGACGGTCGCGTCGGCCGTCCTCCCGTCGTTCGGCCTGGTGCTGCTGGCGCGGTTCGCCGCCGGTCTCCCGCACGGCGCCTACTTCGGAATCGCCTCGCTGGCCGCGGCCTCTCTGATGGGGCCCGGGAACAAGGGCAAGGGCGTGGCGTTCGTCCTGTCGGGCCTCACGATCTCCAACATCGTCGGAGTGCCGCTCATCACCTGGCTCGGCCAGGTCGCAGGCTGGCGCATCGCCTACGTCGCGGTCGCGCTCATCTTCGCCCTCACGTTCGCGGCCGTCGCGCTCGCCCTGCCGCACCAGGACGCCGCCGAGGGCGCGTCGCTGAGGCGCGAGCTGCAGGCCTTCGCCAAACCGCAGGTGTGGCTGGTCATGGGCATCGGCGCGATCGGCTTCGGCGGCTTCTTCGCCGTCTACAGCTACGTCTCGCCGGCCGTCACCCACACGGGCTACTCGGAGTCGCTGGTCCCGTTCGTCCTCGTCGGCGTCGGCGTCGGCATGACCATCGGCAACCTCCTCGGCGGCTGGGGCGCCGACAAGAGCATCCGGCGCACCCTCGTGTTCGGCTTCGGCGGACTCGTCGTGTCCCTCGTGGGATACGGGCTCACGGCGAACACGATCGTCGGGATCTTCTTCTTCGCCTTCCTCCTGGGGCTGACCTCCTCGCTCATCAGCCCCGCTATTCAGACGCGGCTGATGGAGGTGGCGGGCGACAGCCAGGTGATCGCGGCCGCGCTCAACCACTCGGCCTTCAACCTCGGCAACAGCCTGGGCGCGTACCTCGGCGGGGCGGTCATCGCCGCGGGGCTGGGGTTCCAGGCTCCGGCGTGGGTCGGAGTCGCGCTCGCCCTGGGCGGCATCGTGCTGACGGCGGTGAGCTACGCCGTGCAGCGGCGCCAGGCTCTGCGCGGCGAGCCCGTGCCGTCGGACACGCGGGAGATCCGGACCATCCCCGCGTAGCCGGGCGCTATCGCCCGGGGCGAGACTCCACGATTGGCCCGTTCTCACGAAGTTGAGCGGCGTGTCGTGGAGTCTCGCGAAGCGTGGGCACCGGCGCGAGCGGCGAGACTCCACGATTGGCGCGTTCTGGCGAAAGTGAGCGGCGTGTTGTGGAGTCTCGCGAAGCGCGGGCACCGGCGCGTGCGGCGAGACTCCACGATTGGTGCGTTCTGGCGAAAGTGAGCGGCGTGTTGTGGAGTCTCGCGCGAGAGGCGCGGGGCGGGCGGAGCCCGGCCGGGCTAGAAGCCGGCGGGGCCGGCGTCGTCCGTCTGGAGCAGGATGCCGTCCTGGATGGCCCGCTTCCGCAGCGCCACCTTGGTGCCGACGTCGAAGCCCGCGACGCGGTACTTCTCGCGGATGCGCTTGAGGTAGCTCTTCGCGGTCTCCTCGGAGATGCCGAGCTGGTAGGCGACCGCCTTGACGGGCTCGCCGCCGCCGTAGAGGGCCATGACCCGTCGCTCCTGCGCGCTGAGTTTCGGCACGCCGCCCACCTCCGCCGCGTTGAGCGCGAGGTCGAGCTCGGCGGAGATGTACGACTCGCCGTTCGACGCGGAGCGGATCGCCTCGACGATCATCTCGGCGTCCTCGCTCTTGACGAGGTAGCCGAGCGCGCCGGCGGCGAGGGCCTCTCGCACCAGGTTGGGCTCGGAGTAGGTGCTCATCAAGACCGTCTTGACCCCGGCGGTCTTCAGCGTGGAGATCTTGAGGGAGATCGGGAGGTTATCCTTCAGGTCGAGGTCGAGCAGCACGACGTCGACGGGGAACTCGGGGTGGGTCAGGAGCTCGGGCCACGACGCGACCGCGGCGACCATCGAGATGTCGCTGGCGGCACCGCGGATCCACTCGCTGAGCGCACCGAGGAGCATCTTGTGGTCGTCGACCAGGGCGAGGCGAATGCGGCCTTCGGAGTCGGGCACGTGTGAACTCTCTTTCACTGGGAGGGTGTGGCGCTGATGGAGCCGGATCACAGGGGCGCCGTCAGGGCTAATGCTAGGTCTCGGCGGGGTTGTCGACGGTACAGCGGATGGCGAGCCGCAAACTGCCCTCGTGCGTCGACACGGAGTACTCGCCGACGCGGGCGAGAGCGTTCCAGGTCGCGGGGGTGACGCGGTTGCGTCGGATGCCGGTCGAGGTGAGGTCGATCGGCACCTCGACCTGGCGGCCGGCGAGGTTCTGGATCGTGGTCGAGATGGGCCCGAGGGTCAGGGTGATGCCGGTGCCGGCGGCCCGGGTGCGGCGGTCCCCGAGGAGCAGCCAGACGGCCTGCAGGATCCCGTCGCGCTGCTCCGGCGTGAGCAGCCCGGCGAGCGACGACGGGTCGGCGAGCTTCACGGCTCGACCCAGGTACTCCGACTCGGTGACCGCGTGGTAGAGCCACGTCTCGCGCCGGCCCTCGATGAGGTGGAGGCGCAGCTCCGTGGCGAGGGACGCCGCTGTGGACGCGACCTGGGGTTCGAGGGGGAGCGGTACGTCTCCGGTCGCGACCCCGTCGAGGAGTTTCTCGGCGGCGAGGTCGAGGCGGGCGAGCTCGTCGCTCGCGAGCATGCCGACCGCGAAGCGCGGCTGCGTGACGGTGGACTGGACGAGTACCCGGTCGAGCTCGATCTGCACCATGTGGCGGAAGCGTTGCACGGCGTAGGTGCCGACGGCGGGCGGGAGCACGGCGAGGGCGAGCACGGCGACCTGCTGGGGGAAGGTGACGTGGTCGAGCGGCGTGGACAGCGCGATCGCCAGGACGAAGACGACGAAGAGCACGGCGGTGGCGACGACCAGTTCACGGGCGGGCCGGAGTGTCGCCAGGGGCAGGAGCCCGAATCCGACGGAGGCGCTGGCGGTCGCGTAGACGCCGACGTCGTGGAGCGGCCAGACGGCCACGAAGTCGAGGACCACGACGAGGGCGAGTGCGGCGCAGAGCGCGATCATGACCGGGCCGGTGAGTCTCTCGCCCTGGATGGCGACGAGAGTCACGACGCCGACGAAGGCGGCCAGGTAGAGGAGCCACGCGATGATCGCCGGGGCGGCGACCGGGTAGCGGGACAGGTGCACGAGGAAGAAGATCAGCCCGTAGACGGCCTGGACGGCTGCGACGGCGGCCGCCCCCATGCCGAGGTAGCCGGTACCGAGCGTGGCTCCGGCCGCCTGGGCCTGCCGAAGCGACCGCGCTCCGGTGGAGGACGTCGGCAGCCCGCGGGCCGCGCGCCGGTGGCGGGGGACTCCGAGGGTGTTCTCGTCGATGCTCACGCGGTGGTCCGATTCATCGTGGTGCCTCCAGCACGACCGTTGTTCCGGCGCCCGGCGCCGAGAAGAGCCGCGCGCCGCCGCCGACCTCGCGGAGGCGTTCGACGACGCTCTCCTTGAAGCCGAGCCGCTCCTCCGAGACGCCGTTCAGTTCGAAGCCGACTCCGGCGTCGGTGACCATGGCGCGGACCATCGTCTCGTCGTGGATGATCGTGACGTGGGCCTCGGTGACGCCGGCGTGACGCCGGACGTTCTCGAGGCATTCGGCGAGGGCGAGCAGGAAGGCGTCGAGGACGTGCGTCGGCAGGAGCACCTGACCCGTGCCGTGCCAGCTCACCTCGAGGCCCATGCGCCCGAAGCGCTGCTTGACGGACTCGAGGGTCTGGCCGAGGGGGCTCTCCTCGGCGGTGTCGAGGTTGTAGTTGCCGGAGGCCTGCGGCTGCGGGGTCGAGCCGAGTCGGAGGTGGCGGAGCAGGCGCGCGTCTTCGGCGGCCTGGGCGCGGAGGGCGTCGGGCGTGACGCCGAAGCCCGAGTGGGCGAGCAGGGTGAGGGTCGCGAGGACCGTGTCGTGCAGGAGCCGCGCCCCCTGTCGCCGCTGCGCCTCCGTCTCGCTCGCCTGCCGCTCCGCGCGGTGGGCGTTGCCGATCGAGTAGATGCGGCGGGCGGCGCGGGGCACGCTGTTGCTGATCCAGAACCCGGCGACGAAGCAGAGGACCCAACCGAGGAGGACGGCGGCGACCTGCACGCTGAAGATCTCGTGGGTCCCGAGGACGACGAGGAGGACGGCGAGGGCCGCGGAGACCGCGGCGAGGGCCACCCGGCGCTTGCTGGTCGACAGCAGGATGGCGAACGAGGCGACCGATCCGCCGAGCAGCGGCGCCAGGGCGCTGGTCACGGGGCCGTCGATGCCGCCCGGGACGAGGGCGATCCCGCCGGCGACAAGACCCGCAGCGATTCCGAGGAGGACCCACAGGATCTTTCCACTTCGCCCCACCATGATGAACATCGCGATCATGGCCAGGCCCGCGGCGGTGATCATCGCCTGTCGAGGGACGTCCGTCACCCCAGGGAACGCGAGAGCGGCGAGAGACGCCACGGTGCACGCGATTCCGAGGAAGCGCGACGTCGTCCGGAGCAGCCGATCGCGCTCCTGGGCGAAGAGGTCCATTCGAGTCCAAGAGGTATGGGGAAGGGCGTCGATGCACGACGCCTAGACACATCGTTCCATATTTCGACCCCGTCCGAGGGCCGTGGCGCGCGGATTGGTCGGAGAATCCCTCGGCCGTCGAGAGTCACGCCGAGAGAAGCGACCGCAGGTGCTCTCCCACGTCGACGCTTTCGATGAGGAAGCCGTCGTGCCCGAACTCGCTCGGGAGGATGATCGCACCGGTCGACGACGTCGGCCGGAGGGCGTCCGCGATCCTGCGCTGATCGTCGGGCGGGAAGAGCCGGTCGCTGTCGATCCCGAGGACGAGTGCGCGCGCCGTGATGCGCTGAAGCGCCGAGTCGACGCCGCCGCGGTCGCGCCCCAGATCGTGCGTGTTCATGGCGTGGACGAGGGTCACGTAGCTGTTGGCGTCGAACCGCCGGGTGAACTTGTTGCCGTGGAAGTCGAGGTAGCTCGCGACGGCGAACCGCCCCCGCCCGGTGAGGGGAGAGAGGTCGCTCTGCCAGCTCCGGCCGAAGCGCTCGTTCAGTTCGTCGGGCGACCGGTAGTTGAGCAGGGCCATCCGCCTGGCGAGGGCGAGACCGCGGTAGGGGCCTTCGCCTTCGGGGGCCTCGTAATAGTCGCCGTCGTCGAAGTGGGGGTCCATGTGGATGGCCTCGATCTGCACGATGTTGAGCGCGATCTGGTCGGCGCTCGACAGCGCCGTCGTCGAGAGCGCGGCGAGCCGCTCGACGCGGTGCGGAGCCGTGACGGCCCACTCGAGCGCGTGCATCCCGCCCATCGAGCCCCCGATCACGGCGGCGAAGCGCACGATCCCCAGCGCGTCCGCGAACCGGAGCTGCGCCTCGACCTGGTCGCGGATCGTCAGGGACGGGAAGCGCGACCCCCACTCGCGTCCGTCCGGATCGAGGGAGGCGGGACCCGTGGAGCCCTGGCAGCCGCCGAGCATGTTGGGGGCGACCACGAACCAGCGGTCGGTGTCGACGGCGAGGCCCGGCCCGACGATCCCGCTCCACCAGCCGCCGGTCGCGTGGCCCTCGCCGGCGGGTCCCGCGACGTGGCTGTCGCCGGTGAGCGCGTGGAGGACGAGGACGACGTTGGAGTCGTCGGCGAGCCGCTCGCCGAACGTCTCGTAGGCGATGCGGGGCCGGGGCAGCACCGCACCGCTCTCGAGGGGGAGGTCGTCGAGGGTGACGAAGAGCCTCCGGCCCGCAGGATCCCCCTCCCGCCACGCCCCCGTCACGGGAGGCTTGCCCAGCATCGACAGCCGCGTCCGCTCGGTGATCACACTCGAGGGCACGGTGTCTTCGGGGGTCGTCTGCCAGTCCATCAGGGTAAGTGTCGCAGTCGGCGAAGGGCATCGGCCGCGTGTTACGGCCGATGCCCTCCGAGGGGGTGTCGTGGTCGTCCTGGTGCCGCCGGAGCGGCCGCCGTCAGGACCGGAGCGACGCCTCCGTGACGCTCGCGGCGGCCGCGAAGCCGGCGTCGAGGTCGGCCTTCAGGTCGTCGACGTTCTCGAGGCCGACCGAGAGGCGCACCAGGCCGGGCGTCACACCCGTCGTGAGCTGCTGCTCGGGGGTCAGCTGCGAGTGCGTCGTGGAGGCCGGGTGGATGACGAGGCTCCGGACGTCGCCGATGTTGGCGAGGTGGCTGAACAGCGAGAGGCTGTCGACGAGCGCGCGCCCGGCGTCCACGCCGCCCTTCAGCTCGAACGACAGCACCGCGCCGACTCCGCGGGGGGCGTACTTGTTGGCCGCCGCGTACCAGGGCGACGTGGGGAGGCCGGCGTAGTAGACGGCGGCGACGTCGTCGCGCCACTCCGCGATGTCCTGGGCGTTCTGCACGTGGCGTTCGATCCGGAGCGACAGCGTCTCGATGCCCTGGATCAGCGCGAAGGCCGTGTCGGCGGAGTTGGACGAGCCGAGGTCGCGCAGGAGCTGCACGCGCGCCTTGATGATGTAGGCCAGCGGGTCGCCGACGGCCGTCGTGTAGCTCGCCCCGTGGTACGACGGGTCGGGCTCGGTGAGCTCCGGGAACTTCTCCACGTTCTTCGACCACTCGAACCGGCCGCCGTCGACGATGAAGCCGCCGATGACGGTCCCGTGACCGCCGAGGAACTTCGTGGCCGAGTGGACCACGATGTCCGCGCCGTGCTCGAACGGGCGGATCAGATACGGGGTCGCGATCGTGTTGTCGACGATGAGCGGCACGCCGTTCTCGTGAGCGACCTCCGAGACGAGGTCGATGTCGAGGATGTTGATCTTCGGGTTGCCGATCGTCTCGGCGAAGAAGAGCTTCGTGTTCGGGCGGACGGCGCGGCGCCACTCGTCGGCGTCGTCCTGGTTCTCGACGAAGGTCGTCTCGATGCCGAGCTTCGCCAGGGTGTACTTGAAGAGGTTGTACGTGCCGCCGTAGATCGACGACGACGACACGAGGTGGTCGCCGGCCCGGGCGATGTTGAGGATCGCGAGGGTCTCCGCCGCCTGGCCGGACGAGACCAGGAGAGCGCCGGAGCCGCCCTCCAGCGTCGCGATGCGCTGCTCGACGACGTCGTGGGTCGGGTTCATGATGCGCGAGTAGATGTTGCCGAACTCGGCGAGGGCGAAGAGGTTCGCCGCGTGCTGCGAGTTGTCGAAGACGTACGACGTCGTCTTGTAGATGGGCGTGGCGCGCGCGTGGGTCGTGGGGTCGGGCTGAGCACCGGCGTGGATCTGCTGGGTCTCGAACTTCCAGTCCTTCGGCTGATCGGTCATGGTGTCTCCTGGGTCGTCATGGGGCGTCGGGTCGGGAGTCGCTCGTCGATGAGCGACGCGCCGTTGCGGGCGAGCCTAGGGACAGGCGGGGGCCCTGGCAACGGGCACGGACACGGGGCGTAACCCCGGGCATCCTGCGCTCCGGCGGGGCGGTGCGGAGCACGCGGTAGCGTGGGGGGACCGACCGCGACGAGAGACAGAGGCACATCGGCATGACAGGCACGGAGACCACCAGGCGGGCCCTCGTCACCGGAGCGAGCTCGGGGATCGGCGAGGCCACGGTCCGCCTCTTCCGCGAGCACGGCTGGGAGGTGCTCGCCGTCGCCCGCCGTGAGGACCGCCTCCGGGCGCTCGCCGAGGAGACCGGGGCCACCTGGTTCCGGGCCGACGTCACGAGCGACGACGACATGGCCGCCCTCCGTGCCCACGTCGAGGCCACCGGGCCCCTCCACGCCCTCGTCAACAACGCCGGCGGCGCCTTCGGCCTCGACTCGGTCGAGGAGGGCTCGATCGACGACTGGCAGCGGATGTTCGACGTCAACGTGCTCGGCACGAAGCGCGCCGTCTCCTCGCTGCTGCCCTCGCTCCGACGCGGGGCGCAGGAGACGGGGTCCGGCGACATCATCACCGTCACCTCGATCGCCGGTCACGTCGCCTATGAGAACGGCGGCGGCTACAACGCCGCGAAGTTCGCCGAGCACGCTCTGGTCGCGGCGCTCCGGCTCGAGCTCAACGGCGAGCCCCTCCGGGTGATCGAGATCGCGCCCGGGATGGTCAAGACCGATTTCTCGCTCATCCGCTTCGACGGCGACCGTGCGCGCGCGGACGCCGTCTACGACGGGGTCGAGGCCCCGCTCACGGCCGCCGACATCGCCGAGTCGATCGTGCACGCGGCCCTGCTGCCCCCGCACGTCAACCTCGACCTCGTGACGATCAAGCCCGTCGCGCAGGCGGCGCCCCACAAGCTGACGCGCGGGCCGCTCTCGACTCGCTGAGGCCCCGCCGGGGGCTGAGGCTCCGCCCGACCACGAGGGTCGCGCCGCGGCGTCAGCCGATCTGCACGAGCTCGGTGACGTCGTCGCGCGGCAGGACGTCGGCCACCGCGCCGATCTCCATCTCGACGAGCGACACCCAACCGCCGGAGGTCGACAGCCACGCGGTATCGGAGGCGTCGCGACCCGTCGCGATCCGCACGAGACTCTGCCGGGGCGCGAGGGTCGTGGCGTCGACCACGTACCAGCGACCGTCGACGAGCGCCTCGGCCACGGCGTGGAAGTCCATCGGCCACAGCCCCGGCGCGTACACCGACACGAGCCTCGCCGGCACGTCGAGCGCTCGCAGCAGGGCGATCACGAGGTGGGCGTAGTCGCGGCAGACACCCCGCCGGTCGAGGAACGTCTGGACGGCGCCGTCGGTCGGCTGGCTCGCGCCGGGGACGTAGAGGAGGCGCCCGCCCACCCATGACGACACGGCCGCGAGGAGCTCGAGCCCCGCGAGCCCGCGGAACTCGCTTCTCGCGGTGGGGCCGAGGGTGTCGGACTCGCAGTAGCGGCTCGGGCGCAGGTACTGGATCGGATCGAGCGGCACGACCGGGATCGGTGCCGTCCGGCCTGCGACGTCGACGCGGTAGTCCACCTCGACGCGGCCCTTCCCGGCTCGGACGACGTGGAGCCGCGTGCCCCGGTCGTCGAGGAGCTCGCGCACGGGCAGGGGCCGGCCGGCCTGGGTGATGGACAGCGTCTCCCGGGCATCCTGCCCCTCCGCGACCGCCACGCTGAAGACGAGCTCCGCATCGGAGGCGGCGTCGAGGACGAGGCGGGCGGTCGCGGTGCGCATCATCCGTCGAGCATCCCATGCCGGGGAGGCCGGGTGGTGCCGACGAGCTCGCCGGCGACGCCGCTCGACGAGATCTCGACGAGTCGACCGCCCCAGAGCCGCACGTCCGCCGCGGCGATCGTCCAGAGGGTCCGGCCGTCGTCGAGATCGAACGCCGTCGCCCGGGACCGGCCGTCGCCCCCGGTCGTGTCGAGGCCGTAGCCGGTGGTCGTGCCCTGGCCGACGACGGCGCTTCCGCGGGGCATCGTCGTCGTGAAGCGGATCCGTCCCGACCCGGCGTCGACCTCGCGGATCGTCAGCGTGGAGTCGGTGCCCCCGACCGGTCCGATCACCTGGATGTCGTCGGTCGTCGAGCCCGGGGGAGTGCCGATGACATCGCCCGAGATCGGGGCTGTCCACCGGCTCCTGCCCGTCGAGCGGTCGAAGCAGGTCAGGCTCGCGGCGCCGGTCGACGCGACGATGCAGGTGCGGGACGGCACGAGGGCCGCCAGCTGCGGGATGGGCTGGCTCCAGAGCGCCCTCCCGTCGCGGTCGAGCAGGGTCATCGTCGACGAGAGGCCGACACCGCGCGGATAGGTGACGGTCAGCAGCTGGTCGTCGTCGACCGGCCGGACGCTCTGCACCCGGCGGATGTCCGTGCCCCAGGGGGTCTCCCGACCCGTCTCCCCGCTCACCTGGATCGTGCCCGACACCAGGGGGACGACGACGCGGTCGGAGAGGAACTCGGGGTAGATGGCCGTGGACATGGCCCGCCGCCAGCGCAGGGTGTCGAGGCTGTCGAGTCGCCGGAGCGAGTAGGTCTGCACGGTGCCGCCGCTGTCGGGGACGACGCTCAGCACCAGCGAGCCCGACACGGCGAAGTTGATCACCTCGTCGATCCGGTCGATGCTGCCCTGGCTGATCGTGTCGCCGTTCGCTGCGGAGAGGGCGATCAGCGTGTCGCCGCCGGAGCCGTCGATCCCGATCACCACGGCGCCGGCCGAGGGAGCCGCGTGGGCGATCAGCGAGGAGACGGTGGTGCCGAGGTCGAGCTCCAGGTCGCGCCTCCACAGCACCGCACCGCTCTCGGGATCGAGGGCGACGACGATGCCGGCCGTCCTGGCCCCCGACACCTGGCACTCCTGGTTCTCGGCGGTCGAGCTCGGCGGCGGGACCGTGGCCGTGACGACGACGTGGCGGGCGTCGATCGTCTCGTCCCGGAAGGAGAAGCACGAGGCCGGGATCCCCTCGCCGAAGAGCGGGACGAGCGCCCGGGTCCAGCCGGTCGGGGTGGGCCGGTCGCGGACGTCGGCCACGGTGGTCCCGCCCGCGGGAGCGAGCGATCCGTAGACGGGCTGCGCCGCGGCTCCTGCGCCGGCGACCAGGGCAGTCAGCGCGAGGAGTCCCAGGTAGAGGAGACCGACGCGCCGGAGGGGCGACCGGCGACCGTCCGCTCGTCGGCTCTCGAGGCCGCGGTCGCCCGGGAGCGGGCCGGAAGATGCGGAGGAGGGAACCGCAGGATGCCCGGGACCGTCGACCGCCGCGCCGCGCACGTCGACCCGGCTCGGCCTCGGTGGCACCCACCGGCCCTCCTCGACGTCCATGTCGCTCCTTCGCGCTCGGCGGCGGCACCGCCCACCGCCCATGCTAGGTCTCCCGGGCCGACGGGGACCCGAAGCGCTCCGCGACGAGAAGACGGACTCGAACACACGTTCGAAGCGGGGTAGGCTTCACCCATGACCCTCGCGTTCCAGACCTCGCTCTTCGACGACCTCGACGCCGAGCCCCTGATCGGCGCGCTCGCGACCACGGTCGAGCGCATCGACCTCGGCGAAGGAGCCTGGCTCGACCTCCGGCCCGGGTGGGTCCAGAACTCCGACGCGCTCTTCGAACGACTCGTCGATAGCGTGCCGTGGCAGGCCGACCGGCGGCAGATGTACGACCGCGTCGTCGACGTCCCGCGACTCGTCTCCTGGTTCGGCCCCTCCGACGGCCTCCCCGACCCTGCGCTCGCGGCGGCCAGGGATGCCCTCAACGACCACTATGGGCGCCCGCCCGGTCAGGTCTTCGAGACGGCGGGTCTGTGCTTCTACCGCACGGGTGACGACAGCATCGCCTGGCACGGCGACAACGTCGGGCCCGGCATCGACGACGACACGATGGTGGCGATCGTCTCGGTCGGAGCCGAACGCACGCTCGCCGTCCGATCCCGCAGCGGCGGCGACGTCCGACGCTTCCCCCTCGGCCACGGCGACCTGCTCGTCATGGGCGGGAGCTGCCAGCGCACGCACGAGCACTCGATCGCGAAGTCGAAGCGCGCCGTCGGACCCCGCATCAGCATCCAGTTCCGACCCGTCTGGTCGCGAACCGCATGAACGACCGCGAAGGCGTCCCGCCGCAGGCCGTGTCCTCCGTCGCTCCGGCGCTCGCCGGGAGGGCGGTCATCAGCCAGCACTGGGGCGATCTCGCGTTCGCCCACTGGCGGGTCGAGCCCGAGCGCGTCGCGCCGCTCCTGCCGCCCGGGACGCGGCCCGACGTCTTCGACGGTTCCGCCTGGGTCGGTCTGATCCCGTTCGAGCTGTCCCGGAGCGCTTTCCCGCCGACCCCGGCCGTCCCCTACTTCGGGCGTTTCGCCGAGACCAACGTCCGCCTCTACAGCGTCGACTCCGAGGGTCGGCGCGGGGTGGTCTTCCGTTCGCTCGAGGCGGCCAGGCTCGTCCCCGTGCTGACCGCACGCATCGGGTTGGGCCTGCCCTACATGTGGGCCGACATGAGCATCGTCCGCGGCGGCGGGACGATCAGCTACGAGACGTCGAGACGGTGGCCGGCCCGCGTCGGCACCGGTGCCGAGTCGGGTCGCCGGCTGACGCGACCGCGCAGCCGGATGACCATCCGGCCGCTGGCCGAGACCGTCGTCGGCGACCCGCTCGCCGACTTCCTCACGGCCCGCTGGGGCATGCACGTCGCCCGCGGGGCCCGCACCCGCTACTGGCCGAACGAGCACGGCGCCTGGCCGCTCCAGCGGGCGGAGCTCGTCGACCTCGACGACGAGCTGGTCGCCTGGGCGGGGCTGCCCGGGGTCACCGACCGCGCGCCCGACTCCCTGCTCTACTCGCGCGGCGTCGACACCACCTTCGCGGCGCCCGCCCGCTGAGACCGGGTCGACCGCCGTGAGCGCGCGGGGTGCTCTGGCACTACGGTTGTCCGCATGGTTCTCCTCCCCGACGATGCCCAGAGTCCAGGCGGTGCCGAGCGCGGCGACGGCGACCCGACGTCCCTCGGGGTGGAGGAATCCTCCCGCGACTCCAGCCGCGAGATCCTCGGCTGGCTGGAGTTCGGCGAGGCCGCTCGCGAGCTGGCGCAGGACGTCCTGGCGAGCGGATTCCGCCCCGACGTGGTCGTCGCGATCGCTCGCGGCGGGCTCGTCCTCGCCGGGGCCATCTCCTACGCCCTCGACACGAAGATGTGCGGCTCGATCAACGTCGAGTTCTACACCGGCGTCAACGCGGTCCTTGAGAAGCCGGTCGTCCTGCCTCCGGCGCTCGACGCTCCCGCCCTCGCCGGGAAGCGGGTGCTCCTCGTCGACGACGTCTCCGACTCGGGGCGGACCCTTCAGCTCGTGCGCGACATCCTGCGCGGTCATGGCGCCGACGTCCACACCGTCTGCCTCTACTCGAAGCCCCGCACCATCCTGGAGCCCGACCACATCTGGCGCCGCACGGCCGACTGGATCACGTTCCCGTGGAGCGCTCTGCCCCCGGTGACGGTGAGCGCGTGAGCATCCACCTCGTCGGAGGAGGCTGGTCGAGCGAGTCGACGGAGGTCTACGAGCTCTTCGTGGCCGAGGCCGCGACCCGCGGCGCGCGAGTGGGCCGCGACGTGCCCCGCATCGCCGTGCTCATCGTCGTGGAGGACGACGTGCCGAGCGCCGACTACCGCTCCGAGTTCCCCGGGCTCCTGGCCGCGATCGGCCCGTGCGAACCGCTCGTGACCGAGGTGGTCTCCAGCGACGTCTTCGACACGCGCGTCCTCTCCGACATCGACGGCCTGCTGATCGGCGGCGGCATCACCCCCGCCTACTTCGAGGCCATCGTCCCGCTGATCGACCAGGTCAGGCTGCTCGTCGCCGACGGCCTGCCCTACCTCGGGTTCTCGGCTGGCGCCATGATCGCCGCCGACACGGCGATCCTCGGCGGCTACCGCATCGGCGGCGTCGAGGTCTGCCCGCAGGAGTCGTCGGAGGACCTCGACGAGGTCACGCTCGCCCAGGGCCTCGGCCTCGTCGATCTCGCGATCGACGTCCACGCGGCCCAGTGGGGCACCCTCACGCGCCTCATCGCCGCGACGGAGGCGGGCCTCGTCACGGGCGGCGTCGCCATCGACGAGAACACGGCCCTGGTCGTCGGCGAGGGAGCCCTCGCCGTCATCGGCGCGGGCAGCGTCTGGCGGGTCGAGCCGCAGCTCGACGACGACTCCGGCGAGATCGTCGGGGTCTCGGTCGGGACGATCGGTGTCTCCTGACGCCGCTGCGGGCGCCCCGGGCGTGCACCCGCTCGGCGACCTGATCGACCCCGGCTGGGCCGAGGCGCTCGAGCCGGTGGCCTCTCAGGTCGCGCGCATGGGCGACTTCCTCCGCGACGAGGTGGCCGCCGGGCGGCCCTATCTCCCGGCGGGGTCGCAGGTCCTCCGTGCCTTCACGTACCCGTTCGACGAGGTGAAGGTGCTCATCGTCGGGCAGGATCCCTACCCGACGCCGGGGCACCCGATCGGTCTGTCGTTCGCGGTCGACCCGCACGTGCGGCCGATCCCGAGGAGCCTGGCGAACATCTACCGCGAGTTGAACGACGACCTGGGGCTCCTGCCGGTCGATCACGGCGATCTCACGGCGTGGTCGGAGGAGGGGGTGATGCTGCTGAACCGTGTTCTCACGGTGCGTCCGGGCGAGGCCGCCTCGCATCGTCGTGCCGGCTGGGAGGCGGTGACCGATCGTGCGATCCAGGCGCTGGTGGAGCGGGGAGGCCCCCTCGTCGCCGTCCTCTGGGGTCGCGACGCGCAGTCGCTCAAGCCTCTCCTCGGCGACACCCCCGTCGTCGAGTCCGCGCATCCGAGCCCGCTGTCGGCCTCGCGCGGGTTCTTCTCCTCGCGTCCGTTCAGCCGTGTGAACGAGCTCCTCGAGGAGCAGGGGGCCGCGCCCGTCGACTGGCGCCTACCGGCTCTGCCGGGACCCGTGGCAGGGTAGAGACGTGCTCGAAGAGGAATACCAGCAGCGTCGTCAGCTCCCGCGCGCGCTCCGCAAGCAGCCGCCCGAGGAGCCGCCGTTCAGCTACGTCATCCGGCCCGCGCTGGAGGCCGACCTCCCCGGGATCCGGGAGGTCTACAACCTCTACGTCGCGAACTCCACGGTCACCTTCGACGAGAAGGCGAAGACGCTCCGAGAGTGGCGGACCACCTTCGCGAAGGCGCAGAAGCTCCAGATGCCGATGCTCGTGGCGGAGTCGCCCTCGGGCCACATCCTGGGCTACACGATGGTGATGCCGTGGCAGTCCAAGGCGGCCTACCGCTTCACCGTCGAGAACTCCATCTACCTGCACCCGGCGTCGACAGGCAAGGGTCTCGGCAAGGCCCTCCTCGCCGCCCTCATCGACGCCTGCCAGGAGGTCGGGATCCGCGAGATCATCGCGGTCATCGCCGACCGGGGCGCCGACGCGTCGATCCGCCTCCACGCGTCGTTCGGCTTCAAGGAGGTCGGCAGGATGGGCAGGGTCGGCTTCAAATTCGACCGCTGGCTCGGAACCGTGATGATGCAGAAGTCGATCAAGAAGAAACCGCGGCGCGAGCGGGCGTAGCGGAGCCGTCCCGGGTGCCTCACGACTCGACGCGGTGCCCGCCGCCGAGTTCGAGCATGGTCACGCCGCCGATGACGAGGACGATTCCGCCGAGCTGGACCAGCGACAGCGTCTCGTGGAACACGAGCCGGCTGATGACGGCGACGAGGACGACACCCACCCCGGCCCAGATCGCGTAGGCGATCCCCAGGGGGACGCCGTGCCCGAGGGTCTGCGCCAGCATCGCGAAGGCGAAGACGTAGCCCACGACCACCACGATGTACGGCCACCAGGGGGCGCTCGGCCCGCTGGCGACCTTGAGGAAGCTGGTGGCGACGACCTCGCCGACGATGGCGAGCGCCAGGAACAGGTAACCGATCACGATCTCTCCGTGTCGCGCCCCGACGCCGCCGGCCGTCTGCTCGACCGGGGGAGCGCTATCGGCCACACCGTAGCCGACGCGGGTGAACGCGGAGCGGCCCGCGCGGTCCGATGCGGACCGCCGGGCGGTGCCGCTCTCCGAGCGCACGGGAACGATCCGCGTCGGCCCGAGCGGGTCGGGTCGAGCGGATCGATCGGTTCCGGGCATCCTGCCGGTGTCGCCCGGTGCCTCGCCGTCGAGCGACGGGGCACCGGGCGGACACTCAGCGGCGGAGGCGAGCCCGCAGGAGCAGGCCGGCACCTCCCAGCAGGATGAGCAGGCCCGCGAGCAGGCCGGGGAGCGGCGAGTCGCTGCCGGTGTAGGCGAGGCTGCCCGTGGAGGCCACGGTCGTGGCGGCGCCCAGGCCGGCCGGGTCGAGAGCCGAGCCGCTACCCGTCGCGGCGGCCGTCGTCACGGTCGGGAGACCGTCGGAGGCGGGGGCTGCCGGGGTGATCGGGGTCGCCGGGGTGGTCGGCAGGGTCGGTCCGGACGGTGTCGACGGCGTGGTGGGCGTCGTCGGCGTCGTCGGCGTGGTGGGTGTCGTCGGGGTGGTCGGCGTGGTCGGCGTGGTGGTCGAGCCGGTGGTCGAGCTGTCGCCGATCACCGAGACGGCCGAGCCGCCGATCGTGACGGGCAGGGACACGACGGGCACGACCTGCGTGCCTCCGAGGAGGCCGCCGTTCCCGCTCGTGGTGCTGCCGCCGCCGGTCGTCGTGCCGGTGGGCTGACCCGTGACGGTGCTTCCGGTGCTGCTGGAGTCGCCGATGACGGAGATCGCGTCACCCGAGACGGTCACAGGGAGACCGACGACCGGCACGATCTGCGTGCCGGAGCCGATGCCGTCGGAACCGGTGGTGGTGCTTCCGGTGCCGGTGGTGCCGGTGGCCGGGGTGGTGCCGGATCCGGTGGTGCTGCCGGTGGAGGCGCTGTCACCGATGACGGAGACGGCGTCGCCGCCGGCGGTGATCGGCGCCGTGACGACGGGGACGATCTGGGTTCCGCCGAGGACGCTGTCGGTGCCGGTGGTGGTGCTTCCGGTGCCGGTGGTGCCGGTGGTGCCGGTGGCCGGGGTGGTGCCGGTGCCGGTGGTGCTGCCGGTGGAGGCGCTGTCACCGATGACGGAGACGGCGTCGCCGCCGGCGGTGATGGGCGCCGTGACGACGGGGATGATCTGGGTTCCGCCGAGGACGCTGTCGGTGCCGGTGGTGGTGCTTCCGGTGCCGGTGGTGCCGGTCGTGCCGGTGGCCGGGGTGGTGCCGGATCCGGTGGTGCTGCCGGTGGAGGCGCTGTCACCGAGCACCGACAGGCTGTTCCCGGAGACGGTGACCGGCAGGGTCACGTCGACGAGGGCCTGCGTCCCGCTGGCTGCGCCGTCGGCACCGGACGTGGTGGCGGCGGACGGGGCGGAGGACGCCGGGCCCGTGGCTCCTGCGGTCGGAGCCGAGGTGCGGGAGTCCGTCGACGAGGAGTCGCCGACCACCGAGACCGCATTGCCCGAGACGGTCACGGGAGCGGAGACCGCCGGGGCGACCTGCGTGCCCGAAGCGACACCGTGGGCGCCGGATGTCACGGGAGCGGACGGGGCCGCCGCCGGTGCCGACGTCGCGGGGGCCGCTGCGGGGGCGGCCGGAGCCGCGCTGCTGTTCGTCGACGCCGAGTGACCGACCGCCGAGACGGCGTTCCCGGTGACGGTGACCGGCACCTTCACGGAGACGATGCCCTGCGTTCCGGAGAGGATGCCGCCGAGCCCGCTGGTGCGGGAGGTGGCGGGAGCCGTCGCCGGCGCCGCCGGGGCGGTCGATGCGGCGGGTGCCGCGGTGTGCGTCGTCGCCCCGGTGCTCCGGGAGTGGCCGATCACGCTGATCGCGTTGCCCGTCGCGGTGACGGGTGCGGAGACGGCGCTGGTGACCTGGGTGCCGGAGACGAGTCCTTCGGCTCCCGAGGTCGTGGCGGCGCTGGCCGCCGTGGTGCCGGCGGCCCAGAGGCCTCCGACGAAGCAGGCTCCGATGAGCCCGCGGAAGACGTACTTGTTCATGAGAAAGAACTCCTGTGTCGACGTTCTCGAGTCGAGGGATCTCGACCCGGATGAGTGATGGTCGTGTCGCTGGTGCGACGTGTGCTCGTTCTGCCGCAGGGGCAGTGAGCGGACCGTCAGTCGGGCGTCGTGTCGGAGTCGTACGTGGGGGCCAGCGGGAGGCGCGAGCCGTCCGCGGAAGCGTGGAGCTGTGCGGCCGGGGACGGCAGCGGGACGCCGTCCGTGGTGACGGCGGCGGGGGCCGAGGCGGCAGGACCCGAGCCGGCTCCGCCGGCGCCGGCGGTCGGCGCCGGAGCGACGGGGGCCGGAGCCACGGGTCCGGGCTGCGGGGCCGGGACGGGCGCGGGGGCGGTGACCGGCTGCACGGGGGAGTGCGTGGCGGCGGTGGCGCGGGCCGTGGCTCCTGTGGTGGTCGAAGCCGTCGCGGTCGAGAAGGGGGACGCGTGAGTCGTCGTCGCGGACGCGGCTGCGGCGGACGCGGTGGCGACGATCGGTGCGTCGTGGCCGGGCACGACGGCCTCGGTCGGCGCCGCGGGGGACGAGCCGGGAGTGCCCGCCTGCGGGCCGGTCGGAGCGCTCGGCGAGGGGGCCGCGATCGCGCCGTCGGCACCGTCGGCGACCGAAGAGAGCGTCTCGTCGACGGTCGACACGACCGGTGCGGTCACGGTGCTGACCGGGCTTTTTCCGGTGACCGCGGTGACGACGGGAGCCGCGGTGCCCACGCTGTCGACCACGTGGTCGACGGTGGTCGCGACGGGCGTGACGACGGCCGACACGGGCTTCGATGCGGTGACGTGCGTGACGACGGCGGGGACGACGGGGGCGGCTTTCGCCACGACCTTCCCGACGACCGGGACGGGCGCGGTGACCTTCTCTACGGTCGTCGTGACCCGACCGACCGTGGCTCCGGCGCCGGATCCCACGGTGGTGGTGACCTTCGCGACGGGCGCGGCGACGCGTCCGACGACTCCGGCCACGGAGCCGACGAGAGAGGGCTTCGCGGGGGCGGTCGCGGCGGACGCGGACGGTGTGTCGGCGGCCGATGCGGCCGGCGAGGAGAGCGCGAAACCGAGGATCAGCCACGCCGCGGCCACGAGGCCGGCGACGAGGAGAAGGCGCACGAGAACGAAGGGGGTGCGTTCAGCCGTCTGATCCACGGCGATCACCTTCTTCGGTCGATCGTGTCTGCCGGAGGTGGTTGGTCTCCGAGCGACGGGATGGTTGAGCCCGCCTGTGTCGATGACCATACGCCCGCGGTCGACCGGATGTCCAGGATCGAACGAGACGGTTTGCTGCGAGATCGCCGAGTGCGGTCCGTAGGATCGGTGTCGATGTTCGAACTCCACCACCTCAGCGCGCAGGAGCAGTGGGACTGGCTGCGCCGCGGCGACGTCACGCCCCGCGAGCTCACCGACCACTACCTCGAGCGCATCGCGCGGCTCGACCCCGCGATCGGCTCCTTCGTCACGGTGACCGCCGACGGAGCCCGGGCCCGGGCGGACGCGCTCACCGAGGCGGGGCGCACGACGGCCGCCCTCTGGGGTCTCCCGCTCGCCGACAAGGACCTCACCGATCGCCGCGGCGTTCCGACGTGGTCGGGGTCGCGCCTCGGCCGCGGGCGCATCGCCCGGTCGGACTCCGAGATCGTCGAGGTCGTGGACCGCGCAGGAGCCGTCAGCCTCGGCAAGACCGCGACCCCCGAGTTCGGTCTCACCGCCTACACCGAGACGCTCATCGGACCCCCGACCCGCAACCCGTGGAACCTCGAGCTCGGTCCCGGCGGCTCCAGCGGGGGAGCCGCGGCGGCGGTCGCCGCCGGGCTCCTGCCGTTCGCCCCGGGATCGGACGGTGGGGGGTCCATCCGGATCCCGGCGTCGGCGACGGGTCTCGTCGGGCTGAAACCCTCTCGGGGGCGGGTCCCCGCGCAGTCGGGCATCACGAGCCTCGGCGGACTCGCCGTCGGCGGTCCGATCGCGCGGACGGTGGCCGACGCGGGGATGCTGCTCGACGCGATGGTGTCGCCCGAGGGGATGCCCGCCCGTCACCCGTTCGCTCTGGGGGCCCCCGAGAATCCGGCCGGATCGTTCCTCGGGGCGGCGGTGCGCGGCGAGGGGCGGTTCCAGGTCGGGGTTCTCACCGCGAGCCCGTGGGACGACACCTACGACGTCGTCCTCAACCCGTCGGTGCTCCAGGCGCTGGCGGTCACGACCGACGAGCTGGTGGCGATGGGGCACGGTGTCGACGAGGCCTCGCTCCGGCCCTCGAACTACGGGGAGCTCTTCCACTCGCTCTGGCAGGCGGGCGCGGCGTCCATTCCGGCCGAGGGGGCGGACCTCGACCTGCTCGAGCCGATCACCCGCTGGCTCGTCGAGCGCGGTCGCGCCATGTCGGCGCGCGATCTCGCCGAGACGCTCGCCGGGCTGACGGCGTTCGAACGGAGCGTCATCGAGCAGTTCTCGTCGTTCGACGCGATCCTCACTCCGACGCTGGCCCTCCCGCCACGGCCCGTCGGCTGGTACGACGCGGACGACGCCGAGCGGAACTTCGAGCAGCAGTGCCTCTACGCGCCGTTCACGTCGTTCGTCAACGTGGCGGGGCTCCCGGCGATCTCGCTGCCCGTGCACGAGGTCGACGGCCTGCCCGTCGGAGTGCAGCTGATCGGGCGGCCCGGGCGCGAGGACGTGCTTCTCGCGATCGGCGCGCAGCTCGAACGGCGCCTGCACTGGCAGAGGCGGCACCCGCGGCAGTGGTGAGTGGGCTGCGCCCGGCCTGCCCACCTCGGCGAGACTCCACGACTCGCCGCTCACGTTCGTGAAACGTCGCCAATCGTGGAGTCTCGGTGCCGCTGCCCCACGCCGCCCCCCGCGAGACTCCACGACTCGCCGCTCACGTTCGCGAAACCTCGCACGTCGTGGAGTCTCGCGCCCCGGGGGTCACGCTGACGACCCGACGGGCCCCGCACCGGGCAACCTCGGCACCGACGCGACGAGCCGCCGCGTGTACGCATCCTGCGGGTCGGCCAGCACGTCGCGGGTCGGACCCTGCTCGACGATCCGCCCGGCGTTCATCACCGCGACCCGATCGCAGAGGTGATCGACGAGCCCGAGGTCGTGCGACACGATCAGGAGCGACAGCCCCAGCTCCTCGCGGAGCGACGCCAGCAGCTCGAGGATCTGCGCCCGCACGGTCACGTCCAGCGCGCTCAGGGGCTCGTCGCCGACGAGCAGCCGGGGCGAGTGCACGAGGGCGCGGGCGAGCGCGATCCGCTGCCGCTGACCGCCGCTGAATTCGTGCGGGTACCGGTCGAGGGTGCCGTCGTCGAGGCCGACGCGGGCGAGCACGTCGACGACGAGGTCGCGGTGCGAGCCCTCGATGCGGAGCGCCCGCAGGGGTTCGGCGACGATGTCGAGAACGCGCATCCGCGGGTCGAGCGAGGCGTACGGATCCTGCAGGACGACCCCGGTCTGGCGACGCAGCCACCGCAGGCGCGATGCGGGGCCCGGAACGACCGGCCGGCCGTCGAAGGTCACGGTCCCCGTGGTCGCCCGGTCGAGGGCGAGCAGGATGCGCACGAGCGTCGACTTGCCGGATCCCGACTCCCCGATGAGCCCGACGCTCTCGCCCGGGCCGACCTCGAGGGAGGCGTCGACGACCGCGTGCCGGACGACCCCCGGCGTGAAGAGGGTCCGACGGGGCAGCACGAAGTCGCGACCGACGCCGCTCGCGGTCAGCAGCGCACTCATCGATCCCCCCAGGTGGTGGCCCGTGCGGCATCGACGAGACCCCGGGTCACGGGGTGGCGGGGCTCCTGCAGGATGCCCGTCACCGTGCCGCGCTCGACCGCGCGCCCCCCGGAGAGCACGACGACCTCCTCGGTGATCTGCGCCAGGACGGCGAGGTCGTGCGTGACGAACACGAGCGCCACGCCGAGCTCGTCCGAGAGCCGGCGGAACAGGTCGAGGATCTCCTTCTGCGTCGTCACGTCGAGAGCCGTCGTCGGCTCGTCGGCGAGGAGGAGCCCGGGTCGGCAGGCCAGCGCCATCGCGATGCCGACGCGCTGCCGCTGTCCGCCGGAGATCTGGTGCGGGAAAAGGTCGACGATCGTCTCCGGGTCGGGGAGCCCGACCTCGCGCGCCGCCTCGACGGCTCGCGCCCGCCCCTCGCGCTTGCCGAGCCCCTCGTGGATCCGGAGCGGTTCGGCCAGCTGCCGTCCGATCGTGTGGAGCGGGTTCAGTGCGGTCAGCGGGTCCTGGAACACCGTGCCGATCCGCGAGCCACGGAGACGGGCGAGCCGGCGCTCGGGCAGCGAGAGGATCTCCTCGCCGTCGAGCAGGACGCTCCCGGTCACCTCGGCGCCGGACGGCGCGAGCCCGAGGATCGCCAGGAGCGACAGCGACTTCCCCGAGCCCGACTCCCCGATGAGGCCGAGGCGCCCCCCGGTCGGCACGCTGAACGACACGTCGTCGACGAGGGCCGTCCCGCCGATCGACACGCGGAGGTGAGAGACGTCGAGGCTCATGCCGCTCCCTTCCCGGTGCTGCGGAGCCTCGGGTCGGAGGCCTCGCGGAGGGCGTCGCCGAGGAGGTTGAACGCGAGCACGGTGAGGGTGATCGCGAGCCCGGGCCAGACGACGCTGCCCGGGTGGATCGAGATGTAGACCTGGAGGTCGTTCAGGAGGCGACCCCACGACGCCGTCTGCGCGGTGGCGCCGTAGCCGAGGTACGACAGGCCCGCCTCGGCCAGGATCGACGTCGCCATGGCGAGCGAGAGCTGGACGACGAAGACGGGTGCGACGTTGGGGAGGAGGTGCCGCCGCAGGATGCCCGCCCCCGAGACCCCCGCGGCCCGCGCCGCGAGCACGTAGTCGGTCCGACGCACGCGCCGGATCTCGCCCCGCGAGACGCGCGCGATGGTCACGCCGTAGCCGATGCCGACCGACACCACGACGACGCCGAGGGAGCCGCCGAGGACGGAGGCGAGGAGCATCGCGACGAGGATCGTCGGGAAGGCGATGAGGATGTCGATGAGGACCGCGATCGACTCGCGGACCCAGCGGGTCGTGAGCGAGCCGAGGGCCGCGAGGCCGATGCCGACGGCGGAGGCGATGAGGCCGGCCGCCACGGCGACGGTGAGCGTCGTCCCGCTCGCGCGGAAGACGTAGCTGAAGATGTCGCGGCCCACGCCGTCGGTGCCGAACAGGTGCGCGGGGGACGGCGTCGCCCACGCGTGATAGGGATCGGTCGCGAAGGGGTCGTGCGGCGTCCAGACGGCCGAGACCGCCGCGGACACGACGAGCAGCAGGATCCAGGCCGCGGCCACGACACCCGCCGGGCGTCGTAGGAGCTCCGTCAGCCAGGTCGCCCGGCGCCGGGAGGTCCGCTCGAGGGTCGTCGCCGCGCCGCTCATTCGCCGGGCTCCCGGAGGCGCGGGTCGACGGCGCGGTGGACGAGGTCGACGGCGAAGCCGGTGAGGAGAACGAGACCCGTGAGCGCCAGCAGTTCGCCCTGGACCTTCGTGAGGTCGCGGACGGCGACGTCGGCCACGAGCATCCTGCCCACCCCGGGGAGGGCGAAGAGCTGCTCGACGAGGACCGCGCCCACCAGGAGCGCGGCGATCTGCACCCCCAGCACTGACACGACGCTCAGCAGCACGTTCGGCAGACCGTGCCGGATCACCGCCTGGGTCCGGGTCAGGCCCTTGGCCGCCGCCGTCCGCACGTAGTCCTCGTCGAGTGCGCCGAGGGTGGCCGAGCGTGTGAACCGCAGCAGGACGGCGCCCTCGATCACCCCGATCGTGAGGGCCGGCAGGAGCAGGCTGCGCACCGCCAGGCCGGGTTCCGCCCAACCGTCGCTCGGGTAGCCCTGGGTCGGCAGGAGCTTGAGCGCCACGGCGAAGACCGCGATCAGGATCATGCCTCCCCAGACCGCCGGCACCGCGGCCAGCGCCTGCGCCGAGACGGAGATCAGCGTGCCGGACACCCGCCGACGCCGCAGCGCCGACACGACCCCGAGCGGGATCCCGAGCGCCAGGCCGAACAGGAGCGAGAGCCCGGCGAGGGGGAGCGTCACCGACAGCTTCTCGACCAGTTGCGACGCCACGGGGGTCCCGGTGACGAGGGAGTCGCCCAGGTCGCCGCGCAGGAGCCCCGCCAACCACGACCCGTACTGCACGATCAGCGGGCGGTCGAGCCCGAGCGACCGCGTGATCGCCGCGACCTGCTCGGGCGTGCCCTGCGTCCCCGCGATGACCTGCGCCACGTCACCGGTGAGGAGCCGGAGCGTGCCGAAGATCAGGGCGCTGGCGACGACCAGGCCCACCAGGAGCAGGACGACGCGCGAGAGGACGAAGCGGGCCACTACGACTTCGCGAGGTTCGCCAGGTCGAGGCGGGCGCTGGTCGACGAGGTCGGGAAGCCCGTGACGCCGTCGTGGATGGCCGTGAGGGTCGTCGCCGTGTAGAGCCAGTCGGCCGGGGCATCCTGCGCGACGATCTCCGCGGCGGCGGCGAGCTTCTCGTCGACGACCTTCGGATCGGTCGCCGCCAGGGACTCCTGATAGAGCGCCTGGACCTTCTTGTTGTCGTAGCCGAAGTAGTAGTCGGGGTTCGCCCAGTTGCCGAAGTCGTGCGATTCGGCGTGGTTCACGATGCTCAGCTGATAGTCGTGCTTCACGAAGACGTTGTTGATCCACGTCGTGAAGTCGGTCTGCTTCACCCGGAGCGTGATGCCGACGGCCTTGAGCTGCGTCGTGAGGACGTCGCCGATCGAGGCCGGGTAGAAGTTCGCATAGGTGAGGTCGAGGGTGAGGTTCGTCGCACCGGCCTCCTTCAGGAGCTTCCGCGCGTTCGCGGGATCGTACGCGTCCACCTTCGTGAGGTCGCGGTATCCGGGATCGAGCTCCGGGATCGGGCCGCCCTGTTCGACGCCCGCTCCGCCGAGCGCCGTGATGAGCGCCTTGCTGTCGATCGCCTCGCGGAGGGCCTGGCGGACCTTCGGATCGGTGAACGGGGCCACGCGGTCGTTGAACGCGAGCGTGTACTTGTCGGTCGTCTTGCCCGACTTGAGGGTGATCCCGCTGACGCCGTTCAGCTGCGCCTTGAGCGTCGGGTCGACCGCCGTCTGGACGTCGACGTCGCCGGAGATCACCGCGTTGATCGCGGCCGAGGGGCTCGTGTAGTAGGTGAAGTCGACCTCCTTGACCTTCGCCTTCGTGCCCCAGTAGGAGTCGTTGCGGGTGAGCCGGATGCTGTCGCCCTGCTTCCAGCTCGCGAGCCGGTACGGCCCGGTGCCGTTCGCGGTGGTGGAGAGGTCGTTGGTGGCGGCTTTCTCGAGGACGAGCCCCGCGCGTCCGGAGAGCGCCCAGAGGAGGTTGGAGTCGGGCTTCGCCAGGGTGATCTTCACGGTGTCCGCCGACGGGGCGGTGATCGAGGAGACCCCGGCGAGGTCCTGGCTGTTCTGGAACGCGGTGGTCTTCTTGACCTGCTCGAGCGACCAGACGACGTCGGCCGCCGTCATGGCGGCGCCGTCGCCGAAGGTCACCCCTTTGTGGAGGGTGAAGGTGTACGTCAGCGCATCGGCGGAGACGGTGTGGCTCGCGGCCAGGACGTCCACGACGTCGTTCGTCGACGTGCGGCCGACGAGCCCCTGGTAGACGTTGTCGATGAGCACCTGGTCGAGGGCGATGCCCGCCGTCGTGCGGATGTCGAGGTCGGTGGGCTCGAGCACGAGGCCGACCTTGACGGTGGCCGCGGTGTCGGGGGCCTTCGAGGTTCCGGGGGACCCTCCGGCGGAGGTGCAGCCGGAAGCCACGAGGGCGAGGCTCGCGGCGATGGCTGCGGCGGCGAGGAGTCGTGCGGGGCGCATGGGTGTGGGCAGACCTTTCAGGACCAGCGGTGTCGGGTCCATGATTCCTGATCCCCGCGGGTGCGGGGCGGTGGGGATCACCGTGTCGGAGGGCACGGTGCATGGAGGGGACACCCGTCGCTGTTGAACCCGGTATCGCTGCTGAGTCGTCCGTCGCTGGTGAACGGTCGTCAGTCCTTCGCTCCCGATCGCTGCTGGAGAGGGCGCTAAGGAAAAATAGCACGGTGGCGACGGGCCTCCGGTCGCTCCGGTGGCAATTTAGGTGAGCCTTACCTATATTGGAGGGACCATGCTCCTGCTCTCTGCCCGACCCGCCCCCACGCGCGCTCGGGCCACGAGGCTCCTGCCCGCCCTCGCCCTGGCCCTGGGGCTCCTCGTGCTGGTGGGTCTCGTCAGCGTCGCCGTCGGCACGCGCTCGGTCCCGCTCGACACCGTCTGGCGGGCGCTGACCGATCCGTCGTCATCGTTCGACGACACGGTCGTCCTCTCCCGGGTCCCGCGCACCGTCCTCGGCCTCCTCTCCGGAGCGGCGCTCGCGACCGCGGGAGTCATCATGCAGGGCCTGACCCGGAACCCTCTCGGCGACCCGGGCCTCCTCGGCATCGGGGCGGGTTCCGCGGCCGCGATCGTAACCGGACTCGCCTTCTTCGGGGTCGGCTCGGGACAGGAGCGGGTCTGGCTCGCCCTCCCGGGCGCTCTCGTGGCCGTCGTCGCCGTCTTCGCGCTCGGCTCGGGGCGACGCGGGGTGACGCCGGTGCGGCTCGTCCTGGCGGGCGCGGTCGTCACCGCCGTCCTCAGCGCGTACATCCAGGCGGTGACGCTGACGCATCCGGAGGCGTTCGACAGCTACCGCTTCTGGGTCGTCGGCTCTCTCGCGGGGCGCGATCCGGCGCTGATCGTCGAGACGCTGCCGTACCTCGTCGCCGGCTTCGTGCTGGCGCTCGTCCTGCCGTCGTCGCTCAACGCGCTCGCTCTCGGCGACGACACGGCGACGGCCCTCGGTGCCACGGTGGGCCGGACGCGCCTCGTGGGTGCTCTCGCCACGGCGCTCCTCTGCGCCGGCTCGACCGCGGCCGTCGGGCCCATCGCCTTCATCGGTCTCGCCGTCCCGCACGTCGTGCGGCTCCTCACCGGCGCGGACCACCGCTGGCTGCTGCCGTTCAGCGCGGTCGGCGGCGCGGTACTGCTCGTGTCGGCCGACGTCCTGGGCCGCGTCGTCGCGAGCCCCGGCGAGCTGCAGGTGGGTGTCGTCACCGCGTTCCTCGGCGCGCCGGTCCTGCTCCTGGCGGTCCGCAGGATGCGCGGCGCCGAGTGACCGCGCCCGTCACCCGACCCGCCCGGTCGCTCCCCGCCGCCCCTCCCGCGCCGTCCCGGCCGGTGCTCCGGCTGGGCTCGTGGCTCAGCCTGCCGCTCCGTCGTCGCTTGATCGTCGTCGGCTCCGTCGCCCTGCTCGGGCTCCTCGTGCTCTCCCTCCTGACGCTCGCGCTCGGGAGCCTCGGGGTGCCTCTCCCGGATCTCGCCCGCGCCGTTCTCGGCGACAGCGACGCGCGGACGCAGTTCGTCCTGAACGTCTACCGGGGCCCGCGTCTCGTCACCGCGATCGGCGCGGGAGCGGCCCTCGGCGTCTCCGGCGCGCTGTTCCAGACGGTGACGCGCAACCCGCTCGGCAGTCCCGACGTCATCGGCCTGGGGGCGGGGGCGAGCGCGGGTGCCGCGACGTTCGGGCTGCTCCTGCCTGGCATCCTGCCGACGCCCGTCGGCGCGCTCGTCGGAGCCCTGGTCGCCATCGGCCTCGTCTACCTGGGCACCGGCCGGGGCTTCTCGTCGCCCGGCCGGATGATCCTCGTCGGCATCGGCGTGTCCGCGATGGCGACGGCGTTCGTGCAGTTCGTCCTCACCCGCGTCCAGCTGCAGGAGGCGACGGCCCTCGCCGCGTACCTCAGCGGCACCCTCGCGGACCGCTCGTGGGGCGACGCCTCGGTGGTCTGGGTCGCCGTGGTCGTCCTCGTCCCGTGCGCCGTCGCCCTCGGCCGCCGCCTCGACCTCGTCGAGATGGGCGACGACGTGGCCGACGCGCTCGGAGCGCGGAGCACCGCGACGAGGACGCTCGTCGTCCTCACCGCGATCGGTCTCTCGACGGCGGCCGTGGCGAGCGCCGGGCCGATCGCCTTCGTCGCTCTGACCGCACCGCAGGTGGCCAGGCGCCTGGCCCGGGCGCCGGGTGCGAGCATCGTCCTGTCCGGCCTCGTGGGCGCGCTCCTGATGGTCCTGGCCGACTTCGTGGTCCAGCGCGGCGTGTTCGGCTCGCAGCTGCCGGTCGGCCTCCTCACGGCGCTCCTCGGCGGCGTCTACCTCGGCTACCTGCTCCTCCGGGAGTGGAAGAAGGGAACCCTCTGATGTCGCTCCTGACCGCGAAGGACGTGCGCCTCGCCTACGACGACCGGATCGTCGTCGACGACCTGACCTTCGACGTCCCCGAGGGGGAGTTGACGGTGATCGTCGGGCCGAACGCCTGCGGCAAGTCCACCCTGCTGAAGGCCCTCGCCCGCACGCTGACGCCGACGGCGGGGGTCGTGGAGCTCGACGGCCGGCCGCTCCGCAGCTACCGCAGCCGGGACATCGCGAAGCGACTCGGCATGCTGCCGCAGAGCCCGATCGCGCCCGAGGGCATCACGGTGCGCGACCTCGTCGGTCGGGGCCGGTTCCCGCACCAGGGGCTCTTCCGACAGTGGTCGTCCGCGGACGAGGAGGCCGTCTCCGGCGCGCTCGTCGCCACGAACGTCGACGGCCTGGCGGCGCGGCACGTGTCCGAGCTGTCGGGCGGCCAGCGGCAGCGGGCGTGGATCGCGATGGTGCTGGCGCAGGAGACGGGCATCCTGCTGCTCGACGAGCCGACGACGTTCCTCGACATCGCGCACCAGTACGACGTCCTCGAGCTCTGCGCCCGCCTGCACCGGGAGGGCCGGACCCTCGTGGTGGTGCTGCACGACCTCAATCAGGCGGCCCGCTACGCCACCCATCTCGTCGTGATGAAGGAGGGGCGCATCGTCGACGCGGGGCGACCGGGCGACGTGCTCACACCGGATCTCGTCGAGGACGTCTTCGGGCTGCCCTGCGAGATCATCGACGACCCGCAGTCGCACACGCCGCTCGTCGTCCCGCTCGCGCGCACCGGGGCCTGAGGACTCGCGCGGCGGTCCCGATCCTCAGCCTCCCGGGCGGACGGCGTCGTCGCGCGCGATCTCGCCGAGGGCGTGCGTCGAGACACCGCGGAGGGTGGCGTCGCTCTGCGGAGAGACATGGATGGCGGCCGCCATCACGACAGCCCAGCCGCGGGCTCGCCGCCAGGTGTCGTCGTCCGGCCCGAGGGCATCCCGGAGCGCCGCCCGCGACTCCGGATCGAAGGTCAGCCAGGCCGTCGCGAGATCGGTCGCCGGATCGCCGGACGTGAGATCGCCGAAGTCGATGACGGCGGCGAGGCGACCGTCGAGACCGAGCAGGTTCGCCGGATGCAGGTCGCCGTGGATCCAGAGCGGGGCGCCCGTCCAGCCCGGCGTGGCCAGCGACTCCTGCCAGACCCGCCGGAGGCGCGCGGCGTCGGGCAGGAGCCCCGTGGCGAATCGCGCGCGCATCGCCTCGCCGCGCGTGGCGAGGGGAACGCCCCTTACGGCGTTCACCGGCGCGTCGGCGGGTGCCGGCACGTGGAGCTCCCGGAGGAAAACCGCGAGGTCGGCGACCAGGGTCGCACGCTCGGCGACGGGGGAGAGCGCCACGAGGTCGCCCTCGAACCAGGGGACGATGCTCCACGGCCAGGGATAGCCCCGACCCGGCCGGCCGACGAACACGGCCGCCGGCACGGGTACGGTGAACCGGCCGGCGAGGCGCGGGAGCCAGGCGACGTCGTTGCCGACGATGTCGGTGCTGCGGCGGGGGAGCCGGGCGGCGAGTCGGTCGCCGAGGCGGAAGACGGCGTTGTCCCAGCCGTCCGCGACGTGACGGACGTCGAGGCGGGCCAGATCGGGCCGTTGTTCGTCGAGGAGGCTCCGCACGAGCGCCACGGTCACCTCGCGGTCGTCGGGAACCGGGGTCGCGTCGGGCATCGGATCACCCTAGCGGGAGGATCGGGGGCGCAGGAGGTCAGTCCCAGATGCTGATCCAGTCGATGTCGAGGTGGCCGCTCGACGTCTTCGGCACGGCACCCTGGCCGAGGAAGGTCTCGGCCTGCAGCGTGACCCGCATCGGCGTCGTCGGCACGGCGTCGGTCACGGTGGAGACGAGGACGCCGTCCCAGTAGTAGCGGATCGCGTGGGTGTCCCACTCGGTCGTCGCCACGTGGTAGCCCGTGGAGTCGGTGGGGGCGAACGCCTCGGTGGCGGGCCGGAACGTCATGCCGCCGTTGCGGAAGCTGCCGGGGACGGCCGACGCGGGGCGCGGCGTCCGACCGAGGTCCGCCTCCGGCCAGTCGATCTCGCCCTCGTTCCAGTCGTCGCTCACGGGCCAGAACATCCCGACGAACTTGTAGCCCGCCGTCGTGTCGGAGCGGTAGCGGATCGACACGCGCCCGGTGGTGTGCGGGGCGTAGCCGTCGGGCATGATCGCCGCGACGAGGGGTCGACCGTTCTCCGAGTGCAGCCAGAAGTCCAGGGTGCCGTTCGCCACGCTGAGGACGCGGTCCGGCGCGTACAGGCCCTGACCGGAGGTGTCCGAGAAGCCGTCGTAAGTGTCGATGCCGGGGTACACGGATGACACGCGGCCGAGCGGGGCGTCGCGCGAGAAGTCCTCCGCGTAGCTCTGGGTCCAGGTGCGGCCGTTCGAGGTGACGTCGCCCCGGGGCAGCGTGTCCCCGGCCGCCGGAGTCGTCGGATCGGTCGTCGGTGTTCCGGGGTCTCCCACGGGAGGCAACGCTACCGACACGGGGACGGGGAGGGCCTTCTGGCGAGCGGTCGAGGGGGTGCGGACGGAGGCGCGGATCTGCTGCGTGACCGCGCGCTGGGCGGACTGCGCGGACGTCTGCGCAGCGGTCGGGGCGGCCGAGGTCGAGCGTGCGGCGGCCGAGGGGGTGGAGACGGCCGCGGTCGAGTCGGAGAGCGCCTGCCGGGCGGCGGAGGTCGATAGTCCGGAGACGAGTCGTCCGACGTGAGCCACGAGGGCCGCGTCCGTGGAGGGGACCGCCGCGGCGCGGGCGAGGTCCGGGTGGAGACTCAGCCCCGCGAGGCCGGCGAGCACCGCGGCGACGGCGGCGACGAGCCTGATCGGTGTCCGCATGGTCCGCTCCTCGTCTCGGGAGGGAACCCCGCCGGAGTCGACGGATCGCGGAAGGGTCGCCGAAGGCTCCCCGGATACGTCGAGGTGGCGCCGAGGTGGGACCCCGGGACCGACTCGGCGTCCCGAACACCGGGGAGCCCTTCGGACCTCGGCCCGCGCGGCGACGTTCCCGAAAACGTCACCGCGCGACAGCCGGAGGGGCGGTACCGCGCCCGCTTACCCAGTGGACGGTGCCGCCTTGTTCTTCCTGGGTCCAGAGAACCAGGTTTCCGGGGCCGTGACATCCCCCAAGCAGGGTGTCGGCTATGAGGGGGACACCGGGGTACACGGCACTCAGGGAGCGCTCACTCTCAGAGCGTCGAGGGGAGACCCACCAGCTCCGCGGAGCGATCCCAGACGGCCTCCGCGAGGAGCACGTTCTTCGCCTGATGGTTCTGCCGGCCGAAGGGCTTCAGCTGGTCGAAATAGGTGCCGCTCGGCACGTCGATCGTCGTCGGACCGGCGAGCTGGACCAGGGGCACCGACCCGGCCTCGGCGCTGATCCCGTAGTTCCCGTTCGTCACCGTGTTCATCAGGCGCATCACGGAGGTGTCCATGCCGAAGTTCGTCGACACGAAGCCGGGGTGGAAGGCGAACGCGGACACGCTCGACCGGGCGGCGAGCTGGCTGATGAACATGTTCGTCAGGAGCTTGCCCTGGCTGTAGGCGCCCCAGCCACCCAGCCAGGCCCGCTTCCCGTAGTTGAGGTCGTCCAGGCGGACCCGGCCGAACAGGTTGGCCGCGGACGAGGTCGACACCACCCGTCCGGAGCTCTCGACGAGACGGGGCAGCAGGAGCCGCGTGAGGAGGTACGGCGCGAGATGGTTCGACTGCAGGGTGCGCTCGTAGCCGTCCGTGGTGGTCTCGCGGCGGCTGACCAGCCCGCCGGCGTTGTTGGCGAGGACGTCGATACGGGGGTGCGCGTCGAGGAGGGTGTCGGCGAGGCGTCGCACGTCGTCGAGGCGATCGAAGTCGCAGACGTGGGCGACGCCGCCGACCTCCTCCGCGACCGCGCGCGTGCGATCGGGGTTGCGGCCGACGATCGCGAGGGTCGCGCCGCCCTTCGCGAGCGTCACCGCGGCCTTCCGCCCGATGCCGCTCGATGCTCCGGTCAGGACGATGGTTCGGGGCTCCGTCATCGGTAGCCGCCTTTCTCGAGGCCAGCCTCGATCTCGAAACGATTGGTGAACGGATCCCGGCCCGCGATGCCGTAGAGCAACGGCATCAGCATGCCGTACTTCTTCCACTGCTCGACGTGGACGCTCTCGTGGTCGAGGACGCCCTCGCCGTCGTTGTCCCGGGTCAGGTAGACCCGGCCGATGCAGGTGCCGCCCCGCCGGAAGGCCCAGCGGGGGAGTCCGCGGCAGACGATGAGGTCGCCCCGCACGCGCACGCGACCGGTGCTGAGGGGCACTCCGATCAGCAGGCCGAGGGCGGTCGCCACCGAGCATCCCGCCCGGGAGATCGAGGAGTCGACCAGTGGATTCCACACGAGCGGCCTCCCCACCCGTCCGCTACGGCCGACCGTAGGCGTCGAGGAGGCGGAGCCAGATCTCGCTCACGGTCGGGTAGGAGGGGACGGCGTGCCACAGGCGGTCGATCGGGACCTCTCCGACGACGGCGATGGTCGCGGCGTGCAGGAGGTCGGACACCTCCGGGCCGACGAAGGTCGCGCCGACGATGACCTTGCGGCTCTCGTCGACGACGATGCGCGCCTGACCTCGGTAGGTGTCGGACTTCAGGGCGGAGCCGGCGAGGGCGGCGAGGTCGTAGTCGACGACCCGGACGTCGATGCCCTGCTTCTCGGCGGCGTCCGCGGTGAGCCCGACGCTTGCGACCTCGGGGCTCGTGAACGTCACCTGCGGGACCGCCGCGTGGTCGGCCGTCGCGACGTGCGCACCCCACGGCTCCGCGCGGACCGCCTCGCCCTTCGCGCGGGCCGCGATGACCTCGCCGGCCGCACGCGCCTGGTACTTGCCCTGGTGCGTGAGGAGCGCGCGGTGGTTGACGTCGCCGACGGCGTAGAGCCAGTCGGTGCCGGTGACGAGGAGCGTGTCGTCCGTGTCGAGCCACTCGCCCGGCTGCAGACCGACGTTCTCGAGGCCGAGGTCGCCCGTGCGAGGCACGCGACCGGTGGCGACGAGGATCTCGTCCGTCGTGACCGTGGTGCCGTCCGAGAGGGTGGTCTCGACGAGGCCGTGCTCGGTGCGCGTCACACCGGTCGGGGAGGTCTCGAGGCGGAGGTCGACGCCCAGGTCGCGGAGGGAGTCGGCGACGAACTCGCCCGCGAACGGCTCCTGCCCGCCCAGGAGGGAGTGACGGGAGGCGAGCGTGACGCGTGCGCCGAGCTGCTGGTAGGCGGTCGCCATCTCGGCGGCGACGACGCCGCCTCCGATGATCATCAGGCTCTGCGGGATGGTCTGGGCGCTGGTCGCCTCGCGGCTGGTCCACGGCTTCGCGTCGAGGAGACCGGGGACGTCGGGCAGGAGCGCGGCCGATCCCGTGACGGCGGCGACCGCGTGCCGGGCGGTGTGCACCGTCCCGTCGACCGTGACCTCCTTGACCCCGGTGATCGTCCCGTGGCCGCGGATGAGATCGATACCGGCGCCGGTCACCCAGTCGGCCTGCCCCTGGTCGTCCCAGTTGCTCGTGAACGAGTTGCGGCGATCGAGGACGGCCTTGACGTCGAGATCGCCGGTCACGGCCTCGCGTGCACCGCCGACGGCTTTGGCCGCGTCGAGGGCCGTGCTGCTCATCAGGAGCGCCTTGGACGGCATGCAGGCCCAGTAGGAGCACTCGCCGCCCACGAGCTCGGCTTCGACGAGGGCCACCGCGAGCCCGTTCCGGGTGGCGTAGTCGGCCACGTTCTCGCCGACGGCGCCGGCTCCGATCACGATCAGGTCATAAGTCGTCATGGGGAGAACGTAGCGCCCGGGTGACAGCGGGGTCTGGGCAAAGTCTCGGATTCCCTGTGAGCGGACCGCCGGTCGTGCGGGTAGGTTCCTGGGCACGGGCTCGTTCGGGTCCGAATTTCTTCGACACGGGAGGTTCTCTATGGGACTCGGCGACAAGATCCAGAACGCAGCGGAAGACATCGCGGGCAAGGCCAAAGAGGTCGTCGGCAACAAGACCGACAACGAGAGCCTCGAGGCCGAGGGCCAGAACGACCAGACCAAGGCTTCGGCCAAGAAGGTCGGCGAGGACGTCAAGGACGTCTTCAAGTAGGTCTTCGCGCCCGCTCTCACCGGGGAGCGTTCGAAGGGCTCCGCTCGCTCAGGCGCGCGGGGCCCTTCCGTGTCAGCGGCCGGTGAACGTGGCGTCCCCGCGCTGCTGGAACGACTGCATGCCGAGTCGGGAGTCCTCCGTCCGCATCAGCCGCACGAGCTCCGACTGCAGGCGCGCCTCGGCCGCCCGGTCGCCCTCCCGGACCGCGAGCTTGGCGTTCGCGAGCGTCGCCTGCACGGCCAGGGGCGCCTGAGCGGCGATCCGGTGCGCGATGTCGTAGGCGCGGTTGTAGACCTGGTCGTTGAAGACGACCTCCTGGACGAGTCCGATGCGCAGGGCCTCGCGGGCGTCGAAGGTCTCGCCGGTGATCATCCAGCGCATGGCGTTGCCCCAGCCGCAGCGGGCGGGGAAGCGGATCGTGGCGCCGCCGAACGGCAGGATGCCCCGGCGGACCTCGATCTGACCGAAGCGCGACGATCGGCCCGAGACGACGATGTCGCTGACAAGCGCCAGCTCGACACCGAGGGTGAGGCACGTGCCGCGGACGGCCATGACCAGCGGCTTCGTCAGCTGGACGCCGTCGACCTGCCACGGATTGATGCCGCCCTCGGGCGTGATGTCGAGGCCCTCGGGGGTCACGGCGGCGGCGACGTCGCCGAGGTCGAGACCGGCCGTGAAGTGGTCGCCGTGGGCGAAGACCAGGCCCACCCACAGCTCCGGGTCGCTCTCGAGCCGGCCGAAGGCGAGGGCGAGCTCGCGGAGCATCCTGAGGTCGGCGGCGTTCCGCTTCTCCTCCCGGTCGAGGCCGATGAGGAGGACGTGGCCGTCTCGCTCGACACTGACGCGCGGACGGTCGTCGCTGAGACGGGCGGTGGCGGAACGGGAGCTCATGCCCCGATGCTACGGGTCGCCGCTCTCAGCGCGCGAGCGCGCCCACGACCCGCAGGATCGTCCCGAGGTCGTCGGCGGCCGCCGCGTCGGTGGCCGGCGCGAAGGAGCAGATACCGGCTCCGACCAGCTCGAACCGCGCGCGAAGAGCCGTGATCGTGGCCACGAGCGTCGCCGGCTCGAGGCCGAAAGGCTGGGGATCGAGGAGGCCGTCGAACGACGACGGGTCGAGGACGTCCAGGTCGACGTGGATGTAGACCGACGTGGCTCCGGTCAGGGCGACGGCCGACACGACCTCGTCGGGCACGAGGTCGAACGCGGACAGGCTGACGATGCCGGACTCCTCCACGAAGGCGTCCTCGGCGTCGTCGAAGGTGCGCGTCCCGGCCAGGACGACGCGGGACGGGGCGAGAGCGGCCGCCGTCGGCACGCCGCCCGCGACGAACTGCTGATCGGCGCGGCCGAGCAGGGCCCCGAGGACCATACCGCTGAACGCACCGCTCTCGCTGTCGTCGGGGGAGTGGACGTCGGGATGCGCGTCGAACCAGACGACGCAGGTGTCGTCGCGCAGGGCGTGGCGTACGGCTCCCAGCTCGATACCGCAGTCGCCGCCCACGACGAGCGCCGGTTCGGGAGAGGAGGCCAGCTCGGTCGTCAGGAGCTCGGTCACCGCGGCGACGGCCGACAGCCGATGGACGGTCGTACCGAGGGCGTCGCCCGCCCCGACGGGCACCTCGATCATGGTGCTGGCCCGGGCCGGTAGATCACCGAAGATGGCGTCCGCGCCGTCGGCCAGCCTCATCGCTCGCGGCGAGGGCGAGCCCTGCCACTGCGGTACCGCTACGAACCTCACGCGCGACAGTCTTGCACGGCGGACCCGCCCGGACCATCGAAGGTCGTCGGGCGAGTCAGCCGCAGGACGCCGCAGGACGCTGGAGGGGTCAGGAGCTGAGGGGCTTCGACTCCCAGTGGTCGACCGGGGCGGAACCGCCGCCGAGCTTGAGCTGCGCCAGGCGCGCCTCGACCTCGGTCTGGGCGTTGAGGTCCTCCAGGCTGTTGAACTGCTCGTCGAGGCTGGAGGCCTGCAGCTCCTGCTGGCCCAGGACCTTCGCCTCCTCGCGCCGGATCTTGTCCTCGAAGCGGCCGAGGTCGCTCGTCGGGTCCATCACGTTGATGCTGCCGATGGCGTCGTTGACGCGGGACTGCGCCTCCGCCATCTTCGAGCGGGCCACCAGCTCGTTCCGCTTCGAGGCGAGCTGGTTGAGCTTCCCCTCCATGTCGGTCAGGCCCTTCTTGAGCTTGTCGACGACCTCGGTCTGCTGAGCGATGGTCGGCTCGGCGTCCTTGGCCTCCTTCTCGCTGGCCATCTGGCGGCCGATCGCGACCTTCGCGAGGTTGTCGAACTTGTCCGCCTCGCCCGCCTGGCCGGCCGTGCGGAGCTCGTCGGCCTTCTTGCTGGCCGAGAGCGCCTTGTTGCCCCAGTCGGCGGCCGCGTCGACGTCCTCGCGGTGGTCCTGCTCCAGGAGTCGCAGGTTGCCGATCGTCTCGGCGACGGCGCTCTTGGCGTCGGCGATGCTGTTCGTGTAATCCCGGACGAGCTGGTCGAGCATGAGCTTGGGGTCTTCGGCCTGATCGATCAGGTTGTTGACGTTGGCCTTCGTGAGCTGCGCGATGCGTCCGAAGATCGACTGCTTTGCCATCGGTGCTTTCCTTTCGTGGTGTCCCCCGGGGGACAGGGTGGTCGTGGTGTGGTCGAGGTGTGGTCGGGGTGCTGGTCGCGTGCCGCCGAGAGCGGGACGCGGGCGTCGGCCGATCCGCGGGGAGGCTAGAACCGCCCGCCGCTGTCGTCCCTGCCGCCGCCGAAGTCGCCGCCGCCTCCGCCGAAGTCGCCGCCGCCGCCGCCGAACCCGCCGCCGTCACCGTCGCCGCCGAAGCCGCCGAAGCCTCCTCCGCCGCCGAACCCGCCGAAGCCGCCGCCGTGTCCGCCGCCGTTCAGCAGGCCGCCGATGATGACGCCGGTGAGGATCCCGCCGAGGTTCGCCCCGCCCATGCCGCGACCACCGAGGCCGCCTCCGCCGAAGAGGTCCTGCTGCTGGAAGTTGCCCACCTCGTTGTTGGCGTCGTTGGCGGCCTGCGAGGCCATGTTGGCCGCCTGCTGCGCCTCGACGAGGGCCGACTGCGGGTCGGTCGTCGCGAGACCGACGGCGGTCTGGAGGTGGCGCTCGGCCTCCGACAGACGCGTCCGCGGGGTCGCGCTGATGGCGCCCCGGCGCGTCTCGATGAAGTCGCGGGCGGCGCTGATCTGGGTGCGCGCGTTGAGGAAGGCCTGGTCGAGGGCGGCCTGGGCTCGCTGCCGCGACACCTCGGCGTCGCGGACCGCTGCCATCGTCGTGTCGATGCGCGTGTTCGCCTGACCGAGGCGGTCGAGCACCGCCAGCGGATCGTCGCGGGTGGCCTCGGCGAAAGCGAGGGCGGCCTGCACCTCGCCCACCGCGGCGGGCAGTTCCGCGCTCTGCGGCGTGGATCCGGCCGGGACCCGCGCGGCCGCCTGCAGGTCGGAGCGGAGATCGGCCGAGGCGGCGTCGATCGACGCCTGCGCAGTCCGGAGGGACTCCGAGGCGCGGTCGATGGCGTCGAGGAGCTGGTCGGTCTGGACGAGCGCCTGACGGCCGGCGTCGACGACGCCCACGGCCTCGCCCTTCTTGTCCGCCGCGATGAGGGCGTCGGCCTCGGCCGCCCGCTCGCCCGCGAACTGCAGGAGCCGGTCGGCCTGGTCCGGGTTCTGGGCGACGCTCGCGACGGCGCGCGCCGAGTACGTGGCCGACAGCGCCTGGAGGGTGGACTGCGACTGGCCGCGCCGTGCCGCGAGGGCGGCCGCGTCGGTGCGGAGGCGCGCGGCGTCGTCCTCGACCGTCGCCTCGGAAGCGCGCAGCTTCGCGTAGGCCTCGGACTGCGCCTCGATGTCGGTGTGGGCGCCCTCGCAGAGAGCGATGATCTGCTCCGTCCAGGCGCGGGTCTCCTCGGGGGTGTCCGGGATCTCGTCGTCGAGCTTCTGCCGGAGTTCGAAGGCCTGCCGGACCTTCTGCTTGGCGGAGTCGACCGCCGCGGCGAACGGGGCCGCCGCGGAGTCGCCGAACTGCGCACGGGCGAAGTCGACCTCCTGCGTGGCCTGCGTGATCTGGTCGTCGATGCCGACGAGCAGCGTGGCCGCCCGGCGGTCGAGGACGTCCTGCTCCGCGCGCGAGGTCGCGAGAGCCTCGGCCCGGCGACGCCTCCGGCGCACCGAGAAGACGACGATCACCGCGACGACGAGGAGGACGACGACGAGGAGGACGATCGGGACCCAGCTGAGGTCGGCCGGGCCCTTGGCCTTGTCGATGCCGGTCGCGAGAGCGACGGCGGCGTCCGCCCACTGCGTGCTCTTGAGCTTCGGGACGAGGTCGTTCGTCTCGACGGAGGAGAGCTGGGCCGTCGTCAGGGTCGACGACGAGGCCTTCGAGACGTCGTAGAGGCGGTCGTCGACCGCGACCGAGAGCAGGATGTCGTTCGTCCCGAGGGAGTTGCGCTCGGCCGTCGCGGCGCCCCAGGCGGCCCGGTCGGTCGGATCGCTGAACGACGGGACGTAGACGGCCAGGAGCTGGATCCCCGTGTCCTTCTGGAGCTTGTCGAAGGACGCGGTGATACGTGCCTCGTCGGACGCGCTGATGACGTTCGCGTCGTCGACGACGTACTTGCCCGAGAAGTCGACGGGCGCCGTCGCGTGGACGGCGGCCGTGGGGCCCACGGCGAGGGCCAGGGCGGATGCGAGGACGACGCCTGCGGCGGCGAGGCGGGCAAGGAGCGACGGACGCCCCGTGCCGGTCGTCCCGACTCGATGCTGCCGGGCTGAGGTGGCTCCCACGGTGTTCCCCGTTTCTGCTGTTTCGACGCTGATCTCCGCCGTCCGGATCACCGAGGGGACAGCGTTTCGGGGAGTCTAGCGAGACCGACCGACGCGGACGTGAGTTAATCGTGAGCGTGCCCCGCGTCCCCGCTCCCACCCTCGCGGTCGGCGCGATCGTCTCCGTCCAGTTCGGCAGCGCCTTCGCCAGGACGCACTTCGACGAGGTCGGGCCCGTCGGAGCGGCGACCCTCCGTCTCGTCTTCGCCGCCCTGATCCTGCTGGCCGTCGTCCGCCCTCGGGCGTGGCGCTGGTCGCGAGCGCAGTGGCTGTCCACGGTGCTCCTCGGCATCGCTCTGGCCGGGATGAACTCGCTCATCTACCTGGCCCTCGACCGGATCCCGATCGGCGTCGCCGTCACGCTGGAGTTCACCGGCCCGCTCGTCCTCGCGCTCGTGCAGACGCGGAGGTGGCGGGACGCGCTGTGGGCGCTCGTCGCGTTCTCCGGAGTCGTCCTCCTGGGAGTCGGCTCGAGCGGCGCCGTGGTGCTCGCCGGTGTCGTGCTGGCACTCGGCGCGGGTCTCTTCTGGGCCGGCTACATCCTCGCCAGCTCCCGGGTCGGCCGACAGATCGGCGGCATCGACGGTCTCGCGGTGGCGATCGTCATCGCGGCCGTCCTCGTCGCGCCCTTCGGCGGCGGACGAGCGGCGGCGGCGCTGGTGTCGACCCCGTCGCTCGTGATCGTCTTCCTGATCGTCGCCGTGCTGACGTCCGCCCTTCCGTACGCCCTGGAGCTCGTGGCGCTGCGGACCCTGCCGACGCGGGTCTTCGGCGTGCTGTCGAGCCTCGGCCCGGCGGTCGCCGCCATCGCGGGGCTGATCGTGCTCGGACAGACGCTCGCGCTCCGTGAGATCGCGGCGCTCGTCCTGGTGTCGGTGGCCAGCGTGGCGGTCACCCTCGGGCGGGCGGACCGGGGCCGCAGAGCGCCGCTGATCGAGCCCGTGTAACCCGAAAAACGCCCGCCTTCAGCGGATTCTGGGGAGAATCCCCAGCTGGTGTACCCCACCCGAGGGGTAGTCTGTGGACAGAAGGTTCCGGGTGCGCCCGGGCCCGACAACGTTGTTTGGGAGGACATCATGGGAGCTGTTCTGGAACGCACATCGCAGGCCGAGGTCATCCCTCTGGGAGACGGCTACTCGCGCGTGTCCACGCCGACCGCAGGAGTCATCGGTTTCGTCCGCGAAGAGAGCGGGCGCTTCCACGTGCTGCGCGGCCGTGTTCGGAGCGCCACGCGAGCCGAAGGCGCCTACGGGAGCCTCGACGTCGCGGTGATCGCGCTGACCTACTCCTGAGTCCGATGCGCGGCCTCGCTTCGGCGAGGTGAGTGCTCGAACGGCCCGACGATCTCGTCGGGCCGTTCGGTCGTCGAGGGTGACCTCGCGCGTGGGGCGCGCGGTCACGCGTCGGTTCGCGCGTGTGGCGCGCGGTCACCCGTCGGTTCGCGCGTGTGGCGCGCGGTCACCCGTCGGTTCGCGCGTGTGGCGCGAACATGATCACGGCGACGCCGAAGAGGCAGACGGTGGCACCGAGGAGGTCCCAGCGGTCGGGTCGGAACCGGTCGACGATCACACCCCAGGCGAGGGCCCCGGCCACGAAGATCCCGCCGTACGCCGCGAGGACCCGGCCGAAATTCGCGTCGGGCTGCAGGGTCGCCACGAAGCCGTAGAGCCCCAGCGCGATGACGCCGAGGCCGGCCCACCACCACGCCCGGCCCTCGCGGACGGCCTGCCAGATCAGCCAGGCCCCGCCGATCTCGGCGATCGCGGCCAGGACGAAGACGATGACGATGCGCAGGATGCCCATACCCCGAGTCTCCCGCACCCCGGTCATCCCAGGCCACGGGACAGCCGCCAGGAGCCGCCCTGCCGCAGTCGTCCGACAGGGCGTGCCCGCCGGCGCACCCTCGGGTGCGCCGCAACAAGCACCTGGTGCGGACGGGAGGAAGCCGCAGGCTTCCGACAATAAGTGCCCGCCGGCGCACCCTCGGGTGCGCCGCAACAAGCACCTGGTGTGGACGGGAGGAAGCCGCAGGCATCCGACCAGAAAGTGCCCGCCGGCGCACCCTCGGGTGCGCCGCAACAAGCACCTCGTGCGGACGGGAGGAAGCCGCAGGCTTCCGACAATAAGTGCCCCCAGTAGGATTCGAACCTACGCCCCTGCCTCCGGAGGGCAGTGCTCTATCCCCTGAGCTATGGGGGCCCGGAGTGCGCTCAACGTTAGCAGTCCCGGGGAGCCGTTCCGAACAGGTCGCGCGCGACGGAGCGTCCGGGCGGGCCGGGGCGGGCGAGACGGGGGTCGGCAGAGCAGGCTGGGGGCATGACTGACGACTCCACCCCGGGCATCCGGCCGCTGCTGCGCCGCGCGGCACGTCCCGATCAGGCCACCTCTCCCTCCTTCGACGAGGACGCGGCTCCGGCCGACCCGCTCGCCCTGGCGCGGGAGTGGTTCGAGCGGGCTGTCGACGGGGGAGTCGTCCAGCCTCAGGCGATGACGCTGTCGACTGTCGACGGGGAGTCGGCCCAGGCTCGCACGGTGCTGCTGAAGGACCTCGACGACGCGTTCTGGTTCGCCACGTCGTCGCTGAGCCCCAAGGGGAAGCAGGTGGCCGGGCATCCTGCGGTCGCCCTGACCTTCTACTGGCGGGAGCAGGGCCGTCAGATCCGTGTGACGGGCCCGGCGGCACCCGGCCCTCGCGATGTCAGCGTCGCCGACTTCACCGCTCGGCACCCGGACTCCCGCGCCGTCGCGATCGCGATGCCGCAGAGCGACGTCATCGACAGCCCGCAGGATGCCCGAGCCCGCCTCGACGCGGCCAAGGAGCGCATCGCGGCCGACGACGACTTCGCGCCCGACGACTGGACCGCCTACCGCGTCGCCCCGACCGTCGTGGAGTTCTGGCAGGCCACGACGGGCCGCGATCAGGTGCGGCTCCGCTACGACCTCGAGGCGGACGGATCCTGGTCGAAGGCGTCGCTCTGGCCGTAGGCCGCTCTCTTCGGGTGAGAGTGCCGCGCGTCTTCGCTCGGCGTAACACGGCGCAACTCCGGGGCGGCCGGGTTCCGTTCCGGTGAGAATCGACACATGACCTCGCCCTCAGCCCGTCCTCGTCTGGCGGTGATCGAAGTGACCCGGTTCCGGCCGCACGCTCCCTCGTATCACGCCTACGTCGACACGTTGAACGCGCGCATCGCGGCCCTGGCCGAGGTGACCGGCTGGGAGTCGGAACGCTTCGCCGCCGCCGACCTCGGCGAGCAGGAGCTGCTGCGCGCCACGGATGCGGCCGACGCCGTCGTGCTGATGGGCGGCGAGGACCTCGCCCCCGAGTGGTACGGGGGCGACTCGGGCTACCAGGAGGAGGGGCGCCACTACGAGGAGGCCGATTCCGGCCAGATCGCGGCGGTCCATCGGGCCCTGCGTCGCGGCACCCCACTGCTCGGCGTGTGCCGCGGTCACCAGCTCATCAACGTCGCGCTCGGCGGGACGCTCCTCCAGCACATCCCGGGAGAGACCCAGCACCGGAACACGGGCGCACCGGTCGAGGAGCTCATGCACGCTCACTCCGTCGACCTCGGCACCACCAGCCGCCTGGCCGCCGTCCTCGGCGAGTCGATCGGGGTGCAGAGCGCCCACCACCAGGCCCTCGGTACGGTCGCCGAGGGGTTGAGGGTCGTCGGGCGCGCGAGCGACGGCGTCGTCGAGGCCGTCGAGCACGACACGGCCCCGATCACGGGCGTGCAGTGGCACCCGGAGGATCGCAAGGCTCCCGCCGGGCAGTTGCTCCGGCTGCTCGACCACCTCGGCGAGCAGGTCCGCGCGGCGTGAGGCGGCGCGCGACTCCTGCGAGCCGGCCCGCGAGGGTCGTCGAAGCCTTCAGCCCCGGGCGGCGAGTGCCGAGATGGCCTGGTCGACGAGGGGTTCGGCCGCGCCCGGCTCGCTGAACGTCCCGGAGAGGGCGACGATCCAGTACGGGTCGCTGAACGCCTCGGCGATCCCCGTCGTGCCGTCGAGCTGGAAGTAGCCCTCGCCGTGGTAGGTCGGGACCGGGTTGCTCGTCGTGACCAGGCTGTTCTTCAACGTCGTGAGACTCGCTTTGTCGAAGCTCCCGACGGCGAGGGTCATCGTGGCGCCCGCCTGCCCGGTCCAGGAGCAGACCGTGCCGCCCTCGGCCTCGATGACCGCGGCGTCGGAGTCGGCAGGAGCCGTCGGGGTGCCGTCGAGGGTCATGCCCCCGTACGCGGCGGAGACGGCGGCGGCGGGGGCCAGCTCGTCGCAGGGGACCGTCAGCGGGGTCGAGGTCAGCGCGCCGACGCCGGAGGGACGGGGCGACGCCTGGCCCGTGGCTCCTGCCCGCGGCGACGCCGAGGTGTCCGCCCGCGGAGCGGTGGATCCGGTGCAGCCGGTCAGGACCGTGAGGGCGGCGACGACGACTGCGGCGCCGGCCGCCCGGAGGGCAGGGCTTCGGGGAGCCGTGCGGACGAGGTTGCCGGCGGCCGAGCGGACGAGCGGGGATCGGAGGTCCGGGGTCATGCGTCCATCCTGTCGTGGAATCGGAGAGCGGGAGGGGAGTCCACGGCACCTGTGGAGAACGCCGAGAGGAAAGGTGCCGCCCGGTAGGATTGTCGACCGTGACTCCCGCCGAACTCTCCGCCTCCCTTCTCGCCGTCGTCCAGGGCGTCCTCGCGCGTCGACGGGCGGAGAGCGGCGACACCGAGGCCCCCGCGGTCGAGGTCACGATCGCCGACGCCGTCCTCGAGCGGCCGAAGAACCGCGACCACGGCGACTGGGCGTCGAACATCGCGCTGAAGTTCGCCAAGCGCGTCGCGACCAACCCCCGCGAGCTCGCGACCGCCATCGCTGCCGAGCTGATGGAGGAGGACGGCATCGCCGCGGTCGACGTCGCCGGTCCGGGCTTCATCAACATCACGCTCGAGGCCGCCGCCGCCGGTGCCCTGGCCAAATCGATCGTCGAGCAGGGCGACCTCTACGGCCGCGGCGTCTACTACGACGGCGTCACCATCAACCTCGAGTTCGTGTCGGCGAACCCGACCGGGCCCATCCACCTCGGCGGTGTCCGCTGGGCCGCCGTCGGCGACAGCCTGGCCCGGGTCTTCGAGGCGGTCGGCGGCCTCGTCACCCGCGAGTACTACTTCAACGACCACGGCCTGCAGATCGACCGGTTCGCCCGGAGCCTCGTGGCCGCGGCCCTGTCCGAGCCGACGCCGGAGGACGGCTACGGCGGGCTCTACATCCAGGAGATCGCGGCGCGCGTCATCGAGACGTTCGACGGCGACGTGACCGACCTCCCGCGGGCGGAGGCCCAGGAGCTGTTCCGCAGCGTCGGCGTCGACTTCATGTTCGCCGACATCAAGGCATCTCTCCACGACTTCGGGGTCGACTTCGACGTCTACTTCCACGAGAACGACCTCTTCGAGTCGAAGGCCGTCGATCGCGCCCTCGCGCGGCTCGACGCGCTCGGGCACGTCTATCAGGCCGACGGCGCGACCTGGCTCCGCACGACCGAGTTCGGCGACGACCGCGATCGGGTCGTCGTGAAGAGCGACGGCGAAGCCGCCTACATCGCCGGCGACCTCGCCTACTACCTCGACAAGCGCGAGCGCGGCTTCGAACGCAACCTCATCATGCTCGGCAGCGACCACCACGGCTACGTGGGCCGCCTCATGGCGATGTGCGCCGCGTTCGGCGACGAGCCGCGCGTCAACCTGGAGATCCTCATCGGCCAGCTGGTCAACCTCGTCCGCGACGGCGAGCCGGTCCGCATGTCGAAGCGCGCGGGCACCGTCGTCACGATGGAGGACCTCGTCGAGGCCGTCGGCGTCGACGCGGGCCGCTACGCCCTCGTCCGTTCGCCCATCGACTCGTCGATCGACATCGACCTCGACGTGCTGACCCGCCGGAGCAACGACAACCCCGTCTTCTACGTCCAGTACGCGCACGCCCGCACCTGCGCGGTCGCTCGCAACGCCCAGGCGGCCGGAGTCGAGCGAAGCGCCTTCGACGCCTCGCTCCTCACGCACCCGACCGAGGCCGCCCTCCTCGGGGCCCTGTCCGAGCTGCCGCGCGTCGTGCAGCAGGCGGCGGAGCTCCGCGAGCCCCACCGAGTCGCGCGCTACGTCGAAGAGGTCGCCGGCACCTACCACCGCTGGTACGACGCCTGCCGCGTCACGCCGCTCGGCGACGAGGAGATCACCGACCTCCACCGCACGCGCCTCTGGCTGAACGACGCGGCCGGGCAGGTGATCCGCAACGGGCTCACCCTCCTCGGCGTGTCCGCTCCGGAGAGGATGTAGCCGAGTGGCTCTCGTCGACGGCCCGAAGCGTCGCCGGGGCGGCCGCACGGCCCTCATCGTGATCGCGGTCCTGCTGATCGTCCTGGTGGTGCTCGCCGTGGCCGCCGAGTTCGCCGCCCGGTCCTACGCGGAGGGGCGCGCCGAGAAGGAGATCGAGTCGTCGCTGCCGAGCGGCACGACAGGTCGGGTCGGCGTCGACATCCGCGGCTTCTCCGTGATCCTGCAGGCGCTCGGAGGGTCGCTCGACGACGTCCATCTCTCCTCGGAAGACCTCGTCGTCTCCGGCGTCCCCCTCGCCTTCACGGCCGACCTGACGCAGGTGCCGCTCCAGAGCGGCGCGACGACGGGTCCGGTCGACGCCACCCTGACCGTCTCGCAGGAGGCCCTGAACACCACGAAGGCCGTCACCGACATCGGGGGCCGCGTCACCCTGAAACCCGGCGACGTCGTCTTCGACAAGACCGTCAAGGTCCTCGGGCTCGATCTCACCGCGGCCGTCACGGCGAAGCCATCGCTCGCAGCCGACGGGAAGACCATCCGGATCACGCCCACCGACGCAGCGATCTCGTCCTCGAACTCGGCCATCTCCGGTGCTGCGCTCCTCACCTACCTCAAGACGCTGTCCTTCGACGTCTGCGCCGCCGACTACCTCCCTCAGGGGGCGACGGTGAGCCGCGTGACGGTCGCCGACGGGTCGCTGGCCCTCGATCTGCGGAGCCCCGGCCTGCCGCTGACCTCCGCGGGGCTGACCGAGACGGGCTCGTGCTCGTGAGACACGGCCGAACCCCGGCCGCCCTCCCGATAAGCTCGGTCCGTCTCCCGATCCGACTCCCGAGGTGCCCGTGACAGCCAACCCGCTCGCGCCCGCCTGGCTGCGGGTCCCCGACGACGCCGACGCGCTCGACCCGCGTGTCTGGTCGCGCTCGGCCCGGCGCGACGAGGCCGGCGTGATCTCCGTCGGCGGGGTCTCGTCCGCCGACCTCGCCGCTCGATTCGGCACACCGCTCTACGTCGTCGACGAGGCCGACTTCCGCTCGCGTGCCGAGGAGACCCGGGCCGCGTTCGACCGCGCCCTCGCGGGCATCGGCTCCCGGGCGATCGTCTACTACGCCGGGAAGGCGTTCCTCTCGGCCGAGATCGCCCGCTGGGTGACCGCCGCCGGGCTCCGCGTCGACGTGTGCACCGGTGGAGAGCTGGCGGTCGCCCTGGCCGCGGGCGTGACTCCCGCGCGCATCGGGTTCCACGGCAACAACAAGTCGCGAGCCGAGATCGACCGGGCGGTCGGGATCGGCGTCGGTGCGATCGTCATCGACAGCCTCGTCGAGATCGAGCGGATCGCCGGAGCCGCGGCTCGTCACGGCGTCGTCCAGCCGGTGCGCCTCCGCGTCAACAGCGGCGTCCACGCCTCGACCCACGAGTACCTCGCCACGGCCCGCGAAGACCAGAAGTTCGGCATCGCGCTCAGCGACACGGCCGACGCCGTCGGGGCCATCCGGTCGCACCCGGGTCTCCGTTTCCTGGGGTTGCACTCGCACATCGGGTCGCAGATCTTCGGCACGGACGGCTTCGCGGAGGCCGCCAGGCGCCTGCTCGAGGTCCACGCCGACCTCCTCGACGGCGGCGAGGTCCCCGAGCTGAACCTCGGCGGCGGCTTCGGCGTCGCCTACACGAGCGTCGACGACGCGGCCGACATCGGCGACCTCGCGGACGGCATAGCGGAGGTCGTCGCCTCCGAGTGCGCGCGGCTCGGCATCGCCGTCCCGACCGTCGCCGTCGAGCCGGGCCGCTCGATCGCCGGGCCCGCCGGCACGACCCTCTACACGGTCGGCACGATCAAAGACGTCCAGGTCACGGCGGAGTCGGGGGAGACCGCGGTCCGACGCTACGTCAGCGTCGACGGCGGAATGAGCGATAACGCCCGCCCCGCGCTCTACCGCGCCGACTACACGGTGCGGCTCGCCGGCCGCCGCTCGGGCGCCGACCCGGCGCTCGTCCGCATCGCGGGAAAGCACTGCGAGTCCGGCGACCTCGTCGTCCTCGCCGACTACCTCCCCGGCGACGTGGCGCCCGACGACCTCGTCGCGGTCCCGGTCACCGGCGCCTACTGCTGGAGCCTCGCCAGCAACTACAACCACGTCGGTCGTCCCCCCGTGATCGCCGTCCTCGACGGAGAAGCGCGAGTGATCGTGCACGGCGAGACCGAAGACGACCTCCTCGCCCGCGACGCCGGGATCACCCGGGCAGAAAGCACCTCATGATCGAATATCGCAACGTCCGGGTGGCCCTCCTCGGCGCCGGATCCGTGGGCAGCCAGGTGGCGCGCCTCCTCCTCGAGCACGGCGGCGAACTCGCCGGGCGCGCCGGTGCGGGTCTCGAGCTCACCGGCATCGCCGTGCGCGATCTCGACGCCCGCCGCGACGTCGACCTGCCTCGTGAGCTCTTCACGACCGACGCCGAGTCGCTCATCCTCGGCGCCGACATCGTCGTCGAGCTGATCGGGGGCATCGAGCCCGCCAGGAGCCTCGTGCTCCAGGCCCTCGCCTCGGGCGCCGACGTCGTGACCGGCAACAAGGCGCTCCTCGCCAGTCACGGGCCGGAGCTGTTCGACGCGGCGGAGCAGGTCGGCGCCCAGCTCTACTACGAGGCCGCCGTCGCGGGCGCCATCCCGATCATCCGGCCGCTCCGCGAGAGCCTCGCGGGAGACCGGATCCAGCGGATCATGGGCATCGTCAACGGCACCACCAACTTCATCCTCGACCGGATGGACACCCTCGGCGAGTCGCTGGAGGCGGCGCTCGAGCGGGCGACCGCCCTCGGGTACGCCGAGGCCGATCCGACCGCCGACATCGAAGGGTACGACGCGGCGCAGAAGGCGACGATCCTGGCCAGCCTGGCGTTCCACACGACCGTGCCGCTCGTCGCCGTCCACCGCGAGGGCATCACGGGCGTCACGCAGGAGCAGGTCGTCGCGGCGCGCAAGGCCGGTTACGTCGTGAAGCTCCTGGCGATCTGCGAGCGGCTCGTGGACGACGAGGGCGTCGACGGGGTCGCCGCCCGCGTGCATCCTGCGCTCGTGCCCCTCGGCCACCCGCTCGCGGCGGTGCACGGCGCCAAGAACGCCGTGTTCGTCGAGGCGGAGGCCGCCGGCGACCTCATGTTCTACGGCGCCGGAGCCGGGGGAGTGGAGACCGCGTCGGCCGTCCTGGGCGACCTCGTCTCGGCCGCGCGGCGGCACGTGATCGGCGGCCCCGGCCTCGCCGAGTCGAACCGCGCCAACCTCCGCGTCCTGCCGATGGCCGAGGTGTCCACGCGCTACCAGATCACCCTCGACGTCGCCGACCAGCCCGGCGTGCTCGCGACCGTGGCCGGCCTGCTCGCTCAGCACGACGTGAGCGTCGAGACGGTCGAGCAGACCGCGGGCGTCACACGCGAGGCCGGGGGCCAGGCCACCGCTACGCTGATCATCGGAACGCACCGCGCCCGCGAGTCCGCTCTCGCGGCGACAGTCGCCGACCTCACCACCACAGCCGTCGTGTTTTCCGTCACGAGCGTGCTCAGAGTCGAAGGAGCCTGATGGCCCACCAGTGGCAGGGTGTCCTGCGCGAATACGCCGACCGTCTCGACGTGACGGAGGCCACCCCGATCATCACGCTCGGCGAGGGAGGCACGCCGCTCATCCCGGCGCAGGCTCTCAGCGACCGAACCGGCGCGCGCGTCTTCGTCAAGTACGAGGGGATGAACCCGACCGGGTCGTTCAAGGACCGCGGCATGACCATGGCCATCTCCAAGGCCGTCGAACACGGCGCGAAGGCCGTCATCTGCGCGTCGACCGGCAACACCTCGGCCTCGGCGGCCGCGTACGCGGCGCACGCCGGCATCACGGCGGCCGTGCTCGTCCCCGAGGGCAAGATCGCCATGGGGAAGCTGAGCCAGGCCGTCGCGCACAACGGGCAGCTCCTGCAGATCCAGGGCAACTTCGACGACTGTCTCGACATCGCGCGCGACCTCGCCAGGAACTACCCGGTGCACCTCGTCAACTCCGTCAACAACGACCGCATCGAGGGCCAGAAGACGGGCGCCTTCGAGGTCGTCGACGTGCTCGGAGACGCTCCCGACTTCCACTTCCTCCCGGTCGGCAACGCGGGCAACTACACCGCCTACACGCGCGGCTACCGCGAAGACCTCGAGGCGAACCGCACCACGAAGTTGCCGCGCATGTTCGGCTTCCAGGCCGCGGGCAGCGCCCCCATCGTCGGCGGCTCCGTCGTCAAGCACCCGGAGACCATCGCCAGCGCCATCCGGATCGGCAACCCGGCCTCGTGGCAGTTCGCCCTCGAGGCCCGCGAGCTCACCGACGGCTACTTCGGCGCCATCGAAGACGCGGCGATCCTCGACGCGCAGCGAATCCTCTCGCAGGAGGTGGGCATCTTCGTCGAGCCGGCCTCCGCGATCAGCGTCGCCGGTCTTCTCGAGCGCGCCGACGCCGGCCAGATCCCGAAGGGCGCCACCGTCGTCCTCACGGTGACGGGCCACGGCCTGAAGGATCCCCAGTGGGCTCTCAAGCGAGCCGACGGCAGCGAGGTCACGCCGACCGTCGTCGCCGTCGACACCGACGAGGTCGCCGGCGTTCTCGGACTGGTGCGAGCCACCCGATGACCACGGGCCCTGCGGGGCACGCGGCGGCCCCGCCGACCGTCGTCGGGCGGCGCGTGCTCGTCAAGGTCCCCGCGACCTCGGCGAACCTCGGCCCTGGCTTCGACACGCTCGGCATCGCGCTCTCGCTCTACGACGAGCTCGTCGTGACGGCGACCCCGGGCGCAGGAGTCGCGGTGCACGTCACCGGCGTCGGCGCCGGCGAGGTCCCCACCGACTCCTCGAACCTCGTCGTCCAGGCCATCGTCTACGCGTTCGAGGCCCTGGGGCAGGAGGTGCCCGGGTTGGAGCTGCGCGCGACGAACGCCATTCCGCACGGCCGGGGCCTCGGTTCGTCCGCCGCGGCGATCGTCTCCGGCATCATGGCCGCGAAGGGTCTGCTGGAGGGCATCGTCGAGGTCGACGCGTCCACGCTGCTCCGGCTCGCCACGGAGCTCGAAGGACACCCCGACAACGTGGCTCCGGCTCTCTTCGGAGGTCTCACCATCGCCTGGACGACGTCGGAGGGCCCCTCGCACAAGCGGCTGCTGGTGCACCGCGGCGTCTCGCCCGTCGTCTTCGTGCCGGAGTCGACGCTCTCGACGAAGCTGGCGCGGAGCCTGCAGCCCGCCTCGGTGCCCCACGAGGACGCCACGTTCAACGTCTCGCGCTCGGCGCTCCTCGTGGCGGCGCTCATCCAGAGCCCCGAGCTGCTCCTCGCCGCGACGGAGGACCGCCTCCACCAGAGCTATCGCGCGAGCGCCATGCCCGAGACCGACGTCCTCATCCGGATGCTCCGCGACGCGGGGCTCGCGGCCGTCGTCTCGGGTGCCGGCCCGTCGCTGCTCGTCCTCGGCAGCGACCCCGCCCAGCGCCTCTTCGCGGCCTCCCTGGTCGACGAGCACTCCGTCTCGACATGGCGCGCGCTGATGCTGGCCGTCGATCTCAAGGGTGCTACAGTGGTGCCGCACCCGGTAGAAACCACGTCCGTTCCACCCTCGTGAAGCCCGGGTTGCTAGTTCACCTTCTGTATTCACCCATGCGCTCGTCTCATTCTTGACCGGTTGTGCATCCGTACAGCTCCTTCGAATGCGGCACTTCCTGCCAGCCGGGAACGCGCCCGGTCGTTGCCAGAGGCACGACCTGCTCAGCCCCGCCTTCTTCGCGGGGGAGCGAAAGGAAACCACACCCTTGACCGACATCACCCCCGGAACCCCTGCCTCGAGCACCGATTCCACCGCAGACCTCACGGCGCTCCGACTCCCCGCGCTCCAGGCCCTCGCCTCGACGCTGGGCATCAGCGGTATCTCCAAGCTCCGTAAGGGCGACCTCGTCACCGCCATCGCCGCCGCGCAGGGTCGCGGAGGCGTCGATGCGCCGGTCGACGCCGAGCCCGCCGCCGAGTCCACCGTCGACGAGGCTCCCGCCTCGGACTACGCGGTCGCGCAGGAGTCTCCCGCCGACGCCAGCGCCCCCGCCGAAGCCGCGACCGAGGCTCCCGCCGCAGCGCCCGCTCGGGCGAAGCGAGCCCCTCGTCGCGCGACCGCCGCCGCCGGGGCACCCGAGCCGCGCGCCGCCGCCGGCCACGCCAACCAGGCCGAGTCGGGCGTCTCCCCGCTCCTCGAGCTCCCGACCGAGGTCCCCTCGGCGGTCCCCGTGTCCACGGACACCCCGGCAGCCGAGCCGGCCGCCGCCGACTCGACCGAGGCCACCGAGGCCGCTCCGAGCGAAGGCTCGTCGCGTCGCCGTCGCGGCTCGCGTCGCGCGACCGATGCCGGCGGCTCGCCGCAGGCGATCTCGGAGAAGCCCGCCGAGACCACCCCCGACATCACGCTCGACCTCCCGCCGCGCCAGTCCCGCGCCGACCGCACGCGCGCCGAGCAGGCCCGCCTGCGGGAGCAGCGCGAAGCGGAGGCGGCCGCCGAGGCCGCCGCCGACCGCGTCGACGAGGCCGCCGGCGCCGGCGACCAGGCCGACCAGGGCACGCCGCAGAACGGCCAGCAGAGCCAGAACGCCCAGCAGCCCCAGAACGGTCAGCAGGGCCAGGGCGAGCAGTCCTCCGGTGGCGGGCGGCGCAACCGCAACCGCAACCGCGGCGGCCAGAACGGTGGCCAGCAGAACGGCCAGAACAACGGCGGCCAGAACAACGGCGGCCAGAACAACGGCGGCCAGAACAGCGGCGGCCAGCAGAACAACGGCCAGCAGAACGGCCAGAACGCCGCGCAGCAGGCCCCGCAGAGCCCCCAGCAGGCGGGCTCCGGCCAGGCGCCGCAGAGCGCTCCCGAGATCGACGACGACCGTCGCCAGCAGGGTGGCCAGAACAACCAGAGCCAGGCCCAGCAGCAGCGCGACGACAGCGAGGGCGGCCGCGGTCGCAATCGCCAGCGCGATCGCAAGCGCGGACGCTCGAGCCAGAGCGACATCGACGAGCCCGAGATCACCGAGGACGACGTCCTCATCCCGGTCGCGGGCATCCTCGACGTGCTCGACAACTACGCGTTCGTCCGCACCACCGGCTACCTGCCGGGTGCGAGCGACGTGTACGTCTCGCTCGGTCAGGTGAAGAAGTACCACCTCCGCAAGGGCGACGCCGTCGTCGGCGCCATCCGCCAGCCCCGCGAGGGCGAGAGCCAGCAGGGCCGCCAGAAGTACAACGCCATCGTGCGGATCGACTCGGTCAACGGCCAGACGGTCGATGAGGCGTCGAAGCGCGTCGAGTTCTCGAAGCTGACGCCGCTCTACCCGCAGGAGCGACTCCGCCTCGAGACCGAGCCCGGCAAGCTCTCGACGCGCATCATCGACCTCGTGTCGCCCATCGGCAAGGGTCAGCGCGGCCTCATCGTCTCCCCGCCGAAGGCCGGCAAGACGCTCGTGCTCCAGGCGATCGCCAACTCCATCGCGAAGAACAACCCCGAGGTCCACCTCATGGTCGTCCTCGTCGACGAGCGGCCCGAAGAGGTCACCGACATGCAGCGGACGGTCAAGGGCGAGGTCATCGCCTCGACGTTCGACCGTCCCGCGGAGGACCACACCACCGTCGCGGAGCTCGCCATCGAGCGCGCCAAGCGACTCGTGGAGCTCGGTCACGACGTCGTCGTGCTCCTCGACTCGATCACCCGCCTCGGACGCGCCTACAACCTCGCCACTCCTGCCTCCGGCCGCATCCTCTCGGGCGGTGTCGACTCGTCGGCGCTCTACCCGCCGAAGCGCTTCTTCGGAGCCGCCCGCAACATCGAGAACGGCGGCTCGCTCACCATCCTCGCCACGGCTCTCGTCGAGACCGGTTCGAAGATGGACGAGGTGATCTTCGAGGAGTTCAAGGGCACCGGCAACATGGAACTCCGTCTCTCGCGCCACCTGGCCGACAAGCGCATCTTCCCCGCCGTCGACGTCAACGCCTCCGGCACGCGCCGCGAGGAGATGCTGCTCAGCCCCGACGAGGTCAAGATCACGTGGCGCCTGCGCCGAGCCCTCGCCGGGCTCGACCAGCAGCAGGCTCTCGAGATCGTGCTGCGGAACCTCAAGGAGACGCAGTCGAACGTGGAGTTCCTCGTGCAGGTCCAGAAGTCGGTGCCTGCGGCCAACGGCCACAAGGAGGACTGAGCGTGTTCGAGTCGGTGGCGGTGCTGCTGGCCGAGCATGAGGATCTGCAGAATCAGCTCGCTGATCCTGCCGTCCACGCGGACGCGGCCCGGGCGAAGAAGATCAACCGGCGCTACGCCGAGCTGAGCCGGATCGTCGCCGCCCACGCCGCCTGGAAGCAGGCCGACGAAGACCTTGAGGCGGCGCGCGAGCTCGCCCGCGAGGACGAGGCCTTCGCCGAGGAGGTCCCGGCGCTCGAGGAGATCCTCGACACCGCGCAGGAGAAGCTGCGTCGCCTCCTCATCCCGCGCGACCCCGACGACGGCCGCGACGTGATCATGGAGATCAAGGGCGGCGAGGGCGGTGCCGAGAGCGCGCTATTCGCGGCCGACCTCCTGCGCATGTACTCGCACTACGCCGAGTCCAAGGGCTGGAAGACGGAGCTGCTCGAGCGCGACGAATCCGACCTGGGCGGCTACAAGAACGTCCAGGTGGCGATCAAGTCGAACACCTCGGATCCCGCGCAGGGCGTCTGGGCGCACCTCAAGTACGAGGGTGGCGTCCACCGCGTGCAGCGGGTCCCGGCGACCGAGTCGCAGGGCCGCATCCACACGTCGACGACGGGCGTTCTCGTCTTCCCCGAGGTGGACGAGCCCGAGGAGGTCGAGATCAATCAGAACGACCTCAAGATCGACGTGTACCGCTCCTCCGGTCCCGGCGGTCAGTCGGTCAACACGACCGACTCCGCGGTCCGCATCACGCACCTCCCGACCGGGATCGTCGTGGCCATGCAGAACGAGAAGAGCCAGCTCCAGAACCGCGAGGCCGGCATGCGCGTCCTGCGCGCCCGCATCCTCGCCCGCCAGGCGGAGGAGCAGGCGGCGGTCGCGTCCGACGCGCGCAAGAGCCAGATCCGCGGGATGGACCGCTCGGAGCGCATCCGCACGTACAACTTCCCGGAGAACCGCATCGCCGACCACCGGACCGGCTACAAGGCGTACAACCTCGACGCCGTGATGGACGGGGCCCTGGAGCCGGTCATCGAGTCGTGCATCCAGGCCGACGAAGAGGCACGCCTCGCAGACATCGGCGACACGGGCGAGTAGCGAGCCGTGACTCCTGCCGCGACGACGATCGCGTCGGCCCTCGGGTCGGCGCGATCCGTGCTCTCCGAGGCGGGGATCCCGCAGCCGGACGTCGACGCGGCGCTCCTCCTCGGTCACGTCCTCGGACTCTCCCGGGGCGAGGTCGCGACGAAGGAGGTCATCGGCACGGCCCTCGACCGCGCGGACGCCGCGCGATTCGACGACCTCGTGTCCCGTCGCGCCACCCGGGAGCCGCTGCAGCACATCACCGGTCTCGCCCCGTTCCGCTCTCTCGAGCTGCACGTCGGCCCCGGTGTCTTCGTCCCGCGCCCCGAGACCGAGGGCGTCGCGCAGATCGCCATCGACGCCCTCCGAGCGGCGCCGCAGGAGTCGCCGATCGCGGTCGACCTCGGGACCGGCAGCGGGGCGCTCGCCCTCGCCCTGGCGACGGAGGTCCCGCACGCGCACGTCTTCGCCGTCGAGCTGTCGCCGGAGGCGGCCGTCTGGACCGCCCGCAACATCGCCTCCACCGGTGCGCGCGTCGACCTCGTCGTCGGCGACCTGGCCGACGCCCTGCCGGAACTCGACGGCTCCGTGTCCGTCGTCGTCTCCAACCCGCCGTACATCCCGGTCGGGATGGTGCCACGCGATCCCGAGGTGCGGCTGTTCGACCCCGACCTCGCCCTGTTCGGGGGAGCGGATGGCCTCGACGTCGTACGCTCCCTCTCCGCCCGGGCGCTGCGGCTCCTGCAGCCCGGCGGCACCCTGGTGATCGAGCACGGCGAGGAGCAGGGTGCCGCCATCCGAGACCTGCTCACCCGCGACGGTTGGCGCCTCGCCGCCACCCACCTCGACCTCACCCGGCGGGATCGCGCCACCACCGCCGTCCGCTGAGAACCGCTCCGGGCGAGCCCTCAGCGGCGGTTCCGGCTCGGCGGACTACAATTGCGAGGCCATGGCTTCCCTCTACGACTGCGCCGTCGACGCAGAACTCCTCACCGGTATGCGCCTCGCGCGCGGCGCGATCGCCCGCGGCGAGCTCGTCGTCATCCCCACCGACACCGTCTACGGCATCGCGGCCGATGCGTTCGACGCTCTCGCGGTGCAGCGACTGCTCGACGCGAAGGGCCGGTCGCGCCAGTCGCCGCCCCCCGTGCTCGTGAAGGGGCCCGCGACGCTCCAGGCGCTGACCGAGACCGTGCCCGACCTCGTGCAGCCGCTCATCGACGAGTTCTGGCCCGGTGGGCTGACCGTCATCCTGCGGGCGCAGCCCTCGCTCGTCTGGGATCTGGGAGAGACGCGAGGCACCGTCGCCCTGCGCATGCCGAGCAACAAGCTCGTGCTCGAGCTGCTGGAGGAGACGGGTCCCCTCGCCGTCTCCAGCGCCAACAAGACCGGTCTCCCGGCCGCCACGACCGCCGCCGAGGCCCGCGAGATGCTGGGCGACTCGGTCGAGATCTACCTCGACGGCGGCACGGTCGGCACCGGCTACGAGCGGCGCCCCGGCGCCAACTCCGGTTCCACCATCGTCGACGCCACCGCGGCCGACGAGGGCGTGCTGCGCATCGTCCGGCACGGGGTCATCTCCGACGACGAGATCCGCCGCGTGGCCGGGAACGACGTCGTCGTATGAGGTCCCCCCGGTGAGGTACTACCTCCTGGCGGCCGCCATCTCGGCCGTCGTGAGCTTCGCTCTCTCGGTCCTGGCCTGGCGGCTCGGAACGAAGTACCGCCTCGCCCCGAAGATCCGGGAGCGCGACGTCCACGTCAACCCGACGCCGCGGCTCGGGGGAGTGGCGATGTTCGCCGGGATCGTGGTCGCCCTCCTGGCCGCGTGGCTCGTCTTCCCGCTGATATCGCAGGTCGACTACTTCCGCCTCGTCTTCGCGGAGCCCGGCCACATCATCGCCATCCTCGGCGCCGCGGCCATCATCGTCGTGATCGGAGTCATCGACGACCTCTGGGATCTCGACTGGATGACGAAGCTCGCCGGCCAGATCATCGCGGCCGGGCTCCTCGCCTGGCAGGGGGTCCAGCTCGTGTCGCTGCCGATCGGCGGCCTCACCGTCGGTTCCAGCTACATGTCCCTCATCCTCACGGTGCTCGCCATCGTCCTCGTCATGAACGCCGTCAACTTCATCGATGGCCTCGACGGACTGGTCGCGGGTGTGACGATCATCGCCAACGGCGTCTTCTTCATCTACAGCTTCGTGCTCGCAGGAGCCTCGGAGTACGAGTACTTCAACCTCGCGGCGCTCCTCACCTCCGTCCTCATCGGTGCCGCCGTGGGCTTCCTTCCGCTCAACTGGCATCCCGCGAAGCTCTTCATGGGTGACGCCGGCGCCCTGTTGACCGGCATGATCATGGCGACGAGCGCGATCTCCGTCACGGGCAACATCGACCCCGCGACGACCGACAAGACGACGCTCCTGCCGGTGTTCATCCCCATCCTGCTGCCGTTCGCGATCCTGATCGTCCCGCTGCTCGACTTCGGACTCGCGGTCCTCCGCCGTGTGAGCGCCGGCAAGTCCCCGTTCAGCGCCGACCGGAAGCACCTCCACCACCGCCTGCTCGACATGGGGCACTCCCACTTCCACGCCGTCCTGATCTTCTACGGCTGGACCGCAGTCGTCTCGGTCGGCTGCCTGCTCTTCGTGTTCGTGCCGGCGCACCTCGTGATCGTGTTCCTGATCGTGGGGCTGGTGATCTGCACGGGCCTGACGCTCGCTCCGCTGAGCCGGCGCAAGCGCGTCGAGATCGCCGTGCAGAGCGCGCCGCCCGAGTCGGCCTCCGGCGCCGACGTGACGCGCTTCGATCCGCTCGACGAGGAGGGCCGGCGCGTCGCCGTCTCGCCGAAGCCGACCCTCGACGACGAGCGCGTGGCCATCACGGCCCTCCACAGCGGTTCCGCGGAGCAGGCGGGTCGCCCCGCCGCGGGTGCGGACCGCTCCGGACCGCAGGAGCCCGCGCCGACCGCACCGACGGGTGAGCGAACGACGCTCACCGACACAGAGAGATCCGCATGAACCCCGCCAACAACCGCGTCTTCACCTCGATCATCCGGCTGGGGAGCCTCCTGGCCCTCGCCATCGCGGTGGTCGGCTGCGTGGTCGGCGGGCTCGCCTTCGGGGTCGAGGGGATCGTGGGTGCCCTCATCGGGACGGCGCTGGCGCTCGTCTTCACGGGTCTCACCGCGGCGAGCATCCTGCTGGGCCTCCGCGTCTCCGGCGGCACCCTCATCAGCGGCGCCTTCTTCGGCATCGTTCTCGGGGGCTGGCTGCTCAAGTTCATCGTGTTCCTGGTCATCGTGATCCTGCTCAAGGATCAGCCCTGGGTCAACACGCTCGTGCTCTTCCTGAGCATCGTGGCGGGCGTCATCGGGAGCCTCGTCGTCGACGTGCTCGTCGTCAGCCGATCACGGATGCCGTACGTCAGCGACATCTCCCTCCCGGGTGATGCAGACCGTGCAAACCGCGAAGAAAAAGGCCTCTGACCGCCCACGATGGTTCGTCCGCGACCATTTCTGTTGATAGGCTGTCTGTGTTCGTGTCCCCGGCCTGTTCACTGCCGAAGGGTCGCTTCCCCATAGATCATCGCCGCGTCTCGCGGTGCCGACGGTCTGCTGAAATCCTTGTGCAGATCGAAAGTCGCCGAGTGCCCGCGTCCCGAATCAGGAGATAGCGCTGTTAGCTAACGCCATCACCCTGTTGCATCCTCTCGCTGCCGCGAGCGATAGCAGCGGGGGTTTCCAGGGCCCATCGATCGACGAGTTCTTCCCGTCGGTCCTTCTCTTCGCAGGCACGCCGTTCGAGATCACTCGCATCACGCTCGCTCGTTTCTTCGCAACCATCCTCGTCATCCTGCTGTTCTGGCTGGGCACGCGGAGCATGAAGCTCGTTCCGGGCCGCTTCCAGAGCGTCATCGAGATGGGCCTGGACTTCGTGCGGGGCAACGTCGCCGACGACATCCTCGGCAAGAAAGACGGCCGTCGCTTCCTGCCGCTGCTGACGACCGTGTTCTTCATGGTGCTGTTCATGAACCTGACGGGCATCGTCCCCGGGTTCAACATCGCGGGTACGTCGGTCATCGGCGTGCCGCTGATCCTCGCCATCGTCGCGTACGTCACGTTCATCTACGCGGGCCTAAAGAAGCACCCGGGCACGTTCCTCCGCAACTCGCTCTTCCCGCCCGGCGTCCCGTGGTTCCTCTACGTCATCGTGTTCCCGATCGAGCTGGTCTCGACGTTCGTCCTCCGGCCGATCACGCTGACCCTCCGACTCCTCATGAACATGGTCGTCGGGCACCTCCTGCTGGTGCTCTTCTTCACCGCGACGTCGTTCTTCTTCTTCGAGTCGCACAACCTCTTCGCGCTGTTCGGCATCGGAACGCTCGCCTTCGGCTTCGTCTTCACCCTGTTCGAGATCTTCGTGGCGATCCTCCAGGCCTACGTCTTCTCGCTGCTCACCGCTGTTTACGTTCAGCTCGCGCTGAACGACGAACACTAACAACGGTCCGGGCATCCGCCCGATCCGCCATCACGGAAGGAAACACACGTGGACGCAACAACCGTTCTCGCTGCAATCAACGGAAACATCGCGACGGTCGGTTACGGCCTCGCGGCGATCGGCCCGGCCATCGGCGTGGGCATCGTCGTCGGCAAGACGATCGAGTCCGTCGCCCGCCAGCCCGAGCTCCAGGGCCGTCTCACGGTCCTCATGTACATCGGTATCGCCTTCACCGAGGCACTGGCGTTCATCGGTATCGCGACGTACTTCATCTTCACGAACTAAGGCCCCCGATGCTCACTGCAGACACACTCGTGGTAGCGGCGGGTGAGGCACACAACCCGCTCATCCCCGCACTGCCCGACCTCCTCTGGGGTGGCGTGTGCTTCGTGGTCATCCTGGTCGTGTTCCTCACCCTCGTGCTGCCTCGGATGAACAAGCTCCTCGACGAGCGCGCCGAGGTCATCGAGGGCGGCATCAAGAAGGCCGAGAACGCTCAGGCCGAGGCTGCCGCAGCCCTCGAGGAGTACAACAAGCAGCTCGCCGACGCGCGTGCCGAAGCGGCCAAGATCCGCGAGCAGGCCCGTGCCGATGCGACGCGCATCGCCAACGACGTCAAGGCGCAGGCCTCGGCCGACGCCGACCGCATCACGGCCAACGCCGCTGCTCAGATCGAGGCCGAGCGTCAGAGCGCTCTCGTCTCGCTCCGCAGCGAGGTCGGCTCGCTGGCGATCGACCTCGCGTCGGGCGTCATCGGCGAGAGCCTCACCGACGACCGTCGGGCATCGGCCATCGTCGACCGCTTCCTGGCCGACCTCGAGGCCGACGAAGCGTCGAAGGCGGGCAACTGACGATGGGATCCATGACCAGAGAGGCTGTCGCGTCAGCGCGCGGCGTGCTCGCCGACCTCGGTGGCTCGGCCGACCTGGCCACCGGAGAACAGCTGCTCAACGCGGGGCGCATCATCGGCTCCTCGTCGAAGCTGCAGTCCTACCTCGCCGACCCGTCAGAAGACGTGGCCGACAAGAAGAGGTTCCTCGATCGGGTCTTCGGTGAGTTCGGAGAGCCCGCGAGGGCCCTGCTGACCTCCATCGTCGGCAGCCGCTGGTCGTCTCACGGCGACCTCCTCGCCGGCATCGAGGAGATCGGCATCCGCACCATCGCCTCCAGCGCCCCGGCCGATCTCCAGATCGAGAGCGAACTGTTCTCCTTCGGCGAGGTCGTCTCGTCCGACTCGAGCCTCGAGCTCGCCGTCGGAACGAAGTTGAGCGACGGTCCGGCCAAGGCGGCGCTGGTGCAGCGGCTCCTGGGTGGCAAAGCCTCCCAGCAGACGATCTCCATCGTCTCGCAGCTCGTCCAGCAGCCTCGCGGTCGCCGCATCGGCGAGCTCCTGCGGAACGCCGCCGCGATCGTCGCCGACCAGTCGAACGAACTGGTAGCCGTCGTCACGAGCGCCGTGCCCGTCGCTGCCGAGCAGATCCAGCGGCTCGAGCGCGGTCTCGCCAAGCAGTTCGGTCGTAGCCTTCGCGTGAACCTCGTGATCGATCCGTCGATCCTCGGAGGTCTCCGTGTCCAGGTCGGCGACCAGGTCATCGACGGTAGCGTCGCGACCAAGCTCTCCGAACTCCGCCTCCAGCTCGCCGGCTGAGGCCGAGTCACCGCTACAACCCGCGCGCTACATCACTGACTCGGGGCACCTGCCTCGAAACGAATAGGAATCACAATGGCAGACATCAAGATCAGCCCCGATGAGATTCGCGACGCCCTCAAAGACTTCGTCTCGGCGTACGAGCCTTCGCAGACGACCACGACCGAGGTCGGCCACGTCATCGACGCCGCCGACGGCATCGCCCACGTCGAGGGTCTCCCCGGCGTCATGGCGAACGAGCTCATCCGCTTCGCCGACGGCACCCTGGGCCTCGCCCAGAACCTCGACGAAGACGAGATCGGTGTCATCGTCCTCGGTGAGTTCTCCGGGATCGACGAGGGCCTCGAGGTCACGCGCACGGGTGAGGTCCTCTCCGTCCCCGTGGGAGACGGCTACCTCGGCCGCGTCGTCGACCCCCTCGGCAACCCCATCGACGGCCTCGGCGAGGTCGCGTCGTCCGGTCGCCGCGCCCTCGAGCTCCAGGCTCCCGGCGTCATGCAGCGCAAGTCGGTGCACGAGCCCATGCAGACCGGCATCAAGGCGATCGACGCCATGATCCCCATCGGTCGCGGCCAGCGCCAGCTGATCATCGGCGATCGCCAGACCGGCAAGACGGCCATCGCGATCGACACGATCATCAACCAGAAGGCCAACTGGGAGTCGGGCGACACGAACAAGCAGGTCCGCTGCATCTACGTCGCCATCGGTCAGAAGGGTTCGACCATCGCTTCCGTCAAGGGTGCGCTGGAAGACGCCGGAGCCATGGAGTACACGACCATCGTCGCGTCCCCCGCCTCCGACCCGGCCGGCTTCAAGTACCTCGCGCCCTACACCGGCTCGGCCATCGGCCAGCACTGGATGTACGAGGGCAAGCACGTCCTCATCATCTTCGACGACCTGTCGAAGCAGGCCGAGGCCTACCGTGCCGTGTCGCTGCTCCTGCGCCGTCCGCCGGGACGCGAGGCCTACCCGGGTGACGTCTTCTACCTGCACTCGCGTCTGCTGGAGCGTTGCGCGAAGCTGTCCGACGAGCTCGGCGCCGGGTCGATGACGGGTCTGCCCATCATCGAGACCAAGGCGAACGACGTCTCGGCGTACATCCCGACCAACGTGATCTCGATCACCGACGGCCAGATCTTCCTCCAGTCCGACCTCTTCAACGCCAACCAGCGCCCCGCGGTCGACGTCGGCATCTCGGTGTCGCGCGTCGGTGGCGACGCGCAGGTGAAGTCGATCAAGAAGGTCTCGGGCACCCTGAAGCTCGAACTCGCGCAGTACCGCTCGCTCGAGGCGTTCGCCATGTTCGCGTCCGACCTCGACCAGGCCAGCCGCCGCCAGCTCGCCCGCGGTGCCCGCCTGACCGAGCTCCTCAAGCAGCCGCAGTACTCGCCGTACCCCGTGGAAGACCAGGTCGTCTCGATCTGGGCCGGCACGAACGGAAAGCTCGACGAGGTGCCGGTCCCCGACATCCTGCGCTTCGAGCGCGAGCTGCTCGACTACCTGGGACGCAACACCCAGGTCCTGTCGACGCTGCGCGAGACCAACGTCCTCTCGGACGAGGTCGTCACGGAGCTCACGTCGTCCATCGACGACTTCAAGAAGGAGTTCCAGACGGGCGAGGGCAAGCCGCTCGCGTCGGTCGGTCGCGAGGAGTTCACCGCGACGGACGCCGACGACGTCAACCAGGAGAAGATCGTCAAGTCGGCTCGCTAGCCGAACCGATCCTCTTCGCTGCCGGGGCCTCGACACCAGTCGGGGCCCCGGCACCCAGACACCAACAGGAGACACATGGGAGCGCAACTTCGGGTCTACCGACAGCGCATTCGCTCTGCCCAGACGACCAAGAAGGTCACCCGGGCCATGGAGCTCATCTCGGCCTCGCGCATTCAGAAGGCGCAGGCGCGGATGACCGCGTCCGGGCCGTACTCGCGAGCCGTGACGCGCGCCGTCTCGGCGGTGGCGACGTTCTCGAACGTCGACCACGTACTCACGACGGAGCCCGAGTCGATCGACCGCGCCGCCATCGTCCTCTTCACGTCCGACCGAGGGCTCAACGGAGCCTTCTCGTCGAACGTCCTGAAGCAGGGCGAGGAGCTCGCCACGCTGCTCCGGAGCCAGGGCAAGGAGGTCGTCTACTACCTCGTCGGTCGCAAGGCGGCCAGTTACTTCGCCTTCCGGCAGCGCGATTCCGAGCAGACCTGGACGGGCAACACCGACCAGCCGGAGTTCGGCACGGCCAAGGAGATTGGCGACGCCGTCGTGGCGAAGTTCCTCACCGACGCGAGCGAGGGAGGCGTCGACGAGATCCACGTCGTCTACAACCGGTTCGTCAACATGGTGTCCCAGGTCCCCGAGGTCGTCCGCCTGCTTCCCCTCGAGGTCGTCGAGGGCATCGAGGAGCCGGGTGACGACGCGATCCTGCCGCTCTACGAGTTCGAGCCCGACGCCGAGAACGTCCTCGACGCGCTCCTGCCGGTCTACATCGAGAGCCGTTTGTTCAACGCCATGCTGCAGTCCGCCGCTTCCGAGCACGCGGCCCGCCAGAAGGCGATGAAATCGGCGAGCGACAACGCCGACACCCTGATCCGCGACTACACGCGACTGGCCAACAACGCCCGTCAGAGCGAGATCACGCAGCAGATTTCCGAGATCGTGGGCGGCGCAGACGCCCTCAGCTCGGCCAAACGATCCTGAATCGTAACGAGTCAGAGAAGAAGAGAGAAGCCAATGACTGACACCGCCACCGCGCCAGTCGCGACGGAGCAGGCTCCCGGCGTCGGGCGCATCGCTCGCGTCACGGGCCCCGTCGTCGACATCGAGTTCCCGCACGACGCCATCCCGGGCGTCTACAACGCCCTGAAGACGACCATCGTCATCGGCGACCAGACGGTCGACCTCGTCCTCGAGGTCGCCCAGCACCTCGGTGACGACCTCGTCCGCGCCATCGCGCTCAAGCCGACCGACGGTCTCGTGCGCGGCCAGGAGGTCACCGACACCGGCTCGCCCATCTCGGTGCCCGTCGGCGACGTCACCAAGGGCAAGGTCTTCAACGTGACCGGCGACATCCTCAACGGCACCGCCGGCGAGACCGTCGAGATCACCGAGCGCTGGCCGATCCACCGCCAGCCGCCGGCCTTCGACCAGCTCGAGTCGAAGACGCAGCTCTTCGAGACCGGCATCAAGGTCATCGACCTCCTGACGCCGTACGTGCAGGGTGGCAAGATCGGCCTTTTCGGTGGTGCGGGCGTCGGCAAGACCGTCCTCATCCAGGAGATGATCCAGCGCGTCGCGCAGGACCACGGTGGTGTCTCGGTGTTCGCCGGAGTCGGTGAGCGCACCCGCGAGGGCAACGACCTCATCATGGAGATGGAGGAGGCGGGCGTCTTCGACAAGACCGCCCTCGTCTTCGGTCAGATGGACGAGCCGCCGGGGACGCGCCTGCGCGTCGCCCTCTCGGCCCTCACCATGGCCGAGTACTTCCGCGACGTGCAGAAGCAGGACGTCCTCCTCTTCATCGACAACATCTTCCGCTTCACGCAGGCGGGTTCGGAGGTGTCGACCCTTCTGGGCCGCATGCCTTCGGCGGTGGGCTACCAGCCCAACCTGGCCGACGAGATGGGCATCCTCCAGGAGCGCATCACCTCGACCCGCGGTCACTCCATCACCTCGCTGCAGGCGATCTACGTGCCGGCCGACGACTACACCGACCCCGCTCCGGCGACGACGTTCGCGCATCTCGACGCGACCACCGAGCTGTCGCGTGAGATCGCGTCGCAGGGTCTCTACCCCGCCGTCGACCCGCTGAGCTCCACGAGCCGCATCCTCGACCCCCGCTACCTGGGCGAGGACCACTACAACACGGCGATCCGCGTCAAGGCGATCCTCCAGAAGAACAAGGAGCTCCAGGAGATCATCGCGATCCTCGGAGTCGACGAGCTCTCCGAAGAGGACAAGATCACCGTGTCGCGTGCGCGCCGGATCCAGCAGTTCCTGTCGCAGAACACGTACATGGCGAAGAAGTTCACGGGCGTCGAGGGATCGACCGTTCCGCTGAAGGACACCATCGAGTCGTTCACCGCGATCGCCGACGGTGAGTTCGACCACGTCGCCACCCAGGCCTTCTTCAACGTCGGTTCCATCTCCGACGTCGAGGAGAAGTGGGCTCAGATCCAGAAGGAGAACAGCTGATCGTGGCTGCTCTCACTGTCAACGTCGTCTCGGCCGACCAGCAGGTCTGGTCGGGCGAGGCGGCGCAGGTCACGGCCCGCACCACCGAGGGCGAGATCGGGATCCTGCCCGGCCACGAGCCGGTGCTGGCGATCCTCGCCTCGGGCCAGGTGCGGGTTCGGCAGGCGAACGGGACCGTCGTGGAGGCCACGGCCGAGGACGGCTTCCTGTCGGTCGAGAACGACACGGTCACCATCGTGTCGCGAAGCGCCGCGCTGGCGTAACGGATTGGGGCCCGGGCGGGTGCGTCACCTTCGAGGTGGCGTCCGCCCGGGCCTTTTCGCATCCCATGCTCTTCCTCCTCCCTCCCTCCGAGACGAAGCGGGACGGCGGCTCCGACGGGTCGTCGCTCGATCTCGCGTCGCTGTCGCACCCGTCGCTCCTGCGCCCTCGGCGAGCCGCTCTGACTTCGCTGGTGCGGCTCAGCCGCGACGCCGATGCCGCCATGCGCGCGCTCAGACTGGGCCCTCGTCTGGCCGACGAGGTGACGCGCAACCGTCGCGTCAGATCGTCGCCGACGCTGCGGGCCCTGGAGCGCTACACGGGCGTCGTCTACGACCCGATCGCCGCCGATCGTCTCACCGACGACGCCTGGACGTGGGCGAGCGCGCACATCGGGGTCCACTCGGCCCTCTTCGGCCCCGTGTCGGCGACCGATCGGATCCCGGCGTACCGGCTCTCGCACGACTCCCGGCTTCCCGACCTCGTCCTGCGCTCGCACTGGGCGCCACCGGTCTCCCGAGCCCTGGCCGGCCTCGGCCGACCCGTGGTCGATCTCCGGAGCGAGGGCTACGTCGGTCTCGGACCGTCTCCCGAGGGGAGCGCCTTCGTGCGGATCGTCTCCGACGAGGGAGGGCGCCGGAGAGCTCTCAACCACTTCAACAAGAAGACGAAGGGCGTCCTCGTCTCGCAGCTTCTGGAGTCGAGGCCCGACCTCGGCGACGTCGGCGAGTTCGTCGACTGGGCCCGCGGTCGGGGGATCGTGGTCGAGCGCGAGGGGAACGAGCTCGTCGTGGTGTCGGAGAGCGTCCTGGGAGGCTGACGGCCCGCTCCGCCGGCCAAACCCGCCAGCCGGGCAAGACGTCACTCCCGGAAGGGGATCCCCTCGTGACGGAGCAGCCAGGTCTTGGTGGTGACGCCGTCTCCGGGGCTGTAGCCCGTGACGGCGCCCGTCGCCCCGAGCACTCGATGGCAGGGCACCACGATCGCGATGCGGTTCGCACGGATGGCCCCGCCGACGGCTCGGGCGCCGGTCGGCCTGCCGGTCCGCAGGGCCAGATCGCCGTACGTGACCGTCGTGCCCCACGGAACCTCGTCGAGGATCTCCCAGACGGCGGTCTGGAAGGGCGTGCCCTCGCGATCGAGGGGGAGGTCGAAGCGCTTCCGGCGACCGGCGAAGTAGTCGTCGAGCTGCCGACGCGTCTCGTCGTGGAGGGAGGTGGGCCGCTCCGCGTCGTCGTCGCCGGGGAGGCGGCCGCCGGACTCGATGTCGAGCCCGGCCAGTCGGTCGAAGCGCGTGCGGATCTCGAGCCGACCGACGGGGGAGTCGTGCCGCACGAGGTCGGTGGTCAGGAGCGGGGTGGGGAGGAAGGCTGTCGTCATCGGGCCAGGCTAGGGAGAGTGCGGACGGCGTCGGCTCGGTCGACTCCGGGCTGTGGGGAACGCGGAGGCGTCGCCGACCTGTGGGGGAGCGGTCGGGCATCCTGCCGGTCCCCGCCCGACTTGGTAGCGTGTGGACCACCATGGACACGGATCGACGCGCCGACGACGGCGAGGACACGGTGGCCGCTTCGGCCCCCGTCGCCGGACACCCCGGCGTCGGCCACCCCGGCGTCGGTGCTTCCCGCGGGCACGACCCGCACCCGCACGCTCCGCTCCCGCGCCTCCGCGTTCGCGTCGGGACCAGCATCCTGACGTTGGACGCCCCGGTCGTCGTCGGGCGTCGGCCCTCCCGCCCCCGCGTCGTCCGCGGCCAGGTCCCGCAGCTCGTCACCGTCGCGTCTCCGCTCGGCGAGGTATCGTCGAGTCACGTCGAGATCCGCCAGGACGGCGCGGTCGCGGTCGTGACCGACCTCCGCTCCACCAACGGCACCCGCGTCGACGTCCCGGGGAGGCAACCCGCCGTTCTTCGGCAGGGCGAGTCGAGAGTCGTGCTCGCGGGCACGATAGTAGACATCGGGGACGGCAACCGACTCGAGATCCTCCCCCTTTCGCGCATCACCCTCCAGGAAGAACCACACCCGTGACAGAGATCGGCCGCCCGACGACCGCGCACACCATCCCTCTCGGCGACGGGCGCGACGTCGTGCTCGACTGGGCGGGAGCCACCGACGTGGGCCTCCGCCGCGCCCACAACGAGGACAGCTACCTCGCCCGCTCGCCGCTCTTCGTCGTCGCCGACGGCATGGGCGGCCACAGCGCGGGCGACGTCGCGAGCGATGCCGTGGTCCGGCGGCTCGACGAGGCCATCGACGGCGAATTCTTCGACACCGAGGCGCTCGAGGAGGCGCTCCGCCTCGCCAGCGACGACATCGACGTCGCCGCCATCGGCACCGAGCTGGGCGTCGGCACGACCGTCACCGGAGCGGTCCTCTCGCGCGAGGGCGACGCCCCCTACTTCACGATCTTCAACGTCGGCGACTCCCGGGTGTACATGCTCGACTCCGGAGTGCTCCGCCAGGTGACCGTCGACCACTCCGTCGTGCAGGAGATGGTGCAGGCCGGAATGCTGCACCCGGACGACGCCGAGAAGCACCCCGACAGCAACGTCATCACCAAGGCGATCGGCTTCGGGGCCGAGCCGAGCCCCGACTACTGGCGCGTCCCCGCCCGACCGGGCCTCCGACTCCTGATCTGCTCGGACGGGCTCACGAAGGAGCTCAGCGCGAGCGCCCTGGCCGCGGCTCTCGTCACCCACCCCGGCACGCAGGATGCAGCCGACTCGCTGGTCCGCGACGCCGTCGCCGCAGGGGGTCGCGACAACGTCACGGCCGTCGTGGTGGACGTCCGGGGCACGGTCGAGGCGGTCGACGTCGAGTCCACCGTTCCGACGGGGCAGACGCCGCGCGCCTGACCCTCGGGGGACGGCGGTCCGGGCATCCTGCCCTCGACGGTCCCTCGCGCGGGGTGAGCGGTCGACCCGTTCGCCCCCCGAAGTGGGGGAGCGGCAGTTATCCCCAGAGGGGGTCCGCACCCCTGCTCGCCCAGGGGCCCTCCGCTTACAATGACGGGGATCCGCAATTCGACGAAGCGCCCGGAGGTGTTTCGCAAGAAGCTTCTGAGGGGGCGACATGGCACGGCGTCTGCCGTCGCAGCCCCCGGTGCTGCCCGGCTTCTCACACCTGCACGTCCTCGGCTCGGGGGGCTTCGCGGACGTCTTCCTCTACGAGCAGAACATGCCGCGCCGCCAGGTGGCCGTCAAGGTCATGCTGAGCGAGGTCGTGAACGACCAGGTCCGGCAGATGTTCCAGGCCGAGGCGAACCTGATGGCGCAGCTCAGCGCCCACCCGTCCATCCTCACCGTCTACCAGGCGAGCGTCTCGGCCGACGGCCGCCCCTATCTCGTCATGGAGCTCTGCTCCGCGTCGCTGAGCGAGCGCTACCGGCGGGAGCGCATCCCCGTCCCCGACGTCCTGCGGATCGCGATCAAGATCGGCAGCGCGATCGAGACCGCACACCGCCAGGGCGTGCTCCACCGCGACATCAAGCCCTCCAACATCCTCACCACGGCCTACGGCCATCCGGTGCTCTCCGACTTCGGGATCGCCGCGACCCTGGGCGAGAGCGAGCCGAGCGACGTCGTCGGCCTCTCGATCCCCTGGTCGGCACCGGAGGTGCTCCGCGACGACACCTCCGGCACCATCGAGTCCGAGGTCTGGTCGCTCGGAGCGACGGTCTACTCCCTCCTGGCCGGCAGGAGCCCCTTCGAGGTGCTCGGCGGATCGAACACGTCCCACGACCTCATGTCCCGCATCGAGAAGGGCAAGATCCAGGCCATCGGGCGCACCGACGTCCCCGCGAGCCTCGAGAAGACCCTCCAGCGCGCGATGTCGCACCGGCCGGAGAACCGGCAGGCCAGCGCGATCGACCTGATCCGCGAGTTCCAGCAGGTGGAGTCGGAGCTCGGGGTGTCGCCCACCGCGGTCGAGGTCGCCGTCGACGACTGGGCTCTCGCGACCGTCGCCGATCTCGAGGATCGCACCCGGGTGCGCGGGGTCCAGACCATGCCCGCCGGCGGTGGTGCCCGTCGCCGGCGTCGGCGCGCGCCGGTCGCCGTCTCGGGTCCCGCCTTCCGCGAGGCGTCCGGCCACAACAGCAACGCGATCCCCCGGAGCACGGGAACAAGGCCGGAGGCGCGGACACCGCGGCGGGTCCACTACCTCACCTGGGGCCTGATCGCCCTGAGCGTCGTGGTGCTGGCCCTCGGTGGCCTGGCCACGATCTTCCTGGTCCGGGCCACGTCGACCGACATCCCGCAGGTGGCGAACATCGCCTCGTCCGCGACGGGGGGCTCGATCCGCTTCACCTGGACCGATCCCGGCCTCAAGCCGGGCGACTCCTACGTCGTCACGTCCGGCACCGACACGAGCACGCAGACGGCGACGAGCTTCGTCGCGCCGGCCCAGGCCGGCCAGCAGGTCTGCATCAGCGTGACGGTCAACCGGGCCGGGAAGAACGGCCCCGCCAGCGCCGAGAAGTGCGCGACGCCCGAGGGCAGTCGGTGAAGCGGCTCCTGCGCTGGGTCAGGGGTCACCGCTCGTCGGCGGCGACCGGTGTCGCACTGGCGGTCGTCACGGCGGTCGTCGCGACGGTCGCCATCACGAGCTCCGGCTACCAGGCCCAGAGGCTCGACCTCGGCGACGGCACGGTGTGGGTCGCGAACGACGGTCTGACCGCGATCGGCCGGGCGAACCCGTCCGTCCTGCAGCTCAACTCGGCCGTGCGGAGCACGGGTGCCGATCTCGCGGTCGTCCAGGATCCCGCACACGTCCTCCTCGTCGACCGGAGCAACGCGACCGTCGGCGTCGTCGACCCCGCGACCGCCTCCGTGGCGCAGACCGTGCCGCTTCCGCCGAACGAGCCGGAGGTGATGCTGGCCGGGGGCACGAGCGTCGTCATGTCGGCGAAAACCGGTCAGTTCTGGTCGGTCCCGGTGTCCGGGCTGAACGCCTTCGACGCCTCGTCGCAGGCGGATCTCAGTCTCGGTGCGGACGCCACGGCGAGCATCACGCCCGCGGGCACGCTCGCCGTCTACTCCGCCGACAGCGGCCGCGTGTCCCGGGTCGACGACGTGGCGCAGTTCGGCATCACGGCCAGCGCGCGGCTCGCACTGCCGAAGTCCCACGTCTTCCAGGTGGCCTCGGTCGGCTCGCACTGGGCCGTCCTCGACACCGACGACGCGGTCCTCGTCGTCGACGGCAAGCGCGTCGACCTGTCCGGGCGCGTCACCGGTCGGATCGCCCTGCAGGAGTCCTCCGACGGCGGGTCGTCCGTCCGCGTCGCGTCCACCAACGGCCTCTTCTCCGTGTCGTTCTCGGGGGCCGTGACCGAGCTGGTCCGCGACCGCGCCGGGTCGCCGGCCCGACCCGTCGTCGCCGCCGGCTGCACCTGGGCCGGCTGGGCCGACGGCTCCGCCTGGAACGACTGCGGGTCGTCCGGCGGTGCCCTCCAGACGCTCCGCTCCGTTCCCGCCTCGGCCGATCTCGCCTTCGCCGTCAACGGCGACCGGGTGGTGCTGAACGACACGGCGGGAGGGTCGAGCTGGGCCGTCCAGCGCAGCGGTCAGCTCATCGACAACTGGTCCGACCTCATCACGAACGAGCGCGACCAGCAGCAGGAGCAGACGCAGACCGAGCAGGATCAGCAGAAGCTGGAGGTCCAGCAGAAGCCGCCGGTCGCCGTCGACGACGTCCTGGGCGCCCGGCCGGGACGAGCCACCGTCCTTCCGGTGCTCCTCAACGACTACGACCCGAACGGCGACCCGATCGTCATCAGCAAGGTCGACGGACTCCCCGCGACGACGGGGCGGATCGACGTCATCGCTGGTCGACAGCAGCTGCTGCTGACACTCCCGACCGGTGCGGCCGGTGTGATCGCCTTCGACTACACGATCACCGACGGTCGTGGCGGGTCGTCGACGGCACGGGCGACGGTCACGGTGCGGCAACCGGGCGAGAACAGCCCGCCGGCTCAGGTCCGTCCGATCACCGCGGCCGTCTCGTCCTCGGGTCGCGTGACCGTCGACACCGCCGGGTCGTTCCTCGATCCCGACGGTGATCCGTTCTACCTGACCGGAGCCTCCGGCGGGAACGGCGGGACGGTCACGTTCAAACCGACGGGCGAGGTCGTCTACCAGGACGCAGGCGAAGGCCCGTCGACCCAGGAGATCGTCCTCAGCGTCTCCGACGGGACCGCGACGGGGCGCGGCACCGTCACGATCACGGTCGACCGCGCCGGGCAGACCCCGCTCACCACGAAGTCGTTCCCGGTCGAGGCCTACGCGGGCCAGGTCGAGACCGTGACCCCACTCCGCTACGCCAGCGGGGGGACGGGGGTCATCAAGCTGAACAGCGTCCCGGCGAAGGCCGGCGCGACCATCACGCCCAGCTACTCGGCCGGCACCTTCACCTTCGTGAGCACCCAGGTCGGGACGCACAACGTCGAGTACACCGTGACGGACGGCGACAAGACCGCCTCCGGCACGGTCCGGATCGACGTGCAGGCCCCGCCGGAGCCGAACACCGCGCCGGTCACGACGCCCAAGACGGTCTTCGTCCAGAGCCTCAGCACGCAGACGGTCGACATCACCCAGAGCGACTCGGATCCTGCGGGCAACGTCCTGATGGTGACGGCGGTCGGCGCCGTCGACCCGACCTCGGGCGTGCAGGTGCAGACCCTCGAGCAGCGCTACCTCCGGATCACCCTGACGGCGCCGCTCGACAGCGGGCCGGTGACGTTCACCTACACGATCACCAACGGCCTGGCGTCGGCGACGGGTACGGTCACGGTCGTCCAGATCCCGCGTCCGACGCGTCTCCAGCCCCCGATCGCGACCAACGACCAGGTCAGCGCGCGGGTGGGCGACGCCGTCAACATCGACGTCCTCGCGAACGACGAGCAGCCGGACGGCGAGTCGATCACGCTCCTGCCGAACCTCGTGAAGAACGTGTCGACGGGCGGCGGGCTCCTGTTCGTCTCGGGTTCCCGGCTGCGCTACCTGGCTCCCACGACACCGGGCAACTTCACCGCCGAGTACGCCGTCGAGGGTCCGGACGGTCAGCGTGCCACCGGTCAGGTCGCGATCGCCGTCCGGGAGGCCGACGCGGCGACCAACAACCCGCCGGTCCCGCAGACCCTGACCGGCCGCGTCGTGGCCGGTCAGAGCGTCCGCGTCCAGGTCCCGCTCGACGGCATCGACCCCGACGGCGACTCCGTGCAGCTCCTCGGGATCGATTCGAACCCGCAGAAGGGCAACGTGACGAGTGTGGGGGCCACCTACCTCGACTACCAGGCGGGCAGCTATTCGGCCGGCACCGACACCTTCACCTACACGGTGGTCGACGGGCTGGGCGCTCGAGCCACCGGCACGGTCCGGATCGGCATCTCCGGCAGGGCTCAGGGGAGCCGCAACCCGATCGCCGTGCCGGACGCCGTCACCATGCGGCCCGGAGGCAGCATCCTCGTCCGCGTCCTCGCGAACGACTCCGACCCGGACGGCGGCGCGCTCCACATCACGGGCGTGCGAGCCAACGACAGCGACGTCCGGGCGACGATCCTGCCGGGCGGCATCGTCCGCGTGACACCGCCCCGCACGCCGAAGACCTACGGCCTCGTCTACACGGTCGCCAACGACGTGGGCGGCAGCAGCTCGAACTTCATCACCGTCAAGGTCGACCCGAACTCCGCCCTCAATTACCCCGAGGCGGACGACAGCGTGCTGACGCTGACCGACATCCTCGGCCGGAAGACCGTCGACGTGAACGTCCTCGCCAACGTGTTCTTCGCCGACGGCTCGGTGTCGGCGCTCGGGCTCGGCATCCAGCCCGGCTACGGCCGCGACGCCGTCGTCACCGACACCCACCGGATCCGCGTCACCGTCACCGACCGGAGCCAGATCATCCCGTTCTGGGTCTCGCATCCCGACGACCCGCGGATCAGGGCCTACGCGTTCATCCGCGTGCCCGGGTTCAACGACGCCCTCCCGCAGATCAACGAGGCCGCGGCGCCCCTCACGGTGTCGAGCGAGAAGACGCTGACCATCGACCTCAACAAGTACGTCGTCTCGACGGGGTCGAACGGGGTCCGGCTCACCGACTCCGGCACCGTTCGGGCGACCCACGCCGACGGGGCGAATCTCGTCGTGAACGCCACGACGCTGTCGTTCACCTCGGCGCGGCTGTTCTTCGGCCAGGCGTCGATCTCCTTCCAGGTGACCGACGGCACGTCGGCCAACGACCCGAACGGCCATCGGGCCACCCTCGTCCTGCCGATCGAGGTCACCCCGCGCACGAACCAGCCGCCCTCGTTCACCGGCGCGACCCTCGACCTCGAGCCCGGCGACTCCCGGACCCTCGACCTCTCCCGCCTGACGACCTACACCAGCCAGCAGGATGCCGGCGAGCTCCGCTACGCCGTCACGACCCCCTCCGTCCCGGGGTTCCGCTACTCGCTTCAGGGGCGCTCGCTGACGGTGACGGCCGACGCGTCCGCGCAGAAGGGCCTCACGAGCAACCTCGGGCTCACCGTCCGCGACGCGGTGTCCGCGGCCCAGTCCGGCACCATCGCGCTGACCGTGGTCGGTTCGACCCGGCCCCTCGCCATCGCGGCACCCGACTCCGCCGTCGCGAAGCGCGGCGAGACCACGGTCATCGACGTGCTCGCGAACGATCAGGCCACCAACCCGTTCCCCGGCCAGCCGCTCCGGGTCGTGGCCATCCGCGGCCTGAGCGGCTCGTCGCTCCCGGCCGGGGTGAGGGTCACGCCCAGCGCCGACAACAGCCGCCTGACCGTGTCCGTCGCCGCCTCGGCGAAGCCGCTCAACACGAACCTCCAATACCAGCTGGCCGACGTCACGGGCGACCCGGCGCGGTCGGTCTGGGGAGACGTCACGATCTCCGTGCAGGACGTCCCCGAGGCTCCTGCGGCCCCCCTGCGCACCGGCGCCTTCGTCGGCGGTCAGCTGACGCTGTCGTACCAGCCGCCGGTGGCCAACAACTCGGCCATCACCTCCTACCGCCTGACCGGCGTCTCGAGCGTGGGCACCTACACGAAGGACTGCGGCACCTCGACCGTCTGCACCCTGACCGATCTCGACCCCGGTGCGCGATACCGCTTCTCGGTGCAGGCCGTCAACGCGATCGGCACCTCGCCGTCCAGCCCGCAGAGCGTGCCCTACAGCGCCGACTTCGTGCCCTCGGCGCCCACGGGCGTGACGGTGACCCCGTCGACGAGCACCCCCGGGTCGCTCGTCGTCTCCTGGAACACCGTCCCGCAGCCGGCTCGCGGCACCGCCGTGAGCGGCTACGTCGTCGAGATCGCAGGAGCAGGAGCCCCGGGCACCCAGACCGTGAGCGGCACGCAGACGACGATCGGTGGCCTCACGCCCGGTGCCCAGTACACGGTGCAGGTCTACGCGACCAACGCCTCCCAGGTGTCGAGCGCGGCGGACTGGTCGCGGAGCGCACCGGCGACCGGTACGGCCGTCGGCGTCCCCGGGCAGGTGTCGGTGACGGCGAGCCTCGTCGGGACCGACGGCACGGTCCAGATCACCAACGGCGCGGCCGACCCCGGGGGAGCCGCTCAGGTCAGCTACAGCTTCGGCCGCGCGACGGGCGCCGACCAGCCGGCCCCGGCCTGCTCGCCCACCTCGAAGCCGTCCGCCATCTCCCTCCCCGGCGGGCAGGACAGAACGGCGCAGGACGGCCAGGTCTACACCTACTTCGTCTACGCCGACAACGGCTACTTCTGCTCGAGCTCCCGGTCGAACTCGATCGTCAGCCTGCAGGCGCCGGGTGCCGCCACCGGGTCGGTCTCGCTCCGTGAGAGCGGCACCGGCAGCGGGACCTTCGACGTCGTCGTCGGGAGTCTCGACGTCACGAGCGGCACGGCGGCGTCCTTCCGGCTCAGCTCGGGCGGTCAGCCGGGGGCGGTCGTCCGCGAGGGAGACGTCCTCACGGGCGGCGACTCGAGCGTCTACGGCACGACGCAGACCTACGCCTTCGTCGGCTGTCGCGACGCGACCACGACGTACTGCGGGCCCGCGTCCGCCACCCGGACGATCGTTCCGGTCAGCGCGAACGTCGCTCAGGCGACCTTCACCCCCGATCCCGTCTCCGGGCCCCAGGTCGGGGTCTGGACCTTCAACGCCCCGCAGGGCCCTGCGTACGAGAACATGCAGTTCCAGTGCCAGGGCGGTCTGCTGCAGCCGACGCTGGCGGGAGCGGGCAACACCTGCGTCGGCGACAGCGGAGATCCCGCTGCCGCGCCGACCCTCCTGATCCGGATCACCGCCAACGGCGGCCAGACTTACGACAAGATCTACTCGACCCCGACGAACTGACGAAAGAGACGCCGAGACGATGAGCATGACGCCCGAGCAGGCCACCTGGTTCGCCGACATCTTCGCGCGCCTGGTGACCAACGTCGACCGCGTCCTCCTCGGGAAGTCGTTCGTGATCAAGCTCTCCTTCACCGCGCTCCTGAGCGAGGGGCACCTCCTCCTCGAGGACTTCCCCGGCACCGGCAAGACGTCGCTCGCGCGCGCCGTCGCGCAGACGGTGCAGGGCCGCAGCAGCCGGATCCAGTTCACGCCCGACCTCCTGCCGGGTGACATCACGGGCGTCAGCATCTTCGATCAGAAGACCGGCGAGTTCGAGTTCCACGCGGGCCCCATCTTCGCCAACATCGTCCTCGCCGACGAGATCAACCGGGCCAGCCCGAAGACGCAGTCGGCCCTGCTCGAGGTGATGGAGGAGTCGCGCGTCACCGTCGACGGCGTCTCCCACCCCGTCGGCGCCCCGTTCATGGTCATCGCGACGCAGAACCCCATCGAGCAGGCGGGCACGTACCGCCTTCCGGAGGCCCAGCTCGACCGCTTCCTGCTTAAGACGTCGATCGGCTACCCCGACCACGCCGCGACGCTGCGGATCCTGGAGGGGGCGGCGACCCGGGTCCACGAGGGCTCCCTCTCACCCGTCGTCGAGGCCGCCGTCATCACCGAGATGGCGCGGCTCGCCCGCACCGTCCACGTCGACCCGGTCGTCGCCGACTACGTCGCCCGACTCGTCGAGGGCACGCGCACCGCGCCCGAGGTCCGGCTGGGGGTCAGCGTCCGCGGGGCGCTCGCGCTCATCCGGGTCGCGAAGACGTACGCCGCGTCGACCGGTCGGCACTACGTCACGCCCGACGACGTCAAGCTCCTCGCCGAGCCCGTGCTCGCCCACCGCATCGTCCTCGACCCGGAGGCGGAGTTCGACGGGGTGACCCCCTCCAGCATCGTGAGCCAGCTCCTGATCGAGATCGCGCCTCCTGCGGAGCGCGTCTCCGCGTGATCCGACCGTGAGCACGCCCCTCCCGCCGACCCGGTCGCCGTCTCCGCCGCACGGCGACGATCGTCCGCGCCCCGGCGTGCGCGCGACGACGCTGACGGGGCCGAGCCAGAGGCGTGGGGCCGTGACACGCTCGTCCCGGCGGGCCGACCCGCAGGAGTCGCGGGGCGACGCCGCCTACGGCACCGGCACCGAGGGGCTCACCAACGCACGCACGCGGATCGTCGGCACGCGCACGGGTTTCACCGCCGACGTGGTGATCCTCGCCGTCCGCCTGTGGCGCGCGGTGGCCACCGTCGTCGCCGGGTGGGCGCGCGCGGCGTCGAGCGTCGTCACCCCGGCGGGGTGGGTCGCCCTCGGCCTCGCCCCGGCCGCCCTCGTCGCGGGGTACGCCCTCGCCTGGGTCGAGTTCGTCGTCGTCGGCTTCGCCCTCGTCGTCCTCCTCCTGCTGGCCGCGCTCTACGCGGTGGGCCGCAACGCCTTCACGATCGACCTCGACCTGCCTCACCTCCGCGTGGCGGTCGGCGAGGAGGCGACGGGGCAGGTCCGCGTGACCAATCCGACCCGGCGCCGGGTGCTCGGCGTGACCGTGGAGATCCCGATCGGGCGCGGTCTGGCCGAGATCACGCTGCCGGGTCTCCGGGCGGGCGACACGGTCGAGGAGTCCTTCGTCGTTCCCACGGCTCGGCGCGGCGTGATCCCCGTCGGTCCGGTCCGGACCGTCCGCGGCGACCCGATCGGGCTCGTCCGCCGCGAGCTCGACTGGACCGGCGTGGTGGAGCTCTTCGTCCATCCCCGCACGATCGGCATCCCCTCGACCAGCACCGGTCTCATCCGCGATCTCGAGGGCAACCCGACGCGCGATCTGTCGGCGAGCGACATCTCGTTCCACGCTCTCCGGGAGTACGTGCCGGGCGACGATCGGCGCCACATCCATTGGAAGTCCTCGGCGCGAGCCGGGTCGTACATGGTCCGCCAGTTCGAGGAGACCCGTCGGAGCCACATCGTCATCGCCCTCAGCCTGGCCAACGCCGACTTCGCGACCGAGGACGAGTTCGAGCTCGCGGTCAGCGTCGCGGCCTCGCTCGGCGTCCGTGCCATCCGCGACGCCCGCGAGGTGAGCGTGGTGGTGAGCGAGCGCACCCCGGAGTTCGCCAAGCGCAAGACGCTCGCGGTGAAGTCCCTCGGCACGCTGACGCGGACGCGGCTCCTCGACGAGCTCGCCGTCGTGACCTTCGACGAGTCGGCGCTCCGCATCACCGACGTCGCCCGGGTGACCGGCGACGAGGTCGGCGGCATCTCCGTGGCGTTCCTCGTCGTCGGCTCGACGACCACCATCACGGAGCTCCGTGCGGCCGCGGCCGCCTTCCCGCCCGGTGTCGAGGCGGTGGCCATCGTGTGCGACCCCGAGGTCGTGCCGGGCATGGTGCGGATCGCGGGCATGACGGTCCTGACGGTCGGCTATCTCGAGGACCTCCAGAAGTCGATGGCCAAGGCGGTGTCCGCGTGAGCGCCGTGTCCGCGTCGGCGAGGCCGTCCGCGCCGCTCCGGCCGCGATCGACCAGGAGCCGGCTCACCGTGGCCGCGGCCGTCGGCCAGACCCTCTTCTTCGTGGCGATCCTCGCGGCCGCCGTCGTGCCGTTCTGGCCGGTCTACCGGAGCGCCGAATTCCTCGTCCTCGTCGGAGTCACGCTGGCCCTCGCCGCGGTGATCTCGCTGGCGGGGGTGTTCCTGCGGTTGTCGAGCCTCTGGATCCTGCTGCTCGTCGTCGTCGCGTTCGGGGTGTTCGGCGTCGGGCTGGCCGTGCCGAGCCAGGCGCTCTTCGGCTTCCTGCCGACGATCGGCGGACTCCGCGAGCTCGTGGCCGGCGTCGCGCTAGCCTGGAAGCAGCTCGTGACGATCACGCTGCCCGTCGGCGCCTACCAGGCTCTCCTCGTCCCCGTGTTCGTGCTCCTCCTCGTCGGCGGCGTGGTCGGCCTGTCGGTCGCCCTGCGGTCGCGGCGACCCGAGGTCGCCCTCGTCGTGCCGGTCGTCGTCTTCGTCGCCGGGATCGTGCTCGGCCCCAGCGAGCCCGTGCTGCCGCTGGTGACGGGGCTCCTGCTGCTCGCCCTCAGCGTCCTCTGGCTCGTGCTCTTCCGCCTCCGCCGGCGGCGACTCGCTCTCGAGCGGCTGACCCGGCAGACGGCTCTCGGATCCCGGGCCGGAGCGATCCCGGTCGCGGTGGGTGCCTCGCGCGCGGCCGAAGCGGTCGTCGTCCACCGGTCCGGCAATCGCGCTGTCGCCCGGCGGGCCGTGGGCGGGACCCTCGTGACGCTCCTCGTCGCCGGTGCCCTCGGTGTCGGTGCGGCGTCGGTGCTGGCGCCGCAGGGTGCGCGCTGGGTCGCGCGGACGGCCGTCATCAAGCCCTTCGACCCCCGCGACTACCTGAGCCCGCTCAGCGGCTTCCGGGCCTACGAGCAGCAACCGGCGGTCGACTCCGCCCAGCTGACGGTGACGGGGCTCGCGCCCGGGCAGTTCGTCCGGATCGCGACCCTCGACACCTACGACGGTGTGACCTTCTCGGTCGGCAGCGACCGCACCTCGACCGCCTCGGGGACCTTCACGCGCGTCCCGACCTCGTTCGACCAGTCGAAGGTGACGGGTCGGCAGCAGACGGTCGGCGTCCGGGTCGACGGCTACTCGGGCGTCTGGCTGCCGACGGTCGGACAGCTCGAGACCGTCGACTTCTCCGGAGCGGACGCCGCGAGCCTGCGTGACGCGTTCTTCTACAACGACAGCACGGGCACCGCCGCCGTCGTCGGGGGAGTGGGGCAGGGGGTCGACTACCGTCTGACCACCGTCGCTCCCACGCAGCCGACCAGCGAGCAACTCGCCGCGCTGACTCCGGGCGACCGGTCGGTCCCGACGCCGTCCGCCGTCCCGACGTCGCTCAAGACCGCCTTGGAGTCCTACGTCGACGGCGTCGACGGCCAGGGCGCGCGCCTCCAAGCGGCGCTCGACGGCCTCCGGAAGAACGGCTACATCAGCCACGGGGTCTCCTCGGGAGAGCCGGTCAGCCGTTCCGGGCACGGATCCGACCGGCTCGCCCAGCTCTTCACCGACAAGCTCATGGTCGGCGACGCCGAGCAGTACTCGGCGGCCGCGGCCCTGATGGCCGACCAGCTCGGCTTCCCCGCCCGCGTCGTGCTCGGCTTCCGCTCCGAGTCGTCGACCGGGGGGAGCACGACGTTCCGCGGCTCCGACATCACGAGCCTGATCGAGGTCGACACCGCCCAGTTCGGCTGGGTGACGCTCGACCCGAACCCCGCACCCCGGGCGATCCCCGACCAGACGAAGCAGGACCCCAATCAGGTCTCGCGGCCCCGGTCGGTCATCCCGCCGCCCCAGCAGCAGCAGGATCCCCAGGTCGACCAGACGCAGCCGCAGAGCAAGCAGGACAACCCGGCGGAGCAGCCGGCGTGGCTCGGGGTGCTCCTCGGGGTCGTCCGCATCGCCGCGTGGGTGCTGCTCGTGGCCGGAATCGCCATGGCGCCGTTCCTGACGGTGGTCGCGGTGAAGGCCCGGCGCCGGCTGCGTCGGAGGCGCGATCGCGACCCGGTCCGCCGGGTGACCTCCGGGTGGCGGGAGTTCGAGGACGCCGTCGTCGACCACGGCATCGACACGCCCGCGTCCGCGACGCGCTCGGAGGTCGCGGCAGCCGTCGGCGGACGGCGCCCGGCCGTCCTCGCCCGGGTCGTCGACCGCTCCGTCTTCTCTCCCGACGAGGCCGACCCGGCCGACGCGGATCGCGTCTGGAAGGCCGTCGGCGAGATGCGCGTCCAGCTCGATTCGCGTCTGACGAGGTGGGAGCGATTCAAGGCCGCCGTCTCCACCCGCTCCCTGCGTCGCTACCATGGCCGGAAAGCATCCAAGCGTTAGAGGATCATCACCACCCATGCACTGCCCCACCTGCTCGAGTCCCCTTCCCGACGGAGCCATGTTCTGCGGTCAGTGCGGGCGGTCCATCACCGGCGCCGACTGGGCGGCGTTCCGACGCCGTGGCAGCGAGGCCGACGTCGCGGAGGGCGAGGCCCCCGAGTCGATTCCCGCGTGGCAGCTGCAGGAGCCTCCTGCCGCGGCCGTTCCGGCGGGTACGCCGTGGTGGGTCGGCGATCGCGACCCGGACGATGCCGGCGTCGACGAGGTCGCCCCGCTCGCCGCCCCGGAGGAGCCGTCGCCCGCGGAGCCGTCGCCCTCACAGCTGTCTCCCTCAGCGCCGTCGCCCGCGGAGCCGTCTCCCTCACAGCCGATGGATCTCACGCACCCACAGCCGGAGCAGCCCGCCGACGTCTCGTCGGCCCCGCCCTCTTCTCAGCCGACGGCTGACGACGAGTCCGGCGCACGGACCGCCGCGCGTCACGAGGTGACGGAACCCGATGCCGGGGCCGGGGCTCCTGCCCCCACCGAGCCGGCCCGACCGGCACCCCTCCGGCGCCCGGACGGCGTCGACGCGCCGTCGGGCAGGCCGACGTCCGCTCCCCTCTGGACGGCATCGCTGACGCCCGTGACGGACACCGAGGCCGACGCCGGGGCCGACGCGGAGTCGTCGGCCGCGCACGGAGAGAGCCCGCTCGACACTCCGCGGGACGCCCCGGCGCCGATCGTCGACGAGTCGGACCAGCCGGACCGCACGGAGGACGTCCGACCCGTCGAGGCCCCGCGCCCCGGCGACACCAACGTCATCGCGCCCCTCGTCGCACCGGCCTCGGAACTCGTCGACGGCCGGCTGCACTGCACGAACTGCGGCGCGCCGCTGCACGAGGACGACATCTTCTGCGGCGAATGCGGCGCCGTCCGGGCTTCGGTCGCGCAGTCCTTCACCGGACCGATCACTCCGATCATCACCGATCCCGCGCCGACGAGCGCCGCATCACCGCGGGAGTCGCCGGGTCGCCCGGCCGCGCCTGCGAACGCCGAGCCCTCGACCGGAGCCCCCGCGAACGACGCGCCCCGGGCCGATGAGCCGGCGCCGGCCCCGGAGAGCGCGCCTCCGGCGGCTCCGCAGGCCAAGAAGCGTCGGCTGTTCGGCCGTCGCGGTCAGGACGCCGCGCCGCAGCTCTGGTCGACGCCCGCCGCCGGCTTCCCGTCCCCGACCGCCGCACCGGGACCGACGGCCTCGCCGTCCCCGTCGACGCCGACGGGTGCCGAGATCCCGCCGATCCCGGGCGGACCGCTTCCGGCGTCCGCGCCGGACCCCGAACCCGGCCCGCCGCCGCTGAGCGTCGACGAGGTGCCCGTCGCACCGCGAGCGACCCCGTCCGTCCCCGTTCCCGCCCCGCTCGCCGCGACACCCGTGGCCGCCCCGTCGCAGACCGCCGAGCCCGTCCTGGCCCCGGTGCCGAAGGCTCCGGAGTCGCCCCGGTCGGCCGCGCCGTGGCTGGTCGGATCGGGTGAGGACGACGTCGAGAAGACGCGCATCGTCCGACGCCAGCCGCTGGGTGAGCCGTTCGTGCTGCAGTTCAGCACCGGGGAGAGCTTCACGGTGCAGGGGAGCGGCCTCGTCGGGCGCGCCCCGACACCGCAACCGGGTGAGGCCATCGACCTGCTCGTGCGGATCGTCGACCCGGGCAAGTCGGTGTCGAAGACGCACCTCGAGTTCGGGCAGGAGGACGGCGCGCTCTGGGTCTCCGACCGATGGTCGGGCAACGGCTCGGTCGTCCGAGAGCCGTCGAGCGAGGCACGACCGTGCGAGCCCGGCAAGCGGGTCCGGGTCGTCAGGGGCTCCCGCGTCGACATCGGCGAGCAGTTCTTCATCGTGCACTGACGGTCGCCGGCCGTGTAGGCGTCCTCCACAGGGATCCGACGGAATCGGGGTTCTCCACAGATCGACGCGTGCCCCGCCGTCTGAGCGGCGGAAACGCTTTGCTCGTTCCATGCCCAGCCCCGCGCCCAGCGTCCGTCTCCACCGTCCGGTCCCCCCGGATCCTGCTCGCCCTCGACCCTTTCCCGGCGTCATCGTGGCCGTCGCGGCTCTCGTGGCGGCCGCTCTCGGCCTTCTCCGACCCGGCGTCGCCGTCGGGGCGGCAGCGGGCGCCGTCCTCGTCGCGGCCGCGTGGTCGGAGTCGCTGATCCGCTCCCGAGTCGCGCGACGAGCCGACGAGCGCCGGTTCGAGTCCGAGAGCGACTCCTTCGCGGTCGACCTGCGTCGTCTCCTCGACCGGGAGCGAGCCGAGCTCGTCCGGTCCTCCTCGTCCGGTCCGCCTCCGGGCGACGACTCCGGGCCGTTCCTCGAGCTCGGGCGGGGGAGCGTCGTCTCGGCGATCGAGGTCGTCCCTCCTGGCCCCTCGGCCACGCAGGAGCCCCGGGCCGACGCCGACCGCCGGCCCGTCGTCGATCGGGCCCCTCTCCTCGTCCCGGCCTCCGGGGGCGTCCTCGTCTCCGCCCCGCCCCGGCTCGCCCGTCGGCTGGCACGAGGACTCGCGGCGGACCTCGCGCGACGGGTGCCCGGGGCCGTCCTGATCGAGCACGAGACGGCCGACGGCACTCTCGCCCTCGTCGTGCGGGTCCCCTGGCGGGGGCGCCCGATCGACTGCCGACTGGTCGCGGGCGGGCCCGTCGAAGGCAGCGGCGGCGCCGGAAGGGGTCCCGCCGCACAACTCTGGATCGGGCCGGACGGCTCGGCACTCGCCCGATCGGTCGGCCAGGCACGCGGCGGCTGGGTGGCCGTCGAGCCCCGGATCCACGCCGAGGCGTACTCGGTGCCGGTCGCCGTACCGGCTTCCCGAGCCGATCCCGGTGCGCAGGAGCGACGGTGAGGCGGGAGCCGCGTCCTCCCGACGTGTCTGCGCGCCGCAGCGAGGCGGTGGTGTCAGGTGGTCGCGGGCACGAGTCCCGAGCCGAGACGGAGGCCTCCGACCGGGACGCCACCGCCGAGGACGCTCTCCGTCGTCCGCGTGAGAACGCGGTCCACGGCATCCTGCGCGACGGCCCCCTCGGCCACGAGCAGGTGAAGGGCGGCGAGGGTTGCGGGACGGATGCTGCCGTCGAGCACCTTGACCGCGACGGCGACGCCGTCGGTGGTGCCGACGACCAGCACGCCCTCGGCCCCGAGCTTCGCCACGACGCCGAGCTCCTCGATCGTGACCGTGTTGGCGCGGCCCTCGCCGTCGAGCGCCCAGGGATCCTGGAGGACCGCCCGGACGAGATGGCCGGCGAGAGGGTCGGCGTCCGTCGTGGCCGACGCGGCCAGACGGGCGATACCCCTCGCCAGCCCGGTCAGCGTCGTCGCGAAGACGGGTGCGCCGCAGCCGTCCACACCGGCGTGGTCGATCGCCTCGCCGGTGTACTCGGCGACGGTGTCGCGGGCCGCCTGCTGGAGCGGGTGGTCGCGGTCGTCGTAGCGCTTCGGATCCCAGCCGTTCTCGGCGCAGGCGAGGAGGAAGCTCGCGTGCTTGCCGCTGCAGTTCATGAAGAGGCGTCGCTTGGCGGTCGCCCGGCGCGCCGTCTCGCGGTCGAAGGGCCAGTCGGGCGGGCAGAGGAGGTCGTCCTCGGTGGCGCCGATGCGATCGAGCATGTCGGTCACGACGCGCTGGTGCGCCGGCGTGGCGGCGTGACTGGCCATGGCCAGCACGGCCTGGGGCCCCTCGAGTCGAACCCCCGAGCGCAGCACGGTGAGGGCCTGGAACGGCTTGAGGCACGATCGCGGGTAGATGGTGGCCCCGGCATCACCCGCGGTACGGAGCACTCGTCCCTCGGCGTCGACGACGACGGCGGCTCCGATGTGGCGGCTCTCGGCGAGTCCCGAGCGCTCGACGACGGCGAGTTCCACCGAGCCTGCGACATCGAGGGGATGGCGGTCGGCCGGCGGCGTGGGGATGGCGTGGTGGTGGTCGTTCATGAGGGGGAGTGTAACGATGGAGCGACCCCGAGGAGCGACGCGCATGTTCGACCACCACTACGAGATCGAGACGACCTGGACCGGCGACCGCGGGAGCGGCACCCTCGACTACCGGTCCTACGGCCGCGACCACGTCATCCGGGCCGCGGGGAAGCACGAGATCCAGGGGTCGTCCGACCGGCCGTTCCGCGGCGACGTCGACCGCTGGAACCCGGAGGAGATGCTCCTGAGCGCGCTCTCGCAGTGCCACCTGCTGAGCTACCTGCACTCCTGCGCGACGGGGGGAGTCGTGGTGACCGCCTATGTGGATCGGGCCGAGGGCACGATGGTGCAGACGGCCGACGGCGGCGGTCACTTCACGGAGGTCGTCCTGCGGCCGACGGTCACCGTCGCGGAGGCGTCGATGGTGGAGGCCGCGCGAGCGCTCCACGGCGAGGCGTCGACGAAGTGCTTCATCGCCTCCTCCGTCAACTTCCCGGTCCGCCACGAGCCCGTGGTGCGGGTCGCCGCGCCGGCGACGACGGACGGCACCCAGCATCCGGCCTGATTCGTCGGCGAGACTTGACGGGACCCCCGCCCGAGATCCCGAAAGCTCCTGATGCGCCGACCGCTCCTCCTCGCCACCGTCGTCCTCGTTCCCGCCCTCGTGGCGGGACTGGCCGGCTGCACGTCGTCCTCGTCGCCGACGGCCTCCGCGACACCCACGCCGACGGCGTCCGCCGAGACTCAGGCCTCCTGTGCCGCGCCCACCGCCGGCACGGCGTCGAAGGCCGTGTCGGTCCAGGGCGACCTCGGCGTCGAGCCGAAGGTCTCCTTCTCGAAGGGCCTCCAGGTGTCCTCCACCGAGCGCTCGACGGCGATCGAGGGCACCGGTGCCAAGGCGGTGACGGGCACGCTGCTCGACGTCGCCTTCACGATCTACGACGCCGAGACGGGCAAGAAGGTCACGAGCGCCGGCTACAAGGGCACGGCCGCCGCCCAGTTCACCGTCAGCACCGGCCTCTATCTCCCCGGCCTCGTCAAGGCGATGCACTGCGCGCCGATCGGGTCCCGCACGGTCACCGTGGCCGACTCCGCCGACATGTTCGGCACGAACGGGTCCGAGTCGTTCGGCATCGCCGCGGGCGACGACCTGGTCGTCGTGATGGACCTCCTCGACAGCGTCCCGACGAAGGCGACGGGCACGCCCGTCACGCCGAAGGCCGGCTTCCCGACCGTCGCCCTCGCCGACGACGGTCGCCCCGCGCTGACGCTGCCGAAGACCGACCCGCCGTCGTCCCTCCAGCTCGAGGTCCTGAAGAAGGGCACGGGCGCCACGGTGGCGTCCGGCGCGAACGTCACCGTGCAGTATCAGGGCACGCTCTGGCGCACCGGCAAGGTCTTCGACCAGAGCTGGGGCTCCGGGCCGACGACGTTCTCGACGGACAAGGTCGTGACGGGCTTCAAGAAGGCCATCGTGGGTCAGACGATCGGGTCGCAGGTGGTCGTGATCGTGCCTCCCGCCGACGGCTACGGCACGGCCGGCAACGACACCGCGGGCATCAAGGGCACCGACACGCTCGTCTTCGTCGTCGACATCCTCGCCACCAGCTGACAGCGGGCCGCAGGAGCCCCGGGGCGACGTCCTAGTCTGGTGCGATGCGACGCATCACCGTTCTCGGCTCCACCGGTTCCATCGGCGTCCAGGCGCTCGACGTCATCCGCGCCAACCCGCACCTCTTCACCGTGGTCGGTCTCTCGGCCGGAAGCAACCGCGACCTCCTCGGGGAGCAGGCGGCGGAGTTCGGCGTGGAGCACACGGCGCTCGGCACCGACGAGTCGGTCGCCCTCGTCCGCGACGTCGAGACGGACGTCGTCCTCAACGGCATCACCGGGTCGGTCGGGCTCGGCCCCACGCTCGCGGCGCTCGAGTCCGGGGCGACGCTCGCCCTCGCCAACAAGGAGAGCCTGATCGTCGGCGGCGACCTGGTGAAGGCCGCGGCCGGTCCCGGTCAGCTCGTTCCGGTCGACTCGGAGCACTCGGCGATCGCGCAGGCGCTGCGAGCCGGCGCCGAGACGGAGGTGCGGCGACTCGTGCTCACCGCATCCGGCGGTCCGTTCCGCGGGCGGAGCCGCGACTCCCTCGTCGGGGTGACGCCCCGCGAGGCCCTGGCCCATCCGACCTGGGACATGGGGCTCGTCGTGACGACGAACTCGTCGACCCTCGTCAACAAGGGGCTGGAGGTCATCGAGGCGCACCTGCTCTTCGACGTCGACTACGACCGCATCGACGTCACGGTCCACCCGCAGTCCATCGTCCACTCGATGGTCGAGTTCGTCGACGGCTCGACCATCGCCCAGGCCTCGCCGCCCGACATGCGCCTTCCGATCGCGCTGGGCATGGGCTGGCCCGACCGGGTTCCGGGGGTCGGCGTCCCCCTCGACTGGACCACCGCGTCGACGTGGACCTTCGAGCCGCTCGACGAGGTCGCCTTCCCCTCCGTCGCCCTGGCGAAGGAGGTCGGCACGCGGGGAGCGACGTTCCCGGCCGTCTTCAACGCGGCCAACGAGCAGGCGGTGCTCGCGTTCCACGCGGGCCGGATCGGGTACCTCGACATCCTCGACACGATCCGCGCCGTGGTCGACGTCCACGAGCCCGAGGCGCTCTCCCTCGACGGCGTGCTGGAGGCCGAGCGCTGGGCCCGTGCCCGCGCCGACCAGGCGATCGATGCCAGGTCTTCTGCGCGCTGAGCGGGCGCGAGAGCGACAGCCGCCACTCGGCGCGCGTCCGGCGGAATCACCGAATCGGTCCCGTACTGTGTGCTCGTGGAAACCGTCCTGCTCTACGTCCTCGGCATTCTGATCGTCGCCGCGGGCCTCGTCCTGTCGATCGGCCTGCACGAGATCGGCCACCTCGTCCCGGCGAAGGCGTTCGGCGTCAAGGTCGGGCAGTACATGATCGGCTTCGGTCCGACGCTGTTCTCCCGGAAACGCGGCGAGACGGAATACGGCGTGAAGGCCATCCCGCTGGGCGGCTACATCTCGATGGCGGGCATGTACCCGCCGCCGAAGACCGAGGCGGCAGCCGCCGAGCCGGGCGGCGCGCACTCGCGGACCGCCACGACCGGCGTCTTCCAGACCCTCGTCCAGGAGGCCCCGGCGGAGCCCACGTCGCACGACGACGACGCCCGCTCCTTCTACCGACTGGCGGTGCCGAAGCGGATCGTGATCATGCTGGGCGGCCCGCTGATGAACCTCCTCATCGCCGTGGTGCTCTACGGCGTCGTCCTCTGCGCGTTCGGCGTGCAGCAGCCGTCCACCACCGTCGGCTCGGTCTCCCAGTGCGTCCTCCCGCCCACGTCCACCGCCACCTCGTGCCCGGCAGGAGCCGCGGAGTCACCCGCCGCCGCCGCGGGCATCCGCCCGGGCGACGAGCTCGTCAGCGTCGACGGCACCGCCGTCACGGGCTGGACCCAGGCGACCTCGATCATCCAGAAGAGCCCGGGCACCGCCATAGACATCGTCGTGCTGCGCGACCACGCGCGGAAGACGCTGACGATGACCCCGCTCCTGACCGAGCGCTACGTCACGGACACGGCGGGCAACGTCGTCACGAACGCCGCCGGGGTCAAGGAGACCGAGAAGGTCGGCTTCGTCGGCATCGGGGCGGCTCTCGCGAGGGTGCAGCAGCCGGTCACGGCCGTCCTCCCGGCGGTGGGAGACAACATCGGGAGCGTCGTCCATCTGATCGTCAACCTGCCCGAGCGCCTCGTCGGAGTCGCCAAGGCCGCGTTCGGCGGCGGGACCCGCGATCCCAACGGTCCCGTCGGGGTCGTCGGCGTCGGTCGCCTGGCCGGGGACGTCGCAAGCCTCGACTCGGTTCCGATCCTCGACCGCGCCAGCGCCCTGGTCGGGATCCTCGCGTCGCTCAACGTGGCGCTCTTCGTCTTCAACCTCGTCCCGCTCCTGCCGTTGGACGGCGGCCACGTGGCCGGCGCGATCATCGAGGGCGTCCGCCGATCCGTCGCGAAGCTCTTCGGGAAGCGCGATCCCGGCCCCGTCGACCCGTCCAAGATCCTGCCGCTCACCCTCGTCGTCGTGACCGTGCTCGGGGCCATGAGCCTGCTGCTCGTCTACGCGGACATCGTGAACCCGATCAAGCTCGGCGGCTGACAGCCAGATCGCGGGAGGCGGGCCTACGATGAGGTCGTGCCTGCAGTCAATCTCGGAATGCCCAAAGTCCCCGAAACCCTTGCTCCGCGTCGCAAGTCGCGCCAGATCAAGGTCGGCAAGGTCCTGGTGGGCGGCAACGCCCCCGTCAGCGTGCAATCGATGTGCACGACCCCCACGACGAACATCAACGCGACGCTCCAGCAGATCGCCGAGCTGACGGCCTCGGGCTGCGACATCGTCCGCGTCGCGGTGCCGAGCCGCGACGACGCCGAGGCGCTGCCGATCATCGCCAAGAAGAGCAACATCCCGGTGATCGCCGACATCCACTTCCAGCCCAACTACGTCTACGCGGCCATCGACGCCGGCTGCGCGGCCGTGCGCGTCAACCCGGGCAACATCCGCAAGTTCGACGACCAGGTCGGGAAGATCGCCGCCGCCGCCAAGGCCGCCGACGTCTCCATCCGCATCGGCGTGAACGCGGGTTCGCTCGAGCCCAACATCATGCAGAAGTACGGCAAGGCGACCCCGGAGGCGCTCGTCGAGAGCGCCGTCTGGGAGGCGAGCCTCTTCGAGGAGCACGACTTCCACGACTTCAAGATCTCGGTCAAGCACAACGACCCGGTCGTCATGGTCAAGGCCTACCGGCTCCTCGCGGAGCGCGGCGACTGGCCGCTGCACCTCGGCGTGACCGAGGCCGGGCCGTCCTTCCAGGGCACGATCAAGAGCGCCACGGCGTTCGGCATCCTGCTCGGCGAGGGCATCGGCGACACGATCCGGGTCTCCCTGAGCGCGCCGCCGGCCGAGGAGGTCAAGGTGGGCCTCCAGATCCTGCAGTCGCTCAACCTGCGCGAGCGCAAGCTCGAGATCGTCAGCTGCCCCAGCTGCGGTCGCGCGCAGGTCGACGTCTACAAGCTCGCCAACGACGTCACGGACGGCCTGGAGGGCATGACCGTGCCGCTCCGCGTCGCCGTCATGGGCTGCGTCGTGAACGGCCCGGGCGAGGCGCGCGACGCCGACCTCGGCGTCGCCTCCGGCAACGGCAAGGGTCAGATCTTCGTCAGGGGCGAGGTCATCAAGACGGTTCCCGAGAGCGAGATCGTCGAGACGCTCATCTTCGAGGCGAACCGCCTCGCGGCCGAGATGCCCCCGGGTGAGCTCGGATCGCCCGAGGTCGTCACCGTCTGAGCGCCGGTCGGCGGCCTCCGGTCGGGCTGTCAGAGGGCTGGTTTAGGCTGACCGCGTGACAGACACCACCGCACCCCCCTCGGCCGATCCGGCCGGAGCCGCGTCCCCCGGCGAGGCCCACGACGCGCCTCCCATCACGGCCGACGAGCTCCGTCGGGCGGGCGACATCGTCGCGCGCGTCACGGAGGCGTTCGAGGCGAAGGTCGTGGGTCAGAGGGGTCTGCGCGACTCCCTGCTGGTGGCCCTGCTCACCGGCGGGCACGTCCTCCTCGAGAGCGTTCCCGGGCTCGCCAAGACCACGGCGGCGCAGACCCTCGCCCGAGCCGTCGACGCCAGCTTCCGTCGCATCCAGTGCACGCCCGACCTCCTGCCGAGCGACATCACCGGCACGCAGATCTACGACGCCAAGAGCTCGACCTTCGTGACGCAGCTCGGCCCCGTGCACTCGCACTTCGTCCTCCTCGACGAGATCAACCGTTCGAGCGCCAAGACGCAGAGCGCCATGCTCGAGGCCATGCAGGAGCGGCAGACGTCGATCGGCGGCACCGTCTACCGGTTGCCGCAGCCGTTCCTGGTCCTCGCGACCCAGAACCCGATCGAGCAGGAGGGCACCTATCAGCTCCCCGAGGCGCAGCTCGACCGCTTCCTGCTGAAGGAGATCCTCGACTACCCCTCGCCGGCCGAGGAGGCGGAGATCATCCGTCGCATCGAGCGGGGCGTCTACGAGGCCGACGCCGAGCAGCCGACCGGCGTCCACCTCGACGACGTGATCGAGTTGCAGTCGCTCGCCAAGCGCGTCTACATCGATCCGTCGATCGTCAACTACATCGTGCAGCTCGTCTACGTGACGCGGCACCCGCACTCGTACATCGCCGGCACTCTGGCCGACTACATCCAGTTCGGCGCCAGCCCCCGCGCGAGCATCGCGTTCACGCAGGCGGCCAGGGCTCTGGCCCTCCTCAACGGGCGCGACTACGTCATCCCCGACGACGTCAAGCACCTCCGTCACGGGGTCCTCCGCCACCGGCTCATCCTGGGCTACGAGGCGGCCGCCGACGAGGTGAAGCCCGAGACGATCATCGACGCGATCTTCGGCGCCGTGCGAACCCCGTGAGTCCCCGCGTGGGGCATCTTCCGGCGACTCGCCGAGCGCGGGTGCAGGTCTCCTAGTGCCCCGACTCCTGCGTCGCGTCTCGACGAAGATGAGCATCTTCGCCCACCGGAAGACCCTCGATCTCCTGGAGGGCGGCTACGCCTCCGTGCACCGCGGCAGGAGCCACGACTTCGACGATCTCCGCGCCTACGTTCCCGGCGACGAGGTCAAAGACATCGACTGGAAGGCCACCGCCCGCCACGGCGAGCCGCTGGTCAAGCGCTATATCGCCTCCCGCCGGCACCACCTCGTCCTCGTGGTCGACACCGGGCGCAACATGGCGGCCACCTCCGAGAGCGGGGAGAGCAAGAAAGACGTCGCCATCCTCGCGGCCGGCGGCTTGGCCTCCATCGCCGCCGCCCACGGCGACGTCGTGTCGATGGTCGTCGGCGACGAGACGGGTGCTCGCGCCTTCCCGACGGGTCAGAAGGAGGATCATCTCGAACGCCTGCTCCGCGCCGTCGACGCCCGCATCACCCTCGACGCCCCCAGGAGCGACGTGCTCCGCCTCCTCGACCACGTCGCCCGGCACCTCGTCACGCGGTCCCTCCTGCTCGTCGTCACCGACGACATCCGGCTGACCGAGGCGCACTCCGCCGTCCTCCGTCGGCTCCGGGCGAGACACGACGTGCTGTGGCTGACGATCGGCGACGCCGACCTGGTCCGCGAGCCCGTCCCGGCGACCGCCGGCCGCCTCCCGCGCGCCGACAGGGCAGGCGGAGTCGTCGATCCCGAGATCTACGATGTGCAGGAGATGGCGGCCCTCCCCGCCTACGTGCGCTCGAACCGCCGTCTGCGGGGCCTCTTCACCGAGGTCGCCGAGCGGAACGTCCGCGCCACCGAAGACGACCTGCGCCTCCTCGGCGTCGCGAGCAACCGCATCGCCTCCGAGGCCGAGGTCGTCCGCGGGCTGCTGACCCTCCTCGAGAGGCATCGGCGTGCTGAACGATAGGGGCTACTTCGGGCCGGCTCAATACCCGCACTTCCCGGTCTACCTGGTGGTGGGCATCCTGCTGCTCGCCCTCGTCGTCGGCTGGTACGTCTTCGTCGTCCGCTTCTCCAGGAGCCGGTTCCCCCGGCCCGTCGTCGCCGGGCCGGCGCCGCGACCCGACCTGCCGGCGCTCCGCGCGAAATACCTGGCGATGATCGACGAGGTCGAGTCGGAGCACCGCGCCGGACGCCTCCCTGAGCGTGCCCTCGCCTCCCGCCTGAGTCTCCTGCTCCGCTTCTTCGCCTTCGAAGCGTCGGGCGTCGACGCCCAGGTGATGACGCTGACCGACCTCCGCCAGGCCGCCCTTCCGGCCGTCACCGGCGCGGTCGAGCAGTACTACCCGCCCGCCTTCCAGAAGCGCCACCCCGGCGATCCCGCGGGTGCCGTGGCGACGGCCCGGGAGGTGGTGCGCTCGTGGAGCTGACCTTCTGGTGGATGCCGCTCGTCGCGATCGCCCTCGCGGTGGCGGGAGTCGTCGTCTACGTCACCTGGCGCAAGCGGTCCCGGGAGCGGTCGACGAGGAGCGGCACCCCCGTCGCCCACAGCGAGCGGCTGACCGAGCTGCCGGAGTACCGCCGTGTCCTCCGGCGCTACCGGACCCTGCTCGCGGGGCTCCTCGCCCTCGTCGTCGTGGCGGCCGGGGGAGGGGTCCTCCTGGCATCGCGCGTCTCGAGCGTCGACGTCGTCGACCCGCAGTCCTACAAGCGCGACATCGTCCTCTGCCTCGACGTCTCCGGGTCGATGACCGACGTCGACGCGAAGATCGTCGACACGTTCGCGACGCTCGCCGACTCGCTGCACGGGGAACGCATCGGCCTGACCATCTTCGACAGCTCGGCGGTCCAGGTGTTCCCGCTGACCGACGACTACGGCTTCGTCCAGACCGAGCTGCGCAGCTACCGCGACTCGTTCCGGTCCCAGGGCGAGAGCGGCGTCCGCTACTGGACGGGAACCGACCTCGGCCAGGGCGCCTCGCTCATCGGTGACGGCCTCGCCTCCTGCGTCCTCGGTTTCGACGGCTCCGCGTCGAGCTCGCGGCCGCGATCGATCGTCCTGGCGACCGACAACTACGTCAACGGCAGCCCGCTCCTCACCCTGAAGCAGGCGGGCGACCTCGCGACGAAGAAGGGCGTCCGGGTCTACGCGGTCGATCCCGTCGACTACTCGGTCGACGGCTCGCTGCCGTCGGTCGCCACCGAGCTGAAGACGGTGGCGGAGGGCACGGGTGGCGGCTTCTTCGGCCTGACGAGCGCCGAGACGATCCCGACCATCGTGCAGAAGATCGACGAGCGCGAGGCCGGCCTCTTCACCGGGGCGAAGCGGCTCGTCGTCGCCGACCATCCGGGCCCGCTGATCGTCGTCTCCCTCCTCGTGGTGATGGCGTCCCTGGGTCTGCTCTGGAGGCTCCGACTGTGACCCGCCTCGTCTGGAACCCCGTTCTGCCCGTCGGCCTCCTGGTGGCCCTGGGCGTCGTCGCCCTCGGGTTCGTCGTCTGGCGGCTGGTGGCCGAGCGCGCCCACCGCAGGATGCTCGGGGCCTGGGTCCGCCGCGGCGTCGTCGTGTCCCTCCTCCTCGTGATGGCCGCACGACCGGGGCTCCCGGGAGGCTCGGCCGCGGCCTCCGTCGCCGAGCTCAACGTCTTCTTCGTGGTCGACACCACCTCCAGCGTCGCCGCGGAGGACTGGGACGGCCAGAAGCCCCGTCTCGACGGCGTCCGCAGCGACATCCGAGCACTGACCGGCGATCTGGCCGGCGCCCGCTTCGCCCTGATCACGTTCGACAGCACCGCCATCCAGCGGGTCCCCCTCACGCAGGATGCCTCCGCGATCGTCACGGCGGCCGACACCATGCGCCAGGAGGTCACCTACTACTCGCGCGGCAGCTCCATCTCCGAGGCGAACACGCTGCTCGTCGACCGGCTGGCCGCGGCCCGGAAGAGCGACCCGAACCGCGCGAACGTCGTCTACTACCTCGGTGACGGGGAGCAGACGGCGGCCACCTCGCCCGGCTCCTTCCAGGCGGCGAAGAACGCCACCGACGGCGGGGGAGTCCTCGGCTACGGGACGACGGCAGGCGGGCGCATGAAGGAGTTCGACGGCTACGGCGACGAGTACTCCGCCGATCGCTACATCAAGGACAAGACGCAGAGCGGCTCCCCGGACGCCCTCTCGCGGATCGACGAGGGCGCCCTGCGAGCCGTGGCCCAGCAGCTCGGCGTGCCCTACCTCCACCGCGAGGCGGGCGGCTCTCTGGCCGGCGTGGTCGCCGACGAGAAGGGTGGGCGCGTGACGTCCTCGACCGGGAGCACCGACAGCGTGATCGATCTCTACTGGATCGGGGCCATCCCGCTCTTCCTTCTGCTGTTCGTCGAGATCGCCGTCGTCGCGCGGGCCCTCGGCGACGTCCGACCCCGCCCGGGGGAGCGACCCGGGCTCCGCCGCGGGGCCCGAGCCGCTCGAGGAGAGAACGCGTGACCGACACCCTCCGTCCCCTGTTCTCCCCGCCCCCGCCGCCGGGGGTCATCGAGCCGTTCGAGCGCGAGGAGGCGACGCCCCCCGAGGTCGTGGCCTATCGCAGGAGCCTCCGCCGGCGCCTCCTGCTCGTCTCGCTGCCCTTCGTGGTCGTGGTGGTCCTCGTCGCGCTGAAGCTCCTGAGCATGCCGGTGCTCGCCGCCGTGTCGCAGGCGACCTACGGCGCCAGGTCGTACGATAACAGCGTCGCCGCCGCGGACGGCCTCGGTGTCGTGAACGTCGTCGAACGCTGGGTGCAGCACTTCGATCGCGGTGCGGCCCTCGGGCAGATCGGCCTCCTGGAGGAGTCCCGCTCCGAGCTGGAGCGAGCCCTCGCACTCGTTCCGGCGAGCGACACGACGTCGAGCTGCCGCGTGCGCACCGACCTCGTCCTCGTCGTCGAGCAGCAGGGCGACAGCGCCGTCCTCGATCAGCAGTTCGCACGCGCCGACGCGTTCTACAAGCAGTCGCTGGCACTCCTCCAGGGCGCACCCGGCGGCTGCTTCCGATCATCCGACCAAGCCGCCACGCCCGACAGCAAGAAGCCGCTCGACGACGCGCAGAGCCGCCTCGAGCAGAAGCAGAAGCAGGCCGAACAACAGGCCGGCGGATCGACGGGCTCGCCCGGCCAGGGCGGCGCACCCGGCGGGCAGAACCCCGGCGGGCAGAACGGCCAGGGCCAGGGGAGTCAGGGCGGTCAGGACCCGTCGCCCGGGGGGCAAGGCGGCCAGGGACAGAGCCCTCTCGACAAGCTCCAGCAGAAAGACGGTCAGGCGCAGAAACAGCAGCAGCAGCAGAACGACCGCAACCGGTCGTTCGAGCAGAATCCGAAGGACTACTCCGGCAAGCCCTGGTGACGGTCGGCTCTGCGGTGCCCGAGCCGCGCCGATAAGGTAGCGGGGTGTCCACGCGCCTCTCTCAGCTCTTCGTCCGAACCCTCCGTGAAGATCCCTCCGACGCGGAGGTGACGAGCCACCGCCTGCTCGTCCGCGCCGGCTACATCCGTCGCCAGGCGCCGGGCATCTTCGCCTGGCTGCCCCTCGGTCTCCGGGTCAAGGGGCGCATCGAGCGCATCGTGCGGGAGGAGATGGAGAGGGCGGGCGCGCAGGAGGTCCACTTCCCCGGGCTCCTGCCGCGCGAGACCTACGAGGCCACCGGTCGCTGGACCGAGTACGGCGACGGCATCTTCCGGCTCAAGGATCGGAAGGACGCCGACTACCTCCTCGCTCCCACGCACGAGGAGGCCTTCACCCTGCTGGTGAAAGACCTGTACTCGTCCTACAAGGACCTCCCGCTGAGCCTCTACCAGATCCAGGACAAGTACCGCGACGAGGCGCGTCCCCGCGCCGGACTCCTGCGCGGCCGCGAGTTCACCATGAAGGACGCCTACTCGTTCGACGCGACCGACGCCGGGCTCGACCGCAGCTACCAGATCCAGCGGGACGCCTACGAGCGCATCTTCGCGAGGCTCGGCCTCGAGTACGTCATCGTCAAGGCGGACGCGGGCGCGATGGGCGGGTCGAAGAGCGAGGAGTTCCTCCACCCCACGCCCGTCGGCGAGGACACCTTCGTGCGCTCCGCGGGTGGCTATGCGGCCAACGTCGAGGCCTTCACCACGATCGTCCCCGCGTCGATCCCGCTCGAGGGCCTCGACGAGGCGACCCTCCTCGATCCTGCGGACACGCCCACCATCGACACGCTCGTGGCGGAGCTGAACGCCACTGTGCCCCGCGCCGAGGGCCCGTGGACCGCCGCCGACACGCTCAAGAACGTGATCCTGGCGCTCACGCACCTCGACGGGACCAGCGAGATCGTGGCCGTCGGCCTGCCCGGCGACCGCGACGTCGACATGAAGCGCGTCGAGGTGGCGTTCTACCCCGCCGAGGTCGAGCAGGCCACGGAGGCCGACTTCGCCAAGAACCCCGCTCTCGTCAAGGGCTACATCGGGCCGCAGGTGCTCGGGGCCGAGTCGGAGTCGGGGATCCGCTACGTCGTCGACCCGCGGGTCGTCGAGGGATCCGCGTGGGTGACCGGTGCGAACGTCCAGGGCGTCCACGTCCGCGGCCTCGTGGCGGGGCGCGACTTCACGCCGGACGGCACCATCGAGGTCGCACAGGTCCGGGAGGGGGATCCTGCGCCCGACGGCTCCGGTCCCATCGAGACCGCGCGCGGCATGGAGATCGGCCACGTCTTCCAGCTCGGCCGGAAGTACGCCGAGATCCTCGGGCTCAAGGTGCTCGACGAGAACGGCAAGCAGGTGACGGTGACGATGGGCTCGTACGGGATCGGGATCACGCGCATCCTGGCCGTCATCGCCGAGTCCAACAACGACGAGAAGGGCCTCGTCTGGCCCGAGAACGTGTCGCCGTTCGACGTCCACGTCGTGGCCACCGGCAAAGACCAGGTCGTCTACGACGTCGCCGAGAAGCTCGTGGGAGACCTCGAGGCCCACCGTCTCGACGTGTTGTTCGACGATCGCCCCAAGGTGTCGCCCGGCGTCAAGTTCGGCGACGCCGAGCTCATCGGCGTGCCGTGGATCGTCATCGTCGGGCGCAGCGCCGCCGAGGGGATCGTCGAGCTCTGGGACCGCCGCACGGGGGAGCGCACGCCGGTCCCCGTGGCGGATGCGGTCAGCCGACTCGCCTCACCTCGGGTACCGTAGAGGGGTGCTGCGCGCGCCACCGTGCGTGCAGCGAACAATTCTGAATAGTGGAGGCCCTCAGTGGATATCGACCTGAGCGTGCTGCGTCTCATGGAGCGCGAGCGCGAGATTCCCTTCGACGAACTCGTGCGCATCATCGAGCAGGCCATCCTCACGGCCTACCTCAAGCACGAAGACCACCCGGAGGCCCCGGGCGACAAGCCCTCGGCCCGCGTCGAACTCGACCGCAAGACCGGTCACGTGTCGGTCTACTCGATCGAGCACGACGAGAACGGCGAGGTCGTCGGCGAGGCGATCGAGACGCCTGACGACTTCGGTCGGATCGCGGCCTTCGCCGCCAAGCAGGTCATCAACCAGCGGTTGCGCGACATCGGCGACGACAAGGTGCTCGGCCAGTTCAAAGGTCGTGAGGGCGAGATCGTCGCCGGTGTCATCCAGCAGGGTCCCAACCCGCGGATGATCCACGTCGACCTCGGCTCCTTCGAGGCGATCCTGCCTCCCGAGGAGCAGGTGCCCGGCGAGAACTACGCGCACGGCACCCGCATCCGCGTCTTCGTCACGAGCGTGAGCAAGGGGCTCAAGGGACCGTCGGTCACCGTGTCGCGGACCCACCCGTCACTGGTGCGCAAGCTCTTCGCGCTCGAGGTGCCCGAGATCGCCTCCGGCGTCGTCGAGATCGTGTCGCTCGCCCGCGAGGCCGGACACCGGACGAAGATCGCCGTCCGCGCGACCGAGCCGGGCGTGAACGCCAAGGGCGCGTGCATCGGCGAGCTGGGCCAGCGTGTCCGAGCGGTCACCGCGGAGCTCAACAACGAGAAGATCGACATCGTCGACTACTCGCCCGATCTCCCGACCTTCGTCGCCAGCGCGCTGTCGCCGGCGAAGGTGTCCAGTGCATTCGTCATCGACGCCGCGACCAAAGCCGTCCGGGCGCTCGTCCCCGACTACCAGCTGTCGCTCGCGATCGGCAAGGAGGGCCAGAACGCCCGTCTCGCCGCCAAGCTGACGGGCGCGCGCATCGACATCCAGCCCGACTCGATCCTCGAGGACTGAGGCGTCGGGCGCTGACGTCCTCAAAGACTGACGCCCTCGCGACACGCCACGAACGGGCGTTCTCCCGAAAGGTGAGCGGCGTTTCGTGGAGTCTCGAGGGATGAACGGACCGGGCGACACGCGACCGCAGGATGCGAGTTCGCCCGTGGCGTCCCCGTCCGAGAGAGAGCAGGGGGTAAGATGATTCCTGTCAGAACGTGCATCGGCACGCGAACGCGCGCTCCAAGGTCCTCTCTTCTGAGGATCGTGGCCCACGAGGGTCGCGTCGTGGTGGATTCCACCGCGACGGAACCCGGGCGGGGCGCTTGGTTGCAGCCGTCGATGCAGGCCTACGAGTCCGCCGTTCGGCGCAAGGCATTCCGTCGGGCGTTGAGGCTCGACTCGGAGCCTGACACCAGCCAGGTGCTGGAGTACCTCCAGCGCCTCGAACATCCCCTCCCGTGAGCACCATTCCACGATCCCGCGCCGCCGACATCTCGTCGACGCGCATCAAGTAAAGGCTGAACGGCTTATGGACAACTAATGAGCGGCTCGAAATGAGTTCCGTCCACAACTGAAGGTCTCCCCTGTTCCCGGGTGGAGGCCCGAGACAGGAGAACAGTGGCTAAACCACGCGTACACGAGATCGCCAGCGAGCTCGGTATCGAAAGCAAGATCGCACTCGAGAAGCTGAAAGAGATGGGCGAGTTCGTCAAGGGCCCGTCGTCCAGCATCGAGCCCCCCGTCGCGCGCAAGCTGCGTGCGGCATTCGCCGACCAGGGCACCAAGGCCCAGGGCTCGACGCAGGCCGCCGCCAAGGCGCCCGCCGCGAAGGCTCAGGCACCCGCATCCGGCGCCCCCCGTCCCGGTGCGCCGCGCCCCGCGGCGCCCACCCCCGCTCCGGCGCCGGCTCCCCGCCCCGCCGCGAAGGAGGAGGCCCCCGCCGTCGAGGTCGAGGCCCCCGCGGCCGAGGCACCTCAGGTCGCACCCGCTCCGCTGACGGTCGCCGAGCGTCAGGCTCAGGCCGAGGCGGCGCGCAACGCCCCGAAGCCGGCGGCCGACGCTCCCGCGGCGACCCCAGGTGCACCCCGCCCCGCAGGTGCGGCGCCCCGACCCGGCGCCCCGCGCCCGGGAAACAACCCCTACAGCTCCAACCAGGGCATGGGCCGTCCCACGGCTCCGCGTCCCGGCGGGACCGGCGCTGCCGGTCCGCGTCCGGGCGGCGCAGCAGGTCCGCGTCCCCAGGCTCCTCGCCCCGGCGCCCCGCGTCCGGGTGCTCCGCGTCCCGGCGCACCGCGCCCCGGTGGTTTCGGCCAGCGCCCCGCGGGTGCCGGCGGACGCCCCGGCGGCGGTGGCTTCCAGCGCCCCGGCGGCGGCCCCGGTGCCGGCGCAGGTGCCCCCGGCGGCTTCCGTCCCGGCTTCACCAGCCCCCGCCCTGCGGGTGGCGGCGGCGGTCGCGGACGTGGTCCCGGCGGCGGCACGGCCGGTGCGTTCGGTCGCGGCGGCGGCAAGAGCAAGGCGCGCAAGTCGAAGCGGACGAAGAGGGCCGAATTCGAGATGCGTCAGGCGCCGTCGCTCGGCGGTGTCAGCGTTCCTCGCGGTGACGGCTCGACCATCGTCCGACTGCGTCGCGGTGCGTCCATCAGCGACTTCGCCGACAAGATCGACGCCAGCCCTGGCAACCTCGTGACCGTGCTGTTCCACCTCGGTGAGATGGCCACGGCGACGGAGTCGCTTGACGAGGCCACCTTCGAGGTGCTCGGCGAGGAGCTCGGCTACAAGATCCAGGTCGTCTCTCCCGAGGATGAGGACAAGGAGCTCCTCGAGGGCTTCGACATCGACCTCGAGCAGGAGCTCGAAGACGAAGACGACGACGTGCTGGAGATCCGGCCGCCCGTCGTCACCGTCATGGGTCACGTCGACCACGGTAAGACCCGACTCCTCGACGCGATCCGCAACGCGAACGTCGTCGACGGCGAGGCCGGTGGCATCACCCAGCACATCGGCGCCTACCAGGTGTGGGCTCCGCACGAGGGTGTCGAGCGCGCCATCACCTTCATCGACACCCCGGGCCACGAGGCGTTCACCGCCATGCGTGCCCGTGGTGCCCAGGTAACCGACATCGCGATCCTCGTGGTCGCGGCCGACGACGGCATCATGCCGCAGACGGTGGAGGCCCTGAACCACGCCCAGGCGGCGAACGTGCCGATCGTGGTCGCGGTGAACAAGATCGACAAGGAGGGGGCCAACCCCGCCAAGGTCCGTCAGCAGCTCACCGAGTACGGTCTCGTCGCGGAGGAGTACGGCGGGGACGTCATGTTCGTCGACGTCTCGGCGCGCAACAACACGAACATCGAGGCTCTCCTCGAAGCCGTGCTGCTGACCGCCGACGCCGGGCTCGACCTCCGTGCCAACCCGACGAAGGACGCCCGCGGTGTCGCGATCGAGGCCCGACTCGACAAGGGTCGCGGTGCCGTCGCGACGGTCCTCATCCAGTCCGGAACCCTGCGCGTCGGCGACGCCATCGTCGCGGGGACGGCCTACGGCCGCGTCCGCGCCATGATGGACGAGAACGGCGACGCGGTCGACGAGGCCTACCCCTCGCGTCCGGTCCAGGTGCAGGGCCTCTCGAGCGTTCCGCGAGCCGGCGACACCTTCCTCGTCACCGAGGAGGACCGCACGGCCCGTCAGATCGCCGAGAAGCGCGAAGCCGTCGAGCGCAACGCCCAGCTGGCCAAGGCCCGCAAGCGCATCTCGCTCGAGGACTTCACCCGCGCTCTCGAAGAGGGCAAGGTCGAAGCGCTCAACCTCATCATCAAGGGTGACGTCTCCGGTGCCGTCGAGGCGCTCGAGGAGTCGCTGCTCAAGATCGAGGTGGACGACAGCGTGCAGCTGCGCATCATCCACCGCGGTGTGGGTGCGGTCACCGAGAGCGACGTCAACCTGGCGACGGTCGACAACGCGATCATCATCGGGTTCAACGTCCGCCCCGACACGAAGGCGCGCGAGCGTGCTGCCCGCGAGGGAGTGGACATCCGCTTCTACTCGGTCATCTACTCCGCGCTGGAGGACATCGAGAACTCGCTCAAGGGCATGCTCAAGCCCGAGTTCGAAGAGGTCCAGTCGGGTGTGGCGGAGATCCGCGAGATCTTCCGCTCCTCGAAGGTCGGCAACATCGCCGGTGTCATCGTCCGTTCCGGAACGATCACGCGCAACGCCAAGGCGCGCGTCATCCGCGACGGCGTCGTGGTCGGCGACAGCCTCGCCATCGACTCGCTGCGTCGCTTCAAGGACGACGTCACCGAGGTTCGGACGGACTTCGAGGCCGGTATCGGTCTCGGGAAGTTCAACGACATCCAGATCGGCGACGAAATCGAAACAATCGAGATGGTCGAAAAGGTCCGAGCGTAGAAGCGGCACTCTCCGGCGTCGTCGGAGGGGGTCGATAGCCCCGCTATCACCCCCCTCCCTCCGTTTGGGATTCCACCGCGTCTCCGCCTGGACCTGGCCCCGCACGCATATCGCGTGCGGGGCCGGGCCTGTGAAAGGAAGCAAGTCATGGTCGACGTACAGCGCGCCAGCAAGATGGCCGACCGCATCCAGGAGATCGTCGCGCGACGGCTCGAGAAAGGGATCAAAGACCCCCGCATCGGCTTCGTCACGATCACCGACGTGAAGGTGACGGGCGACCTGCAGCACGCCTCGATCTTCTACACGGTCTACGGCACCGACGAAGAGCGCGCCGACTCCGCCGCCGCCCTCAAGTCGGCCACGGGCATGCTCCGCACCGAGGTGGGCAAGAACATCACGGCTCGCCTCACGCCGTCGCTCGAGTTCATCCCGGACGGCATCCCCGAGAACGCGGCGTCGATCGACCGGCTCCTGCAGGAGGCTCGCCAGCGCGACGCCGACTCGCAGAGCCTCGCCGAGACCGCCCAGTACGCGGGCGATGCCGACCCCTACGTCAAGCCCCGCGAATTCGGCGAGGCCGACGAGGCCGACAACGAGGCCGACCGCCCTTAGTCGGGCAGCCGGTAGCCCTCGGTCGCGTCGCCGACCACCAGGCCGTCACGCTGGAGACCGGCGAGAGCCCGGGCCCTTTGAACGGGCTCGGGCCACAGGCCGTCGATCTCGACCGCCGTCAGCGGCACGTCGACGGCCCGCAGCTCGGCCAGAAGGACACCGCGGACCTGTCGGTCCGAGCCCTCGTACTTCTTCTGGGTCCGAGCCTTCGGCCCCTCGTGAGCAGGACTCCCCGCCAGAAGCCAGGCGCAGGAGTCGCGGAGCGGGCACTCGGAGCAGCGCGGCGACCGCGCGACGCAGACGAGCGCCCCGAGCTCCATCATCCCCGCGTTGAAGTCGTGAGCCTCCGCGAGCCCCTCCGGAAGGAGGCGCTCCATGGCCGGCAGGTCGCGCTTCGCGCTCGGCGACCACGGCTCGGCCAGCCCCTCCACGGCACGGGCGAGCACGCGCCGGACGTTCGTGTCGACGACCGGGACGCGCTTCCCGTAGGCGAATGCGGCGACCGCCCGCGCCGTGTAGTCGCCCACGCCCGGAAGGGCGAGCAGCTCGTCGACGTCGGACGGCACGACGCCTCCGTTCCGCTCGGTGATCGCGACGGCGCAGGCGTGCAGATTCAGCGCGCGCCGCGGGTAGCCGAGGCGATCCCAGGCGCGGACCGCCTCGGAGGCGGGGACGACGGCGAGATCGTGCGGGGTGGGCCAGCGCTCGAGCCACTCCGCCAGGCGAGGGACGACCCGGGCCACCGGGGTCTGCTGCAGCATGAACTCGCTCACCAGCGTGCCCCACGCGGTGAAGCCCTCCCGCCGCCAGGGAAGGTCACGCCGGTTCTCGCGGTACCAGTCGACGACCGCGGGGGAGATTGTCACCCGTCGAGCTTAGGCTGTGACCCATGACCAGATGGGCACCCGAGAAGAGCGACACGGTGCGGGCACTCGCCACCGAGATCCTGCACAACTACGGTCGCGGCCGGGCCTTCGTGGCCGTCGACGGCCTCGACGGCTCCGGCGCCCGAGCCTTCGCCGACGACCTCGCCGCCCTGGTGAAGGAGGAGGGCCACGCGGCCTTCCGGGCTTCGCTGACCGACTTCCTCCTGCCCCGCGCCGACCGCGCCGTGCACGGCGACGACGCCGTCGACGAGTCGAAGCTGCGGCGGATGCTGGTGGAGCCCTTCCGCCTGGGCGGAAGCGCCGCGTGGGTCCCGCGCGCCTTCGACAGGGAGGCGGACCGCGAGGTGCAGGCGACCTGGGTCACCGGCCCGAAAGACGCCCTGCTGATCGTCGACGGCGCTCTCGCGGGCCGCGAGAACCTCGCGGGGCTGTGGAACTACACGGTCTGGGTCGAGGGCCGCGAAGCTGCCGGCCGGAGCCACGAGGCGCGCGCCCGCTCGCTCGCGGTCATCGACAACGCCGACCCCGAGCATCCTCGCCGACTGTTCGACGACGCCTGTTGACGGCGAGCGGTCGCCGCATCCTGCGGTCCCGACCGCTTGGTAGTCTCGACGCGTGAACAGCGGCATCCTCCTCGTCGACAAGCCGCAGGGCATCACCAGCCACGACGTGGTCTCCCGGATCCGCAAGGCGGCGGGCACGCGCAAGGTGGGGCACGCCGGCACACTCGACCCGATGGCCACGGGGCTCCTCGTCCTCGGGCTCAACTCGTCCACGCGGCTCCTGACGTTCCTCGTCGGCCTCGACAAGACCTACGTCGCGACCATCCGCCTCGGTGCGGCCACGACGACGGACGACGCCGAGGGGGAGACCCTGGAGAGCGTCGACGCCGCCCACGTCGCCACGAGCGCCCTCCGAGCCGGTGTCGAGCGCCTCACGGGCGACATCGAGCAGGTGCCGACCGCCGTGAGCGCCATCAAGGTCGACGGCAGGCGCGCCTACGATCTCGTCCGCCAGGGTGTCGAGGTCGACCTGAAGGCCCGACCAGTCACCATCTCCCGCTTCGACGTCCTCGCGGAGCGCCGGGAGGTCGTCGAGGGGCGGACCGTGATCGACCTCGACGTCGTCGTCGACTGCACCTCGGGGACGTACATCCGCGCGCTCGCCCGTGATCTCGGTCGCGACCTCGGCGTCGGCGGGCACCTGACGGCGCTCCGCCGGACCCGCATCGGGCCGTTCGCCCTGTCGGACGCCGCCGTCCTCGAGGGCATCGACGTCGCCTCGCATCTCCTCGACCCCCGCAGCGTCGCCGAACGTCTCTTCGACGTCCTGCCGCTCACGGCCGAACAGAGCGTCGACCTCGGTCACGGCAAGCGCGTCGGCGTGTCCCTCGACGACACGCCGGGGCCCGTCGCCGCCGTCACGCCGGAGGGCCGCCTCGCCGGCCTCGTCTCGGTGACAGACGGCCGGGCCAAGGCCATCGTCAACTTCCCGACGGACGAGGTGTTCGCATGATCGACTGGTTGACCTGGGTCATCGCCGGCATCGCCACCGCGGCCGCGCTCTTCTGCATCGTGGCCGGGCTCGCCCGGCGGGTGCCCGACGACTTCACGGTCGGGGCGCTGGCCGTCGTCGAACTGCTGCTCGTGGTCCAGCTCGTCGTCGCGATCGTGGCGCCGTTCGTCGGCAATCCGGCGTCGGGCAGCGTCGTCGAGTTCTACATCTACCTCGTGGTGGCCCTGCTCCTGCCGCCCCTCGCCGTCGTCTGGGCTCTCGTCGACCGGAGCCGCTGGAGCAACGTCGTCCTCGGCGCCGGCGCCTTCGCCGTCGCGGTGATGGTCGTCCGCATGCTGCAGATCTGGACGGCGACGGCGTCGTGACCGCCGCCGCCGGCGCCCCCGCGCGGACGACCCGCAGGAGTCGCGGCGCAGGCGTCCACGCCGGTGCGCCCGGGGCCATATCCTTGACGTGATGGTTCAGCAGAAGTCAACGCGCGCGGTCGGTCTCGGTCGCGTCCTCATCGCGGTCTACGCGATCCTCGCCCTCGCCGCAGCGGGGCGGTCGGTCTTCCAGATCGCGACGCAGTTCGAGCAGGCCCCCCTCGCCTACAGCCTGAGCGCCCTGTCGGCCCTCGTCTACATCGTCGCGACCGTGGCGCTCATCATGCCGGGCCGCCGCTGGTACGGCATCGCGTGGGCGACCATCTCGTTCGAGCTCCTCGGGGTCGTCTTCGTGGGCCTGCTGTCGATCATCGATCCGAAGGTCTTCGTCCCGAGCTCGCAGTACGCCCACTCCGACCACTCGACGGTGTGGACGTACTTCGGCATCGGCTACGGCTTCGTGCCCCTGGTCCTGCCGATCCTCGGCATGCTGTGGCTCCGTCGAACACGCCCGCGTCCGGGCGAGGACGCCCCGAGCACCGAGACGCGCCCCGAGCCCTCCGTCGAGGCCTGACCGCGTATGGACTTCTACACGTCTCCCGCCGACGTGCCACCGGGCTTCGGGCCCTCCGCGGTGACGATCGGGAAGTTCGACGGCGTGCACCTCGGTCATCGCGCCGTCATCGCCGAACTCGAGGCGGCCGCCCGGGCGCGCGACCTCGTGTCGGCCGTCGTGACCTTCGATCGCCACCCTCTGGCCGTGCTCCGGCCGGAGCTCGTGCCCATGGCGCTCACGAGCACGGAGCAGAAGCGCGAGCTCCTCGAGCAGACGGGCGTCGAGGCGACCCTGATGCTCACCTTCGACGGACACCTCCAGGCGCTCACGCCGGAGGAGTTCGTCGACCGGGTTCTCGTCGAGACCCTGCAGGCCGAGGTGGTGCTCGTGGGGGAGGACTTCCGGTTCGGCGTGCGCGGATCCGGCACGGTCGACGTGCTCCGCGAGCTGGGTCGCACCCGCGGCTTCGACGTCCAGATCATCCCCGAGGTCATGCCCGGCGACGGTGAGCGACGGGCCTCCTCGAGCTGGATCCGCGAGCTCCTCGACGCGGGCCGGATCGAGGACGCGACCGTGTTGCTCGGCCGCCCGCCCTCGGTGCGCGGCGTCGTCGTCCACGGAGAGAGACGGGGCCGCGAACTCGGTTACCCGACCGCCAACCTGGAGCCGAGGAGCGAGGGCTTCGTCCCCGCCGACGGCGTCTACGCGGCCCGGGTCTCCGTCGACGGCACGTTCTACGACGCCGCCGTCTCGGTGGGCAACAACCCGACCTTCGAGGGCGTGCCGGAGAAGCAGGTCGAGGCGTACCTGCTCGACGTCACCCTCGACCTCTACGGCAAGGAGGTGACGGTCTTCTTCGTCAGGTTTCTCCGGGGCAACGTCAAGTTCGACGGCATGGAGTCGCTGATCGCGCAGATCGCGGCCGACGTGGAGGAGACGCGCGTCGTCCTGCGGGGCGAGGCGAGCGACTCCTCCGACGCGTAGACCGTCTCGGGAGACGGACGCGGAGACCGCCTCAGTAGGACGACTGGTCGTCCGCGGCGCCCGAGGCGGCGCCGGTCTCGTGACGGTGGGCCAGCTCGGTGAGGATGGTCTCGCTGGCGCTCGTGCCGAAGCGGGTCACGCCGAGATCGAGCATCTCGAGGACGGTGTCGAGCCCGCGGACCCCGCCCGACGCCTTGACCTCGACCGCGTCGGAGACGCTGTCGCGCATGAGGCGCAGGTGGGGGTTCGTCGCCCCGCCGCCCGCGAATCCGGTCGAGGTCTTGACGAACCGGGCCCCGGCGCGCTCGGCGGCCTTCGACCCGGCGACGATCTGCTCGTCGTCGAGGTACGCGGTCTCGAGGATGACCTTGACCAGGATGTCGCCCGCTTCCTCGACGACCGCCCGGATGTCCGCCTCGACGTCGTCGACGAGGCCGGACCGCAGGCGGCCGATGTTGAGGACCATGTCGAGCTCGACGGCGCCGTCGCGGATGGCCTGCGCGGCCTCGGCGACCTTGGCCTCGGTCGAGGTGGTGCCGTGGGGGAAGCCGATCACCGTGCCGACGGCGACCCCGGTGCCGGCCAGGCGCTCGACGGCGTGGGCGATGTCGGAGGGGCGGACGCAGACGCTGAAGACGTGCTGCGACGCGGCCAGATCGAGCGCCTCGTCGACCTCCGAGCGGGTGAGCTCGGGCTTGAGGATGGCGTGGTCGATCATCCCGGCGATGCGGGCGACGGTGGGCAGGGTGGTGGTGGTCATGTCGGTCCTGTTTCTGACTGTCTCGGGGTCGCGGACACCTGGGAACCGCGCTCCGGACCAGGGTACCGTGAGGCCATGTCAACCGAGGAGAACCGCGAGCCCGACGCAGCGGCCGACCCCGTCCCCGCGGACGTCCCCGACACGGGTCGTCGTCGACGAGCCCTGGTGACGGGAGCCACGGGCTACATCGGCGGTCGACTCGCCCCGCGGCTCGTGGCCGCCGGTTTCGACGTGCGCGTCTTCGCCCGGACCCCGGAGAAACTGGCGGACGTCCCGTGGTCGACCGACGTCGAGATCGCTCAGGGCGACCTCACGAATGCGCGCGCCGTCCGGCGGGCGCTCGAGGGCGTCGACGTCGCGTACTACCTCGCGCACGCGATGGCCGGTCGGGGCGACTTCGAGGGGGCCGAGCTGGAGGCGGCGCGCACGTTCGCCACCGAGGCCAGGAACGCGGGCGTCTCGCGCATCGTCTACCTCGGCGGACTGCATCCTGACGGCCACCTCTCGCGTCACCTCGAGTCGCGGAAGAAGGTGGGTGACGTCCTGCTCGGGAGCGGCGTGCCGACGGTCGCGCTGCAGGCGGGCGTCGTCATCGGTTCCGGGTCGGCGTCGTTCGAGATGATCCGCCACCTCACCGACGTCATCCCCTACATGCCGGCGCCGAAGTGGGTGCGGAACCACATCCAGCCCATCGCCGTCCGCGACGTGCTCCACTACCTGATCGGCGCGGCCGACGTCCCCGCCGACACGAACCGCACCTTCGACATCGGCGGCCCGGACGTCCTGCGCTACGGCCAGATGATGAACGGCTACGCCCTCGAGGCAGGTCTGAAGCAGCGCCCGATCGCGGCCATCCCCGTGATGACCCCCTGGCTCGCGTCGCAGTGGGTCAACCTCGTGACGCCGATCCCGCGATCGCTGGCCGTGCCGATCATCGAGTCGCTGCAGTACGACTGCGTGGTCCGGGAGAGCGACATCCAGAGCCTCGTGGCGCCGCCCGAGGGCGGTCTGACCGGCTACCGTCGGGCGGTCCGCCTCGCGCTCGGCAAGATGCGCGACGGCGAGGTGGAGACGAGCTGGCAGGATTCCTCGATCTACGGCGCCCCGAGCGACCCGCTGCCGAGCGACCCCAACTGGTCGGGCCACACCGTGTACACCGACGACCGGCAACGCGACACGACGGCCGCGCCGGCCGAGCTGTGGCGCGTCATCGAGGGCATCGGCGGCGAGAACGGCTGGTACTCCTTCCCGCTCGCCTGGGCGGCACGCGGCTGGATGGACCGCCTCGTCGGCGGCGTGGGCCTCCGTCGCGGACGCCGGAGCCAGACGACGCTCGGTACGGGAGACGCCCTCGACTGGTGGCGCGTCGAGAAGATCGACCGCGGGCGCTTCCTGCGCCTCCGGGCGGAGATGAAGGTCCCGGGCAAGGCCTGGCTGGAGATGAGCGTCGAGCCGAGGGAGGGCGGATCGCACTACCGGCAGCGGGCCGTGTTCTTCCCGACGGGTCTGAGCGGCCGGCTCTACTGGTTCGCGATCCTGCCGTTCCACGGCGTGATCTTCTCGGGGATGCTGAATCGCATCTCCGCGACCGCCGAGAAGGAGACGGCGACGACATAATGGCAGCTACCGACCAGGGAGGTCCTCGATGACCAATGGAGAGAAGATCGTCTTTCTCGGAGACAGCCTCACCGAGGGGGGAGACTGGCAGGCGTGGTTCCCCGACGACGAGGTCGTGAACCTCGGCGTCGGCGGCGACACCACGGCCGACGTGCTGGAGCGCCTCGACGAGGTCGTGCAGACGGCACCCGACTCGATCGTCCTGCTGATCGGCACGAACGACTTCGGCTCGCGCCGCTCCGTGGAGCAGGTCGTCCGCAACGTCGAGTCGATCCTCGTCGACCTGCGCAGGCTCCTGCCCGGGGTCCGGCTGCTCCTGCAGTCGATCATGCCGCGCGGCAGCGACTACGGCGACCGCATCCAGGATGCGAATCGCCACCTCCGCCAGTTCGCCGCGACGGTCCGGGCCCAGTACCTCGATCTCTGGCCCGCGCTCTCTGTCGACGGCCACCTCAATCCCGATCTGAGCGATGACGGCCTGCACCTCACGGCCGCGGGCTACGAGGCGTGGCTGGGGGAGCTCCGTCCTGGGCTGGAGCGGTTGCGCGACGAACCGCCGATGAGCAGGCCGATCAGCATCATCCGGCTGCCCGAGCCGCGCTGAGGCGTGCGGCCCTCGCGGCGTGCCGGTCGACAGGGTCTCTCCGGGGCGACGTCGGGCGGGGCTCCTGCGGGGCACCGGGCGGTAGGCTGCGAGCATGCCCACACCGACCAAGGCCGCGTATCTGCGCCCTGCTCTCGCGCCGGGTCTTCTCGCCGCCGTGGCGCTCGTCGCCGGGGTCGTGGTGCTCGACTCGACGATCTTCGTCGGGTTCCGCTACGTCGTGTCGATCCTGGCGCTCATCGTGCTCGTCTTCGCCTGGCGGGGGCGGGCCTACGTCTACCTGCCGTTCCTCGCCGCGATCGCGGTGCTCTGGAACCCGGTGTACGTGATCCCGCTGACGGGTCAGCTCTGGCAGTCGTTCCAGTTCGCCGCGGGGCTCGTCTTCGTCGTGGCCGGCATCCGGATCCGCGTGCCCGCCCCCGAGGCCCCGGCCGCGACGCGCGGCGGATCGGTGTCGCGACGCCGCTGAGGACGGGCCTGCACTCCTCGTCGAGCGGCTATGCCTCGTCGGGGAGCCACTCCTCGTCGGGCAGCTGCTTCTCGTCGAGCAGTTACTCCTCGTCGAGCAGCGTCACGATCTCGTGGATCTGCTCCGGCCCCACGCGGCAGCATCCGCCCACCAGGCTCGCGCCGGCGTCGATCCAGGAGCGCACGAGCTCCGGCGGGAAGCCGGCCTCTCCGATCCAGGTGCGGTTCTTCGCGTCCCACTCCTCGCCGCCGTTCGGATAGACGACGATCGGCGCGTCGGTGGCCGCCCTGGCCGCGTCGATCGCCCTGAGCACCTCTCCGGGGTGGCTGCAGTTGATGCCGACCGCCACGATCTCGTCGACACCCCGGGTGAGCGCGAACGCCTCCTCGAGCGACTCGCCCGACCGCAGACGTCCGAACGACGCGGTCACGGCGAGCCACGCGCGCCGGCCGGTCCCGGCGACGGAGTCGACGAGCGCCTCCGCCTCGGCGAGGCACGGGATCGTCTCGAAGGCGAGCAGGTCGGCGTCCGTCTCCGCGAGGACGTCGAGGCGGGGCCGGTGCCACTCGCGGAGCTGCGCCGTGGTGAGGCCGTAGTCGCCGCGGTACTCGCTCCCGTCGGCCAGCATCGCGCCGTACGGACCGACCGACGCGGCCACGAGGCCGGTCGGAGCGGCGTGGTCGCGGGCCTCGACGGCCAGGGACACGCTCCGGCGCAGGATGCGGTCGGTCTCCGCCGGGTCGAGCCCGGCCTGGGCGAAGCCCTCGTAGGAGACCTGGTACGAGCCCGAGATCGCGAGGGTGGCTCCCGCGTGGAAGAAGGACTCGTGCGCGGCCCGCACCTCGTCGGGGTGCCGCTCGAGCACGCGCGCCGACCAGAGACCACCGGAGAGATCGAGACCACGGGACTCCAGGAGCGTGCCCAGGCCGCCGTCGATGGCGATGGGGCGGGGGCTGTCGAACATGCCAACAGGCTAGCGGGAGCGCGCTGTTCGGCTCGAACGTCGGGAAAGCACCGCGACAGGGCTAAAATCGAGGGATTGCACAATCGGCGGCCACCCGGGCCGCAGCAGGAGCGGAGTCTGAATGGGCACGGAGATCGTCGGCGCGACGGAGAGTCCTCTGCTGAATCCTCGCTCGCCCTCCGGTGGTCTCGCGTCCTCGTCCCAGACGACTCTGGGTCGCTCCTCCGCGGGCGGCGCCAGCCGCGACGACGTCGTCGTCCGGAAGGGTCAGCTCACCCTCCTGAACGGGCACCTGACGCCCCTGCAGTCGATGCTGGAGGATCTCGTCTTCCTGAAGCACGTGCTCGACGAGGGCGGCATCCCGCACCTCCTCGTGCGCGGCAACGAGGAGCGGCCGGTCATCGCGATCGAGAACACCGACCGCGCTGCCTTTGAGCGCGTCCTGATCGAGGCGTGCCAGAGCGAGCCGTTCTACGCCAAGGCGGGCAAGCATCGCGCCGTCCTCGTCGGCGAGGACGGCCTGGTGCACGAGAACGAGCGCGTGTTCCGCCTCTACCGTCCCCGCGTGGAGCCGATCGGGCGGCTGCGCTACGGCGCCTCGCTCGCGGTTCAGATCGAGTTCTGGATCCGGACCGACTCCGAGATCCTCGTCCCCATGGAGAACGCCCTCATGCGGCGCACGCTGCCCGTCGACGAGGCCGTCTCGACGCGCATCGAGCGCTACGGGCTCGAGTGGGTCACCCTCGAGCACATGTTCGACGACCATGCGACCGACATCACCTTCGACGTCGACATCGTCTTCTCCTGGGTCGACGGCAACTCGGTCGAGTACCAGCGTGCGCGCGCCGCGCGGGCGAAGCGCCACGTCGTGGGGGAGGGCGACGACTCCGCCGCCCGCTTCCGCCAGATCGACGAGTTGAAGTACGCGCTCCGGTCGGTGTACATGTTCGCCCCCTGGGTGCGCAACATCTACATCGCGACCGACTCGCCCGTCCCCGCCTGGCTCGACGAGGAGCACCCGCGCGTGCATGTGGTGCGCAGCGAGGAGTTCTTCGCCGACCCGTCCGTCCTGCCGACCCACAACTCGCAGGCGGTCGAGGCGCAACTGCACCACATCCGCGGCCTCAGCGAGCACTTCCTCTACTCCAACGACGACATGTTCTTCGGGCGCCCCGTGAGCCCGGGGATGTTCTTCTCGCCGGGATCCGTCACCAAGTTCATCGAGGCCAACACGCGGATCGGTCTCGGGCTCAACAACGCCGAGCGGAGCGGGTTCGAGAACGCCGCCCGGGTCAACCGCGCGCTCCTCCAGCAGCGCTTCGGTCGCGTGACCACGCGCCACCTCGAGCACACGGCGGCGCCGCTCCGGCGGAGCGTCCTCACGGAGATGGAGCACGAGTTCGCCGACGAGTTCCGCGACACGGCCGCGTCGCCCTTCCGGGCGGCGTCCAACATCTCCGTCACGAACTCGCTCTACCACTACTACGCGCTCATGACGGGGCGGGCGATCGTCCAGGAGAACGCCAAGGTCAGCTACGTCGACACCACGATGGTGTCAGGCCTGGCCTTCCTCTCCGAGCTGCTCAAGAAGCGGTCGTTCGACTTCTTCTGCCTCAACGACGGGAGCTTCCCCGAGGTGAGCGACGAGGAGCGGACGACGGTCGTGACCGACTTCCTGGAGCGGTACTTCCCGTTCCGCGCCCCCTGGGAGCGCTAGGGCGCGCTGTCCTTCCGCGCGAGACTCCACGACTCGCCGCTCATGTTCGTCGGGCGTGGCCAATCGTGGAGTGTCGCGGGCGGGGGGAGTGCTGCTCCTGCGTGCGACTCCACGACTCGCCGCTCACTTTCGTGGGGCGTGGCTAATCGTGGAGTGTCGCGGCCGGGCGTGTGCTGCTCCTGCGCGAGACTCCACGACTCGCCGCTCATGTTCGTGGGGCGTGGACAAACGTGGAGTGTCGCGGCCGGGCGTGTGCTGCTCCTGCGCGAGACTCCACGACTCGCCGCTCACTTTCGTGGGGCGTGGCCAATCGTGGAGCCTCGCGAGCGAGACCCCAAAGCGGAGCGCAGGATCCGCGGCTACAGCGTCCCGATCGGTCCCGTCAGCGAGAGGTCGCGTTCCGGCACGACCAGGGTCTCGGGCTCGGCACGGTGACGCGGGGCGGCCGCGGGGATCGTGACGCCGGCTGCGGCGAGACGTGCGGCGACCGACTCCGGCGAGACGTACTCGCCGACCGTCCGGTAGCTGCCGATGGGGACGACGGAGTTGACGATCGTGTCGGGGTAGACATGGACGAGGTTGTACGACTGCGCGCCGTCCTGGCCCCGAGTGGCGTCGACCGGGATGTTGAGGTCGGCCGTGTAGCAGGTGGCCGAGGCGACGGACACGGGGACCCCGGCGAACATGGCGTTCGTCGAGAAGTGGAGGTGCCCGGCGATGATCGAGCGGACGTCGCTGCCCTCGATGACCTCGCGGAGCGATGCCTGGTCGCGGAGCTCGACGAGAACGGTCAGGTCCTTGATCGACGGGACCGGCGGGTGGTGCATCGCGATGATCGTGCCGTCAGGGGCCGCGGTCGCGAGCTCCTCGGCGAGCCAGTCGAGCTGGGCGCTGGTCAGCTCACCGTGGTGCCGCCCGGGGACGGTCGTGTCGAGCGTGATGATCCGCAGGCCGTTGACGTCGTAGACGAGGTCGACGGGTCGATCCGACGGGATCTGGCCGAAGAGCTCGTGCCGGAAGGCACCGCGGTCGTCGTGGTTGCCCATGGCCCAGATGATCTGGGCACCGAGGCGGAGGGCCACGGGCTCGATCAGGGCACGGAGCTTGCGATACGCCTCCGGCTCGCCCTTGTCGGCCAGATCGCCCGTGAAGACGATGGCCTCGGGACGGGCCCCGGACTCCTCGAGCTCGGCCATGATCTGGCGCAGGCGGCTCTCGCTGTCGACATCGCCGTAGAGATCACCGTCACCACCGATCAGGTGCGTGTCGCTGAGGTGCAGGATGAAGTGGTTCGGCCGAGGGTGCTCGGCCGTCCGGGGATCCATGATTCTCGCATTCGGTGTGCCGACGTGGGCGACGGTGACGCTCACGCAGTGCTGTGACGCTGTCGTGCTTTGGATCTGTCGTGCTGTGACGCTCGGTGCTGTGACGCTGTCGTGCGGAAAACGGTGATGCTCTGTGTTCGTACCCAAGTCCATCACGGGATTGCTGGCCACGCGGTGAACGCCCGTCCGTGAGTCGGTGAACTCCACCGGAAGTCGAGACGAGCCTGGCCGACGTTAGTCCGCGGAGCCGTGCGCGTCCACGCCCCCGTCCGGGGTCTTCACGAGTTATTACCTTTTCGAATGGTGAACGCGAAACAGCGGGCGACCCGAAGGCCGCCCGCTGTGGGGGAACGCTGCTCTGCCGCGGGGCTGTTACGCCTCGGCGGCGACGATGTTGACGACCTTGCGGCCGCCCTTGGCGCCGAACTGGACGGAGCCGGGGGCGAGGGCGAAGAGGGTGTCGTCGCCGCCGCGGCCGACGTTCACGCCGGGGTGGAAGTGGGTGCCGCGCTGGCGGACGAGGATCTCGCCCGCGAGGACGACCTGGCCGCCGAAGCGCTTCACGCCGAGGCGCTGAGCGTTCGAGTCGCGACCGTTACGGGTGGACGATGCGCCCTTTTTGTGTGCCATGAGGTGTCGGCTCCCTTTACTTGGCGGTGATCGCGGTGATCTTGACGCGGGTGAGGTCGGCGCGGAAACCCATGCGGCGCTTGTACCCGGTCTTGTTCTTGTAGTTCTGGATGACGATTTTCGGGCCGCGGAGGTCGTTCAGGACCTCGCCCTCGACCGTGACCTTCGCGAGCTTGTCGCCGGCGAGGATGGTGTCGCCGTCGACGTGCAGCACGGGGACGAACGAGACGGTGTCGCTCTCGGACGCCTTCAGGCGATCGACCGTCAGGATCGTCCCGACCTCGACCTTCTCCTGACGACCACCGGCGCGCACGATTGCGTAGACCATTAGTGACTCCTTGGGGTGGGCGCTCGATTCTCGAGGATCAGACCTCGGGGAGTCGCACACGGTTCGATGCGTGCCCGGATCGCCGGACAACTTCGCTATCCTTTCACAAATGTCACGATCCATCAAACTTCGCCATCCGCCGCAGTTCACCGTCGACATCGTCGACGACGCGCGGGCGCGGCTGCAGGCGCTGCTGACGGAGCTCTCCGAGCGGCTGGACGACGCCGGGTCCGACATCGAGCCGTGGGGCGAGGCCGTCGCCTCGGCGGGTTGGGAGCTCGCGAGCCTCGGGCAGTGGCTCGGGCTCGAGGGCGAGGCGGTGCTCCTGCTGGGCGGCGCCTCCTACCCGGACATCGCGGAGCACCAGGGCACGAGCGCGTCGAACGTCTACAACCGGGTGGGGAAGTCGTTGACGCTGGCGCCGTACGCCCGGGCATCCGGCGCCGTCACCCGGGTCTCGGCCGAGAGCCTGCAGGATGCACGGGCCGAGTACGCCCTCGACGACCCGTCGCCCGCCGGCGAGGTCGCGGGCGACGAGGGGTCGCTGGCCGACCGGATCGTCGCCCTCCTCGTGGCGGGGGCCCTGCGTACCACGGAGATCGTGGAGCACCTTCCGGGCTACCGGCGCTCGAGCGTGCTGTCGACGCTGTCCGTCCTCGCCCGGGAGGGCCGCCTCCTGCGGGTCGGTCACGGCGTCTACGCGCTCCCCGGCGGGAGCGCCGACGACGAAGCGCCGTGATCCTCGCGGATCGCGGCGCCTCGATCGTCAGATCAGGTCGAACGCCCGGAGCTCCTCGTCGTCGAGCATGCGCGAGCGGATCAGGAAGCGCTTGCCCTCGGGCGACTCCACGCTGAACCCGGCACCTCGGCCGGGGACGACGTCGATCGTGAGGTGCGTGTACTTCCAGTACTCGAACTGGCTCCTCGACATGTAGACCTCGATCGGGTCGAGCCCGTCGACCCGGAGGTCGCCGAGGTGCACGTCGACGGCTCCCACCCGGAAGAAGCCGACCGGATAGCACATCGGCGAACTCCCGTCGCAGCAGCCTCCCGACTGGTGGAACATGAGCGGCCCGTGCTTCGCGGTCAACTCGACCAGGAAGGCCGCTGCCGCGGGGGAGACGTCCACCCGCGACAGCGACGACGAGACGGTCGTCATCAGAAGAATCCCATCGGACCGTCCGCGTACGAGACGAGGAGGTTCTTCGTCTGCTGGTAGTGGTCGAGCATCATCTTGTGGTTCTCGCGACCGATGCCGGACTGCTTGTAGCCACCGAAGGCGGCTCCTGCCGGGTACTGGTGATAGGTGTTCGACCAGACGCGGCCGGCCTGGATGTCGCGACCCGCGCGGTAGAGCTGCGCGCCGTTGCGGCTCCAGACGCCCGCGCCGAGACCGTACAGGGTGTCGTTGGCGATCTTGATGGCGTCGTCGTAGTCGCTGAAGCTCGTCAGCGACAGGACCGGGCCGAAGATCTCCTCCTGGAAGATGCGCATCGAGTTGCGGCCCTCGAAGATCGTCGGCTGCACGTAGTAGCCGTCCGCGAGTTCGCCCTCCATGACGTTCCGTTCGCCTCCCAGGAGGAGCTTCGCGCCCTCCTGCTTGCCGATGTCCATGTAGCTCAGGATCTTCTCGAGCTGGTCGTTGGACGCCTGGGCCCCGATCATCGTGTCCATCGACAGGGGGTGGCCCTGCTTGACCTGCTTCACGCGTTCGATGCCGTCGCCGACGAACTGGTCGTAGATCGACGCCTGGACGAGGGCGCGCGACGGGCAGGTGCAGACCTCGCCCTGGTTGAGGTTGAAGAAGCTGAACCCTTCGAGGGCCTTGCTGTAGAAGTCGTCCTTCTCCTGCGCCACGTCGGCGAAGAAGATGTTGGGGCTCTTGCCACCGAGCTCCAGCGTGACGGGGATGAGGTTCTCCGACGCCATCTGCATGATGAGGCGACCGGTCGTCGTCTCGCCCGTGAACGCGATCTTGCGGATGTTCGGGTGCGAGGCCAGCGGGGCGCCCGCTTCGACTCCGAAGCCGTTCACGATGTTCAGGACGCCCGCGGGAAGGAGGTCCTTGATGAGGTCCATGAAGACGTGGATGGACGCCGGCGTCTGCTCGGCCGGCTTGAGGACGATGCAGTTGCCCGCGGCGAGAGCCGGTGCGAGCTTCCAGACCGCCATCAGGATCGGGAAGTTCCAGGGGATGATCTGCCCGACGACTCCGAGCGGCTCGTGGAAGTGGTAGGCCACGGTGTCGCCGTCGATCTCGCCCGTGGAGCCCTCCTGGGCGCGGATCGCACCGGCGAAGTAGCGGAAGTGGTCGATGGCGAGGGGGATGTCCGCGGCGAGGGTCTCGCGGATCGGCTTGCCGTTGTCCCAGGTCTCGGCGACGGCCAGCATCTCGAGATTCTCCTCGAGGCGGTCGGCGATCCTGTTCAGGATGAGCGACCGCTCGGCGATGGTGGTCTTCTTCCACCCGTCGAAGGCGCGCCATCCGGCCTCGACGGCCCGGTCGACGTCCTGCGCGTTGCCGCGGGCGACCTCGGTGAAGACCTTGCCGGTGACGGGGCTGGGGTTCTCGAAGTACTGTCCGCTCGCGGGAGCGACGTACTCGCCCCCGATGAAGTGGTCGTAGCGGGGCTTGAACTGCACCTTCGCATCCGGCGAGCCGGGGCTGGCGTAGGTGTTCGGGGGAGTGGTGACGGTCATGGCGTTCCCTTTCGACGTCGTTGTCAAAGGCACGGTGCGACGCCGGGAGGCGTGCTTCGCGCGTACCCGGACCGTACGCCGATCGAGGTTGCACCCGGTTGCGCGGGCAACGACCCTCGTCGACGCTGGGCGACCGCTCGCCGCCGGGCCGTCAGCTCCGGTCGAGCAGCTCCAGGCGCGCCACGATCCCGGCGCGTCGGGGCGACCTGGCCGGGAGCATCTGCAGGGCCGTGAGCAGGATGCCCCGGTCCGACTCGCAGTCGGATCGCGACGCGTAGTCCAGCAGGACGTCGACGGACGCGTCGGCGAGCAGGGATTCGCGCAGCCGCATCCGGAGCGTCTCCCGGATCTCCTCGATCCCGGGCGCGGTGGAGTCCGGCAGGATCGGCCCGGTGTAGATCTCGAGCGCCCGGCGGTGCGCCCCGCGGTCGAGCTGAGCGATCACGCGGCGGATGTCGCTGTCGATCGGTCCGGCGAGTCGGTACGGGCGCGACAGGGCAGCGAGCCGCGGGTCGAGGACCTCGAGGGCGTGTCGGAGGCGGACCATCTCGGCGCGGACGGTGATGACCGCGCGCGGGTCGCCGTAGGTGAGCGAGGCGAGTTCCTCCGCGGAGAGGCCGTGGGTGTGCCAGGAGAGGAGCGTGAGGAGTTCGCTGTGTCGGGCGCTGAGCGAGACGATGCGGCGGCCGTCGGAGAGGAGCGCGACGTCCCGGCCGAGGACGGTGAGCGACGCCTGTCCGCTGGCGGCGGCGCGATCGGCGCGCTTCTCGGCGGGGGAGCGCCTGCCCTTCTGGCGCAGCCTCGACAGCATCAACTCCGCCTCCATCGCGGCGGCGGTCGCCTCCAGGAGGGGGAGGGTGTGCGGGCCCACGGCGCGGTCGTCGCCCGTGATGTCGAGGAACCCCAGGATGCCCCGGGTGGCGGGATCGTGGATCGGCACCGCCGTGCAGCTCCAGTTCTGCACGAGGCGGTTGAAGTGCTCGGTACCGTGGATCTGGATCCCGTGGTCGAGTTCGAGAGCCGTGCCGGGAGCCGAGGTCCCCACTCGGCTCTCGGCCCAGCCCGCCCCTTCGACGAAGCGCATGTCCTCTGCGCCGCGCTTCGCCGAACCGTCGCCCTCCACCCAGAGCAGTCGTCCTTCCGCGTCCCCCATCGCGACGATGAGCCCGGAGCCCTCGATGTCGTTCAGCAGGAGGCGGCGCACGACGGGCAGGAGGAGAGAGAGCGGGTGGTCGCGCCGGTAGTCGGCCACGTCGTCGGGCTGCAGCTCGAACTCGGGCAGGAGACGCTCCGGATCGAGGCGGCGTCGGAGCGCCCGCTCCCACGATTCGGCGACGATCCGGCGGGGACGCTCGGCGGTGGTGCGCCCGGGGGCGGCCAGCCAGGGGTTGCCGCCCGGGGCGGACCGCGCGCTCGTCATCGAAACCATGCCACGCCAATCGTCGTCGATCGTGCCCGGCGGCTCGGATGGTCGTGCCGCCGTCGTGTTCCGGCTACTCTACGTCGCACTCCCCAGGGGGCGGAAGCGCTCCCACCCCCGCGTCCGCTGTGACTTCGCCGTGCTCGGCGTCGCGGGAGCGGGCTTCCGCTACACGGCGCAATCGAGACAGACCGAAGCGGTGGGGCGCGCCTCGAGACGAGCCGCCGGGACGGGCCGACCGCAGCGGACGCAGATGCCGTAGCGACCGTCGGCGAGCCGCCTGCGGGCCTCGTAGGCGTCGGCGGCGCGTTCCAGGGCGGAGCGGCGGATCGCCTCGAGCTGCGATCTCTCGTAGGCGATCGTCGACCCCTCCGGATCGTGCTCGTCGTCGACGTTCGACGCCTCCCGGGCCTCCGACACGGCGCGGATGTCGTCGCTCAGTCGCTCGGCGAGAGCCAGCGCGTCGTCGCGGATCGCGTCGAGGCGCCGACCCGTTCGCTCGGCCTCGGGGGTGACGCTTGAGCGGGCCGTCACGCCGGTGTGAGGTCGGGCACGCGCTCGCCCGCGGGCGGCGGCGGCGGCGGGGTGCCGTCGCCGAAGGGGCGGCCGCCCAGCTCGTCGCGGTCGTGGGGAGCGAGCCAGACGCGCGGATCCGGGCCGGCTGGGACGATCCCGGTCGGATTGATGTCGCTGTGCGTGATGTAGTAGTGCTTCTTGATCTGGTCGAAGTCGATCGTGTCGCCGAACCCGGGCGTCTGGAAGAGGTCGCGCGCGTAGGCCCAGAGCACCGGCATCTCGGTCAGTTTGTTGCGGTTGCACTTGAAGTGACCGTGATAGACCGCATCGAAGCGGGCGAGCGTCGTGAAGAGGCGGATGTCGGCCTCGGTGATCGTGTCGCCGACGAGGTAGCGCTGAGAGGAGAGACGCTCCTCCAGCCAGTCGAGACGGTCGAACAGCCGATGGTAGGCGCGCTCGTAGCTGCCCTGGGATCCCGCGAACCCGGCGCGGTAGACGCCGTTGTTGACATCGCGGAAGACGACCTCGGCGACGTCGTCGATCTCGTCGCGGAGGTGCTCCGGGTAGAGGTCCGGGGCTCCGTCGCGATGGAAGGCGGTCCACTCGGTTGCGAAGTCCAGGGTGATCTGCGGGAAGTTGTTGGTCACGACCTTGCCGCTCGGAACGTCGACCACGGCGGGCACGGTGATGCCGCGAGGGTAGTTGGGCACGCGCTTGAAGAACGCCTCCTGGAGGCGCTCGATGCCGAGCACGGGGTCGATCCCGCCGGGGTCGAGGTCGAAGGTCCAGCTCCGGGCGTCGTGGGTCGGGCCGGGGAGCCCCAGGGAGATGGCGCCCTCGAGCCCGAGGAGTCGGCGGGAGATCACGGTGCGGTTCGCCCAGGGGCACGCTCGGGCGGCGACGAGCCGGTATCGACCGGCTTCGACGGGCCAGCCGTCACGGGCATCCTGCGTGATGCGGTCCTCGATGTAGGTCGTGTCGCGCGTGTACTCGTGGCCGGGATCGACGTACCGGCCGGGGGTGGAATCGCTGTCGTCGCTCATGCGTCTGAGCCTACGGACTCATGAGCCCGGCGCTCTCAGCGGGGACGCCGCCGTCGAATGAACCGTCGAGCGCGCCGCCAGCCGTGCCGTCGCCGTCGCGAGCGGCACCCGCTGCCGCGCGGGTCCGCTGCCAGTCGCGCCACATCGCCTTGAGATCCCAGGCGTTCTCGGCCTCGAGCGAGATGCCGCGCTCGCCCGTGCGGCGCGTGCGCCCCTGGATCAGCAGGAGCCGCGTACCGAACAGGAGGGACCCGGCGCGTTCCTGCGCCTCCTCGAAGAACGTCGAGTCGGAGCAACCGGACCCGTCGTCGAGGCTGATGAAGACCACGCGCTTGCCGCTGCGCATCGGCGGGGTCTGGGTCGCGATCCGGATGCCTGCGACGAGCACGGTGGTGCCGTTCCAGAGCCCGAGGAGGTCGGCGGCCCGCGTCACCCCGAGGTCGTCGAGCATCGGCCGGTAGCTCTCGATCACGTGGTCGCTGACCTCCATCGACAGGATGTCGAGCTCGTCGCTCACGCGCTGCCGGCTGGAGACGTCGGGGGTGCCGACGGGCACCTCGTTCGATTCGTCGACGTCGAAGTCGAGCTGGTTGGCGGCGTCGCCCGGCACCGGTCTCGTGCTTCGGCCGATCAGCTGCCGGACGCGCACGAGGACGTCGCCTCGCGTGCGCCCCTCGCCACCCAGACCGTCGAGCGCCCCCACCTGGGCCAGCCGCTCGAAGAGGCGCCGCGACGGGGTCGCCCGCTGGTAGAAGTCGGCGATCGACGTGAAGGGCCGGTTGTCGAGGATGCGCGCGATCTCCGCCTCCGTGATGCCCTGGACGTCGACGAGCGAGAGCCGGATGCCGAGCTCGCCCGGGTGGGTCCGGGCCACCGGGGAGCGCGGCGGCCGCACCCGCTCCACGTGGTAGACGGCGTCGGAGTGGTTGACGTCGAGCGGGAGAACGGGCACGCCCATGCGCTTCGCCTCGGTGAGCAGGAGCCGCTTCGGGTACATGCCCGGATCGTGGGTCAGGATGCCCGCCAGGAACTCCGCCGGGTAGTGCGTCTTCAACCACGCCGTCTGGTAGGTCGGCAGGGCGAACGCCGCCCCGTGCGCCTTGCAGAACCCGAACGAGCCGAACCCCTTCAGCACGCCCCAGATGCGGTCGATCTCGCGGTCGGTGAAGCGCCTCCTGCCCTTCTCGTCGAGGTTCGCCCTGGTGCGGCTGCGGAACTCCTCCTCGAGGTCGGCGCGCTTCTCCATCGCGCGCCGCATCTCGTCGGCCTCGGCGAGCGAGATGCCCATGGTGGTGTGGAGGATCCGCAGGACGTGCTCGTGGTAGATGACGACGCCGTAGCTGTCCGCCAGGAAGGGGGCGAAGCTCGGGTGCAGGTAGTCGGGCTGCTGGAAGCCGTGCTTGGTGTCGAGGTAGGGGGCGACCATGTTGCCCTTCATCGGCCCGGGCCGGAAGAGCGAGATGTCGGCGATGAGGTCTTCGTAGCGGTCGGGCTGCATCTTTCCGATCAGCTCGCGCTGCCCGGGGCTCTCGATCTGGAACATGCCGAGCGTGTGCGTCGTGCGGATGGCCTCGAAGGTCGGCTCGTCGTCGTGCGGGATCGCGTCGAGCTCGACGCGCCCGTCGCGGTTGACGTAGGGGGCGTCGATCGGGAGGGCTCCGGCGAGGGCGGTGCGGGGGCCGTTGATCCGCTGGATCTCGCCGAGGGCGAAGGCCATGGAGGACTGCATCCGCACCCCGAGGACGTCGAGTTTGAGGAGGCCGGCGTCGTTCATGTCGTGCTTGTCGAACTGGCTCATGGGCAGCCCCATGCCGCTCGGCTGCACCGGGGTCATGCTCAGCAGGCCGTCGTTGCCGAGGATCACGCCGCAGGGGTGCATCGAGATGTGCCGGGGGAGCCGGTCGAGCCGCTCGGTCAGATCGACGAGGAGATCGATCTGGTCGTTGGAGCGGACCAGCTCGGCGATCTCGCGGAGCTCCGGCTTCTCGGCCAGCGCGGAGCGGAACTCGCGGGCGTTGAACCGCCAGACGTTGTTCGCGACGAGGTCGATCTGGTCGTCGTCGAGCCCGAGCGCGAGGCCGGCGTCGCGGACGGCCCCGCGCGCCCGGTAGGTGGACTGCATCGACATGAGGGTGACGCGGTTGCTGCCGTAGCGCTCGAAGATCGCCCGGTAGACCTCGTGCCTCCTGGCGGACTCGACGTCGATGTCGATGTCGGGCAGGGTCTCGCGCTTGTTGCCGAGGAAGCGCTCGAAGAGGAGATCGTGCTCGAGCGGGTCGACGTTCGAGATGCGCAGCAGGTAGGTGACGAGGCTGCCGGCGCCGGAGCCTCGGGCGGCGTTCCGGACCCGGAGGTCGCGCATCATCTGCGACACGTCGGCGACGGTGAGGAAGTAGCCCGCGAACCCGAAGCCGGTGATGGTGTCGAGCTCCATCCGCATCCGGCGCTCGAGGGTCTCGCGCTTGGCCATGGAGACGTCGCCGAACCGCTCCGTGATGCCGGCCTGCGCGCGCCGGTGCAGCACCACGTCGGGATCGCCCTCGACGCCGATCGCGCTGAGCTCCGGCACCTTCGCCCGGCCCCAGCCGAGGTCGGCGTCGGGGTCGAGGCGGCAGCGGTCGGCGAGCCGCTCGGTGGCGGCGAGCATCTCCTCGGCGGCGCGGCGATCGAGCGAGGACGCGTCGGCGATGCGGTGGGCGAGGTCGCGCATCTCGCCGGGCGACTTGAGGAACGCCTGGGCGTTCGGCTGCGGGAGGAAGGTGCCGAGGGCGGCGAGGTGGCCGGCGGCGTCGAGCACGTCGGCGGTGAGGGCCTCGTCGGGCACCCGGTAGCGGACGGCGTTGGTGAGGATGGCGGGCACCCCGGCGGCGTCGGCCACCTCGAGGAGGTTCGCGGCGTGCCGGAGGCTCCTGCTCTCGCCCGGCTCGGTCAGGTGGCAGACCACCTCGACGACGACGCCGCCCGGAAGGAGCCGGTGCCACTCGTCGAGCAGGGCCAGCGCCTCGCGCCGCCGCCCGCGGGCGACCGCGCGCCCCACGTCGGAGTCGGGGCCGAGGAGCACCGTGCCGGTCGGGCCGTCGTCTCCCCAGAGGAAGGCCCGGACCCGCGACCGGGCGATCGTCGCGACGCTGTTCGCGCTGCCGTTGACCTTGCGCGTCGCGCGGCCGTGGGCGGCGCTGATGAGCCGGCAGAGGGAGGCCCAGCCCGCTCCCGCGAGGCGGCCGTGGGCCAGCACGACGACCCGGTCGGCCGCGGCGGCCGTCGGGACGGGGCCGGAGGCCGCACCGTCGGCCCTGACCCCGAGCTCCACCCCGACGATCGGGTCGATGCCCAGCGCGCGGCAGGCCCCGATGTGCCGGATCGCCCCGTAGAGGCCGTCGCGGTCGGTGATGGCCGCGGCGTCGGAGCGGTGCTCGGCGACGGCGTGACCGACCAGGTCGGCCGGCTGCGCGGTGCCGTAGTGGGCGCTGAACGCGGAGGCGACGTGGAGGTGCGTGAACCCCATCTGACCTCCTCGAATCGAACGTATGTTCGAACAGTGTAGGTCATTGCGAACCGGCTCGCTGGATGCGCGACCAAGACCCGCGACGGGCAGTACGGTGGACGCTGGCACCGGGGCCCCTCGCGGCCCGCGTCCTGCCTCCGAGCAGTGTCCGTCGGGAATGCGCCCGTCGCCCGCGCGTTGGGTCTCGAGGGCCCACACGGTTCGACTTCGGAAAGGACGTCCATGACCATCCACCGCTCTGACTCCGTCAGACTCACTCGCATCGAGCGTTCTCCGCGATGACCGACACCAGCACCCTCATCATCCTCGGCGCCTCCGGCGACCTGACCGAACGACTCCTGCTTCCCGGCCTCGCGAGCCTGCTGAAGAGCGACCGCGGCGTCGAGGTGCAGCTCATCGGCACCGGCCGCAGCGAGCGCAACCCGGAGGAGTGGGACTCCGTCGTCAAGACCGCCTTCAACGGCGACGGCGACAGCGACCTCGCCAAGAAGACGCTGGCGAGCAGCCAGTACATCCAGGGCGACCCGACCGACGCGGCCCACCTCGAGAAGCTCTTCGACGCCTCCGAGGGCGCCCCCGTCCTCTACTTCGCCCTCCCGCCGGCCATCTCCGTCAAGGTGATCAAGGCGCTCGGCAAGATCACCCTGCCCGAGGGCATCCGCCTCGCGCTCGAGAAGCCCTTCGGCAGCGACGAGAAGGGTGCGCACGAGCTGAACGAGGAGCTCCTCAAGATCGTCCCGGAGGAGCGGATCCACCGCACCGACCACTTCCTGGGCCGCTCCACCGTCCTCAACATGATCGGCCTGCGCTTCGCCAACCGTCTCTTCGAGCCGGTCTGGAACAGCGAGAACATCGAGAAGGTGGAGATCTTCTACGACGAGGTCCTCGGCCTCGAGGGCCGCGCGCAGTACTACGACAAGGCCGGCGCCCTGATCGACATGATCCAGAGCCACCTCCTGCAGGTGCTCGCGGTCATCGCGATGGAGGCCCCCTCGTCGATCGACTCCGTCGAGCTCCGCAGCGAGATCGCCCGCGTCCTCCGCGCGACCTGGGTCAAGGACTCCGACCCCGTCACCGCGAGCCGTCGCGGCCAGTACGCCGCCGGCTCGATCGACGGCAAGGACGTCCCCGCCTACGCGGACGAGGACGGCGTCGACGTGTCGCGCCAGACGGAGACGCTCGCCGAGGTCGAGTTCGAGATCAAGTCGCGCCGCTGGGCCGGCGTGCCGTTCGTCCTGCGCTCCGGCAAGGGGATGACCAAGGTGCGCAAGGAGGTGCTGATCACGTTCAAGCCCGTGCCGGTGCTCCCGGCGGGCCTCGAGGGCGCATCGACGCCCGACACCCTCCGCATCGAGATCAGCCCCGAGACGATGGAGCTCGGCGTGACGACGAACGGGAAGGGCAACCCCTTCTCGCTCGAGAAGTCGACCTTCTCGACCACGCTCGGGAAGCCGGAGCTGACCCCCTACGGCGAGGTGCTCTCGGGCGTCTTCCACGACGACCCGACGCTCTCGATCCGCGGCGACGTCGCCGAGCGCTGCTGGGCGATCGTCCAGCCGGTGATCGACGCCTGGCACGCCGACCTCGTGCCGCTCGACACCTACCCGGCGGGTTCCGCCGGCCCCGAGGGCTGGACCACCTCCAAGGAGGCGTAGCCGCACCCGACGACGAACGAGGCCCCCGCGACACACGTCGCGGGGGCCTCGTTCGTCGTCGGGACTCCTACCGCGGGGCGGGTGCGGTCGTCTCGTGGTCCGTCTGGCTGGCGAGCCGCCGGCCCCGATTGCCGCGGGAGTGCTCGATCGCGGCCTCGATGGCGTCGGCCGCGCGGACGAGCGCGAGGTGCGACAGGGCCTGCGGCGTGTTGCCCACGTGGTGACCGGTCGACACCTCGATCTCCTCCGACAGCATGCCCACGTCGTTGCAGAAGCCGACGAGGCGGTCCATCAGGCGGGTCGCGTCGTCGAGCCTGCCGCTCCGGGCGTACTGCTCCGTGAGCCAGAACGAGCAGGTGAGGAACGGGTTCTCCGACCCCTCGAGCCCGTCGACGCCCGACTCGGTGCGGTATCGCAGGAGCAGGCCGTCGTGCAGGAGGTCCTCCTCGATGGCCTTGACCGTGCCCAGCATCCGCGGATCGTGGGCGTCGACGTAGCCGACCTGCGACAGCTGCAGGAGCGACGCGTCGACCTCCTTCGAACCGTAGAACTGGACGTAGGTGCCGCGCTCGGCGTCGAAGCCGTGCTCCTCGATCTCGTCGCGCACCTTCTCGCGGAGCTCCATCCACCGGTCGACGGGACCGTCGAGGTGGAACAGCTGCGCCCCCTTGACCGCCCGGTCGAGAGCGGCCCAGATCATCACCCGGGAGTGCGTGAAGTGCTGCGTCTGCCCGCGGATCTCCCAGATGCCGTTGTCGGCGCGATCCCAGTTGTCCTCGACGAACTGCATCAGCGCGCGCTGGAGGGCCCAGGAGTCGCCGTCCTCGGTGACCCCGAGCGTGCGGGCGTCGTGCAGAGCGACCATGACCTCGCCGAAGACGTCGCCCTGGTACTGCGTGAAGGCGCCGTTGCCCGTGCGCACCGGCGCCGAGCCGCGGTAGCCGGGGAGCTCGTCGATGGTGTTCTCGAGGAGGTACCGCTCTCCGCTCAGCCCGTACATGATCTGCACGTCGGCCGGGTCGCCCGCGATGGCCCGCAGCAGCCAGTTGCGCCACCCCTGAGCCTCCTCGGCGAAGCCGTGCAGGATGAGGGCCTGCAGGGTCATCGACGCGTCGCGCAGCCAGACGTAGCGGTAGTCCCAGTTGCGGGAGCCGCCGAACTGCTCCGGGAGGCTCGTCGTCGCGGCGGCGACGATGCCGCTCGTGTCTTCGTGCGTGAGCGCCCGGAGGAGCAGGAGCGACCGGTGGACCTCCCGCGTGTAGGCGGCGGGGGCGTCGCAGCGGGAGGCCCAGTCGCTCCACCAGGCGACGGTCTCGTCGATCCGCGCCGTGACGTCGACCGGCGCGGGCGGCTCGCGATGGGCGGGGAACCAGGTGAGGGAGAGGTCGACGACCTCGCCGGCCTCGACCGTGAAGGTGGCACGGTGGGTGTGATCGGCCGCCGTGAGCTTGGGGCCGCGCACCACGACGGCGTCGGGACCCGCGATGGCGACGAGGGCGTTCTGGCCGTGGTCGGGCATCTGCCGGATCCACGGGATGGCCGTCGTGTAGCCGAAGCGGATGCGGAGGTCCTCGACCATCGTCACGCTCCCGCTGATGCCCGTGACGCGCCTGACCACGTCGGCCCGGCGATCGCCGTACGGCATCAGGTCGGTCACCTCCACCTCGCCCGTCGGGGTCACCCAGCGGGTGACGAGCACGAAGGTGTCGGTCACGTAGGAGCGCGTGGAGGTGGCGGAGGGGTCGTCGGGGGCGACGAGCCAGCGGCCGCTGTTCTCGTCGCCGAGGAGGGCGGCGAACATCGAGGCGGAGTCGAACCGGGGCAGGCAGAGCCAGTCGATGCTGCCGTCGGAGCCGACCAGGGCGGCCGTGTGGCAGTCGCCGATCAGTGCGTAGTCTTCGATCGCGAGGGGCATGCGCTCATCCAACCAGGTCGATCGATGAATCAGGCGAACAACTGCTGGTCGACGTGATCGTCGAAGACGCCCAGAAGCAGCCACTCCCGGCTGACCGGATCGAGCGCGAGGTCGAAGGTGCCGTCGACCCGGTGCGCCCCGTCGGTCAGCGGCAGGGCGTCGACGCGCCAGACGCGCATCTCCAGCAGCCCCGGCCCCGCACCGCGCGGCGCCCTCGTGGCGCTCTGCCACCAGGCCTGCCGCGTGATCCACATCTCGGGCGCGCTCACCACCCCGTAGACCACCCTGCGCCAGGTGAACCGGAGGGGGGCGCCCCCCTCGGTCGTCTCGACCGGGACCTTCTCGTCGACTCTCATCCGTGCCTCCTGCGTTCGAAAGGATGTTCGAATACTAGGCAGGGCCACCGACATCCGCCAGGTCAGTCCCAGACCGGCAGGGCCGCCTCCATCCGGGCCGCCCACGCCTGCGAGACGCCCGCCCGATCGGTGAACTCGCGGAAGCGCCCGACGGCCTCGCGCACCTCCTCGACGACGGCGGTGGCCCGCGGCACGAGGTGGCGGTCGGCCACGGCCAGGACGTCGGACCGCGTGATGTCGCGGAAGCGCCCGTCGACGCTCATCAGGTGCTGGTAGGTCCACTGCCCCTCGGGATTGAAGGCGAACGTCACGTCGTACGCGGGCGCGAGCTCCCACGCGGCATCGGGGCCGGGCAGGAGGAACGAGAAGTTCTTGGTGTGGTCGTCGCAGTTGGCGGCGAGCACGTTGAAGACGAGCCGGCGGTAGGCCTGCTCCCGGGCGTCCGGCCCGAGACCGAGCTCGCCGATCGCGTCGAAGTACTGGCCGTAGTCGTGGGTCTGACGCTGCCGGAAGTCGAGGTGCGTCATGCCGCAGAGGGTGAGCGCGTGGATCTTGCGATCCCCCCGGCGGTCGTAGCGGCGCGTCATGAAATGAGCCCGCCCGTTCTCCTCCAGGAGCCGGCACGGCGTCATCGACAGCCCCGCCGCCTCGGCCATCAGCGAGTAGGCGTACTCGACCCGCCCGTACTCGCCGCCGGAACCCAGCTCCGAGTCGCGACCGACCCCGTCGAGCTTGATCAGCCAGAACTCGAACCCCTCCGCGGCCGGCAGCTGCCCCGAGCGGATCTCGCCCGTCTCCGGATTCCAGGCGATGACCGCCTTCGCGCGCGCCCCACCGGCCGACGTGCCCACCTGGATGAGGCTCTGGATCGCCGCCTCGGTCTCCCGGTCGCCCGCGAAGCGCTCGTCGAGCACGCTCCTGGCCCCCTCGACCAGCGCGCTCAGCTCGACGGCGCTCGCGACACGCTGGCGCGGACCCCGCGACGGCCGGAACTCGAGCGCCCCCATGGCGCGGTTCGACATGTACGCGAGGCGGTCGAGGGGCGAGACGTCGCGGCGCCGGATGCCCTGCCGAGCGAGCCACGCATCGATGATCGCGTTGCCGAAGTCGTCGGGCAGCGCATCGGCCAGCAGCGCCGGCAGCCGGTGGAAGGTCGCCTCGGGGAGCGCCGGGAAGACGTGCCTCCGCCGGGAGATGGGCATCTCGAGCGGGGCGAGCTCGATGCCGCGGGCGATCCAGTCGGGGTAGTACTCGAAGACGTAGGCGCCGACGCCGGGGTCGGCAGCGACGGCTCCGACCCGGTGCCCCCACGCGGTCACCTCGACGGCCTGGACGGGTGTGTAGGCCATCAGTCGCCGCTCCGGCGGCGGTAGACGCGTCGGCGTGGCGTGGTCGACGAGCTTCGCAGCACGTCGATCGGGCTGATCGTCGGACCGGGGGCGAGCGTGGTCAGCCAGTCGTCCCGGCCGAGCGCTCGCAGGATCCGGATCAGGGTGCGCAGGGTGCTTCCCCGCCCGTTCTCGAGGTTCTTCAGGGCGCTGATGGACACGTCGGCCAGGGCAGCGAGCCCGGCCTGGTCGAGTGAGGCGTCGAGGCGGAGGGCCCGGACCTGCTCGCCGACGCGCGCCTCCCCGTCGGCGGTGTCGAGGGGACGCCCGCCGGATTCGGCATTGCTGCCCAGAAGAGTCATGAAAACAACTTTAGCACCGATTTTCGGTGCCAATAGTTGTCTTTCGCGCTTTTCCGGAGGGGGGTCTACGGGGTCGGTGCGTCGACGAACCGCTTCGCCACGAGCTGATTCCAGATCCCGGCGCCGTCCGGCGCGTAGACCCAGGGCACGTTGGTGGTCCGCTCGTGCTCCTCGCCGCGGGAGCGACCGCCCGCGAAGACCGCCTCGCTGTTCGAGAGCTGTCGGATCGCGACGGCCTCGACGTTGTCGGGGTGCCGGTTGAGGAAGGCGCCGTAGAGCTCCTCGTCGTGCTGGCCGTCGTCGCCGACGAGCAGCCACTTGACGCCCGGGAACTCCTGGGCGAGGCGGTTCAGGGAGCGCTCCTTGTGCTCGGGGCCGCTGCGGAACCAGCGGTCGTGCGTGGGACCCCAGTCGGTGAGCAGGAGCGGACCGGCCGGGTAGAAGTTGCGGAGGAGAAAGCGCGACAGCGTCGGGGCGACGTTCCACGCGCCGGTCGAGAGGTAGATGACCGGGCAACCGGGGTGCGTGTTGCGGAGCCGCTCGTAGAGCACGGCCATGCCGGGGACGGGGCGTCTGGCGTGCTCGTCGAGGACGAAGGTGTTCCAGGCCGCGAGCAGGGGGCGGGGGAGAGCCGTCACCATGACGGTGTCGTCGATGTCGGAGACGATGCCGAAACCGACGCTCGGGTCGACCACGTAGACGTGGGCCTCCACCTCGAGCGAGCCCTCGGTGCGCACGACGAACGTGTGCCAGCCCGGTGCGAGATCCACCTCGACCCGCGCGTCGACCACGCCGCCGCGATCGGCGCGGACGCGGTGGACGTCACCGCCGATGACGACCTCGACGACGACGTCGTCGATCGGCACGACGGTGAAACTCCGCCAGCCGCGGACGTGCATGTCTCCGCTCGTGCGGAACTCCCCGTCGCGGGTGAGGAGCACCCGGCCGAGGACGCGGATCCAGCCGGGACCGCCGTATCCGGCGTAGGGGACCACGGTCGGGATCAGGCCCCGACGGCGGGCGTTCCGCTCCCGGAGGGCGTGGACGGCGTCTTCCATGCGGGCCGCACGATGCAGCATGGGCTCGACGCTGGTGGCGACGTACGCCTTTCGGGATCCCAGCATTCGCTTATTGTGGCACGCCGACCTGGCTCGTCGGACGGAACACCGCGCGCTCGGCCTGCCCGAGCGACTCGCCGGAGATGCCCTCCAGCAGGTCGTGATCGCCCTCCGTGTCGGGATCGAGCCACTCCTCCATGACCTCGGCGCCGATCATCACCGGCATCCGATCGTGCAGCTCCCGGAGCGGCCCGGCCGCCTCGCGGGTCAGGATGCTCGTGGACAGCACCCAGCGCGACGGATCGCCCTGGGCGACGCGGGGGTCGCGCCACCACTCGTAGAGGGCGGCGAACAGGAGCAGCTCGTCGTCGGGCAGGTGGACGTAGTGCGCGGCCTTCGAGCCGTCCGGCGCCGTCACCCACTCGTAGTAGCCGGTCGCGGGGACGACGGCCCTCCGGGACACCACGGCGTCGCGGAACGTCGGCTTCTCGGCCGCCGTCTCGACCCGCGCGTTGATGGCCTTGACGCCCACCCGCGGATCGTCCGCCCAGGAGGGGATGAGGCCCCAGCGCGCCGTCGCCAGACGACGCACGGGAGGCCCTCCGGCGTCGTCGCCCCGGGGGGCCGCGTCGACGATGAGACTCACCGGGTCGGTCGGAGCGATATTCCAGGAAGGCTCTGCCAGAGTGTCTCCCGTCACATCCACGTCGAAGAGGGCCACCAGGTCGCTCGCGGCGCGCGACATCACGAATCTTCCGCACATGACGTCGAGTCAACCATCTGCGGCCGACATTCGAGGAGCCGCACGACTGTCTGAAGGAGAACCGTTGCTCGTCACCGAGGTCACTGAAGCACTGCCCGGAGGATCCTCGCTCCTGCGGAACGAGCCGGTCCAGGCGCGGAGCTCGGCTCGCCTGACGGGCCTCCTCGACGCAGCCGCCGCCATCATCGACGAGATCGGCTTCGAGCGCCTCACGACGGCCATGGTCGCCGAGCGAGCCGGCGCCTCCATCGGCACCGTCTACCGCTACTTCCCCGATCGCATCGCCGTCGTCGAGGCCCTCTCGGTCCGCGGTGTGTCCCGCCTCATCGAGCGTGCCACCGAGTCGCTCGGAGCGGCGGCGGGAGCCGACTGGCGCGTCGCCGTCGACGTCCTCGTCGACTCGCTGGTCGAGCTCTACCGATCGGAGCCCGGCTTCCGTGCCATCCGTTTCGGGGAGTCCGACACCCCGGACCGTCTCGGCTCAGGCGGTCGGCGACCGCTCGCCGAGCAGGTCTCCCTCTATCTCGCCGATCGCGCCGGCGTCGCCCCGTCCCCGGAGGTCGACTTCGCAGTCGACGTGGCCACGGAGCTGGCGAGCGGCCTCGTGGGTCGCGCCTTCGCGACGGACCGCGCCGGCGACGAGCGATTCGTCGTGGAGTGCCGGACGATCGTCCGCGACCACCTCGAGCGGGCGTTCTCCGCGGTCTGACCCCGGACCGACGCCGGGTGCGGCCTCCGCGCGGAGCTCACGGCTCCCGTGCCGAGCGCGATAGCGGATCTTACGGAATTGTGTCGCTTCGTGGCGACCCCGTAACCCCGATGAGAGAACTGTGATTCAGTTGACGCCCTGGCAAGTGTCGATTCGTGTTGCCCACGAGGAATGAGCCTTCCATGATCGAGTTCGACTCGGTGACCAAGGAATACCCCGACGGCACACGGGCCGTCGAAGACTTCAGCCTCGTCATCCCCTCCCGCAAGACCACGGTCTTCGTCGGGTCGAGCGGCTGCGGCAAGACGACGATCCTCCGCATGATCAACCGCATGGTCGACCCCACGTCGGGGAGCATCCAGATCGACGGCGACGACATCGGGGGGCTGGAGCCGGTGGCTCTGCGCCGCAGCATCGGCTACGTCATGCAGAACTCCGGCCTCCTGCCGCACCGGAAGGTCGTCGACAACATCGCGACCGTCCCGCTCCTGAAGGGCGAGAAGAAGTCGGTCGCCCGCCAACGGGCCCTCGAGCTGATGGACACGGTCGGTCTCGACCGCGCTTTCGCCGACCGGTACCCGAGCCAGCTCTCGGGCGGGCAGCAGCAGCGCGTGGGCGTCGCGCGCGGTCTCGCCGTCGACCCGAACATCCTGCTGATGGACGAGCCGTTCGGCGCGGTCGACCCCCTCGTCCGGTCGGACCTGCAGGAGGAGCTCATCCGGCTCCAGCGCGAGCTCGACAAGACCGTGGTCTTCGTCACGCACGACATCGACGAGGCCTTCTACCTGGGCGATCAGGTCGTCATCCTGAAGAAGGGCGGCCACGTCGCGCAGGTGGGCACGCCCGCCGAGATCCTCTCGGCTCCGGCCGACGACTTCGTGGCCGACTTCGTCGGGGCGAACCGTGGCAAGCGGGCCCTGCACATCGAGGAGACGCCCGCCGGCCGGATCGTCGTCGACGCGGACGGCCGACCCGCCGGGACGCTCACCGACGACGGGGCGGTCCGCTCGGGCCGGAACCGCTCCGGGGAGACGGCTCGGTGACCTGGGTCCTCGCCAACCTGGGGATGATCGGTCAGCTCACGCTCGACCACCTCCGGCTCGCCATCCCCCCGATCCTGATCGCGTTCGTGATCAGCATCCCGATCGGGTGGGCGGCCAGTCGTTTCCGCGTCGTGAGGGCGCCGCTGCTGACGGTGGCCGGCCTCCTCTACGCCGTCCCCTCGTTCGCGCTTCTCATCGTCATCCCCGTCACGGTCGGCGTCCCCCTCCGGAGCGGCCTGAACCTCGACATCACCCTCACCCTGTACGGGATCGCGCTCATGGTCCGATCGGTGGCCGACGGTCTTGCCTCCGTGCAGACGGACGTGCGGCAGTCGGCGACGGCGGTCGGCTTCAGCGGCTGGCAGCGGTTCTGGATGGTCGAGCTGCCCCTCGCGGGTCCCGTCCTCCTCGCGGGCCTCCGCGTCGTCGTCGTCAGCACGGTGAGCCTCGTGACCGTGGGCGGCATCCTGGGCATCAGCGGCCTGGGCCTGCTCTTCACCGACGGGTTCCAGCGCGGGATCCTGGAGGAGATCGGCACGGGCATCGTCCTGACGGTCGTCATCGCCCTCGTGCTCGACGCCCTCCTCGTCATGCTGGGCCGGGCGCTCATGCCCTGGTCGCGCAGCACGAAGTCCGCCGAGCGCCGCGCGGTGCGGAAGGTGGCGCTCGCCTCGTGAACTACTTCTCCGGAGCCATCGCGTTCCTCCTCGACCCGGCCAACTACGACGGGACCAACCCGAAGGCCGGGAACAACACCATCCCGTCGGCCATGGTCGACCACCTCTTCTACACGCTGCTCGCGCTCGTCATCGCGGCCGTCATCGCCATCCCCATCGGGTACGCCATCGGCCACACGGGCCGGTTCCGGAGCGTCGCGATCGCCGTCTCCGGCGGTGCCCGCGCCCTGCCGACGTTCGGCGTCATCACGCTCTTCGGCCTCCTGCTGGGGATCGGGCTCAGCGCGCCCATCATCTCCTTCGTGATCCTCGCGATCCCCTCGGTCCTCGCGGGCGCGTACACGGGCTTCGAAGCCGTCGACCGGCGGACCATCGACGCCGCGCGAGCCGTCGGCATGACGGAGTGGCAGATCGTCACGCAGGTCGAGATCCCGCTCGGGCTGCCCCTGCTGATCGGGGGACTCCGCGCTGCGACCCTGCAGATCGTCGCCACGGCGACCCTCGCGGCCTACGTCGGAGCGGGCGGTCTCGGGACCTTCATCCTGCTCGGCCTGCAGACGCAGGACTACACGCAGATGGTCGCGGGCTCGATCCTCGTGATCCTGCTCGCCATCGTCCTGGAGATCGTGTTCTCGATCGTCCAGCGACTCGTCGTGCCCGCCGGTGTCGCCGCCGGGCTCGCCACGAACGACCGCGCGAGGGCGACCCGCCCGCGCTCGGTGGTGGGTTCTCCACTCCAGGAAGGAAACAAATGATGTTCACAGCGAAGAAGGGCCGACTGGCCGCCATCGGCGTGGTCGCGATCGGGGCTGTCGTGGCCCTGGCAGGGTGCACGTCCGGCGACCCGCTGCAGTCGGGCTCCACGAGTTCCGCCAGCGCCGGGACGATCGTCATCGGCTCGCAGCAGTACTACTCCAACGAGATCATCGCCGAGGCGTACGCGCAGGCGCTGGAGAACGGCGGCTTCAAGGTCGATCGCCAGTACCAGATCGGCCAGCGGGAGGTCTACCTGCCGGAGCTCGAGTCCGGCAAGATCGACGTGATCCCGGAGTACAGCGGAAACCTCCTCCAGTACTACGACAAGTCGACCACCGCGAAGAGCGAGACCGACATCGAGAAGGCTCTCGGCACGGCCCTGCCGAAGAACCTCCGGGTCCTCAAGGCCGCCAGCGCGACCGACCAGGACAGCTACAACGTGACGCAGGCGTTCTCGGACCAGTACAAGGTCACCAGCCTCGACGAGCTCGGCTACGTCAACGGCGCGCTCACGGTCGGCGGCAACACCGAGTTCCAGACGCGCCCCTACGGCCCCAACGGCCTGAAGAGCGCGTACGGCGTCGACGTGTCGTTCAAGGCGATCCAGGACTCCGGCGGACCCCTGACGGTCAAGGCCCTGCTCGACAACCAGGTCCAGCTCGCCGACATCTACTCGGCCGACCCGAGCATCAAGAAGAACGGTCTGGTCACGCTCAAGGACCCGAAGAACCTGATCCTGCCCCAGAACGTGATCCCGCTCGTCGACAAGAAGGTCGACTCGAAGGCGGAGTCGATCATCGACGCCGTCAACGCGAAGCTGACCTCGGACGAGCTCATCTCGATGAACTCGAAGAGCGTCAACGACAAGCAGTCGTCGAAGGTCATCGCCAAGGCGTTCCTCACGGATGCGGGTCTTCTGAAGTAGTCGATTCGAGCACCACGGATCGCCCGACGGGGCGGTCGTCCGGATGAGAGGCACCGGGCGGCCGCCCCGTCGGTCTGTCCGGGGGCCTCTCTCGAAGACGAGCGATCCGGGGCGTGATCAGCGTTTTCGCAGGAGCGGCGGCCCGTTCGGGTCCGGGGCGATCCGTAAAATCGTAAGCGTCCTGGGAGTCGCGACGACGAGACCACCACCCGCCCCGCCCGAGGAAGAAGCGCCTCATGCACCACCAGCCGAGCATCCGATGAACGCCCTCCTCGACCCGCTGCTGCTCTCCCGGTGGCAGTTCGGCCTCACCACCGTCTACCACTTCCTGTTCGTCCCCCTGACGATCGGGATGGGCTTCACGGTCGCGGTGTTCCAGACGGCGTGGCACCGCACGGGTCGCGCCCACCACCTCCAGCTGACGAAGTTCTTCGGGAGGATCTTCCTCATCAACTTCGCCATGGGCGTCGTCACCGGCATCGTCCAGGAGTTCCAGTTCGGCATGAACTGGTCGGAGTACTCCCGCTTCGTCGGCGACGTGTTCGGCGCGCCCCTCGCCCTGGAGGGACTCCTCGCGTTCTTCCTGGAGGCGACGTTCCTCGGGGTGTGGATCTTCGGCTGGGGCAAGGTGCCGGAGCGGCTCCACCTCGCCGCGATCTGGGGCGCCACCGTCGGCAGCATCGCGAGCGCCTACTTCATCATCGCCGCGAACTCCTTCATGCAGCACCCGGTCGGTTTCGTCATCAACCAGGCGAAAGGCCGGGCCGAGCTCACCGACCTCTGGGCCGTCCTCACCAACAAGGTCGCCCTCGCCGCGTTCCCGCACACCCTGTTCGCCTGCTTCATGGTCTCCGCGGCCGTGATCATCGCGGTCGCGGCCTGGCACCTCCACCGCAACCAGCACCTCGACACGATGCGCCCGGCGCTCCGGTTCGGCCTCTGGATGATGGTCGCGGCAGGAGCCCTGACCCTCCTCTCCGGCGACCAGCTCGGCCTGGCCATGGTCGAGACGCAGCCGATGAAGATGGCCGCGGCCGAGGCGCTCTACAAGACCTCCACGGGGTTCGACGCCTCCTTCTCGGTGTTCAGCCTCGGGACTCCGAACGGCTCGAGCGAGATCTTCAGCATCCGCGTGCCGTACCTCCTGTCGTTCCTGTCGACGCACACCTTCGACGGGACCGTCGAGGGCATCGACAACCTGCAGGCCCAGTACGTCTCCGCCTACGGCCCCGGCGACTACTCGCCGATCATCTGGATCACCTACTGGTCGTTCCGCTGGATGATGGGCCTCGGCATGGTCGCGATCCTCCTCTCGGTCGTCGGCCTCTGGATCACGCGCGGCGGACGGCTCCCGCGGAACCGCTGGGTGTGGCGCGCCGCGACGTGGAGCTTCCCGCTCCCGCTGGCCGCGATGGTCATCGGCTGGGTCTTCACGGAGATGGGCAGGCAGCCCTGGCTCGTCTTCGGCCTCCTCAAGACCAGCGCGGGCGTCTCGCCCGGGACGACCGGGGTCGAGGTCCTCCTCTCGCTCCTGGCGTTCACCGCGATCTACGCGACGCTCGCGGTCGTCGAGTTCCGCCTCATCCTGCGGGCCGCCCAGAAGGGCCCCGACGAACCGACCGAGATCGACGAGACGACCGGCGAACTCCGCCACGAAGCGACGGTGTACTGATGACCCTGCCCGACGTCTGGTTCCTCCTGATCGGCCTGTTCTTCACGGGCTACTTCGTCCTCGACGGCTTCGACTTCGGGGTCGGCATGTCGATGCCGTTCCTCGCCCGCGACGACACCGACCGCAGAGTCCTCATCAACACGATCGGCCCGGTCTGGGATCTCAACGAGACCTGGGTGATCGTCGCCGGAGCCGCGCTGTTCGCCGCGTTCCCGGAGTGGTACGCGACCGTCTTCAGCGGGTTCTACCTGCCGATGCTCTTCATCCTGCTGGCCCTCATCCTGCGCGGCGTCTCGTTCGAGTACCGCCATCAGCGCCCGGAGCACCGGTGGAAGCGCACCTTCGACCGGATGATCTTCATCGGCTCGGTCGTCCCCGCGTTCTTCTGGGGGCTCATCTTCGCCAATCTCGTGCGCGGCATGGCCCTCGATGCGAACTTCGACTACATCGGCAGCTTCGCCGACCTCTTCAACGCCTACTCGATCGTGGGCGGCCTGGCGACGCTGCTGCTGTTCTTCACGCACGGCGCGATCTTCGTCTCGCTGAAGACCGACGGCGACATCCGCGTCCGGGCCCGCAGGCTCGCGGCGCGGGCCGGTGTCGCGACGATCGTGGTCGGCGGCGCGTTCCTCCTCGCCACCAGCGTCGCCCACGGTCGTCCGGTCTCGATCGCCCTGTCGGCCGTGGCCGTGGTCACGCTCGTCGTGGCGTACGTCGCGAACCTCCGGGGTCGCGAGGGCGTCGCTTTCGCCTTCATGGCCACGACCATCGCGGTGGTCGTCGCGAGCCTCTTCGCCGCGCTCTTCCCGAACGTCCTCCCGGCCACGAACGACCCCGCCAACACGATGACGGTGGCGAACGCGGCGAGCGGGACGTATACGCTGAGCGTCATGAGCTGGATCGCGCTCGTCTTCGTGCCCCTGATCCTGGCGTACCAGGGGTTCACCTACTGGATCTTCCGGAAGCGCATCACCCGGGGGATCGTCCCCGTCGGCGCGCACTGATGCGGCGACCCGCGGGGGAGAGGGCCCGGTGAAGCCTCTCGACCCGCGACTGCTCCGCTACGCGTCCGCGGCCAGGACCTTCCTCGTGGCCGGCGCCGGGCTGGGGCTCCTGCAGACCGCCCTCACCGTCGCGTTCGCCGCACTGGTGTCGCGGGCCGTGGTCTACGCGGTGGACGGACGGACGGCCGACCTCCCAGGGGTCCTCGCGGCCCTGGCGCTCGTCCTCGTCGCCCGGTCGCTGGTCGGCTGGACCCTCGAGGCCGTGGCGGCGCGCACCGCGGCGCGCGTGAAGAGCCAGCTGCGGAGCCGGGTGGTCGAGACCGTGGTCCGCCGCGGGCACGCGTGGCTCGCCGAGCGCAACTCCGCGAGGCTCGCGATCCTGATCGGTCCGGGCCTCGACGCGCTCGACGACTACTTCGCCCGCTATCTCCCGCAGCTCATCCTGACGGCGCTGGCGACGCCGCTCCTCCTCGTCGTCCTCTTCACGCAGGATCCCCTGTCCGGCGTCATCGTCCTCGTCACGCTGCCGCTCATCCCGCTCTTCATGATCCTCATCGGCTGGACCACTCGGGCCGCCCAGGCCCGTCAGTGGGATCGCCTCGCGGCGCTGGCGTCCGCCTTCCTCGACGCGGTCAACGGGCTGTCGACGCTGAAGGTGTTCGGACGCGAGCGTCGGCAGATCCGACGGATCGGCACCCTGACCGACGACTACCGGGTGCAGACCATGAAGGTGCTCCAGGTGTCGTTCCTCAGCGGCTTCGCCCTCGAGATGGCCGCCTCGCTGTCGGTCGCCCTCGTCGCCGTCGCCATCGGGATCCGGCTCGTGGAGGGATCGCTGGCGCTCCCGCTGGGGCTCTTCCTCCTCCTGCTGACCCCGGAGGCGTACCTGCCGCTCCGCCAGGTCGGCGCGAACTTCCACGCGGCCTCCGAGGGCGTCGCCGCCGCCGACGAGGTCTTCGAGGTGCTCGACGACGACGCGGCCGCGTCGCCCGCCCCCGCTGCGACGGCCGTCTCGTCGAGCGCGTCGTCGCCGACCGCCCGCGCCGCCTCCGCGGCACCCACTGACCCGGACGTCCTCGTCGTCCGCGACCTGACCGTCGACTACGGCGGTCTCCGCGCCACCGGGCCCATCAGCTTCGAGCTGCCCACCGGCCGGGTGACCGCCGTGACGGGCCCGAGCGGCTCGGGCAAGTCGTCGCTCGTGGCCGCGCTGCTCGGCGTGGTCCCGCACGGCGGGAGCGCCCGCTGGCGCGACGGCGGCGGCACACCGACCCGGGCGGAGACGGCCTGGTCGGGGCAGCAGCCCGGCCTGATGTCCGGCTCCGTGGCCGCGAACGTCGCCCTCGGAGACGAGATCGACCTCGACCAGGTCATCGAGGCGCTCACGACGGCGGGCGGCCGCGACATCGATCCGGGCATCGAGCTGGGCGCAGGAGGCACGGGCCTCTCGGGCGGGCAGGCGCAGCGCGTCGCCCTGGCCAGGGCCCTCTACCGGATCCGACGGCGCGACGTGCGGCTCCTCCTCGTCGACGAACCGACCTCCGCTCTCGACCTCGAGACCGAGCGGGAGCTCGTCGACGGTCTGGCGCGCATCGCGGCGGGGGGCGTAGCTGTGCTCGTCGTGACCCACCGGCCCGGCGTCCGCGACGCCGCCGACCGCGTGGTGACGCTGACCGCCCAGCGGGTTCCGAGCGGGGCGACCCCGTGACGCCGTCGCTCCTGCGCACCGCCCAACCGCCCCTCGCCCGCTCCTGGCGCGGGATCGCGGCCGGGGCCGTCAGCGCGCTGTCGGGAGTCGCCCTCCTCGCGGCGTCGGCCTTCCTCATCACGCGGGCGGCGGAGCAGCCGCCCATCCTCTTCCTGTCGATCGCCATCGTGTCCGTCCGCCTGTTCGCGCTGACCCGGGCTTTCTTCCGCTACCTCGACCGTCTCGCGAGTCACGACGCGGCGTTCCGCCAGCTCGCCGTCGTGCGGACGACGCTCTACCGCCGCCTCGTCCGGATCGCGCCCGCCGGCCTCGGCGGCTCCTCCCGGGGCGACCTCCTCTCCCGGCTCGTCTCCGACGTCGACGCTCTGCAGGATCTCCCGCTGCGCGTCGTCCAGCCGCTCGCGGTCTCGGCCGTCACGGCTCTCGCCGCCGTCGTCGGAGTCGCCGTCGTGTCGCCCGTCGCCGCCGGCATCCTGCTCGCGGCGCTCGTCGTGGCTTTCGCCGTGGGCTGCCTCACGGCCGATCGCCTCGCCCGGCGGACGGAGGAGACGCTTGCCCGACGGCGGGGTCTCCTGTCCGCCGCCGTCCTCGACACGCTGCAGAACCTCGACGTCCTCGTCGCCTTCGACGCCGTCGGGGGCCAGCTCGATCGTGTGAGCGCGCTCGACGACGACCTCCGGCGCGCGACCCTCCGACGCGCGTCCACCGCCGGCCTCGTCGCGGCGCTCCTGTCGCTCGTCTCCGGCGGCACCGTGCTCGCGATCGTCGCGGCGACGTCGTCGTCGGTCGGCCACGCGCTCACCGGCCCCGCCTTCGCGCTCGTCGCCCTCGTGCCGCTGGCCGTCTTCGAGGTGGTCGGCGCGGTCCCCGTCGCCGTCCTCGCCTGGAGGCGCGTGCGCGCCAGCGCGGAGCGCGTCGATTCCGCCGCCCCCGTGGTCGTCGCGTCCGAGGTCGTCATCGACGACCGGTCCGACGACGACGCCGTGCCCCAGGCCGTCGACGTTCCGGGTCCGGGCGAGATCCTGTTCCGCCTCCGGAGGCTGTCCGCATCGTGGCCGGGAGCCGCGGGGGCGGCGCTCCGCGACGTCGACCTCACCGTGCGGGTGGGCGAACGGCTCGTCGTCGACGGCCCCAGCGGAGCCGGGAAGTCGACCCTCGCCGCGGTCCTCGTGCGGTTCCTCGACCACCGGGGCGAGTTCGAGCTCGCCGGCCGGCCCGTGCGCACCCTCGACCCCGAGAGCGTCCGCGGAGCGATCGGCCTGCTCGAGCAGACGCCCTACCTGTTCGACGAGAACGTCCGGCAGAACCTCCTCTTCGCGCGCGACACGGCGACCGACGACGAGCTCCTCGACGTCCTCGAGCGCGTCGGCCTCGGACCGTGGCTCCGGGAGCGCGGCGGCCTCGAGGCCCGACTGGGCGAGCGGGGGACGCTCGTCTCCGGAGGTCAGGCGCAGCGGATCGCTCTGGCACGAGCCCTGCTGCGCGGCTTCCCGGTGCTGGTGCTCGACGAACCCGCGGCGGGTGTCGACGCCGACCTCGCCGACGACCTCCTGCGCGACGTCCTCCGGGCGGCCTCGACCGCCGAGACGACCGTCGTGCTCATCTCGCACGTGCCCGTCGACGACTCCCTCGTGACGCGGCGGATCCGGATCGAGAAGGGTCGCGTCGTCCGCGACAGCGCGTCCTCACCGGCCTGATCCGCCGACGCCGGGGGCCGTCCGGCCCACTCGCCTGAGGGGCGGCGCGGTCAGCGCGTCGCAGCCTCGGGGAGAGGCCGCGCCAGCCGTGCGAGCCGCGAGCGCCACGTGCGCAGTCGTCCCGGCTCCTCGGCGAGAGCGGGCCCGCCCTCCCACGCCGTCGCGATACGCGCTCCGTGGAGCGCGTTGAGGATCCAGACCTCCACGCCGTCGAGGTCCTCGGGCGCGACGACCTCGCGGCGGACCTCCACACCCAGGGCCGTCGCCAGCGTCACCAGAGAGCGCTCCGTGACGCCGGGCAGGCGGGGCAGCTCGTCGGCCACGACGCACAGGGCGTCGCCGCTCCACCAGACGATCGACGCGTAGTTCCCCTCGACGACGAGACCCTCGGGGGAGAGGATCACCGCCTCGTCCGCCCCTCGCTCGTGCGCCTCGGCCCGCAGCGCCAGGAGGGCCTCGAGGTCCGGGCCCTTGGTCAGGGGCGACCGCCGCGGATCGTGCGAGGCCGTGACGAGGCGCGCGGCGAGGCGTCGCTCGGGGGCGGGCCGCACGGCGGCGCGGAAGAAGGGCGCGCGCGCTGCGGCGGCGTCGACGAGGTCGAAGCGGGGCCACCAGGATCCTGCGGCCGGGACCACCGCGACGGCGGCCTCCCAGAAAGCGGTCGCCTCCCCGACGAGGCCCGGATCGGCTGCCTCGACCGACGCGAGGAAGCGGTCGCGGTGCACGTCGAGAGCCAGCGTCCGACCGCCGTCGGCGACCCAGGAATCGCTGACGAGGACGCGTTCCGCCGGAGCGACACCCTCCTCCGCCGCGTCGACACGCGCGAGCGAACCATCGGACCAGACCCAATTCCTCGCCGCACTCATACGATCAACCCTATGCGTGAGCCCGCCACCCGGATCCTGCTCGACGGCTGGAGAGAGCCCGAGCGCGTCGTCCTGGCGCTCGGAGCGACGGGCGACGTCGTCTGGTTCGACGCGGGCGTGGAGGCCGACGGCGCCGGGGCGACGCCGCGGGAGGGGCATCCCGGGCGGTCCCTCGTCGGGTGGGGCTCCGAGAGACTCACGGCGTCGGTGCGCGACGCCCGGGGGATCGCCCCCGCCCTCGACCGGCTGCGACGCGAGACGACCGAGGCATCGGGAGTGCAGGAGCCGCTGGGCTGGTGGGGCGTCCTCGGGTACGGAGCCGCCGCCGAACTGCTCCAGCCGGGCGACGGAGCCTGGGCCGATGCGCTCGGCGACCCCCGCCACCCCGACCTGGCGTTCCTCCGCGTCGACCGCGCCCTCGTCTTCGACCACGACCGCGGAACGGTCGAGGCCGTCACCTCGGGGACGCAGGAGGCGTGGCTCGACGTCGTCCGCGAGTACTGGACGCGCGACCCGGTCACGGCCGCCGAACCGTCCCCGCTCCCGCCGCCGCGGCGGGAAGCCACCTGGGCGGACGGCGACGGGGCCTACCTGGCCCTGGTCGACCGCTGCCGCGAGGCGATCCGCGCCGGGGAGGCCTCCGTCTTCTGCCTCACGACGTCGGTGTCCGTCGGCCCCGTCGCGGAGACGGACCTCGAGGTCTACCGGCGCCTCCGGCGGTCGTCGCCGGCGCCGCGGGCGTCGTTCGTCCGGATCGGCAGGGTCTCGCTCCTCGGCGCGTCCCCGGAGACGTTCCTGACGGTCGACGGCGACGGGATCGTCACCAGCGCGCCGATCAAGGGGACGAGGCCGCGGGGCGCGGATCCTGCGAGCGACGAGCGCCTCCGCGAAGGGCTCCGCACCAGCGAGAAGGAGCGCGCCGAGAACCTCATGATCGTCGACCTCATGCGGAACGACCTCAGCAGGATCTCGGTGGCCGGCTCCGTCGGCGTGTCCGAGCTGTTCGCCGTGCGCGGCTACGAGCACGTGCACCAGCTCGTCAGCACGGTCACCAGCCGGCTGCGCCCCGGCGCGTCCGGGGTCGACGCGGTCGTGGCGACGTTCCCGCCGGGCTCGATGACGGGCGCTCCCAAGCACCGCGCCGTCAGGCTGCTGTCCGACTGGGAGGCGGGCGCGCGGGGCCTCTACTCGGGAGCTGTGGGGAGGCTCGGCTTCGACGGGACGGTCGACCTCGCGGTCGTCATCCGTTCCATCGTGCTGGACGCCGAGACGCGGCGCGCCACCGTGGGCGTCGGCGGCGGCATCACGAGCGCGTCGGTGCCGGCCGACGAACTGGCCGAGGTGCGGACCAAGGCGCGAGCGCTGCTCGCCGTGCTGGGCGTGGGCGACCCCGGCTCGTCGTCGCCGTCGCCGGGGAGTCGCTAATCTAGATCCTCGGGGCGCCAGAACGACTGGCCCCGCCCTCTTCGGGTCGCTCGGCACGGTCTCGGCCGCGAGCCGCCGCACCCGCTCTCCCGACGCGAATCGAGACATCCGTGGCACACGAGCACGAGCAGACTCCTCCGGCCGACCCGAGCACCGGCGAGGCACGGACCCCGGATGCACCGTCCTACGACTTCGCCGCGATCCAGGCCAAGTGGCAGGCCGTCTGGGACGAGAAGCAGCCCTTCACCATCGACGACCCCGCCGACAAGCGCCCGCGCAAGTACGTGATGGACATGTTCTCCTACCCCTCGGGCGACCTGCACATGGGGCACGCCGAGGCCTTCGCCTTCGGCGACGTCGTGGCTCGCTACTGGTGGCAGCAGGGCTTCCAGGTGTTGCACCCCGTCGGCTGGGACAGCTTCGGGCTCCCCGCCGAGAACGCGGCCATCAAGCGGGGCGTGGACCCCAGCGTGTGGACGTATCAGAACATCGACCAGCAGCGCGAGTCGATGAAGGCCTACGGCATCGCCGTCGACTGGACGCGCGAGATCCACACCTCCGACCCCGAGTACTACAAGTGGAACCAGTGGCTGTTCCTCAAGATGTACGAGAAGGGGCTGGCCTACCGGAAGGACAGCTGGGTCAACTGGGACCCGGTCGACCAGACCGTCCTCGCGAACGAGCAGGTCCTCGCCGACGGCACCTCCGACCGCTCCGGCGCCGTCGTCGTCAAGAAGAAGCTGACGCAGTGGTACTTCAAGATCACGGAGTACGCCGACCGCCTCCTCGACGACCTCAACCAGCTCGAGGGCTCCTGGCCGCCCAAGGTCCTCGCGATGCAGCGCAACTGGATCGGCCGCTCCCAGGGGGCCGACGTGGAGTTCACCGTCGAGGGTCGCGCCGAGCGCATCACCGTCTTCACGACGCGCCCCGACACCCTCTACGGCGTCACCTTCATGGTGGTCGCCCCGGACTCCGACCTCGCCGCCGAGCTGGTCGCCGGTCAGGACGACCCGGTCGTGCGAGCCCGGTTCCAGGATTACCTCACGGCCGTCCAGAAGTCGAGCGAGATCGAGCGCCAGACCGCCGACCGCGAGAAGACGGGCGTCTTCCTCAACCGCTACGCGACGAACCCGATCACGGGGGAGCGGATCCCGATCTGGGCCGCCGACTACGTCCTCGCCGACTACGGCCACGGCGCCGTCATGGCCGTCCCCGCGCACGACCAGCGCGACCTCGACTTCGCGAGGCGCTTCGACCTCCCCGTCCGCGTCGTCGTCGACGTCAACGCGCCGGTCACCGGGGTGATCCCCGCCCTCGAGCTCGACGAGGACGGCGTGGCGATCCTGCCCGACGACCTCCCGCCGTCCGACCCGGCCATCACCGGCGAGGCGCTCACGGGCGAGGGGCGACTCCTCAACTCGGGCCCGTTCACGGGCCTCAGCAAGGCCAACGCCATCAAGCGCATCATCGAGAAGCTCGAGTCGACAGGAGACGGCCGCGCGGCGAAGACCTACCGCCTGCGCGACTGGCTCATCTCGCGCCAGCGCTTCTGGGGCACGCCGATCCCGATCATCCACGGCGCCGACGGTGCCGAGATCCCGGTGCCGGAAGACCAGCTCCCCGTCGCGCTGCCCTCCACCGAGGGCCTCGACCTGAAGCCGAAGGGGTCGTCGCCCCTCGGTGCGGCCACCGACTGGGTGAACGTCCCCGACCCCCGCGACGGCTCGCCCGCGCTCCGCGACCCGGACACCATGGACACCTTCGTCGACTCGTCCTGGTACTACCTGCGCTACATGAACCCGAACGACGACACCCGCGCCTTCGACCCCGCGGAGGCCGACAAGTGGGCTCCCGTCGACCAGTACGTGGGCGGAGTGGAGCACGCGATCCTGCACCTGCTCTACGCGCGGTTCATCACGAAGGTGCTCTTCGACCTCGGCTACGTCTCCTTCACCGAGCCGTTCAGCGCTCTGCTCAACCAGGGCATGGTGCTTTCCGGCGGCTCGAAGATGTCGAAGAGCAAGGGCGGCGTCGACCTCTCGTCGGAGCTCGCGCAGCACGGCGTCGACGCAATCCGCCTGACGATGGCGTTCGCCGGCCCTCCGGAGGACGACATCAACTGGGAGGACGTCTCGCCCGCCGGTGCCGCGAAGTTCCTGGCCCGGGCCTACCGCCTCGCGAAGGACGTCACCTCGTCGCCCGACGTCGTCTGGGCCGACGGCGACCAGGCCCTCCGCCGCGCCACCCACCGGCTCCTGTCGGAGGCGCCCGGCCTGACCGAGGCGTTCAAGTTCAACGTCGTCGTGGCCCGTCTGATGGAGCTCGTCAACACGACCCGCAAGGTCATCGACTCGGGCGCAGGAGCCGCGGACCCGGCCGTCCGCGAGGCCACCGAGACCGTCGCCCTCGTCCTCTCGCTCTTCTCGCCCTACACGGCCTCCGAGATGTGGGAGCTGCTCGGCTACGAGTCCGACGTCGCCACGTTCGGCTGGCGGAAGCCCGACCCGACGCTCCTCGTCGAGACGAGCGTGACCGCGATCGTTCAGGTCAACGGCAAGGTCCGCGACCGGATCGAGGTGTCCCCGAAGATCTCGTCCGACGAGCTGGAGGCGCTCGCCCGCGCCTCGGCCGCCGTCGTGCGGGCCGTGGGCGACAAGGCGATCGTGAACGTCATCGTGCGCGCGCCGCGACTGGTGAACATCGCCGTGAAGTGACCGGGTGGGCGCACCGTTCCCCCACAGGAGCGGTGGCCCCCCTGTTCTCCCCAGCGGCACCTGTCGACGCGGAAGCGGCGGGCCGGCGAACCCTACCGTCGTGGGATGCCGACACCACGCCCCGACACCGCGACCACTCCACCGCTGCCCGACTACCGGCGGCCGGGCGACCTCAGGCCGGGCGACCGACGGCCCGACGACGGACCGCCCGACGACGGACGGCCCGGCTCGGGTGGGCGGGCCTCGGCCCATCTCCGTCGTCCCGGCCCCGACTTCCGTCAGCCCGGCTCCGCGCCCCGGTGGCGGCTCGGTGCCGGGGCCGGCGTCGTGGCCGTCCTCGTGCTCCTCGCGATCGGCATCGCCCTCTCCGCCGCATCGAGCGCGCGGGGGAGCTCCGCCCTTCAGGAGGTCCGCCCGCCCTCGTCCGGGCACTCGGGGCGCCTCTCCGGCGCTCCGACACCCTCGCCGACGTCTGCGCCGACGGCCTCCGCGACCGTCTTCGTGCACATCGTCGGCCGTGTCGCCTCGCCCGGTCTCTACGAGGTGCCCGCAGGATCCCGGGCCGTCACGGTCGTGGAGGCGGCCGGCGGCTTCGCGGAATCGGCCGATCAGGGTGCCCTGAACCTGGCTCGACCCGTCGTCGACGGCGAGCAGATCGTGGTGACGGCGGTCGGGGAGGCACCGCCGGCGCCGGCACCGGGGTCGCCCGCCGCCGCGGGCACGGGGGCGCATACCGTCTCCGGCCCGGTCGACCTCAACGCCGCCGACGCGGCGGCTCTCGAGACCCTCCGCGGTGTCGGGCCGGCCACCGCGGAGGCCATCCTCGCCTGGAGGGACGAACACGGGAGGTTCGAGTCGGTCGACGACCTCCTCGACGTCCCCGGCATCGGCGAGAAGAAGCTCGACGCGCTGCGTGACGCCGTCGCCGTCCGCTGACGAGCACCGGCGTGATCGACCTCCGGCTCGCCGGGCCCTGCGCGATGGCGTGGCTGGCGCTCGTGCTCGCGCTCCCGCATCCTGCGAGCCTGCCGACGCTCGGCCTGGGGGCGGGCGCCGCGGCGGCTGCCGCCCTGGTCGCCGCGGTGCTCCTCGGCCGGCGGGTGGCATCCGGCGGGTCGACGCGCCTCGTCGCCGCTCTCGTGCTCGTCGGGCTCGGCCTGGCGATCGTCTCGACGGCGTCGGGAGTCGGGGCGTCGCGGCTCGCCGAGCGCGACCCGGCCGCTTTGTCGGACTCCGCGCGGTCCGGGCGCACCCTGGTGCTCGAGGGCACGGCGACCGCCGGGGGCGACACGGGGGCCGATCGACTGAGACTCCGGGTCGACAGGGCGGCGACCCTCGGGGGAGAGTCGGTCCTCGGCGGCGGTGCGGTACCCATCCTGCTCTTCGAGGCGACGTTCGACGACGTGCCCCGGGCCGGCGATCGCGTCCGGGTCGAGGCGACGCTCCGTCCCGCCGACTCCGGGGGAGACGTGGTTCATCTCGGTCGGGCGACCACGACCGTGGCGATCCTGGAACGGGCCGGAGGGGTCGTCGGGTGGGCGGGCGAGCTGCGAGCCGCCTTCTCCGCCGTGGCGGCGCACCTTCCGGGAGACGGCGGTGCGCTCCTGCCCGGGCTCAGCATCGGCGACACGTCCGCCGTCGACGAGTCGCTCGACGCGGCGATGACCGCGACCGGGCTGAGCCACCTCACCGCCGTCTCCGGGGCCAACTGCGCCGTCGTCGTCGCCCTCGTTCTGGCCGTGACGGGTCTGGCGCGGCTCGCCCGACTCGCGCGGTTGGCGGCGGCCGGGGTCGCCCTGGTGCTCTTCGTGGTGCTCGTGACACCCGAGCCGAGCGTGATGCGGGCCGCGGTGATGGCCGGGGCGGCGCTCGTCCTGATCGCCTGCGGCCGACCCGTCCGGGGGCTCCCGCTCGTCGCTCTCGCCGTCGCCCTGCTCCTCGTCGGAGACCCGTGGCTGGCGCGCAGCTACTCGTTCGCCCTCTCCGTCCTCGCCACGGCGGGCCTGGTCGTCCTGACGAGACCGCTGACCCGACTGCTCGCGCGCATCCTGCCGGATCCGCTCGCCACGGGGCTCGCCGTGCCCCTGGCCGCACAGCTGGCGTGCCAGCCGCTGCTCCTGACTCTCTCGCCGACGGTGCCGGTGCACAGCGTCGTGGCGAACGTCCTCGCCGAACCGGCCGCACCGGTGGCGACCGTCCTCGGGCTGGCGGCGTGCCTCCTGCAGCCCGTCTGGCCCGGCGCCGCGCAGATCGTGGCGGCCGTGGCGTGGGTGCCGTCCGCGTGGATCGCCGCGGTGGCGCGCTTCTTCGCTCGGGCGCCGCTGTCGACGCTCGCCTGGGGCGACGGCGGCCTCGCGGTCGCGGTCGCGGCACTCCTCGTCGTCGCGGTCGCGGGCGTCGTGCTGACGACTCCGCACCGCAGGAGCCGCCGGGTCGCCGTCGCGGCACTCCTCGCCCTCGCGCTGCCCCTGGTGTCCGTGACGACCGGGCGCGAGGTGGGCCGACGGCTCGCGCTGCCGCGCGACTGGCAGCTCGTCCAGTGCGACGTCGGGCAGGGCGACGCGGTCCTGGTCCGATCCGGTGAGGAGGTGGCTCTCGTCGACACGGGGGACGACCGGGAGCTCCTCGAGGCCTGTCTGTCGCTCGTGGGAGTCGAGCGGATCGACGTCCTCGTCCTCACGCACTTCGATCGCGATCACGTCGGTGCCGCGCCCGTCCTCGCCGGGCGCGTCGGCTCGGTGGTCGTCGGGCCGACGGACGGACGCGGCGACGAACGTCTGGTCAGAGGCTTCGAGGCGGCGGGAGCGGAGGTCTCCGAGGCGACGATCGGCACGGTGCTGCCGCTCGGCGCGGTCGACCTCGAGCTGCTCTGGCCGCCACCCGCGGCCGCACCCGGCAACGACGCCAGCGTGGTCGTCCGGGTGTCGTGCCCGCGAGCAACCGAACGGTGCCTGACGTCGGTCCTCCTCGGCGACCTCGGCGCGCGCGCTCAGCAACGGCTCGCGGGGCGGGAGGGGCTCGGCGAGGTCGACGTGGTCAAGGTGTCCCACCACGGGTCGCGCGACCAGAGCCCTCGGCTCTACGAAGCCCTCCGACCGCGTCTGGCGCTCGTCGGCGTCGGGGCGGACAACAGCTACGGGCACCCGACGGCGCAGACGCTGACGATGCTCGGGCGACTCGGCGCGTCGATCCTGCGATCCGACACGGACGGCACCGTCGCGGTCGGCGTCGGTCGCGACGGAGGGCTGGACGTCTGGCACGACGGGCCGCGAGCGTCGGCGGCTGCACCTAAAGTGGAACCCGGTCGGCTCACCGGGAACGCCGCCGGAGGAGAAACGTGGCTCAGCGCGACACGGGCAGGACGACGGGGGCCAAGAAGGCCGCCGTCAAGATCGACCAGCTCGCGTGGGATCGCATCCGGCCCGCCCCCGTCGTCCTCGTGTCGGGTCCCGAGCAGTTCCTCGCCGACCGCGCCGTCCGCCAGCTCCGCGATCAGCTCACGGCCGAGGATCCGAGCCTCGAGGTCAACGACGTCGAGGCCGACCACTACTCTCCGGGTGAGCTCATCACGCTCGCGAGCCCGTCGCTCTTCGCCGAGCCGCGACTCCTGCGCGTCTCGGCCGTCGAGAAGTGCACCGACGCCTTCCTCACGGAGATCCTCGACTACCTCCGGGCGCCGGCCGACGGCGCGTACGTCGTCCTCCGCCACGCCGGGGGAGTCCGCGGCAAGAAGCTCCTCGACGCCCTCCGCGGAGGTCTGGGAGGCGGCATCGAGGTCGTCTGCGCGGAGCTCAAGAAAGACACCGAGAAGCTCGACTTCGCCGCGGCCGAGTTCGCGGCCGAGGGTCGACGGATCTCCGCGGGTGCTCTCCGAGCGCTCGTCCAGGCGTTCCAGGACGACCTCTCCGAGCTGGCGTCCGCGTGCCAGCAGCTCCTCGCCGATTCCGCGGCGGAGATCACGGAGGCGACCGTCGAGAAGTACTACTCGGGTCGCGTCGAGACGAACGCGTTCAAGGTCGCCGACGCCGCGATCGCCGGTCGGCAGGGCGAGGCCCTGATCCTGCTGCGCCACGCCCTCGCCTCCGGCGCCGACCCGGTGCCCATCGTCGCCGCGTTCGCGAGCAAGATCCGCACCATGGCGAAGATCAGCGGGGCGCGCGGCGGCTCGGGTCAGCTCGCCTCGCAGTTCGGACTCGCGCCGTGGCAGGTCGACCGGGCCCGGCGAGACCTCGCGGGCTGGACCGACGACGGGCTCGGCACCTCCATCGACCTGCTCGCGACCACCGACGCCGCCGTGAAGGGCCGGGAGCGCGACGCCGTCTACGCGCTGGAGCGGATGGTGTCCGTCATCAGCGCGCGGGGCCGTCTACCGCGGTGACGGGCGACCCTGCTCGCCTCACGGCCGGCAGATGACGCACGGCCGGGGATGACGAAGGCCCCGCTCCCTCGAGGGGTGCGGGGCCTTCGGCGAGGCGGGTGACTCTCTAGAGAGCGCCGACCTGCTTGGCGATGGACGACTTGCGGTTCGCAGCCTGGTTCTGGTGGATGACACCCTTGCTGACGGCCTTGTCGAGCTTCTTCGTCGCGACGGTGAGGGCGGCGACGGCCGCGTCCTTGTCGGCGGCGGCGATGGCCGCGTGCGTGGAGCGGATGGCGGTCTTGAGCTCGCTCTTGACGGCCTTGTTGCGCTCCTGCGACTTCTTGTTGGTGCCGATGCGCTTGATCTGCGACTTGATGTTTGCCACTTGGTTGTACCTTCTCTGTCTGGACGAGTGACCCCGGTAGGCGTCTACCGGAGTGCGATTCTGTGTACGCAGCCGACCTGATCCGTAGAGGGCGGACCCGATCGCCGAAGCGAACTCGGCTGCGATTCGCTGCGCAGCGGGGAAGCGGCAGCGGAAGCCAAGGGTCAACGTTACCAGGAGCGACCCCGACACTCAATCGGACGGGCCGGGTGTGTCCGCGAGAGGTCCAGGCCGTCGCGGGGCGTGTCGGCGGGTCGTAGTACCGTCGCCGCATGCCCTCGCTCGCTCCGCACATGACGTCCGTGCCCGCCTCCGGCATCCGCCGTGTCTTCGAGATGGCGATGCGTCTCGACGACGTGACGTTCCTCTGCGTGGGCGAGCCCGACGTCCCCGTCGCGCGGCACATCATCGACGCGGCCCGGCGAGCGTGGGCCGACGACCGGACGGGCTACACGCCCAACGGGGGCATCCTGCCGCTGCGAGAGGCCCTCGTCCACAAGCTGGCGCGGGAGAACGACGTCCACGTCGACGTCGAGCAGGTCTGGGTCACGGTCGGGGCGACGCAGGCGCTGCACCAGGCGATGGGGCTGCTCCTGGCCGCGGGAGACGAGATCCTGGTTCCCGATCCCGGTTACACGACCTTCACCATGAACGCCCACATGATGGACGCCCGCCCCGTCCCCTACGCGCTCAGCCCGTCGCGCGGCTTCCAGCCCGATTTCGACGAGCTCGAGAACCTCGTGACCGACCGGACGCGAGCCCTCGTCGTCAACTCCCCGAGCAACCCCCTCGGCTCCGTCTTCAGCGAGGAGGTCCTCCGCGACCTCCTCGCCTTCGCGAAGAGGCACGACCTCTGGGTCATCAGCGACGAGGTCTACGAGTACTTCACCTACGGGGCGGCGCACACGAGCCTCGCGTCGCTCGACGACGACGACCGCGTCTTCAGCGTCTTCTCCCTGAGCAAGACGTACGCCATGACGGGTGTCCGGGTCGGCTATCTCGTCGTTCCCCGCGGGCTCGCCGAGACGATGCGCACCGTGCAGGAGGCCCAGATCAGCTGCGTGGCGGAGCCCGACCAGTACGCCGCCCTCGCCGCCGTCGTCGGCGACCACCAACCCGTGGCCGACGCCCGTGCCCACTACCAGGAGAACCTCGAATTCGCGATCGCCCTCCTCGACGAGCGCGGGCTGTCCTACCTCGAGCCCGAGGGCGCCTTCTACCTCTGGATCGACGTGTCCCACGTCTCCCGCGGCGACGTCGCGCGCTGGGCGGAGGACTTCCTCGTCGAGAAGCGCGTCGCCGTGGCTCCGGGCAGCGCCTTCGGGCGGACCGGCGAGGGCTGGATCCGCGTCTGCCTCGCCGCCACCGAGGAGAGCCTCCGGAAGGGCCTCACCGCGATCCCGGCTCCGGTGCGCAGCGAGTGACGACGCCCGCCTGAGACGGGCCGACTTCGCCCGGGTCACGCGGCGCGGAGCCCACGCGTGCCCGCGCATGGGAGAATCATCCGAACCCGAATCAGCACTCCGGCCAGAAAGACAGCGTGAGCCCCAAAGCAGCAACCGCCCTCGAGCCCGCGTCGACCGCGCCCGAGAACATCCGCAACTTCTGCATCATCGCGCACATCGACCACGGCAAGTCGACTCTCGCCGACCGGATGCTCGGTATCACGGGCGTCGTCGAGGATCGCGCCATGCGCGCCCAGTACCTCGACCGGATGGACATCGAGCGCGAGCGCGGCATCACCATCAAGAGCCAGGCCGTGCGCATGCCGTGGGAGGTCGACGGGAAGACCTTCGCCCTCAACATGATCGACACGCCGGGTCACGTCGACTTCAGCTACGAGGTCTCCCGGTCGCTCGCGGCCTGCGAGGGTGCGATCCTCCTCGTCGACGCGGCGCAGGGCATCGAGGCCCAGACGCTGGCCAACCTCTACCTGGCGCTCGAGAACGATCTCGAGATCATCCCGGTGCTGAACAAGATCGATCTCCCCGCCGCCGACCCCGAGAAGTACGCCGGCGAGCTGGCCCAGCTCATCGGCGGCCGGCCGGAAGACGTCCTGCGCGTGAGCGGCAAGACGGGCGTCGGGGTCGAGGAGCTCCTCGACGTCGTCGTGAATCGGATCCCCGCGCCCAAGGGCGTCAAGGACGCCCCGGCGCGCGCCATGATCTTCGACTCCGTCTACGACAGCTACCGCGGCGTCATCACCTACGTCCGCATGATCGACGGGACCCTCCAGCCGCGCGAGAAGATCCAGATGATGTCCACCCGCGCGGTGCACGACATCCTCGAGATCGGCGTCTCGTCGCCCGAGCCGACCGTCAGCAAGGGTCTCAGCGTCGGCGAGGTCGGCTACCTCATCACCGGCGTGAAAGACGTCCGCCAGTCGAAGGTCGGCGACACCGTCACGACGGCCGCGAAGCCGGCCACGCAGGCGCTGGCCGGCTACACCGAGCCCCTGCCGATGGTGTTCTCGGGGCTGTACCCGATCGACGGGAGCGACTACCCGATCCTGCGCGAGGCCCTCGACAAGCTGAAGCTGTCCGACGCGGCGCTCGTCTACGAGCCCGAGACGTCGGTCGCGCTCGGCTTCGGGTTCCGCTGCGGGTTCCTCGGGCTCCTGCACCTCGAGATCATCACCGAGCGTCTCGAGCGCGAGTTCAACCTCGACCTCATCACCACGGCGCCGAGCGTCGTCTACGAGGTCACCACCGAGGACCGCAAGACCGTGACCGTGACGAACCCGTCCGAGTTCCCCGACGGGAAGATCGCCTCCGTCGCGGAGCCCATGGTCAAGGCGGCCATCCTGGCGCCGAAAGACTACGTCGGCGTCATCATGGAGCTCTGCCAGAGCCGACGAGGCACCCTCCTCGGCATGGAGTACCTCGGCGAGGACCGCGTCGAGCTCCGCTACAACATGCCGCTCGGCGAGATCGTCTTCGACTTCTTCGACCAGCTCAAGAGCAAGACGCAGGGCTACGCCTCCCTCGACTACGAGCCGAGCGGCGAGCAGGATGCCGATCTCGTCAAGGTCGACATCCTCCTGCAGGGCGAGCAGGTCGACGCGTTCTCGACCATCGTGCACCGCGACAAGGCGTACGCCTACGGCGTCCTCATGACGGGGCGGCTCCGGGAACTCATCCCGAGGCAGCAGTTCGAGGTGCCGATCCAGGCGGCCATCGGCGCCCGGATCATCGCGCGCGAGTCGATCCGCGCGATGCGGAAAGACGTGCTCGCCAAGTGCTACGGCGGCGACATCACCCGCAAGCGCAAGCTGCTCGAGAAGCAGAAGGAGGGCAAGAAGCGAATGAAGACCATCGGTCGCGTCGACGTCCCCCAGGAGGCGTTCATCGCCGCGCTGTCGGGCGACACGGAGAAGAAGAAGGACAAGTAGCGGTCCTCCGGGGTGCGGAACGGGCATGCTGGAGGTATGCCTGCTCTTCTCATCATCGCGATCATCGTCGGCGTCGTCCTCTTCGGCTTCGGCATCTTCGTCGCCGCGCTCAAGTTCCTGCTCTTCATCGGGATCGTGATCGTGGTGCTCGCCGTCATCGGCTGGGTCGTGCGGAGCGTTCGCAACCGCGCCTGAGCCGCCGCCGACCGAGACCGGCCGACGGGCACCGAGGCCGGCCGACGGGGGCGGAAGCCGGCCCGCAGGGTGCCGAAGCTAGACTGAGCGAATGCGCCGAGCAACCCACACCGACACCCAGACCACCTACGGGCAGGTCGGAGCGACGCAGGCCCCCGACCTCCTGCAGTACCCGCCCAAGGGGTTCCGCCCGGTCGAGTACCGCACGCGCATCGGCCACGGCGACGCCCGGTTCGAGGCCGCTGCCGCCGCTCTGCTGACCTGGAAGGTGCAGGAGCGCAGCGGCATCGAGGTCCGTGTCGACGACGTGCCGGCGGTCCACGAGGGCGCCTACACGCCCGTCACCTTCGACGACGAGGGCAACCCCCTCGATCCTGCGGACTATGCCGCGCCCGACAGCGAGTCGCACTTCTCGCCGGAGGGCGAGCCGTTCCTCACGGCCGGCACCACCGCCACCCTGCTCATGAAGGCCTACGGCCGCCACGTCGAGGCGCCGGTCCGCGTCGTCTACGTCATCGACGAGCCGACCCGCCGGGGCTTCGCCTACGGCACGCTCGAGGGCCACCCCGAGAGCGGCGAGGAGTCGTGGGTGATCGATCAGACCGACGACGGCTCGGTCTGGCTGACCATCCGGGCGTTCTCCCGCCCGTCGACCTGGAAGTGGCGTCTCGTGTCGCCGTTCCTGCGGGCCCAGCAGAAGAAGTACACCCAGCGCTACCTCCGCGTGCTCGTGGGCGACTGACCGGCGTGCCCAGCACCCTCCCGATCGCCGACGCCGCTCCCGCCGACGGCCTCCTGCCCGAGAGCGTCCGCGACGGCGCCGAGAACCGCCACTTCGGCGTCTATCTGCACGTTCCGTTCTGCCGTGTGCGCTGCGGCTACTGCGACTTCAACACGTACACCGGCGACGAGCTCCGCGGGGTGCGACGCAGCGACTACGCATCGCAGGCGGTCGCCGAGGTGGCCTCCGCCCGAGCCGTCCTCGAGCGGGCCGGCCTCCCCGAGCGTCCCGTCTCCACCGTCTTCTTCGGAGGCGGAACACCGACCCTCCTTCCGGCGTCCGATCTCGCCGCGATGCTCACTTCCGTCCGCGACGCGTGGGGCCTGTCGAACACCGCCGAGGTGACGACCGAGGCGAACCCCGACTCCGTCGACCGCGCCTACCTCGACGAGCTCCGCGAGGCGGGATTCACCCGCGTCAGCTTCGGCATGCAGTCGGCCGTGCCGCACGTGCTCGCCACCCTCGAACGCACGCACGACCCGGCCCGTGTTCCGCTCGTCGTCCGGTGGGCCCGCGAGGCCGGGCTCGACGTCAGCCTCGACCTGATCTACGGCACACCCGGCGAATCCCTCGACGACTGGCGCGCGTCGCTCGAAGCGGCTCTCGCGGAGGGGCCGGATCACCTGTCGGCCTACTCGCTCATCGTCGAGGAGGGCACGAAGCTCGCCCGGCAGATCCGGCGGGGTGAGGTGGCGCGGCCCGACGACGACACGGCGGCCGACATGTACGAGCTCGCCGACGCTCTCCTGGCGGAGGCCGGGTACTCCTGGTACGAGGTGAGCAACTGGGCCCGTGGCGACGCGCACGCCTCGCGGCACAATCTGGCGTACTGGCAGGGGCACGACTGGTGGGGCGTCGGTCCCGGTGCTCACAGCCACGTCGGCGGAGTGCGCTGGTGGAACGTGAAGCACCCCGCGGCGTACGCGGAGCGGATCCTGGCCGGGGTCTCGCCCGCGGCGGGCCGCGAGACGCTCGACGACGAGACCCGGGCGACGGAGCGCATCCTGCTTGCCGTCCGCGTGCGCGACGAACTGCGCGTCGACGAACTCGACGACGCGGGGCGATCGAGCGTCGCCGGCCTCATCGCCGACGGTCTCGTGGAGGGCCGCGAGGCGATCGCCGGGACGATCCGGCTCACGCTCCGCGGGCGGCTCCTCGCCGACGCGGTCGTGCGTCGCCTCCTCGGCGACTGAGCGACCGCTTCGACGTCGCGGCTAGCTCTTGAAGAACTCGATCGACAGCGGGTACTTGGAGTAGCGGCCCTGGTTCGCGGCGATCGCCGCCATGATCGAGAAGACGATCGTCACCACCCAGACGGCGAGGTCGATGAGCAATCCGATACCGACCACCGACAGGATCGTCCCGACCACGTAGCCGATCAGCATCGTCAGCTGGAAGTTCAGCGCGACCCGCGTGTGCTCCTTGATGAAGGGGCCCCGATCGCGCAGCACGAAGTAGCCGATGATCGCCGGCACGAAGCTGAAGAAGATCCCACCGATGTGGATCAGGGTGGACCAGAGCTTCTCGTCCTCCGGGCGGAGCGGAGGCGCCTGGTAGCCGCCGCCGTAGGGCTCTCCCGGGGCTCCCGGGCCGTTCGGCTGTCGTTCCGACCCGAGGGGATCACCCTGCGGGGGAGGGGGAGGTGTATCGGTCATTCGAGTGCCACCAATCGTCCCGGTCGTGCCGCCTGCCCGACCGGCGGGTGTGCCGATCGAGGTGGCGAATCGGCGCCGAGCATATCGGTCGTGAGGGCTCCGCGCCAGAGTGATTCGTCCCGAGTGGAGTACGATTGGCAGTCTTATCGATGGAGTGCCAGCGTCGAGGTCAGGGAGGTGCGCGTGGTCAGCGAACGAGGTCTCGAAGTCCTGCGTGTCATCGTGCACGACTACGTCGAGTCGCGCGAGCCCGTGGGCTCGAAGTCGATCGTCGACCGGCACCAGTTCGGGGTCTCCGCGGCCACGATCCGCAACGACATGGCCCTCCTCGAGGAGGAGGAGCTGATCGCCGCCCCGCACACGTCGTCGGGTCGCGTGCCGACCGACAAGGGCTACCGCCTGTTCGTGAACCACCTCGCCGACCTCCGCCCTCTCACTGCGGCGCAGCGCACGGCCATCGAGACCTTCCTCGGCAACTCGTCCGACCTCGACGAGGTCCTCTCGCGGACCGTCCGGCTCCTGTCGCAGCTCACCAACCAGGTCGCCCTCGTCCAGTACCCGACCTTCTCGCACGCCTCCGTCCGACACGTCGAGCTCGTGCGCCTGAGCGGGACGAGGGTGATGACCGTCCTGATCACCGACTCCGGTCAGGTCGAGCAGCGCGTGGTCGAGGCTCCGGCCGACGTCGACGAGGCGTTCCTCGGCGAGCTGCGGGCCAAGGTCAACGCGCTGGTCGGCGGAGCGCTGCTCGGCGAGGCGGCGCAGCGGTTGGGAGACCTGCCGGGGATGTTCCGTCCGGAGCGGCACGACTTCGTCCGTGCCGTCACCGCGGGACTGCAGGAGCAGGTCGCCGCCGGTCGACAGGAACGCCTCGTCATGGCCGGGGCCGCGAACCTCGTGCTCACCGAGGACGACTTCTCGGGCTCGCTCTTCCCCGTCCTGGAGGCCATCGAGGAGCAGGTGACTCTGCTCCGCCTGTTCGGCGAGATGCGCGCGGGCGAGGTCGATGTCGTGGCGTCCATCGGCCGGGAGAACGAGTCGTTCGGCCTCTCGCAGACCTCGGTGGTGGCGTCCGGCTACACCGCGAACGGGGGCGAGATCGCCCGACTCGGCGTCCTCGGCCCGACGCGGATGGACTACTCCAGCAACATGGCCGCGGTCCGCGCGGTCGCCCGATACCTCAGCGGCCTCCTCGGCGACCGCTAGACGCCCGACGGGTCGGCGCCGCGCGGCCGTCCGCACGACATGCGCCGCGACCGCGCCCTCGACACCCGCAGACACGACACGCACGACAGCCCAACACACCACACCCCCAGACACGACACCGCCCGACACGACAAGAAGCAAGACGGAGACCAGTGGCAGATCACTACGACGTTCTCGGAGTCGACCGCAACGCGACCCCGGAGGAGATCAAGAAGGCGTACCGCAAGCTCGCGCGCGAGCTGCACCCCGACGTCAACCCCAGCTCGGACGCCTCCGAGCGGTTCAAGGACGTCACGCACGCCTACGACGTCCTCAGCGATCCCCAGCAGCGCCAGCGCTACGACGCCGGTCCGCAGGCGGGCTTCCCGGGCGGCGGAGCCGGCGGCTTCGGCGACATCTTCGACGCGTTCTTCGGCGGCGGCTCGCAGCAGCGCCAGGGCCCGCGTTCCCGGCGCGAGCGCGGTCAGGACGCCCTGCTCCGCCTGGAGGTCGAGCTGGAGGACGTCGTGTTCGGCGTCCAGCGCGACATCGAGGTCGACACGGCCGTTCTGTGCTCCACCTGCGAGGGGTCCTGCTGTGCGCCGGGTACCAGCCCGCAGACGTGCGACATCTGCGGTGGCTCGGGCCAGATCCAGCGCACCGTGCGGTCGCTCCTCGGCAACGTGGTCACCTCGAGCCCCTGCGGCACGTGCCGCGGCTACGGCACCGTCATCCCCAACCCCTGCCCGACCTGCCAGGGCCAGGGCCGCGTCCGCGCCCGTCGAACGATCCCGGTCGACATCCCGGCCGGTGTCGACACCGGGATCCGGCTGCAGATGCCGGGCCAGGGCGAAGTCGGCCCGGCCGGCGGCCCGAACGGCGACCTCTACCTCGAGGTCAAGGTGAAGCACCACGACGTCTACAGCCGCAACGGCGACGACCTCCTCGCGACGCTGGAGGTGCAGATGGCCGACGCCGTCCTCGGGACGTTGACGACGATCAAGACCCTCGACGGTGACGTCCAGGTCGAGGTGAAGCCCGGCACGCAGAGCGCCGACGTCATCACGATCCGCGAGCGGGGCATCACGAAGCTCCGCGGAACGGGTCGCGGCGACCTCAAGATCGGTGTGCAGGTAGTCACCCCCACCAAGCTCAATCACCGGGAGCGGGAGCTGATGGAGAAGTTCGCCTCGGGTCGCAAGCACGACAAGCCGCAGCTCTCGCAGTTCCAGCAGGGGCTGTTCGGCAAGCTCCGCGACCGGTTCCTCAACTTCTGATCGTGGCCCACTTCTATCTCGTCGACGACCTGGAGACGACGGCCGTCGGCTCCGACGTCGTCGTGACCGGGCAGGAGGCGCGGCACGCCGTCACGGTGAGCCGCGTCCGCCCGGGCGAGGTGCTCCGGGTCGGGAACGGCCGGGGCCTCGTGGTCGAGGGGGAGGTGCGGGAGGCGTCGGGGGAGCGGCTCGTGCTGACCGTGGGGCAGGTCGCCGAGCATCCTGCGCCCCCGCGTCGTCTCGTGCTCGTGCAGGCGCTGGCGAAGGGCGACCGCGACGAGCTGGCCGTCCAGGCCGCCACCGAGCTCGGCGTCGACGAGGTCGTGCCGTGGTCCGCGGGTCGGAGCGTCTCCCGGTGGGAGGGACCGAAGATCGCCAAGGGCGTCGCGCGGTGGCAGTCGATCGTGCGCGAGGCGACGAAGCAGTCGGTCCGGCCGTGGCAGCCGCGGGTCGCCCAGGTCGTCTCGACCGCGCAGCTCGTCGAGCGGGCGGCGGGTGCCGACGTGCTCGTCCTCGAGCCGACGGCAGACGTCGCTCTCTCGTCGATCACGCTTCCGACCGAGGGCACGGGCGACGTCCTCGTCGTCGTGGGCCCCGAAGGCGGCGTCACCCCGCACGAGCTCGAGGCGCTCGGACGGGCAGGAGCCCGTGCCGTCCGGCTCGGCGACTCCGTGCTGCGGACCTCCACCGCCGGCCCCGCCGCCCTGGCCGTCCTCAGCGTCCTCCTCGGGCGCTGGTGACGCCTGTGGAGAACCCCGGCTGCGCCGAGGCGCCCGCCGGTACGATGGAACGCATGGGTACCGAAGCAGCCGTCGAGCCGAGCATCTTCACGCGCATCGTCGCGCGCGAGATCCCGGCAGAGATCGTCTACGAGTCCGACACCGTCATCGCCTTCCGCGACATCGCGCCGAAGGCACCCGTCCACCTCCTCGTCGTGCCCAAGACGCAGGCCTACGCGAACGTCGGCGAGTTGGCAGCCGGCGACGCGGCGCTCCTCGCCGACGTGGTGGCCGTCGCGGGTCGGCTCGCCTCCGATCCTGCGCTGATGGGCGACCTCCCGCTCGGTCAGTTCCGCATGATCTTCAACACCGGCGAAGCCGCCGGTCAGACCGTGTTCCACGTCCACGCCCACGTCATGGCGGGGCACCTCCAGGAAGGCTCACTTGCCTAGCAGTCCACGCAACGAATCCGTCTCCGGCTCCGACGCTCCTCGGGCGCAAGGGGCCACGGAGCGCGTCGACCTCGTCATCGACGGGGTAGCCATGGTCCAGCTCCTGGGCCCGCACGACCGCCTGCTCCGCACGGTCGAGAAGCAGTACCCAGCGGTCCGGGTCCTGGTCCGGGGCAACGAGGTCGCCCTCGAGGGTCCTCCCGCGGAGGTCGCCCGGGCTCGCGGGCTCGTCGACGAGCTCGTCGCCATGGTCCGGAACGGCCACGACGTCGGTCCGGCCGAGGTCGTCACCACGGGGCGGATCCTCGACGAGGGTCGCGGCCACCCGGTCGAGCTCTTCGGCACGGCGATCGTGACCAACAAGGGCAAGAGCATCCGGGCGAAGACCCTGGGTCAGAAGGAGTACGTCGACGCCATCGACGAGAACACCATCGTGTTCGGCATCGGCCCGGCCGGCACGGGCAAGACCTACCTCGCGATGGCGAAGGCCGTCCAGGCCCTGCAGCGCCGCGAGGTGTCCCGCATCATCCTGACCCGCCCCGCCGTCGAGGCGGGCGAGCGCCTGGGGTTCCTGCCCGGCACCCTGACCGACAAGATCGACCCCTACCTGAGGCCCCTCTACGACGCCCTCAACGAGATGATGGACCCCGAGATCGTGCCCAAGCTCCTCGCGGCCGGCACCGTCGAGGTGGCGCCGCTGGCCTACATGCGAGGCCGCACGCTCAACGACGCCTTCGTCGTGCTCGACGAGGCCCAGAACACCACCCCCGAGCAGATGAAGATGTTCCTCACCCGTCTCGGCTTCGGCTCCAAGATGGTGGTGACGGGCGACATCACGCAGGTCGACCTCCCGACCGGGTCGAGCGGTCTCCAGCTCGTCACGCGGGTCCTCGACGAGATCGACGACATCCACTTCGCCCGCCTCACGAGCGACGACGTCGTGCGGCACACCCTCGTCGCGCGGATCGTCGACGCCTACACCAAGTACGACGCCGAGAAGCAGGCCGCCCAGCACGCCCGCCAGGCCGCTCGCGAGGCGCAGCAGGCACCCGCGGCGACGCCGACCCCGTCGGCCGACAGCGCAGGAGGCGCGGCGTGAGCATCGAGATCAACAACGAGTCGAGCATCGAGGTCGACGAGCCCACGATCCTGCGTCTCGCGACCTTCGCTCTCGACCAGATGCACGTGCATCCGGAGGCCGAGCTGGCCATCGTCCTCGTCGACGAGGGCGCCATGGAGCAGCTCCACGTCCAGTGGATGGACGAACCCGGCCCGACCGACGTCCTGAGCTTCCCGATGGACGAGCTCCGTCCCGGCACGGAGGAGGACCCGACGCCCCCCGGCCTCCTCGGCGACATCGTGCTCTGCCCCCAGGTCGCGACCGCCCAGGCCGTGACGGCCGGTCACTCCGCGCTCGACGAGATGCTCCTGCTGACGACCCACGGCATCCTGCACCTGCTGGGCTTCGATCACGCGGAGCCCGACGAGAAGGCCGAGATGTTCGGCATCCAGGACGGCATCATCGCGGCCTTCGCCGACGCCGACCACCGAAGTCGGTAGTCGCCCGTGATGATCGCGATCTTCGTCTCGGCGGCCGTCGTCCTCGTCGTCTTCGGCGGGGTCCTCGCGGCGGCCGACTCCGCCCTCGCGGTGCTGAGCAGGCACGATCTGCTCGACCTGGCCGGGTCGCTCCGTCGCGGCGGGCGCGCGGTGTCCGCCATCGCCGACGACGTGGGCGCCCACATCAACGCCATCAACTTCATGCGGGTACTGGCCGAGACCGCGGCCGCGGTGCTCGTGTCTCTGTCGTTCGCCTACGCCATCCCGGAGTGGTGGTGGGCGCTCCTCCTGTCGGCGCTCATCATGACCGCCGTCTCGTTCGTGCTCGTCGGCTCGAGCCCCAGGAGCGTCGGGCGCGCCCACGCCCGGGGTCTCGTCTCCGTGTTCGCCGGCCCGATCCGGCTGATCCGCGTCGTCCTCGGCCCGCTGGCCGACGCCCTCGTCGCGATCGGCAACTGGGTCACGCCCGGTCGGCCCCGCAGCGCGTCGTTCTCGTCGGAGGAGCAGCTGCTCAGCATGGTCGACGAGGCCACGGAGCTCGAGGTCCTCGACGAGGACGACCGCACGCTCATCCACTCGATCTTCGAGTTCAACGAGACGGTCATCCGCGAGGTGATGGTCCCGCGCACCGACATGGTCACGGTCGACGCCGACCAGACCGTGGAGGCGGCCATGGCGGTCTTCCTCGGCAAGGGCGTCTCGCGCGTCCCGGTGATCGGGCGCGACAGCGACGACGTCCTCGGAGTCATGTACCTCCGCGACGCGGCGCGGTTCCTGCACGAGCGGCGCGGCGGAGCCGTCCGCCACGCCTCCGACCTCGCGAAGCCGGCCGTGTTCGTCCCCGAGTCGAAGAGGGCCGACGAGACGCTCCGTCAGATGCAGGCCGAGAAGAACCACCTGGCCATGGTCGTCGACGAGTACGGCGGCATCGCGGGCCTGGTGACCCTCGAAGACCTCATCGAGGAGCTCGTCGGCGACATCAGCGACGAGTACGACCTCGCCGTCGTCGACCACCGCGAGGTCTCCGACGGCGTCCACCTCGTCAGCGCGCGGATGCCCGTCGACGAACTGGGCGACCTGTTCGGCCTGGAGCTCGACGACGACGACGTCGACTCCGTGGGCGGCCTCCTGACCAAGGCGCTGGGCAAGCTGCCCGAGCGCGGCTCCCGGGCCGTCGTCTCCGGCCTCATCCTGACCGCCACGCGCACCGAAGGGCGTCGCCGCGACCTCCAGACGGTCCGCGTCGAGCGCGACTCCGCCCTCAGCGACAGTCTCGCCGCATTCGGTGAGCGCCGCGACCAGGGCGGCGATTCCCGCCGCGGCTCGGCCGACGCGCCCAGCGGCGCCGGCGCCCGTGACGGGGCCGACGGGGTCACCGCCCCGGCCGGCCCCTCCGGTGACGCCTCCGATGCCTCCGATCGCACGACCTCCCGCACCACCGACGACAGGGCCATCCGATGAGCACCCCCGCCACCCCCGAGTACCGCGCCGGCTTCGTGTCGTTCGTCGGCCGTCCCAACGTGGGCAAGTCGACGCTCACGAACGCCCTCGTCGGCGAGAAGGTCGCGATCACGTCGTCCAAGCCGCAGACGACCCGGCGAGCGATCCGCGGCATCGTGCACCACCGCAACGGTCAGCTCGTCCTGGTCGACACGCCGGGTATGCACCGCCCGCGGACGCTGCTCGGCGAGCGTCTCAACACCGTCGTCCAGGACACCCTCGGCGACGTCGACGTGATCGGCTTCTGCATCCCGGCGAACGAGAAGCTCGGTCCCGGCGACCGGTTCATCAACGAGCAGCTGGACGCGTTCCCGCGGGCGAAGAAGGTCGCGATCGTCACGAAGATCGACGTCGCCTCGAAGGCCACGGTGGCCGAGCAGCTCCTCGCCGTGAGCGCCCTCCGCGAGTGGGAGGCGATCGTCCCGCTCTCCGCCGTCAGCCGCATCCAACTCGACATCGTCGCCTCGGAGCTGATCAAGCTCCTGCCCGTCTCGCCGCAGCTCTACCCGGCCGACGTGGTCACCGAGGAGCTCCTCGAAGACCGCATCTCGGAGTTCGTCCGGGAGGCGGCGCTCGAGGGCGTGCAGGACGAACTCCCGCACTCCCTGGCCGTGACGATCGACGACATCGTCGAGCGCGACGACCGCGAGCTCGTCGAGATCTACGCCAACCTCTTCGTGGAGCGCGACAGCCAGAAGGGCATCATCATCGGCCACCGCGGAGAGCGTCTCCGGGAGGTCGGCGAGCGGGCCCGCCGGCAGATCGAGCCGCTCGTCGGCAAGCAGGTCTTCCTGTCGATCCGCGTCAAGGTGGCCAAAGACTGGCAGCGCGACCCCAAGCAGCTCGGGCGACTCGGCTTCTGATCACCGCCCGCCCAGCGCCGGAGCGACTACATCGACCGGATGATTCCGCGCGCCGGAAGTCGTTCCGCGGGCCGTCCGCGCTGACGGACGGCCGCCGGAACCGTACGGTGGTGGGGTGATCATGCGCCGCCTCACGTCCCGCCAGGTCGTCGCCGACGTCGTCGTCGCCGTCGCCGTCGGGCTGATCACGCTCGTCTTCGACGTCCACGCGAACCCGTTCTCGGTCCTCATCACGCTCGGGATGGTCGTCAGCCTCGTCTTCCGTCGACTCTCTCCGGGGACGGCGCTGTCGATCGCCTGGGCGGTCGCCGCCTTCGAGATGCTGACCCTCTCGACGCCCCAGGTCTCGAACCTCGCCATCTGCGCCGTGCTCTACGCGACGGCGGCCTACGGCTCGCAGCGCATCAAGTGGATCGGGCTGGTGTCGGTCGGTGTCGGCGCCGCGATCGGCATGTTCTACGTCACCTTCGCGCAGTTCGCCATCTTCGGCGTCCTCCACGACGTGAGCACCGTGACCGACCTGGTCCGACTGCTCCTGCAGATCGGGATCACCTTCCTCGGATTCCTCGCCCTGCTGGGGCTGCCGTGGGTGGGTGGCCAGCTCGTGCGCACCCGCGTCGACGCCCGCACCAGTCGAGACGCGCAGCTCGTCGCGGAGCGGGAGGCCGCGCGCGCCGAGGGCGACGCCGCCCGGGCCGAGCGGGAGGCCGCGCGGGCCGAACGCGACATCGCCGTCGAGCAGGAGCGCAGCCGCATCGCCCGCGACATGCACGACGTCGTGGCGCACTCGCTCGCGGTCGTGATCGCGCAGGCCGACGGGGCCCGCTATTCGTACCGCGCCGATCCCGACACGGTCGAGGAGTCGCTGACGACGATCGCCGCCACCGCTCGGGAGGCCCTCGTCGAGGTGCGCGTCCTGCTCGGCCAGCTCCGGCACAGTCAGGGTGCCGCCCCGCAACCGGTCCTCGGCGACCTCGAGAAGCTCGTCGAGCAGATGACCACGGCCGGTCTGTCGATCGACCTCCGGTCGAGCGGGACACCGGCTCAGCTCGGCAGCAACCGCCAGTTGGCGATCTACCGCATCGTGCAGGAGTCGCTGACCAACGTCCTCCGCCACGGCGACACGAAGGCCACCGTCGACGTGCTCTTCGACTGGCGTCCGGACGACCTGACGATCGTCATCGCGAGCACGCTCCTGCCCAGCGCCCCCATCGATCCCGACGCTCTGACCACGAGCGGCCAGTTCCGGCCCGACGAGCGCCGTGGTCACGGTGTCGTCGGCATGCGCGAGCGTGCGACCCTGGCGGGAGGCACCCTCACGACCCACCAGGCCGGCGGCCGCTTCATCGTCCGCGCCAACATCCCGTCCACCGCACTGACCCAGGAGGTTCGTCTCCGATGAGCATCGCTCCCGACTCGACCACGGCGCAGGCCACCGCGAGCACGATCAAGGTCGTCCTCGTCGACGACCAGGCCCTCTTCCGGGCCGGCATCCGCATGGTGGTCTCGTCGCAGCGCGACCTCGAATTCGTGGGGGAGGCGGGCGACGGCGAGGAGGGCGTCGAGGTCGTCGCGCGGACGCACCCGGACGTCGTCCTGATGGACATCCGCATGCCGGTGATGGACGGGATCGCGGCGACCGCCGCCATCCTCGAGCAGGCGGATCGCGAGGGGCGTCGCGCCCCGCGCATCCTGGTGCTCACGACCTTCGATCTCGACGAGGCGGCGACGCGCGCGATCCGGGGAGGAGCGAGCGGCTTCGTCCTGAAGGACAGCGACCCCGAGTTCCTCCTCGCGGCGATCCGCACGGTCCACGCGGGCACGAGCGTCATCGCCGCCTCGGCCACGCGCGAGCTCTTCGAGCACTTCGACGGCCGGGCGAGCGCCACGAAGGCGGTCCCGCCGCAGTTCGCGTCGCTCACGACGCGCGAGCGCGACATCTTCCAGTCGGCGGCCCGGGGGCTGTCCAACAGCGAGATCGCGCAGCTGGAGTACCTCAGCGAGGCCACCGTGAAGACGCACATCTCCCGGATCCTGGCGAAGCTCTCCCTCCGCGACCGGGTGCAGCTCGTGGTCTACGCCTACGAGCACGGTCTGACCGCCTAGCGCCACGCCGTCTTCAGCGAAGACGCAGACATCACTTTCAGGCAACGAATCCTTTTCAATCAGCCGAGGTACGGATCGCTCACAGACGATCCGGCTCCATGATTGCTGCGGCCCTTCGCGGGGAGGGGCCGGGAACGGCCCGGAACCGGGCTCACAGAACGGAATCACCTGCGCCCATGAGCATCGCGACCTGGTTCGAGAACCTGCCCCTGACGTCCACGACCGTGCTGGCCGTCGTCGACGTCGTCGCGGTGCTCCTGGCCCTCGTCCTCGTGACGCGACCCCGCGGCGCTCGCGTGTGGTGGCGGATCCTGCCGCTCGTGGTGGTGATCGGCGCCGTCCTCGGCGGCGTCCTCATCTGGTACGTGGGTGACGTGCAGAACGCCTTCGGCGTGACCCCGACCTGGGTCGACCGGATCTGGACCGGCGCGGTCGTCGCGGGGCTCGCGGTGGCCGTCGCGAACGTGGTGCTGGCGCGGTGGCGGCGGAAGATCGTGGCCGTCGTCGCGATGATCGCGTTCCTGCTCGCCGGCGCCCTCGCGATCAACCGCGACGTCGACCTCTACCTCACCCCCGGCCAACTGCTCGGCACCGCCCAGGCGCCGGACCTCCGGCTGCCCTCGGCCCTGGGACAGAAGCCGGGCACGGCCGTCGTGTCGCTCGGCTCCGTCTTCAACCCGTTCCTCTACCGGACCTGGCACCCGCCGCTCTTCATGCCGAAGACGGGGAAGGTCGGCCAGGTGGTGATCCCGGCGACGATCTCCCACTTCGCCGCGCGTCCGGCCGAGGTCTACCTCCCGCCCGCCGCCCTGGTGAAGAACGGCCCGGCGCTCCCGGTCGTGATCCTGATGTCGGGCCAGCCCGCCAGCCCCGACACCGTCATGGTGTCCGGCGGCGTTCCTGCCACGCTGAACGCCCTGGCCGCCCGCAACCACGGCCTGGCGCCGATCGTGGTCGTTCCCGACCAGCTCGGACCGTCGGCGGGCAACCCGATGTGCGTCGACGGCGCCCTCGGCAACAGCGCCACCTACATCACCCGCGACGTCCCCGACTGGATCCGCACCCACCTGCACGTCGAGTCGTCGCGGCTCGCCTGGACCGTCGGCGGCTTCTCGCAGGGCGGTACCTGCTCGATCCAGTTCGGCGCCGCGGAACCCCGGCTGTTCGGCTCCATCCTCGACGTCTCCGGCGAGGAGTACCCCACGCTGACGACCGATCAGATGGCGATCGACCAGGGCTTCGGTGGAAGCGCGGCGGCGTACGACCGGGCCAAGCCGGCGACGATCCTCGCTCGCCACGCGCCCTACCCGGATACGGCGGCGTTCTTCGCCGTGGGCGAGACCGATCGGCAGTACGGTCGCAGCATGACGATCGTCTCCGCGGACGCCCGGTCCGCCGGCATGGCGGTCACGCGGTACGTCGTACCCGGGGGCGGCCACGACTGGTCGACGGCCTCCCTCGGGTTCGCCCGCGGCTTCGCCGATCTGTATCCCCGGTGGGGCCTCGCGAAGGCGGCCCTCCGATGAGCGTCGCCCAGGGCGCTCCGCCGGAGGCGCGGCTCGAGGAGACACCCGGTCGCGTCCGCCGCGCGACCCACCGTCTGGCCGACATCGCGCGCGCGCAGCCGCTCAGCGTCGTCGTCGCGGGAATCCTCGTCGTCCTGGCCTTCGTCTCCGGCAGCGCGCTCAAGGGTCCGCCCGACCGCCTGCGCGACGTCATCGGGGCCGGCATCGCCGAGCGCACCAACGGTCTCGACTGGCTGGGCACGCTGGGCTCGATCCTCTTCTCCAGCGGCCTGCCCGAGCTCGTCGCCACCGTCGCGGCCGTCCTCGTCCTCGTCGGCGCGGCGGAGCGCCGGATGGGCTGGCGGAAGGCCCTGCTCGCCTACGTCGTCACGGGGGTGGTGGCCACCGTCGTCGGCGTGGCCGTCCAGGCCGTGGGTCTCGCCGTGGGGGAGGTGTGGTCGATCCAGGTCGCCGCCGACTCGACCCTGCACCCGTTCACACCGGCCCTCGGCACGATCATGGCGGCCAGCGCCTTCGCGCGTCCGCTCTGGCGGCGCAGGATCCGCGTGCTCGGCTTCGCGGGGATCACCGCGTTCCTCCTCTACGACGGCCACCCCTCGGGGCTCTACGCCCTCGTCGGGGCCCTCGCCGGTCTCGGACTCGGCCGGATCCTCCGCCCGCATGCGCGGGCCGCCGACCGGCTGTGGACCCGGAGCTCGCACCACGAGGCCCGCGTGCTGCTGTCGTCGCTCGTGGCCATCACCGCCCTCGGGCCCGTCGTGACCCTCCTCACGCGCGCGCCGGTCGGCATCCTGGCGCCGCTCGGTCAGCTCTTCGCCGTGGCGCTGCCCGGCCGACCGCTCTCCGCCTACTGCGCGCGCTCGATCGAGGAGGCCGAGCGCACCGGCCTCGCCGCGAGTGCGGCCTGCACGAACGACGCCGCGCTGGTCGGCCTCCACGGTCCGGGCACGCTGCTGCTGAGCATCCTGCCCCTCGTCGCCCTGCTCGTCGCGGCGCGGCTGATCCGCCGCGGGCGGCGCCTCGCGGTCGTCGTGGCGGTCGCCGTGAACCTCCTCCTCGCGCTCCTCGCGGGAATCTACTTCGCGCTGCTGCCGCTGACTCCGTCGGCCGCGGTCGCCCGGCACGGCAACCACGCGGAGCGGCTTCTGCTGAGCGGCCTCTCCGTCGTCGCACCCCTCGGCGTCGCCGTCGTGCTGGTCGTGTTCCTGCACCACTTCACCGTGAGGACACCGGTCCGCGCTCTCCGCCGCTACGGCTGGACCCTCGCGGGGACCTTCCTGGCCCTCTCGGCGGTCTTCGTCCTGGCGGGCACCGTGGGGCGCGACGAGTTCACGACGCCGGTCACCCTCGTCCGCCTGCTCGTCTCGGCGCCCGAGCGCTTCGTGCCGGTCGGGTTCCTCGGAGCGCGTCACCTGGGGCCCCTTCCCGTCGACGGTCCGCTCCGGCTCGTCTTCGAGTGGATCGGCCCGGTGTTCTGGGTCGTCCTCATCGTCGGCCTCGTCGTCGCCGCGGGAGCGTCCACGCGAGGTGACTCCGCCCAGGAGCGGGTCGCGATCGAGCGCATCCTGCGACGCGGTGTCACCGGGGGGCTCTCGCACATGGCCACCTGGGAGGGGAACTCCTACTGGTTCACCCCCGACGGCGAGGCGGCCGTCGCCTACCGCGTCGTCGGGAACATCGCCCTCACGACGGGAGATCCGCTCTGCGGCGACGACCGCAGCGCAGAGGTCGTTCTCGCCTTCGCGCGCTGGTGCGACGATCGCGGTCTCGTGCCCGTCTTCTACAGCGTCCGCGACGACCTCGCCCCCGTGTTCCGCGACCTCGGCTGGTCGACGCTCCCGGTCGGCGAGGAGACCGTCCTGCGGCCCGGCACCTTCGCGATGCAGGGCAAGAAATGGCAGGATGTCCGCTCCAGCGTCAACCGGGCCGCGAAACTCGGCGTCCGTGCCGAGTGGACGCGCTACGCCGACCTCCGCCCCGCGATCGCCCGCCAGATCGAGGACATCTCGGAGCAGTGGGTGGCCGAGAAGGACCTCCCCGAGATGGGCTTCACCCTCGGCGGACTCGACGAGCTGATGGACCGCGATGTCGCCCTCATGCTGGCGATCGACGAGGCCGACCGGGTGCTCGCCGTCACGAGCTGGCTCCCGACCTACCGCGACGGGGCCGTGACCGGCTGGACCCTCGACTTCATGCGCCGTCTGCCGGACGGTATGAACGGCGTGATGGAGTTCCTCATCGCCTCGGTGGCCCTCCAGTCGAAGGAGGAGGGCCTCGAGTTCGTCAGCCTCTCCGCCGCGCCGCTCACCTCGTCGGAGCCGGTCGGGGGCGACGCCTCGCAGGCCGAGCGGCTCATGTCGTTCCTGGCCCGGGTGCTCGAACCCGCCTACGGGTTCCAGTCGCTCCTCACCTTCAAGATGAAGTTCCAGCCCGAGTTCACCCCACTCCTGATGGCCTACCCCGACCCGCTGCAGCTCCCCGCCATCGGGACGGCGCTGGCGCGCGCCTACCTCCCGGAGCTCTCCGTGCGGCAGGTGCCGAGGCTCCTGCGATCCGTCACGTCCTGAGGCCGGCGTGGCGGGGGCGCCGAGCGCGGTGCTAGGGTCGGGATCGTGTTCTTCGGCCTGCTCCTTCTTAGCTGCCGCGACGAGACCTCGTTCTAAGGCCTCCCTCGTCGCGGAGTTCGCGGTGCTCGTGACCATTCCGGGGCCTGATCACCATTCGTCGAAGAGGGAGACCCCATGAAGAACACCCAGCAGCCGTCCGGGATGCCGATCCACAAGTACGTCCCGTACCACGAGCAGATCACCGTCGACCTGCCCGACCGCACCTGGCCGACGAAGCGCATCGAGGTCGCCCCGCGCTGGTGCGCCGTCGACCTGCGCGACGGCAACCAGGCCCTGATCGACCCGATGAGCCCCGAGCGCAAGCGGATCATGTTCGACCTCCTCGTCCGCATGGGCTACAAGGAGATCGAGGTCGGATTCCCTTCGGCCTCGCAGACCGACTTCGACTTCGTCCGCAGCCTCATCGACGAGGGAGCGATCCCCGACGACGTCACGATCCAGGTGCTGACGCAGGCGCGGGAGCACCTCATCAACCGCACCTACGAGTCGATCGCGGGGGCGAAGCAGGCGATCGTCCACCTGTACAACTCCACGAGCATCCTGCAGCGCGACGTCGTGTTCCGCACCGACCGCCAGGGCATCGTCGACATCGCGCTCGAGGGTGCGCGGCTGTGCAAGGCGGCCGAGGCGACGATCCCCGAGACCACCGTCTACTACGAGTACTCGCCCGAGAGCTTCACCGGGACCGAGCTCGAGTTCGCCCGCGACATCTGCAACGCCGTCATCGAGGTGTTCGAGCCGACGGCCGACCGCCAGGTCATCATCAACCTCCCCGCCACCGTCGAGATGGCCACGCCGAACGTCTACGCCGACGCCATCGAGTGGATGTCGCGCAACCTGGCCCACCGCGAGAACGTCATCCTGTCGCTGCACCCGCACAACGACCGCGGTACCGGCGTCGCGGCGGCGGAGCTCGGCTACCTGGCCGGCGCCGACCGCATCGAGGGCTGTCTCTTCGGCAACGGGGAACGCACCGGCAACGTCGACCTGGTCGCGCTGGGCATCAACCTGTTCACGCAGGGCATCGACCCGCAGATCGACTTCTCCGACCTCGACGAGGTCAAGCGGACCGCCGAGTACTGCAACCAGCTCCCCGTCCCCGAGCGGAGCCCCTGGGCCGGCGACCTCGTCTACACCGCGTTCAGCGGTTCGCACCAGGACGCCATCAAGAAGGGCTTCGAGGCCATGGCGGCCACGGCCGCCGAGCGCTCCGTCCCCATCGACGAGCTCGTGTGGGCCGTCCCCTACCTGCCCGTCGACCCGAAAGACCTCGGCCGCTCGTACGAGGCCGTCATCCGGGTGAACTCGCAGTCCGGCAAGGGCGGCGTCGCGTACCTGCTCAAGACCGACCACGCCCTCGACCTGCCCCGCAAGCTGCAGATCGACTTCTCCGGCGTCGTGCAGTCCAAGACCGACGCCGAGGGCGGCGAGGTCACGAGCGACCAGATCTGGTCGATCTTCCAGGACGAATACCTGCCCTCGACCGACGCCGAGGCGAAGTGGGGCCGGTTCGAGCTCACGCGCACCGGCACCCGGAGCGACATGACGGGCGAGACGCACCTCGCCGTCGACCTCCGGGTCGGCGACGACCGCGTCTCCACCGAGGGTGTCGGCTCCGGTCCGATCGCGGCCTTCATCGACATCCTCGCCTCGCAGGGCGTGACCGTGAAGCTCTACGACTACGTCGAGCACACGCTCTCGGCCTCGGGCGACGCGCAGGCCGCCTCGTACGTGGAGCTCGACGTCGACGGCACGCGCCTCTGGGGCGTCGGCATCGACGCCGACATCTCGACGGCGTCGCTCAAGGCGATCGTGTCCGCGGTCAACCGCGCTCTCCGCTCCGTGACGGCCGACCGGGAGCTGGCCTCCGCCTGACGCGCGGGTGGCGCCCCCAGCGGGGCGCCGCCCCCTGCGTCGCCGTCTCAGCGGGGCCGGCGCCACCGGGGCAGGCGGCTCAGCGCGCGCTGCTCCGGGAGCGTCCACCCGAAGCGGACGGCCAGCAGGCGCAGGAGCACGGTGGTCGTGGCTCCTGCGAGGGCCGCCACGAGCGTCGGCACCCCGAACGCGACGAGACCGACGAGCACCGCGGTGCCCGCCCCGGCGGCGACCGCGTAGAGCGATCCGACGTGCATCATCGCGATGGTGAGATTCATCAGGAGGTCGCGCAGCACCGACCCGCCGACGGCCGACACGACGCCGACGAACACGGCGGGGATCTCGGGCAACCCCATCGCCAGGGCCTTCGTCGACCCGATCGCGCCGAAGAGGCCGATCGTCAGGGCGTCGAGGACCGTGATGAAGGCGGCGAGCCGGGTGAAGAGGCGCTGCAGCAGCATCCCGAGGAGCGCGGCGAGGACCGCGGCCGCGAGGTACCAGTTGCTCTGCATGGCGCGCGGCACCTCCCCGAGGAGGAGGTCGCGCAGGATGCCCCCGCCGAGGCCCGTCGCCGTCCCGATGATCGCCACGCCGAGCAGATCCACCCGGCGGTCGCGGAACTGGCTCGCGAAGAGGGCCCCCTGGAGACTCCCGATGGAGACGGCGAGAAGATCCGCCCAGAGGGGGATGGTGAGAGCTGTGGCGGACACCGGTCGATTCTGCCACGCGGGGGATACTGGACTCGTGCCCGTGTACCGAGACGAATGCGTGATCCTGCGCACCCACAAGCTGGGTGAGGCCGACCGCATCCTGACGATGCTCTCCCGGTCGCACGGCAAGATCCGCGCCGTCGCCAAGGGCGTCCGGCGCACCGCGTCGAAGTTCGGCGCGCGGCTCGAGCCGTTCATGGTGGCCGACCTGCAGCTCTACGAGGGCAGGAGCCTCGACATCGTCACGCAGGCCGAGTCGCTCGGTTCGTACGGCGCCGACATCGTCTCCGACTACGGCAGCTACACGGCCGCCAACGTGATGGTGGAGACGGCCGACAAGCTGACCGACGCCGAGGCGGGGCTCCAGCAGTACCTCCTCCTCGTCGGTGCGCTGCGGGCCCTGGCGCGGCGCGAGCACGACTCGCAGCTCACCCTCGACTCGTACCTCCTGCGCGCCCTCAGCATCGCCGGCTGGGCACCGAGCTTCGGCGACTGCGCCGTGACCGGCGCGCCGGGCCCGCACGCCGCCTTCGTCGTCCAGCTGGGAGGCGTCGTCGCCGATGCCGCCGCCCCTCCGGGTGCGCCGCGGCTCGACCCCGAGACCCTGCGACTCCTGGCCGCCCTCCTCACCGGAGACTGGCCGACGGCCGAGGCCGCGGGAGAGAGCACGCGCAACCAGGCCAGCGGCGTGGTTGCCGCGTACACCCAGTGGCACCTCGAGAGAGGGCTGCGGTCCCTGCAGCACGTCGACCGGACCATCGCCACCACCCGCCGAGGAGAAGTCCTGTGAAGTCCACGCCAGCCGCGTCCGGTGAGCGCCGAGGCCTGTTCGGCCGCCGCATGATGCCGACCGAGATGGTCTACCAGCCCCTCGACTGGCAGGGCGGCGAGCCGCCGCGCTACCCCGAGGGGTCGGTGCCCGAGCACGTCGCCGTCGTCATGGACGGCAACGGCCGCTGGGCCAACGCGCGCGGCCTGCCGCGCATCGAGGGTCACCGCGCCGGGGAGGCCGCTCTGCTCGAGGTCGTCGCCGGGGCGATCCAGGCCGGGGTGAAGCACCTCAGCGTCTACGTCTTCTCGACCGAGAACTGGAAGCGCTCGCCCGAGGAGGTGCGGTTCCTGATGGGCTTCAATCGCGAGGTCCTCCACCGCCGGCGCGAGCAGCTCAACGCCTGGGGGGTCCGGATCCGCTGGTCGGGTCGCCGCCCCAAGCTCTGGGCCTCGGTCATCAACGAGCTCCGCGTCGCCGAGGAGGCGACCCGCGACAACACGGTGATGACGCTCAACATGTGCGTCAACTACGGCGGTCGCAACGAGCTGACCGACGCCATCCGGTCCATCGCCGCCGAGGTCGAGGCGGGGCGGCTGAAGCCGGCGGGCATCACCGAGAAGGTCATCCAGCGCCACCTCTATCAGCCCGAACTCCCCGACGTCGACCTCTTCCTCCGGAGCTCAGGGGAGCAGCGGACGAGCAACTTCCAGCTCTGGGAATCGGCCTACGCCGAGATGGTGTTCCTCGACCGCCTGTGGCCCGACTTCACCCGCGAGGACCTCTGGGGCGCGATCGACTCCTACGTCGGACGCTCGCGTCGGTTCGGCGGGGCCGTCGACGCGCCGACGCCAGCGCCCTGATCCGCGGCGCGCGTCAGAACGTGATGTTGGCGCCGAGGAAGATGCGCTCCGCGGGCCAGAGGAACTGCAGCGTCAGGGGGCCGTCCGTGGCGCGGTGGAACCACGCGTTCGCGAACACGACCTGCTTGCCCGGCAGAAGGTACCAGGTGGATGCGCCCTTCGGGAACTGCGTCGACAGGTCGGTGCTGTAGCCGTTCCTGGTCAGGAGGTCCTGGCCGGCGAAGGTGTCCTGGGCGGCCAGTTTGTTGCCGTAGGACGAGTAGTCGGCGCTCAGGTCGGTGAGGTCGAGGCGCTGGCTGGAGTCGTTGACGAGCACGTAGGCCGTCACGTAGACCTTGGTGCCGGCGGGATAGGGGTCACGGCCGTCGGGCCGGGCGTAGATCGACGCCTTCGACGTGGTGATCTCGCCGACCTTGTAGATGTACACGGTGAGGTCCTTGTAGTTGACCTGGTTGAGGAGCGTGCCGCCCGGTGCGAGCGCGCTCGGCGATCCCGTGCCTCCTGCGCTGCCGCTGCCGGGGCCGCCGGTGACCTGCGGTTGCGGCGCGGCCGTGGCTCCTGCGCCGGAGCCCGCGGTGCTCTGCGAGCCCGGGACGGGCGTGAGCGAGTCGACCGTGGAGAAGCAGCCCGTCAGCCCGACGAGAAGGGCGCAGGCCACGGCCACGGGGAGGATTCGTCTACGCACGGTGCCGCTTCCTCCGTCGGTGGTCTGTCGGTCGCCCCAGCCTAACCGCGGTCGGCCGGGCGGAGTCCGAACGTCGCGGCGTCGAGGCCGAGGACGGCCCGGAGTCCCGCCGCGACCGCGGGCACCCGTTCGGCCCCTCGCGAGTGCACGACCTGCACGATGCGATCGGCGTCGGCCGGGAGCGGACGGACATCGACGCCGGCGGGCGTCCCCGCCGTGAGGAGGGAGAGCCCCGGCAGCAGCGCGATCCCGAGTCCGGCGGCGACGAGACCGGTGACGGCCAGCGCGTTGTCGGTCTCGAGCACGATCTCCGGTTCGAAACCCGCGGCCCGGCAGACGGCGAGCAGGTGCCCCCGGCAGCGCGGACACCCGCCGATGAACCGCTCGGCGCGGACGGCCGCCAGATCGGCGTGCGCCCCGAACGTCCCCCGGGGCCCGACCAGCATCGTCGTGTCGCGGAAGAGCGGCGTCGTCCGGAGACCCTCGACCCGAGGAGCATCGGACCGCTGCCCGTCTCCGGGGTAGCTGAACGTCAGGGCGAGGTCGATCGCGCCGTCCCGCACGAGCTCGAGGGCGGCGGGCGGCTCCACCTCGAGATAGCTGAGAGTGACGCTCGGGTGGCTGACCCGGAGGGACGACAGGATGCTCGGGACGAGCGTCGGCGACGCGCTGGGGAAGCCCGCGAGCCTCAGCGTCCCGGTCACTCCACCCGCGAGCGAGTCGAGGTCCTGGCGCGCCGCGTCGAGGGCGGCCTGCACGTGCACGGCGTGGGAGGCGAGGCGACGTCCGGCCTCGGTGACGGCGACCCCGCGCCCCGATCTCAGGACGAGCGGCTGGCCGAGCACGCCCTCCGCACGGCGGATCCTCTGCGTCACGGCCGGCTGGCTGTAGCCGAGGGCGGCGGCGGCCGCGGTGATGCCGCCCGTCTCGGCGACGGCGCGGATGACTCGCAGGTCGAGGAGGTCGAGTTCGGTGCTCATCCGGCGAGCATAAGCGGTCGTTATCGGAATCATGACTCATCTGTCGTTGTGTGATGCGTCGACGGGCGCGAGGCTCGACGCATGACGACTCCTCCCGCCGCCGTCTCCCTCGACGAGGCGCGCGCCGAGTTCCCGCGCGGCACCGGGTATCTGGCCGCGTGCACGGGAGGCCTCCCTCCGACGTCCGCCGTGCGGGCGATGCGCGCCGACCTCGAGTCGTGGTCGACCGGGCACCTGAGCCCCGTCCGACATGGGGAGACGGCCGAGGCGACGCGGGCGGCCTTCGCGCGCCTCGTCGGGGTCCGGCCCGAGCTCGTCGCCCTCGGATCGCAGACCTCCGCCATGGTCGCGGTCCTCGCGGCGTCCGTCCCCGACGGGGCGGAGGTCCTCGTGCCCGAGGGCGACTTCTCGTCCCTCGTGATGCCGTTCCGGGCGCAGGCCCACCGGGGTGTGAGGGTGCGGGTGGTCCCGCTGGGCGACCTCGCCCCGAGCATCCTGCCGTCGACCTGGCTCGTCGCGTACTCGCTGGTGCAGTCGGCGACAGGGGAGACCGCGGCCGACGACGAGGTGGTGCGGGCGGCTGCGGCGGCCGGTGCCCGCACCCTCGTCGACCTGACGCAGGCCGCCGGCGTCGTCCCCGTCGACGCCTCGCGGTACGACGCCACCGTGACGCACGCTTACAAGTGGCTCTGCGCGCCCCGCGGCGTCGCCTTCCTCACGATCGGCGAACGACTCCTCGAAGAGGTCCGGCCCGTACAGACGGGGTGGTACGCGGGAAGCGACGTCTGGGCCTCCTGCTACGGCGCCGACGTCGAGCTCGCCGCCGATGCCCGGCGCTTCGACGTCTCGCCGGCGTGGCAGGCCTTCGTGGGGGCGCTGCCGGCCCTCGAGCTCTTCGCGTCCGTGGCCCCTGTCGAGGTCGCGCGGCACGCGGGTGACCTCGGAGACGCGCTCTGCAGGAGCCTCGGACTCCCGCCGCACGGGCGCGCCATCGTCACCTGGCCCGACTCGGACGGCCGCCACTTCGACGCCCTCACGCGGGCGGGCCTCACCGTGTCGGGGCGCGCCGGGCGCGTCCGCGTCGCCTTCCACCTCTGGAACGACCACGACGACGTGGAGCGCGTCGTCACCGCTCTCCGCGGGACCGCGCCGCGCGGCACCTCCCGATAGGCTTGACCCCTACGCCGACGGCCCGCGCACCCAGTGCGGGCCTTGACCTCGCGGCCGACCTCACCTGGAGCATCACACGTGGCAGCACCGAACCGTCTCGATTCCGTCATCGCCCTGGCCAAGCGCCGCGGGTTCGTCTACCAAGCGGGCGAGATCTACGGCGGGTCGCGCTCGGCCTGGGACTACGGGCCCCTCGGCGTCGCGCTGAAGGAGAACATCAAGCAGCAGTGGTGGAAGTTCATGGTGCAGGGCCGCGACGACATTGTCGGGCTCGACTCCTCGGTCATCCTGCCCCGCAAGGTCTGGGAGGCCTCCGGCCACGTCGAGGTCTTCTCCGACCCGCTGGTCGAGTCGCTCCACACGCACAAGCGCTTCCGGGCCGACCACCTTCTCGAGGCCTACGAGGAGAAGCACGGCCACCCGCCGGTCAACGGTCTCGCCGACATCCGCGACCCCGACACCGGTCAGCCCGGCTCCTGGACCGAGCCGCAGAACTTCTCCGGCCTGCTGAAGACCTTCCTCGGCCCGGTCGACAACGAGCAGGGCATGGCCTACCTCCGGCCCGAGACGGCGCAGGGCATCTTCGTCAACTTCGCCAACGTCATGGGCTCCGCGCGGATGAAGCCGCCCTTCGGCATCGCGCAGGTCGGCAAGTCGTTCCGCAACGAGATCACGCCCGGCAACTTCATCTTCCGCACCCGCGAGTTCGAGCAGATGGAGATGGAGTTCTTCGTCGAACCGGGGAGCGACGACGAGTGGTTCCTGTACTGGATCGACGCGTGCGAGAAGTGGTACCTCTCGCTCGGGATCACCCCCGAGAACATCCGCCGCTACGAGCACCCGTCCGAGAAGCTCTCGCACTACTCCAAGCGCACCGTCGACCTCGAGTACCGCTTCCGCTTCGCCGGCTCGGAGTGGGGCGAGCTCATGGGTGTGGCCAACCGCACCGACTTCGACCTCAAGACGCACTCCGAGGCCTCCGGCGTCGACCTCTCCTACTTCGACCAGACGAAGAACGAGCGCTGGATCCCCTACGTGATCGAGCCCGCATTCGGCCTCACCCGGGCGCTCATGGCGTTCCTCGTCGACTCGTACCACGAAGACGAGGCGCCCAACGCGAAGGGCGGCGTCGACAAGCGCACCGTCCTGAAGCTCGACCGTCGCCTCGCGCCGGTGAAGGTCGCCGTGCTGCCGCTGTCGCGCAACGAGAGGCTCTCGCCGCTCGCGCGCTCCGTCGCCGACGGGCTGCGCCAGTATTGGAACATCGACTTCGACGACGCGGGAGCCATCGGCCGCCGCTACCGCCGCCAGGACGAGATCGGCACGCCGTTCTGCGTCACCGTCGACTTCGACTCGCTCGACGACAACGCCGTGACCGTGCGCGAGCGCGACACGATGGCGCAGGAGCGCGTCTCGCTCGATCAGCTGCAGGGGTACCTCGGGGCGCAGCTGCTCGGCGCGTAGGCGCTGCGTCGGCAGAACCCGGCGGCGGGAATGCCACGCTCGGCCGAGGGGTTCTCGTCCCCGTGAACAACGTCATCAAGGTCGACATCTGGTCCGACATCGCGTGCCCGTGGTGCTTCATCGGCAAGCGCTCGTTCGAATCCGCCGTCGAGGGCTTCCCGGGGGAGGTGGAGGTCGAGTACCACTCGTTCGAGCTCTCCCCGGACACCCCCGTCGACTTCGAGGGCGACGAGATCGACTTCCTCGCCAGACACAAGGGCATGCCGCGCGCGCAGGTCGAGTCGATGCTCGAGACCGTGACGTCGCGCGCCTCCGACGTGGGGCTGGCCTACGACTTCGAGGCCCTGCATCACACGAACACGGTCAAGGCGCACCAGCTCCTTCACTACGCCAAGGCCCGCGGGGTCCAGCTCGACCTCGTCGAGCGCCTCCTCTCGGCCTACTTCGAGAAGGGCAGGCACCTCGGCCGGCTCGACGTCCTCGCCGACATCGCGGGCGAGGCGGGGCTCGACCGCGCCGACGTCCTGCGCTCGCTCGAGACGGACGAACACCTGGCCGACGTCCGCGCCGACCAGGAGCAGGCCGCGGCCTTCGGCATCAACGGCGTGCCCTTCTTCGTCTTCGACGGCAAGTACGGCGTCTCCGGCGCCCAGGCACCCGAGACGTTCCGCGGTGTGCTCGACACCGTCGCCCTCGAGGCGACGGTCGGGCAGGAGGCGCTGTGAGCGACACCGACAGGTCCACCCCGTTCATCCTGCTCGGCGATCCGGATGCCCTTGCCTGCGAGGGCGACGCCTGCCTGGTCCCCGTCGTGACCGGCTCCGAGCTCGGGCTGTCGCCCGACGAGACGGCTGCCGCATCCTCCCGCGCCGTCGCGGCGGCCCTCGACGAGGGCGCCTCGCTCTGACGAGCGGGCAGGGAGCGTCTCAGTCGCTGATGTCGGCGACCGTGGCCTTATAAGCGCTGACGAGGCTGTCGGCGTCGACGAACGCGCTCCGGCCGTGCGTTCCCGCTCCCAGGGCGACGCGGCGTCCGACGATCCGCTCGTCGGCGAACACGGGCCAGGCGGTGGTGCTCCCCATCGGACTGATCGTTCCCCGCTCGAAGCCGGTCGCCTCGAGGGCCAGGTCGGCCGAGGGCATCGACAATTTGTTGACTCCGACGGCGGCGCGCAGCTTCGCCCAGGAGATCTGCCGGTCACCCGGGATCAGCGCGAAAAGGAAGGTGCCGTCGTGCTTCTTCACGACGAGGCTCTTGACGATCGAGGAGGCCTCGATCCCCAGAAGCGCCGCGGCGGCCTCGAGGCTGTCCGCGGCGGGGCGCTCGACGATCTCCACGGCGAGGCCGCGGGCTCCCGCGTCGTCGAGCACGCGCTCTGTTCCGGTGGCGGTCACGGTTCTCCTCATGGCTCGGGGGTCGTCGGTGCGAACGCGCGGTTCCCCCACGGCATTCCCCGCCCGAGACTTCTCCACAGCCCCTGGTCCGGCCTCGTCGGGACCCGAGCGAGAGTGAGACAATTGTCTCGATGACAACGACTCTCACCCCCTCCGCAACGGCCTCGCGACCGACCGACCTCACCATCGGTCGGCTCACGGTCGACTCGCCGGTCGTCCTGGCGCCGATGGCGGGCATCACCAACACGGCCTACCGCCGCCTCTGCCGCGAATACGGCGCCGGCCTCTACGTGAGCGAGATGATCACGAGTCGCGCGCTCGTCGAGCGCACGCCCGAGTCCATGCGTCTCATCACCCACCACGAGAGCGAGTCGGTGCGCAGCATCCAGCTCTACGGCGTCGAGCCCACCACCGTGGCCGAGGCCGTGACCATGCTCGTCGCCGAAGACCGCGCCGACCACATCGACCTCAACTTCGGGTGCCCCGTCCCCAAGGTCACGCGGAAGGGCGGCGGCGCTGCCCTGCCCTGGAAGCTCGGCCTGTTCCGTGAGATCGTCGAGCGCGCCGTCCGCGCCGCCGGCGACATCCCGCTGACGATCAAGATGCGCAAGGGCATCGACTCCGACCACCTCACGTACCTCGAGGCCGCCCGCGCGGCCGAGGGCGCCGGAGTGGCATCGATCGCCCTCCACGCCCGCACCGCGTCGGAGTTCTACTCGGGCCACGCCGACTGGTCGGCCATCGCCACGCTCAAGAACACGATCACGGGCACCCCGGTCCTCGGCAACGGCGACATCTGGTCGGCCGCCGACGCGCTCCGCATGGTCGACGAGACGGGCTGCGACGGCGTGGTCGTCGGGCGCGGGTGCCTCGGTCGGCCGTGGCTCTTCGGCGACCTCGCGGCCGCCTTCCGCGGGGAGGAGCAGAAGGCCGAGCCGGGTCTCGGCGACGTCGCCCGTGCCTTCCGCCGCCACGCCGAACTGCTGGTCGAGTTCTTCGGCGACGAAGACCGCGCGTGCCGAGACATCCGCAAGCACGTGGCCTGGTACTTCAAGGGGTACCCGGTCGGAGGCGACCTCCGGGCCGGCCTCGCCGCCGTCGGGAGCCTCGCGCAGATCGACGACCTCCTCGCCACGCTCGACTGGTCCGAGGAGTACCCGGGCGATGCCGCCGAAGGGCCGCGAGGCCGGGCCGGCAGCCCCAAGAAGCCCGCCCTCCCGGAGGGCTGGCTCGACAGCCGCGACCTCGACGAGGCGTTCCGCGACGAACTGACCGCGGCGGAGCTCCACCACAGCGGCGGCTGAGCGGGGTACCGCCCTCCCGCCCGATGCCGACCCACCGCCCGAAGGGCCCCGCGTGATCTCCTCCTCCCCGCCTCAGCAGCCGCAGGCACTCGGGTCGCACAGCGTCACCGACGACGCAGCGGCCCTCGGCTACGCCGAGCGCGACACCGAGCGCTGGCTGCCCGAGCAGCATTCCAACCGCAGAAGCGACTTCGCCCGCGATCGCGCCCGCCTCCTGCACTCGAGCGCCCTGCGACGTCTCGCGGCCAAGACGCAGGTGCTCAGCCCGACCGCCGGCCTCGACTTCGCCCGTAACCGGCTGACGCACTCCCTCGAGGTGGCCCAGGTCGGTCGGGAGCTCGCGACGAGCCTCGGGCTCGATCCCGACGTGGTCGACACGGCCTGCCTTGCGCACGACCTCGGTCACCCGCCGTTCGGCCACAACGGGGAGAAGGCCCTCAACGACTGGGCGAGCGACATCGGCGGCTTCGAGGGCAACGCGCAGACGCTGCGACTCCTGACCCGCATCGAGCCGAAGGTGATCGGTTCCGACGGCACCAGCTACGGCCTCAACCTCACCCGGGCGAGCCTCGACGCGAGCTGCAAGTACCCGTGGCCGGCCGCGCAGGGCATCGCGGATCCGAGCGGGCGAACCAAGTTCGGCTTCTACGACGACGACACCCCGGCCTTCGAGTGGCTCCGGCGGGGGGCTCCGAGGCGACAGCGCTGCATCGAGGCGCAGGTGATGGACCTCAGCGACGACATCGCCTACTCCGTTCACGACTTCGAGGACGCCGTCGTGAACGGCTACATCGACGTGGCCTCGCTCGGGTCCGCCGAGGGCCACGCCGGCCTCGTCACGGCCATGCACGAGTGGGTCGGCGGAGAGCTGAGCCGCGACGAACTGACGGAGGCCTTCGAGCGGCTCCAGGCCCTCGATGTGTGGCTCGACGACTACGACGGGGGCCGCATCGACCAGGCCCGCCTGAAGAACCTCACGAGCCAGCTCATCGGCCGGTTCGCCGGGTCCGCCACGCAGGCGACCCACGAGCACTACCCGCAGGCGAGCCTCATCCGGTTCTCCGCGAGCGTCGTCATCCCGGCCGACATCATCGGCGAGATCGCCGCCCTGAAGGGCATCGTCGCCGCGTTCGTCATGACGCGAAACACACGCCAGCCCATCTACCAGCAGCAGCGCGAGGTCCTTGCGTCGTTGGCCGACGCGCTCTGGGCGACGGGGCCGAGCGCCCTCGACCCGGGCTTCGCGACCGACTGGTCGCTGGCCGACGACGACGCCGCACGCCGGCGGGTCGTGGTCGATCAGGTCGCGTCTCTCACCGATCAGAGCGCCATGGCCTGGTACGACCGCCTGGTCCGGTCGTGAGGGGGCCCGCTGTGCCGGCCTCGGCCGACGAGACCCGGCCCACCCGCGGATCGACACGACGGAGGGTCACCCCGTGGCTGGACTGATCAAGCGCGGAGACATCGACGAAGTCCGTTCCCGCGTCAACATCGCCGACGTCGTCTCCGACTACGTGACCCTCAAGGGTGCGGGGATCGGCTCGATGAAGGGCCTCTGCCCGTTCCACGACGAGCGCAGCCCCAGCTTCCACGTGCGTCCCCAGGTCGGCCGCTACCACTGCTTCGGCTGCGGAGAGGACGGCGACGTGTTCAGCTTCATCCAGAAGACCGACCACACGACGTTCCAGGAGGCCGTCGAGCGGATGGCCGCCCGCATCAACTTCACCCTCCACTACGAGGACGGCGGGCAGGCCAGCGACCACGGAAACCGGGCGCGACTCCTGGCCGCGAACGAGGCCGCGCGCGAGTTCTACGTCGAGCAGTTGACGAGCGCGGAGGCGGATCCTGCGCGCCGGTTCCTGGGGGAGCGCGGATTCGACCCAGCGGCCGCCGAGCGTTTCGGCGTCGGCTTCGCGCCGAAGTCGTTCGACGCCGTGCGGTCGCTCCTCAAGGGGCGCGGCTTCACCGAGGAGGAGCTCGTGACCGCGGGCATCCTGAGCCAGGGCGACCGCAACGCCTACGACCGGTTCCGCGGGCGGCTGATCTGGCCGATCCGCGACGTCACGGGCGCCACGATCGGCTTCGGTGCGCGGAAGCTCCTCGAGGACGACAACGGCCCCAAATACCTGAACACCCCCGAGACGCCGATCTACCACAAGTCGCAGGTCCTCTACGGGCTCGACCTCGCCCGCCGCGACATCTCGAAGTCCAAGCGCGTGGTCATCGTGGAGGGCTACACCGACGTCATGGCCTGCCACCTCGCCGGGGTCACGACCGCCGTCGCCACCTGCGGCACGTCGTTCGGCGTCGACCACATCAAGGTGCTGCGCCCGATGCTCGGCGACGTCCGCGGGGCCGACGCGTCGACCCTCGGCGAGGTCGTGTTCACCTTCGATCCCGACGAGGCCGGCCAGCGGGCGGCCAGCCGAGCCTTCGCCGAGGAGCAGCGGTTCGCGGCGCAGACGTTCGTCGCTGTCGCCCCCGACGGCCTCGACCCCTGCGACCTCCGCCTCAATCGCGGCGACGACGCCGTCCGCCGCCTCGTCGAGGGCAAGCGGCCGATGTTCGAGTTCATGATCAAGCGGACCCTCGACGGTCACGACCTCGAGACGGTGGAGGGTCGAGTGGCGGCCCTCCGCTCGTCGGCGCCGGTCGTCGCCGGGATCCGCGACGCCTCGCTGACGCAGGGCTACATCAGGTCGCTCGCCGGCTGGCTCGGGCTCGATCCCTCGGAGGTCGGCACCGCCGTCGACGCCGCCCGCCGCGCTGTGGCCGCAGCACCGAAGGCTGTCGAGCGCCTCGCCCCGTCGAGCGATCCCTCGCGCCAGTCGATCACGAGCCTGCCCGAGCCGGAGCCGGTCGACGAGGGCCCGAGCATCCTGCGCCTGCCCGACGACCTGGCCACGCGCATGGAGCGCGACGCGCTGATGGCGATCCTCCAGTACCCCGCGGCGGCCGACAGCTCGCTCGTCGCCCAGGCGGCGTTCGCCCAGTTCGTCAACGGCTCCCTGGCGGTCGTGCGCGACGCCGTCGCCGCGAGCCTCGATCAGCTGACCGCACCCGACTTCCTCGGGGCCGTCCTCGACCAGACGCCGGGTCCGTTCGCGGGGCTGGTCAAGGAGCTCGCCGTGGGGCCGCTCCCGGAGCGCGAGGGCAGCGACATGGCGCTCTACGCCACGGGCATCCTGTCATCGCTCGTCGAACGCGATCTGCTGCGCCAGAAGGCGGAGCTGCTCGGCCAGATGCACCGCACCGACGCCGCGACCGAACCGGATCGTCGGCGTCAGATCGCACAGAAACTGGTCGATGTCGAAGCGGCGCGCCGTCGGCTGCGCAACGAATGACGCCCCGGCGCACGATCGCGTCGCCGCGCGTTGCGACCCTGTAAACACTTCGCGCTCAATCGCAGCCGAAGACCCGTCTTGTGTTACGAATGGTTCACCCGGGGCGCCCACCACCGCAGTGCCAGCCACGCTGTCACGCCCGGAGTTCACCACAACCTAAGGGGTTAACACCGTGATATCGAAGTCCTCCCTCGGTCGACGCGTGATGATCGGAGCCGTCGGCGTCGCCGCCACCGGCCTCGTCCTCAGCGGCTGCGCATCGACCTCCTCGACCACCACGTCGAGCCTCGACGGCCTCATTGTCGGCACCTCGGACGTGATCGTCTCCCTCGACCCGGCCGGGTCGTACGACAACGGCTCCTTCGCCGTGATGAACCAGGTCTACCCCTTCCTGCTCAACACCCCCTACGGCTCGCCCGACGTGAAGCCCGACATCGCCACGAGCGCGGAGTTCACCTCGCCCACCGAGTACACGGTGAAGCTCAAATCCGGGCTGAAGTTCGCCAACGGCGACGCGCTCACGTCCTCCGACGTGAAGTTCACCTTCCAGCGCCTCCTGACGATCAACGACCCCCAGGGCCCGACCTCGCTCATCAGCAACATGAAGAGCGTCGCCGACCCCGATCCCGAGACGGTCGTCTTCACGCTCAAGACCCCGAACGACCAGACGTGGCCCCAGGTCCTCTCGAGCCCGGCCGGCCCCATCGTCGACGAGCAGGTCTTCAGCGCGACGAAGGTCACGTCCGACGCCGACATCGTGAAGGGCAAGGCGTTCGCCGGCCAGTACGAGATCACCCAGTACAAGCCCAAGGAGCTCATCGAGTACAAGTCGTTTGACGGCTACAAGGGCCTCCTCGGAGGTGCGAAGACGAAGAGCATCACCGCTCAGTACTTCACGAGCGAGACCGACCTCAAGCTCGCCGTGCAGAAGGGCGACGTCGACGTGGCGTTCCGCTCGCTGAGCCCGACCGACCTCGCGTCGCTCAAGAAAGACAGCAAGCTCACCGTCCACGACGGCCCCGGCGGCGAGATCCGCTACGTCGTGTTCAACTTCGACACGATGCCGTTCGGCGCCAAGACCCCCGAGGCCGACGCCGCGAAGTCGCTGGCCGTCCGCCAGGCCGTCGCCGACTCCGTCGACCGCGAGGCCATCTCGAGCGGCGTCTACAAGGGCAGCTACACGCCGCTCTACTCGTACGTCCCCGACGGTCTGACCGGCGCCATCACGCCCTTCAAAGACCTGTACGGCGACGGCAACGGCGGGCCCGACGTCAGCAAGGCGAAGTCGACCCTCCAGAGCGCAGGAGTCACGACCCCGGTCACGCTGAACCTCCAGTACACGCCCGATCACTACGGTGCGTCGTCCGACGACGAGTACGCGGCGCTGAAGACCCAGCTCGAGAAGACGGGCCTCTTCACGGTCAACCTGCAGTCGACGCTCTACGACACCTACAGCGAGCAGCGCACGAAGGACGCCTACCCGGAGTACCAGCTCGGCTGGTTCCCCGACTACAGCGACGCCGACAACTACCTGACCCCGTTCTTCCTGCCCTCGGCCGGTGCCGACGGCAAGGAGGTCCCCGGCGGGTTCCTGCTGAACCACTACGAGAACAAGCAGGTCGACGCCCTCATCGAGAAGCAGCGCAGCGAGACCGACCAGTCGGCCCGCACGAAGGACATCCAGGAGATCCAGACGCTCGTCGCGAAGGACATCTCGACCCTCCCGCTGCTCCAGGGCAACCAGGTCGCGGTCTCGGCGAAGGACGTCCAGGGTGTCGACAAGACGCTCGACGCCTCCTTCAAGTTCCGCTACGCGGCCCTCTCGCGCTGACGGGACCGTGCGTGACCGCCCGCTAGGGTGGACGGACACGTGACCAGGATGGGGCGCTCGCCCCGACCGGAGGAATCCGGTCCGGCGGGCGCCCCATCCCTCTGATCAAGGCACTCCTGCGACGACGCAGCAGCGGCCCCCGCGGCCGAGAGGCGGCGGCGAGCCACGACGAAAGCGAACGCTCCCCAGTGACGGTTCTGAACGACACTTCGCCCACCGCCCCCTCGGTCGGCACCCCCTCCCGCGGAAAGACCCGGGGAGGCGGCCTCGGCCGGTACGTCCTCATCCGGTTCCTCCTCATCTTCCCGACGGTCTTCATCCTGGTGACCCTCGTGTTCTTCCTCATGCGCGTGGTCGGCAACCCGATCACCGCGTCGGTCGGCGGTCGGCTCACGCCGGCGCAGCTGCAGGAGCGACTGCACGCGGCCGGTTACGACCGGCCGATCGTCGTGCAGTACGGCGAGTACCTCGGACAGCTCGTCCGCGGCGACTTCGGCACGACGCTGACCGACCACCGTCGGATCAGCGACATCCTCCTCAGCTACGGCGGGGCCACCGTGGAGCTCGTCTTCTACGCGCTCATCGTCGCGCTGATCATCGGCCTGCCCCTCGGCATGCTGGCGGCCTACGTCCGCGACCGCTGGCCCGACGTCATCCTGCGCGTCTTCGCCATCTTCACCTACGCGACGCCCGTCTTCTTCGCCGGGCTCCTCCTGAAACTCGTCTTCGCCATCTGGCTCGGGGTGCTGCCGCTGGGTGGGCGGGCGAGCACACGGGTGGAGCTCGCGCTCGGGACCATCCCGAACCCGACCGGCATCTACCTGATCGACGCGCTCCGCACCGGCAACTCCGTCATCATCAGCGACGTGCTCGCGCACGCCGTCATGCCGGCGCTCGCCCTGGGCCTCATCACGGGCGGCATCTTCCTGCGCCTGACGCGGACGAACGTGATCGGCACCCTCGGGGCCGACTACATCGACGCGGCCCGGTCGCGCGGGGTGTCGGAGTTCCGGCTGGTACGGATGCACGCCCTGAAGCCCGCGCTCATCCCGATCATCACCGTGATGGGCCTCCAGATCGCCATGCTGCTCGGCGGATCCGTCCTCACCGAGACGACCTTCGGCTGGCGCGGGCTCGGCTTCGAGCTCCAGTACTACCTGTCGGCCCGGGACTTCGTCGCCGTCCAGGGCATCGTCGCCCTGCTGGCCGTCATCGTCGCCGTCACCAACTTCATCGTCGACATCGTCGCGGCGTTCATCGACCCGCGAGTGAGGTACTGAGATGACCACCACACCGGCCGCGCTCGACCAGCGCGCCCCCCTCTGGAAGCGCCTCCCGATCGTCGCGCAGCTCCGCCGCAGCGTCGGTCTGCAGCGCGGGATGCTCGTGACCGGCCTCGTGATCTGCGCCGTGTTCCTCCTGACCGCCGTCTTCGCCCCGCTCGTGGCCCCCTACGGCTTCGCCCAGCAGAGCGGGTCGTCGGGAGCGGCGTTCCCGCGCCAGGCGCCGCCCTCGGCGACGCACCTCTGGGGCACGACCGTCGGCGGCTACGACGTGTTCAGCCGCGTGGTCTGGGGCACCCAGACCGCCGTCTCCGTCGTGATCGTGGCCGTCGTCCTGTCGGTCCTCATCGGCGTGACGCTCGGTCTCGTCTCCGGCTACCTCGGCGGCTGGCTCGACCGGGTGCTCGTGGTCGTGGCCGACGCGGTCTACGCGTTCCCGTCGCTCCTGCTGGCGATCGTCGTGTCGATCGTCATCAGCGGCGGCCAGTCCAGTCTCCTGGGGGGAATCGTCTCCGCGGGCATCTCCATCACGGTCGTCTTCGTGCCGCAGTACTTCCGCGTCGTGCGCGCCGAGGCCGTGAGGCTCAAGGCCGAGGCGTTCGTCGAGTCGTCGAAGGTGGTCGGATCGTCGACCGCTCGCATCATGTTCAAGCACGTGCTGCGGAACGCGACCAGGAGCCTGCCCCTCATCCTGACGCTCAACGCGTCCGAGGCGATCCTGACGCTGGCGTCGCTCGGCTTCCTCGGCTTCGGCATCGGCCCGACGGCCGCCGCGGAGTGGGGCTACGACCTCAACCGCGCCCTCTCCGACACCGCGAGCGGGATCTGGTGGACGGGCGTCTTCCCGGGCGCCGCGATCGTCCTGCTCGTCCTGGGCGTCACCCTCGTCGGCGAGAGCCTCAACGACCTCGCCGACCCGCGACTCCGGACCCGCCGCCGTGCCCGCCGCACGAAGTCGGTCCCGTCGCTCACGAACACGCCCGCGGGCACCGGATCCGCCGAGGAGGCGACCTCATGACCGATCAGGCGAACCCCGTCTCCGTGCCGCGCGACGACCGAGCTCGCGCCGTCGACATCCGGGACCTCGAGGTGACCTTCGCCACCGACGGCGGCGACGTCAACGCGGTCCAGGGCGTGACCCTCGACGTCCGCGCCGGCGAGGTGCTCGCGATCGTGGGCGAGTCCGGCTCCGGCAAGACGGTCACGGCCAAGACCATCCTGGGGCTCCTGCCCGAGACGGCGGTCGCGACCGGCGCCGTCCTGCTCACGGGTCAGGACGTCCTGACGGTCGGGCCGAAGCGGGTCCGCGAGCTCCGCGGCACCGACGTCGCCATGGTCTTCCAGGAGCCGTCGACGGCCCTCAACCCGGTGTACACGGTCGGCTGGCAGATCGCGGAGGGCATCCGCGCGCACGGCAAGGTCTCCCGGAAGGAGGCCCGGCGCCGGGCGATCGACATCCTCGGCCGCGTCGGCATCCCCGACCCCGAGACCCGCGTCGACTACTACCCGCACCAGTTCTCGGGCGGTCAGAAGCAGCGCGTCGTCATCGCGATGGCTCTCGTCCTCGATCCCGCGGTCATCGTGGCCGACGAACCGACGACGGCGCTCGACGTGACGGTGCAGGCCGAGATCCTCGACCTCCTCCGGCGCTGCCGCGACGAGTTCGGCACGGCGATCGTGCTGATCACCCACAACATGGGCGTCGTCGCCGACCTCGCCGACCGCGTGGCCGTGATGTACCTCGGGAAGGTCGTCGAGCAGGCGAGCGCGACCGACCTCTTCGCGTCGCCTCAAGACGACTACACCAAGCGCCTCCTGGGCTCCGTCCCGCGCCTCGAGGCCCGGGGCCGGCAGGAGGCGCCGGCGGACGACGCCGAGATCGTCGTCCGCGCGCGCTCCCTCGAGATCGAGTACCCCGGTCGGCTCGGCCGCTCCGGCTTCCGCGCCGTCAAGGGCGTCGACTTCACCATCGCGCGCGGTCAGGTGCTCGGCCTCGTGGGGGAGTCGGGGTCGGGCAAGACCACGATCGGACGCGCCATCGCCGGTCTCACCCGCGTCACGGGCGGCTCGCTGGAGGTCCTCGGGGTCGAGATGAACGGTGTCCGGGAGCGCGACTTCAAGCCGAAGCGCGCCGACATCGGATTCGTCTTCCAGGACCCCGCGTCGAGCTTCAACCCGCTCCTCACGATCGCCGAGTGCGTCGCGGAACCCCTCATCGTGCACGGTCGCGCGCAGGATGCCCGGGTCGCGCGGAAGCGCGTCGACGAGCTCCTCGAGGCCGTCCAGCTGCCCCGCGCGTTCGGCGACCGCTATCCGCACGAGCTGAGCGGCGGCCAGCGCCAGCGGGCCAGCCTCGCCCGCTCGCTCGCGCTGGAGCCGAGCCTCCTGATCGCCGACGAACCGACCAGCGCCCTCGACGTCTCCGTCCAGGCGCGAGTCCTCGAGCTGTTCGCGGAGCTCCAGAAGGACCTGGGCTTCGCGGCGCTCTTCATCAGCCACGACCTCGCCGTGGTGAACCTCCTGGCCGACCGGATCGGGGTCCTGTACCACGGCGACCTCATCGAGATGGGCCCCAACGACCAGGTGCTCGGTGCACCGGAGGAGGTCTACACGCGGAGGCTCCTCGCCTCGCTCCCCGTCCCGGATCCTGCGGAGCAGGCGTCCCGGCGCCTCGCCCTGGCGGCCCTCGACCGCGAGTCCCGCTCGTGACCGACACGTCCGCGGGAGCACCGCAGGAGTCGTCGGCCGCGGCCGTCATCGTCGCGGACGACCTCTCGCTGCTCTACCCCGCCCGCGCCGGTCGACCCGAGGTGCGCGCTGTCGACGGGGTCTCCCTGACGGTCCGCGAGGGCGAGATCCTCGCGGTGCTGGGGGAGAGCGGCTCCGGCAAATCGACGCTGGCGCAGGCTCTGGCGGGGCTCGCCTACGTCGGCCGCGGCCCGGAGGGGTCGCCGACCATCGTGGGGGGCGAGGCGTACGTGCTCGGGCAGCGGGTGAAGTCGCTCTCCAAGCGGTCGCGCGACCGCCTCACGGCCACCGTCGGCTTCCTGGGTCAGGAGGACGGCGAGAGGCTCAATCCCGATCTCACGGTCGGCGAGGCGGTCGCCGAACCGCTCTACGAGCGTGACCGCCGGTTCGACCGCAAGGTGGCGGGCCGCCTCGTCGCGGGGCTGGTCGATGCGGTGAGCCTGCCGATGAGCACCATGCTCAAGCAGACCTGGGAGCTGTCGGCCGGCCAGCGGCAGCGGATCGCCCTGGCCAGGAGCCTCGTCCTCGAGCCCCGCATCCTGATCGCCGACGAACCCGCCCGCGGCGTGGACGTCATCGTGAGGCACTCCGTGCTCGAACTCCTCCGCGGTCTGCACTCCGACCGCCGGTTCTCCGCGGTCGTGGTGACGTCATCGGTCGCCGAGGCGCGCGCCGTGACCGACCGCATCCTGGTGCTCCGCTCCGGGCGCGTCATCGGCCACGGCGACGTCGACGAGGTCCTCCGCACGACCGTCGACCCCTACGTCAAGCTGCTCTCGCAGACGACGCCGGTCGACATCATCCCGCCCGAAGACCGCCTGCCCAAGAAACACCGTTCCTAGGAGTCCCCGCGTGAGCGACAGCACCACCCGTCCCCGCGGCCACCGCGCCGTGATCACCCCGTCCGCCCCGATCGCCGCCGCCGACCGGCCCACGCCCGGCCCGATCGCGGTCGGTCCCGAGTCGGCCGAGCACATCGAGCGGGCCGTCACCCTGGGCGGCGGGACGCTCGGCCCGATCGACGACGACACCCGCGGGCTGGTCTGGCTGTCGACCCGCGACCCCGAGGGGCTCGACCGCGTGCTCCACGAGCACCCCGGCATCGAGTGGGTGCAGCTCCCCATGGCGGGCGTCGACGCCTTCGCCGAGGTCCTCGCACGACACGCCGACCGGCCGAAGCCGCTCTGGACGAGCGCGAAGGGCGCCTTCTCCGAGCCCGTCGCCGAGCACGCCCTCGCGTTGACCCTGGGGCTCCTGCGCGTCTTCCCGGAGCGCCTCCGCGCGACCTCGTGGGCGAAAGAGCAGCGGGGGATCTCCCTCTACGGCCTGGACGTCGTCATCGTGGGAGCCGGGGGGATCGCCCTGGAGATCATGCGGCTCCTCGAGCCCTTCGACGCCAGTGTCACCATCGTCCGCCGCAGCACCGAGCCGGTGGCCGGAGCGGCGCGCACGGTCGCGGCCGCCGCCCTCGACGAGGTGCTCCCGACGGCCGACGTGGTCGTCGTGGCGGCGGCCATGACGTCCGGCACCGCCAGGATGTTCGGCGCGGAGCAGTTCGCGGCGATGAAGCCGACGGCCGTCCTCGTCAACATCGCCCGGGGCGGTCTCGTCGATACCGACGCGCTCGTCGAGGCGCTCGACGCGGGCGCGATCTGGGGTGCCGGCGTCGACGTCACCGACCCGGAGCCCCTCCCCGACGGGCACCCGCTCTTCTCGTCCGACCGGGCCATCGTCACGCCGCACCAGGCCGACACGCCCGAGATGGTCGCGCCGCTCCTCGCGGAGCGGATCCGGCACAACGTCCGGGCGCTGCTCGGCGACGGCGAGTTCATCGGGGTGGTCGACCCCGCCGAGGGCTACTGACCCGAGGATCACCGACCCGAAGACTACTGACCCGTCGGCCGTCCGGCGCGCGCCCTCGCCACGGGAAGCCACGCGTCGAGGAAGCTCCGGAGGAAGCGCGCGTCGATGTCCGGTCGGCCGAGCGAGCGATAGTTGCCGTCCCAGGTCTCGATGGTCGGGACGGCGTGCAGGGCGGCCCGGAGATCCCAGAGGGCGAGATTCGGCACTCGGAGGCCCGCGGCGTCCTCGTAGGCGCGCGTGAAGACGTCGGCGAGCGACTGGTCGACGAGGAGGGCGAGGTCCATGCGCGCCCAGGCGACGTCGTAGCCGCGGGGCGCGGATCCTGCCCCCGACCAGTCGACGACGCCCGTGAGGTCGGAGCCCGTCCAGACCGTGTTGCCCGACCAGTAGTCGCTGTGCGAGAAGACGACGGGCTCGGCCTCGAGGGTCGCCTGCACGTCGTCGAGCTCGGCGTGCCTGGCCACGCGCCGGAGGAGGACGGGAAGAGCAGGGTCGACGGCCAGGGCATGGATCCGCGCGAGCATCGCTCCGAGCTGCCGCGCGAACGACGTCGGATCGGCCGGCAGGATGCACGCCGCCCCGTCGACCACCGTCGTGACGATCGTCGGCCGCCCGCTCCCGAGCCCGTCGGGGTCGAGAGCCACGAGGCGCGGCGCCCGGGCGCCGAGCGGTACGAGCCGGGGGAGGACCCGCGACTCCTGCTCCACGGCCGGGTCGTCGGGCGGGAACCGCCGCACCACGACCGACGCGCCGTCGTCGAGCGAGACCAGGTGCGTCTCGGCGTGCTCGCCTCCGGCCAGGGTGCGCACCCATCGGGCGGATCCCACGCCGAGCGCCGCGGCGACCCAGGCGAGTGCCCGCGCGGAGAGCGGCGACGTCTGCACGGTGACCCTCCGCTCCGGCTCTCGGCTGGAGCCCGTCGACCCGAAGAACGTCGACCCAAGGAAAAAGGCCCCACGGGTGGAGCCGTGAGGCCTTCGCTCCCCGACTTGGACTCGAACCAAGAACCTGCCGGTTAACAGCCGGCTGCTCTGCCAATTGAGCTATCGAGGATTACTTCGCCGCCGAAGCAGCGCACACAACTGTAGCAAAGGTTCGGGGCTCCGATGTACCACCGGCCGAGTGTCAGCCCTCCGGGTGGTCGACCCCGGGCATCCACTCCTGGCCGGGCACGCCCCAGCTGCTCTTCCGGATCACCTTGGCGACGGCCTTCCCGAACGGGTGCTCGAGCCGATCGGCGTACAGGATGCCGTCGAGATGGTCGTACTCGTGCTGGAAGATGCGCGCCAACCAGCCGTGGGCCTCGATCTCGAACGGCTCGCCGTGGACGTCGAAGGCCCGCAGGATGACGCCCTCGGCCCGACGGAGCGGATAGCGCTCTCCCGGGATCGAGAGGCAGCCCTCCGATTCGTCGTCGTCGTCGAGCGGATCGATCGTGAGCGGCGACTGCCACAGCACGGGGTTGACCGCCGCCCCGCGCCACGTGACGTCGTCGTCGTCGACGTAGGAGTACACGAAGACGCGCAGCGGGACGCCGACCTGCGGCCCGGCCAGGCCGACGCCGGGGGCGAGGTCCATCGTCTCGAACAGGTCGTCGACGAGGGCGGCGAGCGACGCGTCGAAGGAGGTGACGGGCGCTGCGACCTCGTGGAGGGTGGGCTCGCCGGTGATTTTGATAGGTCGTACAGCCATTCGTCCAGCCTATCGACGGGCATCCCGGTACCGTGAGGGAGTGTCCGCGAACCTCACCGATCTGACCCAGCAGGTGTCCCTGACGCCGTACCAGGCCCTGGGCATCCCGATCGCGCTCGTGGGGGCGGTCTTCCTCTCCGTGGGCGCGCAACTGCAGCACCGCGGCGTCGCGAAGGTCGAGAGGTCGTCCGGGCGCGCGAGCTCCGGCCTGAACGTGCGCCAGCTGCTCCGCCTGCTGGGGCGACCGTCGTGGGTGGTCGGCACGCTCATGCTCGGTCTCGCCATCGTCTTCCAGCTCACCAGCCTGTCGATCGCCCCGCTGACGGTCGTCCAGCCGCTGGGCGCCGTCGCGCTCGTGGTGACGGCCATCCTCAACTCCCGGAGCACCCGGCAGAAGCTCGATCGGGCGTCGAAGCGGGCCATCCTCTTCTGCGTGGGCGGGGTGGGCTTCTTCGTCCTCGTCGCCGCGATCACGACGCACGAGGTGAAGATCACCGACGCCCAGCTCGTGACGGTGCTTATCATCCTGGCCGTCGTGTTCTCGATCCTGCTGACGTCGTTCCTGCTCTTCCGCAGCAGGATCCGCGCGCTCTTCTACATCATCAGCGCCGGCTTCCTCTACGGGTTCGTGGCGACCCTGGCCAAGGTCGTCATCAACAAGATCGAGACCGGCGACTTCTCGTTCCTCACCGTGATCTGCGTCGTCTTCCTCCTCGGAGCGGGCCTCCTCGGCGGATACTTCGTCCAGAACGCGTATTCGTCGGGGCCGCCCGACCTCGTCATCGCGGGCCTGACCGTCGTCGACCCGATCGTGGCCGTGAGCATGGGCATCATCGTGCTCGGCGAGGCCTCCGCGGCTCCGTGGTGGGCGGTCATCCTCTGGCTCGTGGCCGGTGCCGCCGCCGTCTACGGCGTGTTCCAGCTCGCCAAATACCATCCGCAGACGAGGGGCTGAGCTAGCCTAGGGTCCACCATCCCCAGCCGCCCGATCCCGACCAGGTAAGGACGCCGACCAGCCGTGTCAGACGCTCTTCTCCCCAGCGATTCCGATCGACCCTCCGCCGATGCTCCCGGGAACGCCGCCAAGCCCCCGCTGAAGATCATCCTGGCGGGCGACACGTTCCCACCCGACGTCAACGGTGCCGCGAACTTCACTGAGCGTCTGGCCGTCGGTCTCGCCGGTCGCGGCCACGACGTCCACGTCATCGCCCCGGCGGCGACGAGGCGCCACGGCACCTTCACCGAGGAGCACGGCGACGCCGTCCTGACGGTCCACCGGCTCAACTCGCACCGCTGGCCGCTCCACGACTGGCTCCGCTTCGCGACCCCGTGGGCCGTCCAGTGGAACACGCGTCCGATCGTCGAGAAGTTCAAGCCCGACGTGGTGCACATCCAGGCGCACATCATCATCGGCCGCGGACTGACGAAGGTGGCGCGCCGGCGCGGAATCCGGGTGATCGCCACCAACCACTTCATGCCCGAGAACCTGATGGAGCACACGCCGCCGATGCCCAAGAGGCTCCTCGACTGGATCGCTCGGAGGGCGTGGCAGGATGCCGCGAACACCTACGCGCACTGCCAGGCCATCACGACGCCGACGCGTCGAGCAGCCGGGTTCCTCGAGGAGGCGACCGGGATCACCGGCGTCATCCCCATCTCCTGCGGCATCGACGCCTCCGACTATCGGGCGCGCCGCGATCGGCCCCGCGAGAACCGGATCGTCTTCGTCGGTCGGGTGACCGCCGAGAAGAACATCGACGTGCTGCTGGAGGCGATGACGAAGCTCTCGCCGACGCTCGAGGCCACCCTGACCATCGTCGGCGGTGGCGACCTCCTGCAGAAGCTGACGCAGCAGACGGCGGAGATGGGCCTCGCGGATCGGGTCAGCTTCGTGGGGTACCTCTCCGACGAGGAGCTCCGCCGGACCCTCACCGACTCGACGGTGTTCGCCATGCCGTCGATCGCCGAGCTCCAGAGCATCGCGAGCCTCGAGGCGATGGCGTCCGGCCTCCCGATCGTCGTCGCGGACGCGATGGCCCTTCCGCACCTCGTCGAGGACGGCGTCAACGGGCACCTGTTCCGTCCGGGCGACGCAGACGACCTCGCGGCCAAGCTCACCGACGTCCTCACCCGCAGCGACGACGACTACATCGCCATGCGCGAAGCGAGTCTCCGCATGATCGAGCCGCACGACATCAACCGCACTCTCGACACCTTCGAGAAGCTGTATCGTGGAGAACCGGTGGCCCCGCAGGCCGCCGACGCCCCCGTCGACGTCAACGAGGCCCGGGGCGCGGGGCGGTAGCTCAGCCGGTTAGAGCATCGGACTCATAATCCGTCGGTCACGGGTTCAAGTCCCGTCCGCCCTACGACAGACACCTTCCGGCCCGACAGAACCCCGCCAGACAGAACCTCCGACGAAAGAGACACCATGGACCACGCAGCGATCGTCACGTTCTGGCACATCTTCCTGGTCACGGGCGCCGTGGTGACGCTCGTCCTGGTCGGCATGGCCTTCTACGCGTTCGGCACCAGCACCGACTCCTACGACGACGACACCGCCGGGGGCGCGGGAGGTCACTGACCCCCCGCGCAGCGGGGTCAGTCCGTCTCGGAGACGAACTCCAGCACGTCGGCCCAGGCCGAGGCGACGACGAGGCGACCGGCACCGGGAACGGTGACCGTCTCGGATCCTGCGATCCGCTTCGCGAACCACGCGGCGTCGTCGCCGTTCGCGACGGGGTCGCCCTCACCGACGAAGAAGCGCACGCGCGCCCCGACCGAACCGAGCTCGCCGGCCCAGGAGTGATCGGATGCGGCGACGATGTCGCCGGCCACGCCCGCGGCCCCCTGGCGGGCACCGTCCGCGATGCCGCGTTCGAGACGGGACACGAGACCGGCGAGAACGAGGGCGGGGTCGTCGTCTTCGATCCCGAGGGCGTCGAGGCGCTGCCACGACTGGGCGTCGAGGACGTCCTCCGTCGCCGAGACGGTCTTCTCGGCCTTCCGGGCCTCGAGGGCGAAGTCGTCGGGGGAGCGCAGCGACGATCGGTGCGGTGCCGGAGCGCCGACGGCGGCGACGCGGTCGACGAGGTCGGAGTGGCGCGCGGCGAGGGAGAGCGCCACCTGGGCGCCGAAGCCCCAGCCGACGACCCCCACCGTGCCGAAGTCGACCCGGCTGACCTCGTCGGCCATCCGCTCCGACCGGCGGATGTACTCCGCCAGGTCGTCCGCGAAGGTCTCGACGCGCGACTCCTCGTCGCCGGACAGCCCGCCGGAGGAGGCGTACCCCGGGCGGTCGACGTAGACGATGTGCACGCCCGACCGGTCGGTCACGATCGGGTCGGGATCGAAGCCGCCGGCCAGCCCCATCGGCAGGCAGATGAACACGAGCCGCCGGGCGACCGGATCGCCGGCGGCGGACAGGGACAGGTCGCGTCCGGATTCGAGCTGGAAGATACGGTCGGCCACGGGGGAGTCCTCTCGTCGGGGGCAGGACCTTCACTTCACCACGTGATGCGGTCGACCTCTCAGCTTCGGCCCTGGTCCGTGCGGAGCCCCGCCGCCGCCTCGAGCGCGGAGAGGGCCGACACGATCCGTGCCCGATCGGCGACGTCGAGGCCGTCGAGCAGGTCGCGCGCGCTGGCCGCGCGCTCCCGGCGCGCGGCGAGGATGGCCTCGCGTCCGGCCACCGTCCCCTCGACGAGGAACGACCGGCCGTCGTCGGGGTCGGAGGCCCGCGAGACGAGGCCCCGCGACTCGAGCTCGACGACGACGCGGGTCGCGGTCGGAGCCGCCACGCCTTCGATGCGGGCGAGAGCGCTCGGCCGGAGCGGTCCCTCGCGCACGATGGTCGACAGCGCGGACAGCATCCCGTGACTCAGGCTCGGACGGGTGGGGCGCAGGAGGCGGTTGAGCCGGCCGACGGCCAGCGCGAGCCGAGCGGGCGCGTCGTCGACGTCGAGCAGGGCAGGAGCCCCGGCCGACGACTCCGCGGGAGCCGCCCACGTCTCCATCAGCTCTCCCGCACGGCCGTCGGCGCGGTGACCGGGGAGCCGGCCCGGCTCCCGTCGCGGTCGCCGACCGCTGCGCCGTCGTCGGACCCGTCCTCGTGGACGTCGACGGGGCCGCTCGGCAGGTCGAGATGCACGAACTTCTTGCCGCGCACGAGAGACGCGACGGCGGCGATGACGGTCATGATCGTGGCGGCGGTGAACACGACCACGAGTCCGGCGTGGAAGGGGCCGGAGATGAGCTGGGGGAAAAACTCCTTGCCGGTCAGGGTGGCCTGGTCCGCCTGGGAGAGACCGCCGAGCACCTTGCTACCGAGGAGGTTCTGGATCGGGTTGTAACCGAGGAACGCCGAGAAGAGCGTGCCGACCGGGGGCGTCTGGGCGATCTGACCGGCGACCGTCTGCGAGACGCCGTGCGACGTGAGACCCTTGGCGAGCGTCTGGGGGAGCGTCGTGGCGAGACCGGCGATCATGAGCGAGAAGAAGATGCCGATCGACAGCGACGTGCCGGCGTTCTGCACCGTCCCGGCCATGCCCGACGCGGAGCCGCGCTGGTTCGCCGGGACGCTGTTCATGATGGCCGTCCGGTTCGGGGCTCCGAACATCCCGGAGCCGATCCCCGAGACGAACGTGATCGCCGCGAAGGCGAGGTACGCGAAGTTCACCGGGAGCAGCAGCAGCCCGACGAAGGCGGCGGCCACGAGGGCGAGACCGGTGGTGGCGAAGAACTTCGCTCCGAACCGGTCGGAGAGGGTCCCGGAGAGCGGACCGGCGATCAGGAACCCGATCGTCAGCGGCAGGAGGTAGATCCCGGCCCAGAGCGGGGTGTCCTCGTACGAGTAGCCGTGGAGGGGCAGCCAGATGCCCTGCAGCCAGATGATCAGCATGAACTGCAGGCCGCCGCGACCGATCGACGCGAGGAGGCCGGCGAGGTTGGCCATGGCGAACGAACGGATCGTGAAGAGCCGCATCTCGAACATCGGCTGCTTCGTGCGCAGCTCGATGAAGACGAACGCGACGAGGAGGACGATTCCGCCGATGATGCCGGTGAGGACCCACGGGTTCGTCCAGCCGGTCGAGGAGCCGCCGTAGGGCTGGATGCCGTACGTGATGGCAGCGAGGAGCGAGGTCAGCCCGACGGCGAACGCGATGTTGCCGGGCCAGTCGAGCGACCCGCGGTTCTTGACGCCCACCTCGTGGAGCGACTTGTACGACCAGATCGTTCCGACGATGCCGACGGGGACGCTGACGAAGAAGACCGCGCGCCAGTCGATGGTCGACAGCAGTCCGCCGACGATGAGGCCGATGAACGATCCGGCGATGGCGGCGACCTGGTTGATGCCGAGCGCCATGCCCCGCTTGTTGGCGGGGAACGCGTCGGTCAGGATCGCCGTCGAGTTGGCGAAGAGCATCGCGCCGCCAACGCCCTGGACGAGGCGCCAAAGGATGAGCCACATCGCGCCCGAGCCGCCCTGGAAGGGATCGAAGGCGAGCGCGATGGATCCTGCGGTGAAGACGACGAAGCCGAGGTTGTAGATGCGCACGCGTCCGTACATGTCGCCGAGCCGACCGAAGGTGACGACGAGGACGGCGGTGATGAGCATGTAGCCCATCAGCATCCAGAGCAGGTAGCTGACGTTCCCGGCCTCGAGCGGGTTGAGGTCGATGCCCTTGAAGATCGCGGGCAGGGAGATGATCACGATCGACGAGTTGATCGTCGCCATGAGCATGCCGAGGGTGGTGTTGCTGAGGGCGACCCACTTGTACTTGGGGTGGTCCTTGGTGAAGAGGGCGGGGCGAGAGGCCACGGGAAGACTCCGGAGTGTCGGGGGAGAGGACGGTCGTCGCACCGGCTGGGTGAACCCCCGCACCGGTTGCTTGACGTGAAGCAACTATACGCTTTCGTGCACAGTCTGCACTTTTGCGCTCTGGGAACTTTCGTCGGGGTTCCGCTGCCCAAGAATTCGACGGGAAACCGCAGGATGCTGAGGCCCACCGTGTCAAGATGGGCCCATGTTCGGCAGGCGCCTGCGAGGAACCGACTCGCCCATCACCCGCGAGACCGGTTTCGGCATCGGCGCCCAGGTCTACGTCGTCGACTCCCTCGAGGATCCGACGAGCCCCTTTCCGGACGGCCCCACGGGGTTCGTCGTCCGGGCCGGCGGTTCCGCCTGGCAGGGCGTCTCGGTCATCGGCGGATCGGCGCGCGTCTGGATGGTGGAGTTCGACACGCCCCAGTACACCGTCGACCTCGAGGGGCCGCTCCAGCGGGTCCAGCTCCCCGAGCGCTACCTCCGCCTCGCCCCGCCCGTCGTCGACGACTTCTAGCGGAGCCGGGGCTTGTGTCCCCGTTCGAGGGGCGCCCGAAGGGGGACTGACGCGTCGCCCGCACCGGGCCGTAGCGTCGCAGCATGATCACCCCCCGTCTGGCCGTGGCAGCCACCGTGCTGACGCTGGCGATCGCCGTGCCGTCCACCCTCGCCGCGCAGGGTGCGCACGCGCAGCCCTCGAGCGCCTCCTCGCAGGTGAGGCTCGTCCACAGCCCGTCGGCGGCGAAGAAGTTCGCGAACTGCACGGACGTGCACAAGACCTACTCCGCGGGCATCGCGAAGCCGGGCACGAAGTGGAACATCGTCCACCACAAGGGCAAGCCCGACGAGAAACGCAAGATCAAGGGCTCGCCGAAGTCCGACGCGGCCCTCTACTCCGCCAACAGCAAGCTCGACGCCGACAAGGACGGGCTGGCCTGCGAGCTGAGCTAGTCCGGGCGGGGCGCCGCTGCTGCCCGCCGTTCCGCCAGACTCCACAACACGCCGCTCACCTTCGCTGCAGCGCGTAAAACGTGGAGTCTCGCCGGCGGCGAACTGTTCGGCTCCGGGCATCCTGCAGGAGCGGCGGCGCCATAATCGGGCGATGAGCCCTTCCTCGACGGCGATCCGCCTCCGGAATGCCGAGATGTCAGATCGCGAAGCGTGCGTCGCCCTGTGGGTGGCGGCGTGCGGCGTTCGTGATGGACGCGCCGTCCCCGGGGTCGGCGATCGTGCGCGGCTCAAATTCGACCGCGCCGTCGCGTGGACCGTCGCCGAGAGAGAAGACGGCGTGATCGTCGGCTTCGCCCTGGCCACGCCCGCCGGGAGCGGCCTCCTGTCCGACCCACCAGACGCGGCCGTGGTCGGCCTGCTCGCGGTGGATCCCGCCGCTCAGGGAACGGGCGCGGGACGGCTCCTGCTGTCCCGGATCACAGCGGATCTGGCCGGCCTCCATTTCGAGCAAGCCGTGCTCCACGTCCTGGTGGACAACCGGGTGGCAGTGGGACTCTACGAATCCGCGGGCTGGGTGCCGCTCGGACCGACGACGGAGCACTCGCTGCTCGAGCGGCCCGTGCAGACCTACGTCCGCGGGCTGCAGCCGGACGGGCATCCTGCGGACGCGACCTAGGCGGCGTCGGTGCTCCGCGGCTGCTCGCGGACGAAGCGGATGGCGACCGGGTAGCGGTAGAAGCGGCCCCGGTGGGCGGCGACCGCGGCGATGATGCCGAAGATCGCGCGGACGAGCGTGACCGCGCCGATCAGCACGTACCCGATGAAGAACACGATGAGCCCCGGCGGGAATCCCGGCGAGGGCGACGGGGCGTCGATCGTCGTCGCGTACACGTTCACCCAGCCGATCAGCGCGATCGCGAATCCGATCGCCTGGGCGACGAGGGCGGTCAGCTGGAGGTTCCACTCGGTCACGACGTGCTGGCGGACTAACGGACCCCGCTCCCGGTAAGCCACGAAGAAGATGAGCGCCGGGATGAAGCCGAAGAAGATGCTGAGCAGGTGCGTCAGGAGGGCGTACTGCTTCTCCTCCGCGGGCTGCAGCGGCGACAGGGACGGCGGCGAGGCATAAGGATCAGTCACTTCTTCACAGTATCGACGGTTTCGTCCGCTGCGTCGCGGTGCCCTATTCTTCGACCGGGACCGTTCGACCGTCCCGGGACGGGAGACAGGGTGGCCTTCGAGCAGAACGACGACGAGGGCGTTCTCGACGCCGCCATGGCCAGGGTCCTGCAGCGCCTCGCCACCAACCCCGGCGATCGCTCCGCCTACCGCGTCGTCTCCGACGAGTTCGGCGTCGGCGAGGGAGCTCTCCGCGACTGGGTCAAGGCCGCGTCGCCCGCCGCCGAGCCGCCGGTGGCCAAGCGGCGGCGCCCGCGCTTCTCCCCGGTGGTCACGACGGTCAAGCCGCCGGTCGCGCAGGATGCCGAACCGGTGTCACCCGCCTCACCCGCCTCCCCGACCTCGGTCGCGGCGCCCGCGTCGCCCGCGTCGCCCGCCCAGGAGGCCGCACCCGCGTCGCCCGCCTCGCCCGAGGAGCCCACGCCTCGACTGCCTTTCGCACCCCAGCGCGACATCGACCCCATGTGGGACGACGTCGAGCCGCTGCCGTCGGCCGAGGCGGTCCGGCCGCAGCCGACCGTCGCCGCGTACACCGCGGGCCCCGTCTCCCCGGACGACGACGTGGCGAATCACGACGTCACCGTCCCGGCTCGAGTGGCCACCGTCCCCGGAACCATCGATGATCGGCTCTCCGCCCTCGAGACCGAGGCGGCGCGCCTGCGGTCGGGCAACGAGACCCTCAAGGCCGCCATGCGGGTGCTGCTCGCCGACTGAGCCGATTCGTGTCGCGATCGTGACCCGCGGGGGCGCTTTCCTGTGTTCCACTGGGACCGAAGCGGGGAGGCGACGATGAGGGGATCCTCGCGGGCGCTCACGGCGATGCTCGTGGGGGCGACGATGGTCGGGGTCTCGGGGTGCGCGCTCACGACGTCGGCCGCCGGCTCCTGCGCCCTCCGGGAGATCCGCCTCGACGATCACGCGGTCCGCCCCGGCGCTGAGGTCCGCGTCGGTGGCGAGATCCACCTCAGCGTCGACTGGATGACCACGGACTGCGACGACACCGGCGCCACGAGGCGAGCCGCCCGGCACATCACCGTGACGATCACGCCCACGGCGACCCGCCACGTCTTCCGGCTCGGAACGGTCGACGCGGCCACCGGCCAGCGCTTCACCGTCGCAGGCCGCTTCGTCGTGCCCGATGGCGTTCCCGCAGGAGCCGCGACGCTGGCGGTCACCTCGGCTGGCAGCGACTTCGCATCGGCGAGCACCCCGGTGACGGTCGGCGCCCGCTGACGGCGCGAGCCGACGCTACGGCCGCCCCAGGTGCTCGTCGCGATAGAAGCTCTGAAGAGCGCTCCGCGAAGGCAGAAGGACTTTGGGGAGTGTCGACTCTTGGAAGAGCTGCGAATAGCGGGCCCGCGCTCGTCGACCGGGGCCCAGGATGTAGCGGACCATGTCGATGTTCACCCGGTCCCTCGTGCCGTCGAGACCCCCGATGCGCTCGGTGTCACGGAGGGTCCGTCGGAGATAGCGACCGAGGCTCGCAGGAGCAGAGGCTTCCAACACGATCAGGCCCGTCGCGCGTTCGAGGCGCTCGGGGAGGAGCGCCGAGTAATTCCCCTCGATGATCCACCGCGCACCGGAGATCGCGGTGGAGTGGAGGGTCGCGAACTCGTCGTCCGGCCGGAGCTCCCACTGCGTACCGGGACGGTGTCGGCACTGATCCAGATGGATCACCGCGAGACCGCGCGCCCCTCCGATGGCCACCGCGAGCGTCGACTTCCCGCTGTTCGACGGTCCGAGCACGCAGATCCGGGAGCCGAGGTCGTCGAGAGCCATGGGCGGGATTCTCTCAGATGGGCGTCACCCGGGCATCACATCCCGCACCCCGGCGGGCCAGTATCGACGATGGTGCCCGCTGGGGTATCACGACGGGGAGGTCTTTCATGGCGGGGTGGATCGGCGGAATCCTGGTGGGGGTGGCCCTCGTCTGCGGAGCCGTGCTCCTGGTGGTCGAGGTGCGCATCATGCGGAAACCCGAGTCGGAGCGCAGCGATCGCGAACGCGAATTCCTGAAGGCCGATCGAGCCCTGGCGAAAGGGAACCGGGCGTATTCGCGGAACGTGGCGCCCTTCCTCGGCGTGGCCGCGGGCATCCTGCTGCTGGTGCTCTCGATCCCCCTTTGGGTGCAGGGGCGAGTCGGAGCGGCCGCTCTCGTCACGGCGGTCGGTGCGGCGGCGATCGTCGGGCTCCTTCTGCTGCGTCGATTCTTCGTCCGTCACCGCGGCCCCTCCTGGGAGGCGGGCGAGGTGGAGGCCACCCGTGAGGCGGACGTCGCGGGCCGCCCGCGCTGGTTCACGAATACGACGGCCGGGCTCTGGCTCGGCGCGTTCTTCTTGGCCTTCGGCGTCATTGCCACCACGCTCGATCTCTCCGGTCGCTCCCACTCGGTGTCGTGGTCGAGCGCCGCAATTCTCCTGAGTGGCGTCCTCGTCGTGATCCTCGCGCTCGTACAGCGTCGCTCGGACCAGAGGCACTGACAAGGGTTCGTGCCCCCTGGCCCCGAACGGCAGCTTGAATGCCGCCCGCTCGACGAACGAACCTGCCCCGGCGACGCCGCAGACCCGGGATCAGCGGCCAGCGCAAGTTTCTTCTGGCCCGTGAGGCGCTCCGGCAGCCGAGGTAACAAGGCAGAGCGCTAGCGTGGAGCGGTGCCCACGCGTCTCGCCGTCGTCTCCGACACGCACCTCCCGAAGCGGGCAAGAGCTCTGCCGGAGGAGGTCTGGCGCGCGATCGACACGGCCGACGTCGTGGTCCATGCCGGAGACTGGGTGCATCTGCCGCTGCTCGACGAATTCGAGCGGCGCTCCCGCACGCTCGTCGCGGTGCGCGGCAACAACGACGGCCCGGAGTTCGACGACCGGCTGCCGCTCGTGGCCCACGCGACCGTCGACGGCGTCCGGCTCGGGGTGGTGCACGAGACCGGTGCGAAGGAGGGGCGCGAGGTGCGGGCCGACCACGAGCATCCTGCCCTCGATCTGCTCGTCTTCGGGCACAGCCACATCCCGTGGGACTCCGTGACACCCGGGGGGACCAGGATACTCAACCCGGGCTCGCCCACCGACCGACGCCGCCAGCCGACCGGCAGCTACCTGACGCTCACGCTCGACTCAGGCGTGATACGCGACGTCACCCTGCACCGGATACCCCCTCGCTGACGAGGCTCCGGCGCCGCCGGGCGCGGGCCGTCCAGCGCCCGTCGCGGATCTCGACGTCGATCGGGTGCTCGAAGGCCGTCGACACGTTCTCCGTCGTGATGACGTCGGCGGCGCGCCCCGCCGTGACCACGCGACCGTGGGCCACGAGCAGCGCGTGCGTCGTGGAGGTGGGCAGCTCCTCCAGGTGATGGGTCACCAGGACGGAGGCGATCGCCGGATGCGTCTCGTCCAGCAGGTCGATGGTCTCCAGGAGCTGCTCGCGGGCGGCGACGTCCAGCCCGGTCGACGGCTCGTCGAGCAGCAGGATGCCCGGGTCGGCGATCAGCGCCCGCGCGATGAGTGCACGCCCGCGCTCGCCCTGCGACAGAGTGGGCCAGCGTGCGTCGGCCCTTCCCCCGAGACCGAACGCGCCGATCAGCTCGCCGATCCGCGTCGCCTCGGCCCGATCCGGCTCCCACCGCAGCGGCGGCTCGATGGTGCCCGTGAGGCCCGTCGAGACCACCTCGCGGATCGTCAGGGGGGACTGCACCGGGTGCCGCGGGTTGACGTGGCCGATGCTGCGCCGGAGCTCCTGCAGATCGACGCGACCGAGTCGTCGGCCGAGCACGTCGACGGTGCCGGACGACGGGTGGGCCATGGCTCCGCAGAAGCCCAGGATCGTGCTCTTCCCGGCCCCGTTCGGGCCGAGGAGCGCCCAGTGCTCACCCGCCCTGACGGTCAGGTCCACCCGGTCGAGGATGGTCGTGCCGCTCCGGACGAACGTGACGCCGTCGAGCCGGAGGACGACGTCGCCGTCGTGGTCGTCGGCGCGGGTCGGGGTCGTCGGGGTGCTCGACATGGTCCTCCTTCGTGGTCGGCAGACCGCCTCGAAGCCTAGCGAGCCTCCCCGCACCGCTTCACCGGTCGACGGCTCGAGCGTGCGCGGAGCGCAGGAAATACTGGTGCCGGAGAGCCTCTTCGCGGTAGGTTCGGCTCCAGAGAACACGGGGGAGTTCATCATGATTCTGTTCGGATCGCGCACCACGTCCAAGATCGTCGCCATCCTGATCTTCGTCTGCGGCGTCTGCCAGCACGAGGCGGGCCAGAGACTGGTGCGCCGCCGCACCTGGTTCACGCTCTTCTTCGCGCCTATCTTCCCGTTCGGCCACGGGTCCTACTCGATCTCGTGCGCGTACTGCGGCAACAACTACGGCATCTCCCGCGAGAACGCCGACAAGTTCATCTCCGACTACGAGGCGCAGCAGGTCAATGCGGAGGCGGAGCGGATCCTCGCCGACGAGGACGCCCGCATCACGGCGGAGCAGCAGCGGCCCGACGAGCGCGCCTGACGCTGGAGGCGGCGAGAACCGCACACCGGACACCACGATCACATGGGGGAACCATGACCGACCAGAACACATCGTCTTACGGCCCGCCCTCAGGCCCGCCCTACGACCCGTCGCCGGAATATTCGGGGGAGGCCTCTTCGATGCCGCCGCAGAAGAACCACACGAGGAGGGTCGCCCTCGTGGTCGCCGGAGTGCTCGTGGCCGCCCTCGCCGGCGGGCTGATCCGGTGGGGGCTGACGTCGGCCTTCGGCGGCGACTCGAAGCAGGAGGCGATCGCGAAGAGCGTCTCGGAGATCAAGAAGCAGTCCGATCTCCCGAAGCAGCTCGACCAGGTGACGACGTGGACGGACGTCGCGGCCGAGACCGGCGCCATCCACTACACGTATCGCGTGTCGTCCGACGTCGATCCGTCGTCCCTGACCGAGGCCGCTCTCCGGAAGACCGTCCTGCCGACGCTGTGCTCGACGGCGGAGACGCGGCGCATCCTCGACGACGACATCGCGATGCGCTACACCTACGCGTTCGACGGGTCCGACGACACCGTCGACATCAGCTTCACGAAGGCGGAGTGCTGAGGCCTCGTCGGTGCGTCCGAGGCGCGTCCGGGCGTCAGGCCCCGCCCTCCGCGACCGCGCGGTCGATCGACTCGGCGAGGCGTCGCCGCTCCTTCCGGATCCAGCTGCCACCGGCGTAGTTCTCGAGGAACGTCTCGGCGAATTCCGCAGGATCCACGCCGACGAGGTCGCGCACCGGGGTGCCGTCGGCGGCGCTCCGCTCGACCAGATCGGCGAGATCTCCGAGCATGGCGACGAGCGCCGCGCCGTCGTCGCTCGGCCCCATGTTCATGAGGTAGCGCTCGAGAGCGAGCGCGGTGTCCCGATAGGCCGGCGGGAGCTTCTTGATACGCGACCGGTACTCGCGGTAGCTCTTCTTGTCGGCGAGATCGCCGACGACCCTGTCGATCCACATGGTCATTTCCCTTCGTGTCGGAGCTGTTCGAGTCGTTCCGAGAGGAAGCTCCAGCTCCTCCAGAACGTGTCGAGAGCCTCGGCTCCCGCGGCGTTCAGCGAGTAGACCTTGCGCGGGGGGCCCTTCTCGGATGCCACCTTCGCGACGTCGACGTAACCGCGCTGCTCGATCCGGTTGAGGAGGGCGTAGATCGTCCCCTCCGCGATGTCGGTGAAGCCGTCCTCGCGAAGGCGCGCCGTGATCTCGTAGCCGTAGGCCGGTCGAACGGTCAGGATCGCGAGGACGACGCCCTCGAGCGTGCCCTTCAGCATCTCCGTCATCGGGGTCGCCACGACGGCCTCCTCATCTAGTCAGCATCACTGACTTCCGGTAGATAGTATCACCGATTAGCAGAGGTGGGACCGGCGCTTCAGCAGGAGGGTACGACGCCTGCGCAGGAGATGCGGCCGCAACAACGGGCTTCAGCAGGACATCGCCCCCGGGAGGCTCCTCGCGCAGGATGCCCGGGGCGAATCTCCTGCCGAAGCGACACCCGGCTCGGCGACAGCGTCGCGGCCGCGCTCGGGAATAGTCACCGCCCACCCGCCGTTACCCCAATACATGCAAACGCATTGACTTGAGATAGGGTGGACGACATGGACAACACAGGCGGCAGCGGAATGCAGTTCGGCGTCTTCTCGGTCGGCGACATCACGACCGATCCGACGACGGGCGTCACCCCGACCGAGCACGAGCGACTTAAGGCGCTCGTGACGATCGCCACGCACGCCGAGGAGGTCGGCCTCGACGTCTTCGCTGCGGGTGAGCACCACAACCCGCCGTTCGTCAACTCGTCGACCACGACGCTCCTGGCGCTGATCGCGGCCAAGACCGAGCGCCTCCTGCTCTCGACCGCGACCGCCCTGATCACCACGAACGACCCGGTGAAGCTGGCCGAGGACTACGCGCTCCTCCAGCACCTCGCCGACGGCCGCGTCGACATCACCCTCGGCCGGGGCAACACCGGCCCGGTCTACCCCTGGTTCGGCAAGGACATCCGCCAGGGCATCAACCTCGCCATCGAGAACTACGCCCTCCTCCACCGCCTCTGGACCGAGGAGGTCGTCGACTGGAAGGGCCACTTCCGCACGCCGCTCCAGGGCTTCACGGCGACGCCTCGTCCCCTCGACGACGTCGCGCCGTTCGTCTGGCACGGGTCGATCCGCTCGCCCGAGATCGCCGAGCAGGCCGCGTTCTACGGCGACGGCTTCTTCGCCAACCACATCTTCTGGCCCGCCTCGCACACCGAGCAGATGGTCCGCCTCTACCGGGAGTGTTTCGAGCACTACGGTCACGGCAGCGCCGACCAGGCGATCGTCGGGCTCGGCGGCCAGGTGTTCCTGGCGAAGAACTCGCAGGACGCCGTGAAGACGTTCCGGCCCTACTTCGACAACGCCCCCGTCTACGGCCACGGCCCGTCGCTCGAGGACTTCACGGCGCAGACGCCCCTCACGGTCGGCAGCCCGCAGGAGGTCATCGACAAGACCCTCGGTTTCCGCGACTACGTCGGCGACTACCAGCGCCAGCTCTTCCTCATCGACCACGCCGGGCTTCCCCTCAAGACGGTCCTCGAGCAGCTCGACCTGCTCGGCTCCGAGGTGGTGCCGGTCCTCCGCCGCGAGTTCGCGACGAACCGGCCCGCCCACGTCCCGGACGCCCCCACCCACGACTCCCTCGTCGCAGCGCGCCGCGAGGCCGCCGCGGTCCCGGCCCTCTAGAGAACGCAGGATGCCCGACATGACCCCGAAGCGCCTCGCCGTCGTCACGGCCGGCCTCAGCCAGCCCTCGTCCACCCGTCTCCTCGCGGACCGCCTCGCCGAGGCGGCCGTGCGCTCCCTCGCGGGACGCGGCATCCCCGTAGAGGTCGAGGTCGTGGAACTGCGCGACCTGGCCCACGACATCACCGACAACCTGCTCACCGGCTTCGCGCCTCCTGCGCTCCGGGCCGCCATCGACACCGTGACGGGCGCCGACGGCGTCATCGCGGTCACGCCCGTCTTCACGGCGTCGTACAGCGGCCTCTTCAAGTCATTCTTCGACGTGATCGACAAGGACTCCCTCGACTCCGTACCGGTCCTGATCGGCGCCACGGCGGGGACGGCTCGGCACTCGCTGGTGCTGGACCTCGCCCTGCGGCCGCTGTTCTCGTACCTCCGCGCCGTCGTCGTCCCGCTCGGGGTCTTCGCGGCGTCGGAGGACTGGGGCTCGGGCGACGAGACGAGCACGACGCTGCCCGATCGCGTCGCGCGTGCTGCCGAGCAGCTCGCCGACCTCGTGGCGCAGCACGAGACCCGGGACCAGGACCCCTTCGCCGACGTCGTCCCCTTCGCGGAGCAGCTCCGGCGACTGACGGCCGAGTGATGCCCGACGATGTTCGGGCCGTCGGAAATGTCGGGGGCACGGGATACGTTCACCCCACCATGACCGACATGTCCACCGACAGCGCCCGCGCCGACCTCGCCGCATTCCACGAGCGACGCCGCGAGCGTGCCGTCTCGGCGCAGGGCCCCCTGGCGCTCACCAACACTCAGTGGGTCGACTCCGAGCAGCCGATCTGGGGAGTCCCGGGAGTCTGGGCGCCCGCTCCGACGGGCCTCGGCGGTCTCCGAGTCACCGCGTCTCCGGCCGACGGCATCGTGGTCGACGGCAGCCCCGTCGACGGCACGGTCCACGTCGCCGGCGACGACGCCGTCAACCCGTCGCGGGTCCGCTTCGACGGCGGCGCCACCGGCACCGTCATCGCCAACGACGACCGGTCCTCTTACGCCCTCCGCGTGTGGGATCCCACCTCGGAGGCCGTGCGCGCCTTCGGGTCGATCGACTCGTTCCCCTTCGACCCGCGGTGGGTCGTCACGGCCGAGTTCGTCCCGACGCCCGACGGGACCGAGGTCGACATCCGCCACCAGAAAGACCTCGACCTCTCGCGCCCGAAGCCCCTCCCGGGCCTCATCCGGTTCAGCCTCGACGGCGTCGACTACGAGCTCGCCGCGTTCCCCACGGGCGAAGGGTCCCGCGTCCAGCTCGTCTTCGGCGACGCGACGAACGGCGACACGACCTACTCCGTGGGTCGCTTCCTCTTCGCCGAGCCCGCCGGCGACGGCACGATCGTGCTCGACTTCAACCGCGCCGTGCTGCCTCCCTGCGCGTTCTCGTACAACTTCAACTGCCCCATCCCACCGAAGCAGAACCGCTTCCCGGTCCCGATCGAGGCCGGCGAGAAGAACGTTCTCGCGACGGACGGCTCGATTCTGCACGAGTAGTCGGCAGCCGCACGAGTCGACACCAGCACCTACACTCGAACGCATGTTCACCCTGCTCGTCCGGCTCCCCGACGAGACGGTCGAGGTCACGGCGATCGCCCGCGACGACGCCGGCGGTCTGGTGGCGACGTCGACGACCCGGGTGTCCGGGGCGGAACTCGCGGAGACGATCCGCATCGGCGAGGCCACGGCGACCAGGTGGGTCTGGGACGACACCGCGAAGTGGTACCCGCGACTGCTCGAACAGGGGCTCCGCGTCGAGCGCTGCGTCGATCTCCGGCTGTGCCACGCGATCCTGCGGCTGTCCGCCGCGACGCGTGGCACTCCGATCCACGGGGCCACCCGGGGCCCGTGGGACGTCCCGCAGGGCGCGATCGTCGACTCCACCGCGCTCTTCGTGGTCGAGCCGGAGTCGCTGCCGGATCCGCTGGCCGAGTTCCTCGCGCAGCGCAGCGCCATCGAGGCGTCGCCGGGCCGAGCTGGCCTCGAGCTCCTCACGGCCGCGGAGTCGACCGGGGCGCTCATCGCCGTCGAGATGCGCCGGCGCGGGATCCCCTGGTCGGCCGACCGGCACGACGCGCTCCTCGCCGACCGCCTCGGCCCGCGACCCGCCCCGGGGGAGAGACCGCAGCTCCTGCAGGAGGCCCTGACCGAGGTCCGCCTCGCCCTCGACGCCCCCGACCTCAACCCCGACTCCCCGGCTGAACTGGTCCGGGCCCTCCGCGCCGCCGGCCTCCAGGTCACCTCCACCCGGCAGTGGGAGCTCAGCCGCCTCGAGCACCCCGCCATCGAGCCCCTCCTCCGCTACAAGAAGATGCAGCGGCTCCTCGTGGCCAACGGCTGGGCCTGGCTCGACGCCTGGGTCGTCGGCGGACGATTCCGGCCCGAGTACGTCCCGGCGGGCGCGGCGACCGGCCGCTGGGGGACGAGCGGCGGGGGAGCCCTGCAGCTCCCGCGTGCCGTGCGCGGCGCCGTCGTGGCCGACCCGGGCTGGACGCTCGTGGTCGCGGACGCGTCGCAGCTGGAGCCGCGCATCCTGACGGCCCTCGCCCACGACGAGGCGATGGCCCGTGCCGGAGACGGCGACCTCTACGAGGGCATCGTCGCCTCCGGAGCCGTGGCGACGCGCGCGGAGGCGAAGGTCGCGATGCTCGGGGCCATGTACGGCGCGACCCAGGGCGACGGCGGCCGGCTCCTGCCGAGACTCGCTCGGGCCTTCCCGAGGGCGATCGCGCTCGTCGAGGAGGCGGCGCGCGTGGGCGAGCAGGGTGGGGTGGTGTCGACGTTCCTCGGCCGGAGCTCGCCGCCACCGGGCTCGATGGTCGACGAGCTTCCCCCCGAGAACGGGCGGGCCCAGGCCGACAGCGGGATGCGCGCCTGGGGTCGCTTCACCCGCAACTTCGTCGTGCAGGGCACCGCCGCCGAGTGGGCGCTCTGCTGGCTGGGCATCCTGCGCCGCGAACTCGGCCGGCGCTTCGGCACCGGAGCGGACGATCCGCACCTGGTCTTCTTCCTCCACGACGAGGTGGTGATCCACGCGCCCGTGGAGTCCGCGGAGGCCGTGGCGGCGCTCGTCGAGGAGGCCGCCGCCGAGGCCGGCAGGCTCCTGTTCGGACGGGCCCCGGTGCGTTTTCCGGTCACCGTCGCCGTGGTCACCACCTACGCCGACGCGAAATGACGACGCTCAGAAATCACATGGTTGTGATTTCGTTATCGAATCGGTCATAATTCACGAAGCCACACGTATTTCCATTCACAGGTCGATGGGGAAGTCGCACCTGAACCGAATGGAGGAAACGTGGCTGAGCAGTACACAACCGCACAACCGAAGACTGCGTCGAGCGCGCGGGGCGTCCTTTTCGTCCATTCGTCTCCTCGCGCTTTGAGCCCGCACGTCGAGTGGGCTACTGGTCGAGCCATCGGCCGGGCCGTGAACTTCACCTGGAGTGAGCAGCCCGTCCTCAAGGGCTCGCTTCGCGCTGAGTTCTACTGGGAGGGTCCCGCCGGCACCGGCGCGCAGATCGCCTCCGCCCTCCGGGGCTGGGAGCACCTGCGCTACGAGGTGACGGAGGATCCGAGCGCCGGCAACGACGGTGGGCGCTGGATGCACACGCCCGACCTCGGCGTCTTCTTCGCGCAGACCGACTCCGTCGGCAACACCGTGATCCCGGAGGACCGCGTCCGGTACGCCATGGAGATCGCCGGTTCGAACGCGCTGGAGCTCCACCGTGAGCTCCGTCTGGCCCTCGGCCAGGCCTGGGACGATGAGCTCGAGGCCTTCCGGCACGCGGGCGAGGGCAACGCCGTCGCCTGGCTCCACAAGGTCGGCTGACGCACCCTTCCCTCCCCACACGCTTCCGCGACTGCTCCACGTGCCGATCCGGCTGAGAACTGGGTCAGGCGCAAGACGAAGGCCGGTCACCCCGCGAGGGGGACCGGCCTTCGGTACGTCGGAGGCGCCCGGAACTCCGGGCCCCAGCGCGCGGACTCAGACGGAACGGAACGCGATGACCGCGTTGTGTCCGCCGAAGCCGAACGAGGTGGAGATCGCGACGAGCTCTCCGTCGGGCAGGGCCCGCGGCTCCGTGACGAGGTCGATGTCGATCTCGGCGTCCTTCTCGGTCGTGTTGATCGTCGGCGGCGCCGTCTTCGTGTGGAGGGCCATCACGGTGAAGGCCGCCTCGAGGGCTCCCGCTCCACCGAGGAGGTGACCGGTCGAGGCCTTGGTCGCCGAGACGGCGATCGAGGGCAGGTGGTCGCCGAAGACCCGCTTCAGGGCGTGGTACTCGGCGATGTCGCCCACGGGGGTGGACGTCGCGTGCGCGTTGATGTGCACGACCTGCTCGCGGGCGACACCGGAGGCCGAGAGGGCCTCGATGACCGCACGGGCGGCTCCTGTGCCCTCGGGGTCGGGAGCGGTGATGTGGAACGCATCGCTCGTCACGCCGCCGCCGAGGACCTCGGCGTAGATGCGGGCCCCTCGGGCCAGGGCGTGCTCCTCGGTCTCGAGGACGAGCGCGGCGCTGCCCTCGCCCAGGACGAACCCGTCGCGGGTGACGTCGTAGGGACGCGACGCGGTGGCGGGATCGTCGATCCGCGACGACAGGGCGTGCATCGACGCGAACGCGGCGAGCGGCAGAGGGTGGATGGCCGCCTCGGCACCTCCGGTGATCACGATGTCGGCGTGACCGGCCTGCAGGTGCTCGTAGGCGTTGACGATGGACTCGGTGCTGGAGGCGCACGCGGACACGACGGTCCGGGCTCCTGCGCGCGCGCCGAGGTCCATCGAGACCGCAGCGGCCGGCCCGTTGGGCATCAGCATCGGGACCGTCATCGGCAGGACCCGTCGGGGGCCCTTCTCGCGGAGGGTGTCCATCGCGTCGGTGAGGGTCCAGATACCGCCGATGCCGGTGGCCCAGTCGACCAGGAAGCGCTCCGGGACGACCTCGGGGGAGCCGGCGTCGGCCCACGCCTCGCGCGCGGCGATCAGGGCGAGCTGGCTGCTCGGATCGAGCCGCTTGGTCTCCTGCCGGGTGAGCACCTCGGCGGCGGGAACGCGCACCTGCCCGGCGAAGTCGATGGCGAGCTCGTAGCGGGCGACCCACTCGTGCTCGATGGTGGAGATGCCCGACTCCTTGGCGAGCAGGGCGGCCCAGCTGTCGGGCAGTGTCCCGCCGAGCGGGGTGGTGGCACCGATACCGGTGACGACGATCTTCTTGGTCATGACGAAATCTCCTCGAGGACGCGGATCACGGGTGCCGTGGGCCGCACAAAGAACTCGGCCCGCGCCGGGAAGCGCGGGCCGAGCAGTAGGACGATTAGCCCTGCGCCTTGGTGATGAAGGTCACAGCGTCGCCGACGGTCTTGAGGTTCTTGACCTCGTCGTCGGGGATCTTGACGTCGAACTTCTCTTCGGCGTTGACCACGATGGTCATCATCGAGATGGAGTCGATGTCGAGGTCGTCGGTGAACGACTTGTCAAGCTCGACGGTGTCGGCAGCGATACCGGTCTCGTCGTTGATGAGCTCGGCCAGGCCGGCCAGGACTTCTTCGGTGGACTGTGCCATTGTGTTCTCTCTCCTTGAGTGTCGTTGTGACCGGGGTAAATCCTATTGCACGGTCACGGCGGGGGTGCGCGGGGCGCGCGCCCGGATGGATCGAGGGCCCGTTCAGGGCAGGACGACGACCTGGGCGCCGAACACGAGGCCCGCGCCGAAACCGATCTGCAGGGCGAGGCCTCCGCTCAGCTCCGGGTGCTCCTCGAGCAGGCGGTGGGTGGCCAGCGGGATGCTCGCCGCGGACGTGTTGCCGGTCGTCTCGATGTCGCGGCCGATGACGACGCTCTCGGGCAGCTTCAGCTGCTTCGCGAACTCGTCGACGATCCGCATGTTGGCCTGGTGCGGGACGAAGGCGGCGAGGTCGTCGGCGGTGACGCCGGCCTTCTCGAGCGCCTGCTTGGCGACCTTGGCCATCTCCCAGACCGCCCAGCGGAAGACCGTGGGGCCCTCCTGACGGATGGTGGGCCACGCGACGTCGCCCGCGCCGTGACGGTACTCGGGGATGGTGTTCGTCATCCCGATGGTGTCCCACTTCGAGCCGTCGGAGCCCCAGACGGTGGGGGAGATGCCGGGGAAGTCGCTGGGACCGACGACCGCCGCGCCCGCACCGTCGGCCAGGAGGAACGAGATGGAGCGGTCGGTCGGGTCGATGATGTCGCTGAGCTTCTCGGCCCCCACGACGAGGACGTAGTCGGCGAGGCCCGCGCGGATCAGCGCGTCGGCCTGGGCGATCCCGTAGGTGTAGCCGGCGCACGCGGCGCTGATGTCGTAGGCGGCGGCGGGGCTCGCGCCGACGCGCTCGGCGAGCAGGGCCGCCATCGACGGCGTCGGCACGGTGTTGCTGATCGTCGAGACCAGCACCGCTCCGATCTGCTCCGGCCGGATGCCCGCCTTGGCGATCGCCTCGACGGACGCCACCTCGGCCAGATCGACGGCCTGCACGTCCGCGCTGGCCCGCACTCGCGTGATCACGCCGGTGCGCTGGCGGATCCACTCGTCGGAGGAGTTGATCGGCTCGATGATGTCGGCGTTCGGCACGACGATGTCGCCGCGGGCGGCGCCCATCCCGAGTATGCGGGTGAAAGCGTGGCCGGGGGCCTGGGCGAGGACGGGGTTGGTCATTCTGCTCCCTGCAGGAGGTCGACGGCGGCCCGGAGGTCGTCGGGGGTCTTGATGGCGACGGTGGGGACGCCCTTGAGGCCGCGACGGGCGAGGCCCGTGAGGGCGCCGGCCGGGGCCAGCTCGATGAGGCCGGTGATCCCGGCCTCGGCGAACGACTCCATGGTCTTGTCCCAGCGCACGGGCGACGACACCTGGCCGACGAGGAGGTCGACGAAGGCGTCGCCTTTCGTGACGCGGCTGCCGTCGCGGTTGGTCCAGAGGGCGGTCGCAGGATCCGCGGCGGCCGTACCCGAGGCGGCCTCGCGGAGCCGCGCGACGGCCGGCTCCATGTGCCGGGTGTGGAACGCGCCCGCGACCTGCAGCGGGATGACGCGCGCCTTCGCCGGCGGCTCCTCCGCCAGCCGGGCGAGCGCGTCGAGGTCGCCGGCGACGACGATCTGGCCACCGCCGTTGTAGTTCGCGGGGGAGAGCCCGAGGTCGTCGAGCTTCGCCAGGAGCTCGGCCTCGTCGGCGCCGAGGACGGCGCTCATGCCGCTCGGGGCGGCGGCCGCGGCCTCGGCCATGGCGCGGGCGCGGACGGCGACGAGCCGGAGGGCGTCCGCCTCCGTGAGGACGCCGGCCAGCGCGGCGGCGGCGAACTCGCCGACCGAGTGACCCGCGACTCCTGCGATCCGCTCGCGCTCGACGCCCGCGTCGGCGAGCCGTTCGAAGAGCGCGTCGGCGGTCAGGAGCGACGCCGCCACGATGAGCGGCTGGGCGACGGCCGTGTCTCGGATGGTGTCGGCGTCGGAGACGGTGCCGTGCTCGACGAGGTCGACGCCCGCGGCCTCCGAGTACCGCTCGAGGCGGGCGCGCGCGTCGGCGTCGTCGATCCAGGGGGAGAGGAAGCCGGGGGTCTGGGAGCCCTGCCCGGGCGCAACGAGAACGATCACCGGTCCATCCTGCCAAGCATTCGGTCGCGAGCGGTGTAGCCGCTCCACGAAGAATCGCCGGAACCGTTGTAGATGCCGTTCACTTGCCGGCCTTCGTCGCCGTGGCCTGCCCGGCCCCGCGGGTCACCGACCGCCGTGTCGACGGCGAGTCGGGGTCGGCGATCGAGCCGAGGATCAGGGCCGACTGCAGGATGAGGGCCTCGCGCGCCCCGGTCGCGTCCCAGCCGATCACGTCGGTGACGCGCTTCAGCCGGTAGCGCACCGTGTTCGGGTGGACGAAGAGCTCGCGAGCGGTCGCCTCGAGGGACCGCCCGTTGTCGAGGTAGCACCACAGGGTCGTGAGGAGCTCGTTCGAGTGCGCCTTCAGCGGTCGGTAGATGCGGTTGACGAGCGTGGAGCGGGCGACCGGATCGCCGGCTAGGGCCCGCTCCGGCAGGAGGTCGTCGGCCTGCGCGGGGCGCGGGGCGTTGCGCCAGGCGCGGGCGACGGCGAAACCGGCGAGAGCCGCCTTGGCGCTCCCCGCGGCGTCGACGAGCCCGGGGACCTCGTGACCGAGCACCAGGGGACCGTCGCCGAAGCCCGGTTCGAGGGCCGCGGCGATGTCGGTGAACGTCGGGTGCTGGCGGCCGACGGCGTCGTTCTCCTCGGTCTCGGTCTCGGCGCGGCCGATGACCAGGACGAGGCGGGAGCCCTGCACGCCGATCAGGACGTCGGCGTCGAGGTGACGGGCTGTACGGCGGAGGACGTCGACGTCGAGCACCCTCGGCGCCGTGCCGACGAGGACGGAGACCTCGCCGTGCCCGTGCCAGCCGAGCGCCGCGATCCGGCTCGGGAGTTCGTCGTCGTACTCGCCGCTCAGGATCGAGTCGACGACGAGGGCCTCGAGCCGGGCGTCCCACAGCCCGCGGGCCTCCGCGGCGCGGGCGTAGACATCGGCGGCCGCGAAGGCGATCTCGCGGGAGTACAGGAGGATCGCCTCGCGGAGGTAGCCGTCGCCGTCCTTGACACGGTCTTCCACGACCTCGCAGGTGACCTTGATCAGCTGCAGCGTCTGCTGGAGGCTGACGCTCCGGAGCAGCTCGCGCGGAGCCGCCCCGAAGACGTCGGCCGCGATCCACGGGGTGGACCGGGGGTCGTCGAACCAGGAGATGAACGACGTGATCCCCGCCTGGGCCACGAGCCCCACGGCCGAGCGCCGCCCCGGCGGCATGGAGCCGTACCAGGGCAGCGTCTCGTCGAGCTTCGTGATCGCCGCCGTCGCCAACTCGCCCGAGATCGTGCGCAGCCAGGCGAGGGTCTTCTTCTTCGCCGCCGGATCCTGTGTGCGCAGAGCGCTCACGACCTGATCAGCTCTCCCCGCCGGCCGAGCCCGAGGTCCCGGCCGTCACGTCGTGCAGGCGGTAGCGGTCGATGGCCTGCTGGACGACGCTCGGGTCGACCTCGCCGCGCTTGGCGAGCGCCTGGAGGGTGCGCACGACCATCGAGGGTCCGTCGATCTTGAAGAAGCGACGGGCCGCCGGGCGGGTGTCGGAGAAGCCGAACCCGTCGGCACCGAGCGTCGAGTAGTCGCCGGGCACGAACTGGCGGATCTGATCCTGCACCGCGTGCATGAAGTCGGAGACCGCGATGAACGGGCCCTCGGCGTCGCGCAGCTTCTCGGTGACGTAGGCGGTCCGGGGCTCCTCCTCGGGGTGGAGGAAGTTGTGCTCGTCGGCGGCGAGACCGTCGCGACGCAGCTCCGTCCACGAGGTGACGCTCCAGACGTCGGCGGCGACGTTCCAGTCGTCGGCGAGCAGCTGCTGAGCCTCGAGCGCCCACGGGACACCGACGCCGGAGGCGAGCAGCTGAGCGCGGGGACCGAGGTTCGAGGCCTCCTTGAGCTTGTAGATGCCCCGCAGGATGCCCTCCACATCGACTCCCTCGGGCTCCGCCGGCTGCTGCATCGGCTCGTTGTAGACCGTGAGGTAGTACATGACGTTGGGGTCGCCGTGAAGCGGGTTGCCCTCCTCGTCGGTGCCGTACATCCGCTCGATGCCGGCCTTGACGATGTGGCCGATCTCGTAACCGAAGGCCGGGTCGTAGCTGACGACGGCCGGGTTCGTCGACGCGAGGAGCTGCGAGTGGCCGTCGGCGTGCTGGAGGCCCTCGCCGGTGAGCGTCGTGCGCCCCGCCGTCGCGCCGATGACGAAGCCGCGGGCCATCATGTCGCCGGCCGCCCACAGCGCGTCGCCGGTGCGCTGGAAACCGAACATCGAGTAGAAGACGTAGACCGGGATGAGCGGCTCGCCCTGCACCGAGTAGCTGGTGCCGCTCGCCGTGAAGGCGGCCAGGGCTCCGGCCTCGTTGATGCCGACGTGGATGATCTGGCCCTGCGGGCTCTCCTTGTAGGCCAGGAGCTGCTCGCGGTCGACCGACGTGTAGTGCTGGCCGTTCGGGTTGTAGATCTTGGACGTCGGGAAGTAGGCGTCCATGCCGAACGTGCGCGCCTCGTCGGGGATGATCGGGACGATGCGGTGACCGAAGTCCTTCGCGCGCAGGAGGTCCTTCAGGATGCGGGCGAACGCCATGGTGGTGGCGACCTCCTGCTTGCCCGAGCCGCGCTTGGCGACGGCGTAGGCCGCGTCGTCCGGGACCGGGATCTGCGTGAACTTCGAGCGTCGCTCGGGGATGTAGCCGCCGAGGTCGCGACGACGCGCCTGCAGGTACTCGATCGCCTCGTCGTTCTGACCGGGGTGGTAGTACGGCGGCAGGTAGGGGTTCTCCTCGAGGACCGCGTCGGTGATGGGGATGCTCATCTCGTCGCGGAACGACTTGAGGTCGGTCAGCGTGAGCTTCTTCATCTGGTGGGTCGCGTTGCGCCCCTCGAAGGTCGGGCCGAGGCCGTAGCCCTTGACCGTCTTCGCGAGGATGACGGTCGGCTGGCCCTTGTGCTCCGACGCCGCCTTGTACGCCGCGAAGACCTTGCGGTAGTCGTGGCCGCCGCGCTTGAGGTGCCAGATCTCCTCGTCGCTGTAGTTCTTGACGAGCTCGAGCGTGCGCGGGTCGCGGCCGAAGAAGTTCTCGCGGACGTAGGCGCCCGACTCCGCCTTGTAGGTCTGGTAGTCGCCGTCCGGCGTCGTGTTCATCAGGTTGAGGAGCGCGCCCTCGGAGTCGCGGGAGAGCAGTTCGTCCCACTCGCGACCCCAGACGACCTTGATGACGTTCCAGCCCGCACCGCGGAAGAAGCTCTCCAGCTCCTGGATGATCTTGCCGTTGCCGCGGACGGGGCCGTCGAGGCGCTGCAGGTTGCAGTTGATGATGAAGTTCAGATTGTCGAGCTTCTCGTTGGCCGCCACCTGGAGCTGACCTCGGCTCTCGACCTCGTCGAGCTCGCCGTCGCCGAGGAAGGCCCAGACCTGCTGGTCGGAGGCGTCCTTGATGCCGCGGTTGGTGAGGTACTTCGCGAGCTGAGCCTGGTAGATGGCGTTGATCGGACCGAGACCCATCGACACCGTGGGGAACTGCCAGTACTCGGGCATGAGCCGCGGGTGCGGGTAGGACGACAGGCCGCCGCCCTGGTGCGACTGCTCCTGGCGGAAGCCGTCGAGCGTGTGCTCGTCGATCCGGCCCTCGAGGAACGAGCGCGCGTACATGCCGGGGGACGCGTGACCCTGGAAGAAGATCTGGTCTCCGCCGCCCGGCGCGTTCTGCCCGCGGAAGAAGTGGTTGTAGCCGACCTCGTAGAGGGCCGCCGACGACGCGTAGGTCGAGATGTGACCGCCGACGGAGATGCCGGGGCGCTGGGCGCGGTGCACCGTGATGGCCGCGTTCCAGCGGATCCACTTCCGGTAGCGGCGCTCCAGCTCCTCGTCGCCGGGGAACTGCGGCTCGTTCTCGGGGGCGATCGTGTTGATGTAGTCCGTCGTGGGGACCATCGGCACGCCCAGGTGGAGCTCGCGCGAGCGCGAGAGAAGGCTGAGCATGATCTCGCGGGCCCGCTCGTGGCCGTTCGCCGCGACGAGGGAGTCGAGCGACTCCCTCCACTCAGCGGTTTCTTCGGGATCCCGATCGAAATCGTCGACCGAATACGGATCCTGATCGTTTACCGACACCCTTGACCTCGTTCGTTTCATAAGTGAACAGACAGCGGTCGGGCACATCGTCGTCCAGGGGTGAGGACGGGCGGAACCCGACGGAACCACTCTAGTGACAGCCGCCGACGGCGACTCTCAGCCACCCCGATCCTGCGTGCCCGTCGGGTCGGCGTCGCGGACGGTTCCAAGGTCCTTGCTTTGCGGCGGCAGAGGCGTAGCATTGGCGATCGTGCCGTCGGCAGCCCGACGGAGGAGACCTGAGGACCATCGCCCCGACCCGGGGTGCGGAAGGAACCGTGACCATGGCTCTGGAGAACGACATCCAGGCACCCGACTTCGAACTCCCCAACCAGTTCGGCGAGCACATCCGTCTCGCCGACTACCGCGGGGTCAAGCCGGTCGCTCTCGTCTTCTTCCCGCTGGCGTTCTCGAGCACGTGCACCGCCGAGCTGTGCGCCCTCCGCGACAACATCGCCCTCTTCAAGGACCACCGCGTCGAGCTCATCGGCATCTCCGTCGACTCGAAGGCGACGCTCCGCTCGTTCGCCGAGACCGAGGGCTACGACTTCAACCTGCTGGCCGACTTCTGGCCGCACGGCGAGGTCGCCAAGGAGTACGGCGTCTTCCTCGACCACAAGGGCTTCGCGAACCGGGCCACCTTCCTCATCGACGTCGACGGCGTGATCCGGTCGCAGTTCGTGACCGCGCCGGGCCAGGCGCGCGACGTCGCCGACTATCGCGCGGCACTGGACGCACTCGTCCCGCTTGCCGTCTGACCCCTCGGCGCAGGGGATCCCGGTGCTTCGGTAGGCTTGCGGCACGCGATAGCGCTCCGGCGCAGGATGCGGGCCTTTAGCTCAGTTGGTAGAGCGCCACGTTTACACCGTGGATGTCGTCGGTTCGAGCCCGGCAGGGCCCACTCGTGCCCGAGCGGGCAGGGCATTCGGCACGAGGCCGTGCGACCTACGCCGCGGGTGGCGTGACGGTACGCCGCGCCACGGTCCGTGTCACGACGGCCGTGCCGTCGGCGCCGAGCGCAACCCGGCGCGTGTCGATCCGCGGGCGTCGGCCCGAGGGGATGGCGTAGGCCAACCAGAGGAATCCGGTCGCGAGGCACAGCAGGACGGTGACGCAGAACGAGAACCCGAGGCGACGCTCGAGCACGACCTCGTCGGGTGTCGACGACGTCACGGTCCAGCCGAAGTCGACGAAGTGCGTGACATCGGCCACCAGGGCCTCGTGCAGGGGCGCTGTTGCGTCGAAGGACGTCGATGCCGTCGACCGGTTGCCGGAGAAGACGCAGGAGCAGTTCGCGCCGAGCGGGCAGACGAGTGACCGGGGGCCCGCTTCCGCGACGGGCTCGACGGGACGGGCGAGTACGACGGGGGTCCTGGTCATCCTGCGAGTCTATTCGCGCCGGGCGTCGTGGGTTTCCGTCCGGACCGCCGTCACATTCCGTCACGTCGGGGCAGCTCCAGGCTCCCGACGTATCGTCGACCCGTGGATCCTGTTCTCGCCCTCCTCCTGCTCGGCGCCCTGGTCGCTGCAGCGACCGTGGTCGGCCTGGTCTGGCGACGGACCACCGGCCGTGTCGGTCGCCGAACCCTCGATGACACCCCGGGGACCGTTATCCGGCCCGCCGATGTCGGGGTCGACGGCGGCTTCGGGGAGCGGGGCACCCTCCTGCAGTTCTCGACCGAGTTCTGCACCTTCTGCCCGGCGACCCGGCGCCTCCTGAGCGGACTCGCCGAGCGGAACGACGGCGTGGTCCACGTCGACGTCGACCTCACGCACGCGCCCGACCTGGCCAAGCGCTACGACGTCCTGCAGACCCCGACGACCCTCCTGCTGGACGACCGCGGCATCGTCCGCGGCCGGATCGGCGGACCCCCCAGACCCCGCGACCTCGAGACCGAGCTCGCCCGACTCCTCGGAGAAGACCGTGTCGACGCCTGATACCCGGACCGGAATCGATCCCCGCTCCCCCCGCTTCGGAGCGGCCGTCACCGGGGTGCTCCTGCTCGTCACCGTCTACCTCGGCCTGGTCGGGGCGTCGGGTGCGGCGGTCGTCCTGCTGCTCGTCATCGCCCTGCTCTTCGGCTGGGGCGCGTTCGCGGGGATCCGCAAGCACCCCTACGGAGCTCTCTTCCGTCGTCTCGTGCGGCCCCGCCTCGCACCGCCGACGGACCTCGAGGACCCTCGGCCCCCGACGTTCGCCCAGGGCGTGGGGCTCGTGATCACCGGCCTCGGCGTCGTCCTCGGGCTCGCAGGAGTCGCGTGGGCCGTTCCGCTCTTCGCCGCCCTGGCGTTCGTCGCCGCCTTCCTCAACTCGGTCTTCGGGTACTGCCTGGGCTGCCAGATCTATCTCCTCGGCGTCCGCGCGGGCGTGCTCGGTCGCACGACGCAGGCGTAGCTCCCGCAGCCCGGCAGCGCGTCAGCGGCGCGGCTTGCGTGCCGGTCGGTCGTCGCGGTCGGGGCGATCTCCGCCCGACCGGGCCCCGGCGCTCACGCCACCCCGACGATCCGGTCGGATCTCGATCAGCTTGCCGCTGATGCGGGTGTCGCGGAGACGGTCGAGGGTGTCGGGCGAGAGGTCGGCCGGCAGTTCGACGATGGAGAAGTCCGGGCGGATCGCGATGGCGCCGAAGTCCTCGCGGCTCAGGCCGCCCTCGTTGGCGAGCGCGCCGACGATCTGGCGGGGCTCCACGCGCTGGCGGCGGCCGACCTCGATCCGGTAGGGCGCCAGGGCCTTCGTGGTGCGCGGGCGTCGTTCCGGCCGGTCGCCGCGGTCGTCGCGGTCGAACGAGCGCGAGTCGCGGTCGTCCCGTGCGGGGCGGTCGTCCCGCTCGCGGCGCGCGGGTCGTTCGTCTTTCGGGTCGAGCAGGAGCGGCGTGTCGCCCTGGGAGACGACCGCGAGGGCCGCCGCGACGTCCGCCTCCGGGACGTCGTGGTGCTCCACGTAGTGACCGATGATGTCGCGGAAGGCCGAGATGCGCTCGGGCTGTCCGAGAGCGGCCGTGATGGCGTCGTCGAAGCGGGCGAGGCGCGTGACGTTGACGTCGTCGACCGTCGGGAGCTGCATCTCGGTCAGCGGCTGGCGCGTCGCCTTCTCGATGGCGCCCAGGAGGCGGCGCTCGCGCGGCGTGACGAAGCTGATCGCGGCGCCGCTCCGGCCCGCGCGGCCGGTGCGGCCGATGCGGTGGACGTAGGACTCCGTGTCGATCGGGATGTCGTAGTTGACGACGTGGCTGATCCGGTCGACGTCGAGACCGCGCGCGGCGACGTCCGTCGCGACGAGGATGTCGAGCTTGCCCGACTTGAGCTGGTTGACCGTGCGCTCGCGCTGCGCCTGGGCGACGTCGCCCGAGATCGCGGCCGCCGAGTAGCCGCGGGCCCGGAGCTTCTCGGCCAGGGTCTCGGTCTCGCTCTTGGTCCGGACGAAGACGATCATGCCCTCGAAGTTCTCGACCTCGAGGATGCGCGTGAGGGCGTCGACCTTCTGCGGGTACGACACCATCAGGTAGCGCTGCGTCGTGTTCGCCGAGGTCGTGGTCTTGTTCTTGACCGTGATCTCCTCGGCGTCGTTCAGGTACTGCTTCGAGATGCGACGGATCTGCGGCGGCATCGTCGCCGAGAACAGCGCGACCTGCTTGTCGTCCGGGGTGTCGGCGAGGATCGTCTCGACGTCTTCCGCGAAGCCCATCTTCAGCATCTCGTCGGCCTCGTCGAGCACGAGGTACTTCAGCTCAGAGAGGTCGAGGGTGCCCTTGGCGAGGTGGTCCATGATGCGTCCGGGCGTGCCGACGACGACGTGGACGCCACGCCGGAGCGCGGAGAGCTGGACGCCGTACGCCTGTCCGCCGTAGACGGGGAGCACGTGCACGCCGCGGAGGTGCGCGGCGTACTGCTCGAACGCCTCGCAGACCTGCAGCGCGAGCTCGCGCGTGGGGGAGAGGACGAGGGCCTGAGGCTTCTTCTGCGTCACGTCGAGACGGGAGAGGATCGGGAGGGCGAACGCCGCCGTCTTGCCCGTTCCGGTCTGCGCCAGGCCGACGACGTCGCGGCCGGCGAGGAGCGGCGGGATCGTGGCCGCCTGGATGGCGGAGGGGGTCTCGTAGCCGACGTCGCGGACGGCCTTGAGGACGGCGTCGCTCAGGCCGAGGTCGGAGAAGGTGAGCACTCGGTCGGCAGTCTCTGCCTCGATCGGGGCATTCGCGTCGATGGTCATAGGCAAACGGTACGGCAGGATGGTCGCGTGCGCCGACACCGTCCTCCGCCGCGCCTCGGACGCGCCCTCCGCCCCGACGCGTGGATCGCCGTCGTGTCGGCTCTCGTGGCGACGGCGGTGCTCGTCCTGATCGCTGCGGATCGCACGTTCCCCGTCTTCTTCGGCGACGAGATCGGCTACCTGGCGAACTCGCTCTCGATCTCGGGCGGTCACGACCTCGGGATCTCGGCCGACTCCTACTATCCGGGCTGGTCGCTCCTGCTGGCGCCGCTCTGGTGGATCACGTCGGACCCCCTTGCGGTGTACCGCGTCGCGGTGATCCTGGCCATGCTCTCCGCGATCGCGATGATCCCCGTGCTGACGCTCCTCGGGCGACGACTCGGTCTGGGAGCGGCTCCGGCGGTCGTGGCCGCGTCCGCCGCGACGCTCCTGCCCGGCCACGCCCTCATGGCGGGATTCGCCCTCGCGGAGAGCTTCCTCGGGCTCGTCGTCGCGGGAAGCGTCCTGCTCGCGGTCGTCGCGGCGCAGACCGGCTCCTCCCGGGTGTTCGCCGCCTTCGGGGCGACGACGGGCCTCGCCTTCGTAGTGCACGGGCGGGTCGTCGCCCTCGTCGTCGCGGCAGGGGTGTGGGGGCTCCTGCTCCTGCTGCGCCGCCGGCCTCGCGCCGGGATCGCGCTCCTCGCGAGCACCGCGCTGGTGGCCGGAAGCGGCTACCTCCTCTACCGGCACCTCGATCTGACCCTCTACCGCTCGGCCGGACGCGAGAGCGACGGTATCGGCAAGCTGTTCGGCAGCGCCCCCGGTGCCGTCGCTCTGGCCGGGAGCGGGCAGTTCTGGTTCGCGGTCGTGTCGACGGCGGGTCTCGTCCTCCCGGGCATCCTGCTGATCGCCCGGGCCGTCGCCCGCGAGTGGAGGACACGGAGGTCCGGCTGGGCCACCTGGTTCGCGCTCGGAGCCGCCGGCCTCGTCGTCGTCAGCGTCACCTACGTGAGCGGCGCCGTGGCGACGGCCGAGCGCCTCGACGTCTACGTCTACGGCCGGTACCTCGAGCCGATCACCGACGTCGTCGCCTTCCTCGGCCTCGTCCTGCTCGCCCGTCACGTCCCGAGGCGCGTCGCAGCGGTCGTCGGAGCGGTCTTCGCGGTCACCGCCCTCGCCTACGGACTCGTCGCGGCAGCTCTCGTCCCGACGGCCAGGGGCACGGTCCACGGCTGGAACCCGATGACCGTGTTCGGTCTCGCCGCGTTCGACTGGTCCGGGCCGCCCGGCGACGCCAGTCTCCCGCTCCTCGCCGCCGGCGTCGTCGGTGGCGTCGTCTTCGCGGCGCTCCTGGTCCTCCGGCTGGCGCGCCGGAACGCGGTCTGGATGCTGGTCGTCGCCGTCGCGGCCTTCGCGGCAGGATCCGTTACGGGCGAGTTCCGCACCGTCCTGCCCTCCTACGAGCAGTACCGGACCGCCTTCACGCTGGCCGACGTCGCGCGGGCGCTGCCGGGGGAGTCCGTCTCCTACGACACGGCACCGGACCCCGTGCGGGGGATCGCGTCGGGTGCGATCAGCCAGAACGCCTACCAGTTCCTCCTCGCGCCGGAGGTCGTCCCGGTCATCGACAGCCGCAAGACGCTGCCGACGACCGTCCTGTCGATCGGTCGGCAGTTCTGGCCCGCGGGGGAGGCGGAGGGATGGAAACGGCTCGCGGTCGACTCCCGCTACGACAACGGACTGTGGGTGCGGCCGGGTGCGCTCCAGGACCGCCTCGACCGCGAGGGACGACTCACGAGCGAGTGATATGTCGGTCGGCGAGCCCGGCGCCCGCCCCGTACCCCCGCGGAGGGCCGCCACGACACGCAGGCCGACGGCGCGCCTCCGGCGAACGCAACATGTGAGTGCCTATCATTCCGGCATGACCGATCAGCTGGAATCGCGGGTGACGGGGAGGGCGAGCTTCGTGATGGACGACCAGGAGCACCCCATCCGCCGGGCGACCTTCACACCGGTCGACGGCGTGCCCGCCGTGCCCGAGCCCGACGTCGAGGACACGATCGTCCCCACCAGCCCCACGGTCGCCACCGTCGTCGAGGCTGAGGCCGAGGCTGAGCCACTCGCCGAGGCCGTCGTCCGCGCCGCCGCTCCCGTCTCGCCGAGCGCAGGCCTCCCGACACCGCCCGAGCGGGGCTCCCTCGACGACGACGACCTCGTCCCCCTGGTGGGTCGCCACACCGAGGACACCGCCACGGTCGACCTCATCGGCATCCTCCAGGCCCAGATGCAGCTCCGGGCCGTCGAGGCGGCGAGATTCGCCGCCTGGGAGGAGGAGATCCGTCGGATCGGCACCGACGAGGCCTTCGAAGAGCTCGAGCGCACCCGACTCCACTTCACCGGCGTCATCCCGATCCAGTCCGCGACCCCCCTCGTCACGCGCGACCAGGCCCCGACCGGGTCCACGCTGGTACCCGAGCGGATCGACCCGGGCGCTCCGGCGATCCCGGCGCCGATCATCCCCGCCGGAACGGTTCCCGCGCCCGACGTCCCGAGCGGCGTCAAGGCCGCCGACGACGCCCTGCTCGAGAGCATCGACGAGGCCGCGCCGACCGCACCCGTCTCGCGCTCCTCCCGACCGCAGGAGCCCCGGGTCGAACCGTCCCGCCTCCTCCTCGTCGCCCTCACCGCCGTGGCCCTCCTCGTGGTCGTCGCCGCCCTCGTCCTCACCGCCACGGGCGCCGCCGTCACCGCGGCCGCCACCCTCGCCGCATTCGGCGTCCTCGCAGCGGCCTGGCTCGGCATCGTCGGTGCCCGTCTCGCCCTCCGCCCCCGGGGCAGCCGCGCCTCCGCCCCCGTCACCGACCGGACGACGTGGGCGCTGGTCGCCGGCCTCGTCCTCGGCACGGTCGTCGGCCAGGGCCTCGTGACGAGCGATGCCGCCGCGTTCACGTGGCAGGGCTACCTCCTGCGGATCGTCACGGTCCACGGCCTCTCGACCGAACTCTCGGTCGCCCTCGGAGTGATCGCCGCGGCCGTCGTGGCGTTCGTCGCCGTCGTCGTGGTCGACCGCGGCCTGCCGTCGCGAAGCGCCTCGACCGGCACCGCCGAGTGACGTCCCGTCGGCGGGCCCTGCCGGCCGCCGACTACAATTAGCCCGTGTCCACACTGGGAGCGGTCAACGCCGCCATCGAGAAGCTCTGGCCGCTCGCGGGTGCCGAGTCGTGGGATTCCCCGGGTCTCGCCGTCGGCGATCCCACCGCCGAGGTCACACACATCCACCTCGCCGTCGACGCCGTGCTCGACACCGTCGACGAGGCGCTCGGAATGGGCGCCGACCTCCTCCTCGTGCACCACCCCCTGCTCTTCCACGGGGCGAAGACGGTCGCCGAGAGCACGACGAAGGGCGCGGTCATCGCCCGTCTCGTCCGCGGCGGCGCCGCGCTCATCGCCGCCCACACGAACGCCGACGTCGTCGCCACGGGCACCTCGCGCGTCCTCGCCCACCAGCTGGGCCTCACCGACCAGCGACCGATCCAGGCGAGCGCGGCCGACCCGACCGGTCAGACCGGGCTCGGCATCGTGGGCACCGCCGAGAGCCCCCTCACACTCATGGCCCTCGCCCGGCTGCTGACCGACATCCTGCCGCCGACCGCCGGAGGCGTCCGCGTGGCCGGCGACCACGAGAGCGTCGTCTCCACGGTCGCTCTGTGCGGGGGAGCGGGCGACTCCCTCCTCGACCACCCCGAGGTCCTCGGCGCCGACGTCTACATCACGAGCGATCTCCGCCACCACCCCGCCTCCGACGCGCGCGAACTGATGCGACTCGGGCGCGGGCCGGCCCTCGTCGACATCTCGCACTGGGCCGCCGAGTGGCTCTGGCTCGACACCGCGGCCGCGCAGCTCCGGCAGGCGATCCCCGACGTGGAGGTCACGCTGAGCGACCTCCGGACCGACCCGTGGGACTTCGCCGTCGTGCGCTGACCGACCCCGATGCTCCTGCGCCCCCGACCACGACCGAGTGAGAACACATGCCTCTGAAAGCCCGTCCCGAAGACCAAGCCCTCCTCCTCGACCTGCAGCGGCTCGACATGATGCTGCAGCAGCTCGCCCACCGGGCCCGGCAGCTTCCCGAGAACAAGGTCCTGGCCGATGTCGACACGCAGACATCCGCCCTCCGGGTGCGCCTGACGAGCGAGGAGGGGGTCTGGGAGGACGCCCGCCGCGACCTCGCGCGCCTCGAATCCGACGTCGCGATCGTGGAGGCACGCGTGGCGCGCGACCGGTCCCGACTCGAGACCTCGTCGTCGCAGAAGGACATCCAGGCCCTCGAGGGCGAGCTGGCCGCCCTGGCCACCCGCCAGAGCGACCTCGAAGACCAGGAGCTCGAGGTGATGGATCGCGTCGAGCAGACGGGAGCCGTCGTCGACGCGACGCGCGGCGAACTCGACGCTCTCGCCGCGACCGCGGCGACCACCGTCGCGGCCAAGGAGACGGCGCTGGCCGGGATCGAGGCCGAGCGGGTCGAGGCGGTCGCGAACCGCGCGACGATCGCCGGTCGGGTTCCCGCCGACCTCCTGGCCCTCTACGAACGTCAGCGCGAACGCTACGGTGTCGGCGCCTCGCACCTGCGGGCCGGCGTGTCGAGCGCCAGCGGTGTGGCGCTGACCGGGAGCGACCTGGCGGCCGTCCGGTCGGCCGCCCCCGACGACGTGATCCTCTGCCCCGACAGCGACGCCATCCTCGTGCGCACGGACGAGTCCGGGATCTGACACCCCTAGACTCGTTCTCGCGAATGGGTCGGCAAGACGGTCGCGTCGCAGGAGCCTCCGGGCGCCTGTGCCGAGGAACGTCCGGGCTCCACAGAGCAGGGCGGTGGGTAACACCCACCCGGGGCAACCCGCGAGAAAGTGCAACAGAGAGCAGACCGCCACGGTTCCGTCGCGAGACGGGCCGGGGTAAGGGTGAAACGGCGGTGTAAGAGACCACCAGCGGTTCGGGTGACCGGCCGGCTATGTAAACCTCGCCCGGAGCAAGGTCAGACAGGGAACGTTCGAGGCGGCTCGCCGAGTTCCCGGGTAGACCGCTAGAGCGCTGCGGCAACGCAGCGCCGAGAGAGATGGCCGTCCACGGCGGCGTGCGTGCACGTCGCCCGGACAGAACCCGGCGTAGCAGCCGGCCCATTCGCCCTCTCGCGCCGCGTCGCTGCGCGCCGCGCTTTGCGCGCTGCGCCCACGGTCGTGTCACGTCTCGTTCACCGTGTCGCGTCTCGACGCGACATCACGCACGAGACGTGACACCGCGCACGGACGCGACACGGTGCGACGCGCGCTAGAAGGAGGGCTTGCTCTCCGCCGCCAGCGCCGCCGCACCCATGATGCCGGCGTTGTTGCGGAGCTTCGCGGGGACGACCTCCGCACGGAGATCGAGCAGGGGCAGGAACTCCTGGTACTGCTTCGAGACGCCGCCGCCGACGACGATGAGCCGCGGGTAGAGCAGGGCCTCGAGCCGCGAGTAGTACTTCTGGAGCCGACGGGCCCAGTGCTTCCACGACAGGTCGTCGCGCTCCTTCGCGGCGAAGGAGGCCTTCGTCTCGTAATCCTTGCCCTCGATCTCGAGGTGGCCGAGCTCCGCGTTGACGATGAGCACGCCGTCGTGGATGAGCGCCGTGCCGATGCCCGTGCCGAGCGTCGTCATGATGACGAGCCCCGGGATGCCCTTGGCCGCGCCGTATTTCGCCTCCGCGTAGCCCGCCGCATCGGCGTCGTTCACGAAGTGGATCGGACGACCGAGCGTCTTCTCGAACAGGGCTTCGGCCTCGAAGTCGATCCACTTCTTCGACACGTTCGCGGCGGAGAGGGTCTTGCCGTCCATGATCGCGGCGGGGAAGCAGACCCCGACGTGGAGGTCGTCCGACTCGTCGCCGAGCTCCTCGATGATCGATTTCACGACGGCGACGATGGCGTCGGGCTCGCCGCCCTCGGGAGTGGGCTTCTTGATCCGGTCGGTGAGGAGTTCCCCGGAATCGACGTCGACGATGGCGCCCTTGATCCCGGTGCCTCCGATGTCGATACCCACTGCCTTGGTTGCCACGGTGAACCTCTCTAGTGCTGGTAGCTGGTCAGGACCTCGGCGCCACGCTCCGTGACGACGAGGGTGTGCTCGAACTGCGCGGTGAGCGACTTGTCGCGCGTGGTGACGGTCCACTCGTCGGCCCAGATGTCGGCGTCGACCCCGCCGAGGGTGAGCATCGGCTCGATGGTGAAGACCATCCCGACCTTCATGACGTCGTCGTTCTGGGGCGCGTCGTAGTGGGGGATGATGAGGCCCGAGTGGAAGGCGCGCCCGACGCCGTGTCCGGTGTAGTCGCGGACCACGCCGTACCCGAAGCGCTTCGCGTACATCTCGATGGCGCGGCCGATCACGTTCACCTGGCGACCCGGAGCGACGGCCTTGATGCCGCGGTCGAGGGCCGTCCGCGTCCGCTCGACGAGATCCCGCGCCTCCTGCGAGCCCTCGCCGACGACGAACGTGCGGTTGGTGTCGCCGTGGACGCCGTTCTTGAACGCCGTGATGTCGATGTTGACGATGTCGCCGTCTTCGAGGACGGTGTCGTCGGGGATGCCGTGGCAGACGACCTCGTTGACGGAGGTGCACACGGACTTCGGGAATCCGCGGTAGCCGAGGGTCGACGGGTAGGCGTCGTGCGAGATGACGTACTCGTGGGCGATCCGATCGAGCTCGTCGGTCGTGACGCCCGGGACGATGGCCGCACCGACCGCCGTGATGGCGTCGGAGGCGATGCGCGAGCTCTCGCGGATCAGCTCGATGTCGGCCGCGTCGTAGACGTCACCGCCGGTGTAGGGGGCAGGAGCCGCCTTGCCCACGTACTCGGGTCGCGGAATGGCGACAGGGACCGGACGCTGCGCTGAGATCCGGCCGGGGGTCAGGTGACCGTCGTGATCCCGGGGCATGCGACCAGCTTAGACGGACGCGGGAAGGCGTCCGGACTCCCGCTGGGCGTCGTAGGCTGCGAGGCATGGCTGACGAATTCTGGTTCAACACGAAGACCCACCAGGTGGAGGAGGGCATGGTCTCTCCCGCCGTCGACCGGGCAGGCCCCTACGCCACCCGCGCGGAAGCGGAGCACGCCCTCGCGCAGATCAAGGCGAACAGCGAGAAGTGGGCGGCCGAGGAGGCCGAGGACGACCGCTGACGGTCGGCTCGACGAGGCGGCCCGACAGGACGCCACCTCGGGCAGGAGCCCCGGGCCTCAGAGCTCGGTCGGTCGGTACGTGATCGGCAGACGCCTGTCGCGCCCGAACGCCATCCCGGAGATCTTCGGCCCGATCGCGCCCTGACGGCGCTTCCACTCGGAGCGGTCCACCAGCCGCGTCACCTCTCCCACCACGTCGGCGTCGTACCCGAGCGCGACGACGTCGTCGACGCCGAGCGCGCGGGTGATGTACGCGTCGAGGATGCCGTCGAGGACCTCGTACGGCGGCAGGGTGTCCTCGTCGACCTGGCCCGGTCGGAGTTCGGCCGAGGGCGGCTTGGTGATCGAGTTCTCCGGGATCGGCGGGGTCTCCGAGCGCGACTCGGCGAAGGCGTTGCGCCAGCGGGCGAGCTCCCAGACCATCGTCTTCGGGACGTCCTTGATCGGGGCAAAGCCGCCGGCGGAATCTCCGTAGATCGTCGAGTAACCGACGCTCAACTCGGTCTTGTTGCCCGTCGTGAGGACGAGGTGGCCGTGGAGGTTGGACAGCCCCATCAGGACGAGGGCGCGCGCCCGGGCCTGGACGTTCTCCGCGGCGAGGCCGGTGAGTTCCAGCTGTCGCTCGAACGGCGCCACCAGGTCGGCGATCGGCTCCGTCGAATAGCGCACGCCGATCCTCTCGGCCACGTCGTCGGCGTCCGAGCGAGAGTGATCGGACGACCACTGCGACGGCATCGAGACGCCGTGGACCCGGTCGGCTCCGATCGCGTCGGCGGCGATCGCGGCGCAGACAGCGGAGTCGATCCCGCCGGAGAGCCCGAGGATCACCGTCCGGAATCCGTTCTTCTCCACGTAGTCGCGGGTGCCCACGACCAGGGCGTTCCAGAGCTGCTCGCGATCGTCGGGCAGTTCGGCGACGTCGCGGGGGAGGGCGTCGACGGCCGGGATGGTCGAGGCCGCCACGGCCACCCGGCGGATACCGGCCGGGAGGACGTCGGCCACCGCCTCCGGCAGGTCGAGGTCGGTGACGAGCAGGTGCTCCCGCCACTGCGGAGCCCTCGCCAGGATCGCCCCCGACCCGTCGACGATCACGCTGTCGCCGTCGAACAGCAGGTCGTCCTGACCGCCGACGATGTTGACGTAGGCGACGACCGCGTCGTTCTCGGTCGCCCGCCGCGTGACCAGGGGCAGACGCACCTCGTCTTTGTCGGCGACGAACGGGCTGGCGTTGACGACCAGCAGGAGGCCCGCCCCGGCGTCCATGACCCGGCCGACCGGCCCGCCGTCGCGCCAGAGGTCCTCGCAGACGATGAGCGCGACGTCGACGCCGCGGATCCGGAGCACCAGAAGCTCGTCGCCGGGGATGAAGACCCGGTACTCGTCGAACACCGAGTAGTTGGGCAGGTGGTACTTCGCGGTCGTGGTGACGACACGCCCGCCCTGCAGGACGCTCGCGCAGTTCTTGGCGATGGCCGTCGGGGCGTTCGACGTGTCGAGGAGCCGGGGCTCGAACGGTCCGTCAGGATGCCCGACCACGACGGCCAGATCGCCGAGCCCCTCCTCGGCCAACCGGGCGGCCAGCGCCTCCACCGCGTGCCGCGCGGCCACCAGGAAACCGGGCCGCGACGCGAGGTCCTCGATGGGGTAGCCGGTGAGGCTCATCTCGCCCGTGGCGAGGAGGTCGGCCCCGGCGTCGTGGGCGGCGCGAGCGGCCCTGACGACTTGCTCGGCGTTGCCCCGGAGGTCTCCCACGACGGGGTTGGTCTGCGCGAGCGCCAAGCGGAGTCGGGGCATAGCCACTAGCCTACTCAGGGAGCAGAAAGGGCCTGAATGGACAAGCAGACCGACTTCGTTCTTCGCACGATCGAAGAGCGAGGCATCAAGTTCATCCGACTCTGGTTCACGGACGTCATCGGCACCCTCAAGTCGGTCGCCATCGCGCCGGCCGAGGTCGAGGGGGCCTTCGCGGAGGGCGTCGGCATCGACGGGTCGGCGATCGAGGGCCTCACGCGGTCGTTCGAGGCCGACGTGCTCGTGCATCCTGACCCCACGACCTTCCAGATCCTCCCGTGGCGCGGAACCGACGACCCCACAGCCCGGATGTTCTGCGACATCGCGACGCCCGACGGCCTCCCCGGCGTGGCCGACCCGCGGAACGTGCTCAAGCGCACGCTCGCCCGGGCCGGCGACCGCGGCTTCACCTTCTACACGCACCCCGAGGTCGAGTTCTACCTGCTCAAGTCGTCGAAGTTCGGCCCCGAGGGCCCGCAGCCGGTCGACACCGCCGGCTACTTCGACAACGTCCCCGGCGGCACCGCTCACGACTTCCGACGCCGGTCGGTGCGGATGCTCGAGGACCTCGGCATCTCCGTCGAGTTCAGCCACCACGAGGCCGGCCCCGGCCAGAACGAGATCGACCTCCGCTACGCCGACGCGCTGACGATGGCCGACAACATCATGACCTTCCGCACGGTGGTGAAAGAGGTCGCGATCGAGCAGGGCGTCTACGCCACGTTCATGCCGAAGCCGCTCCAGGGCCAGCCCGGCTCGGGAATGCACACGCACCTCTCGCTCTTCGAGGGCGACGCGAACGCGTTCTACGAGGCCGGAGCCGAATACCAGCTCTCCAAGATCGGCCGTCAGTTCATCGCGGGGCTGCTCCGCCACGCGCCCGAGATCACGGCCGTCACGAACCAGTTCGTCAACAGCTACAAGCGGCTCTGGGGCGGCGACGAGGCTCCGAGCTTCGTCACCTGGGGCCACAACAACCGCTCGGCTCTCGTCCGTGTCCCGCTCTACAAGCCGAACAAGGGGCAGTCGAGCCGCGTCGAGTACCGCGCCATCGACTCGGCCGCGAACCCCTACCTCGCCTTCTCGCTCCTCCTGGCGGCGGGCCTCAAGGGCATCGAGGAGGGCTACGAGCTCCCCGCGGAGGCCGAGGACAACGTCTGGAGCCTCAGCGACGCCGAGCGGCGCGCTCTCGGCTACAGCCAGCTCCCCGCGAGCCTCGACCACGCCCTCTCCCTCATGGAGGACAGCGAGCTCGTCGCCGAGACGCTCGGCGAGCACGTCTTCAACTACGTGCTCAAGAACAAGCGTCAGGAGTGGAAGGCCTACCGCGCGCAGGTCACGCCCTTCGAGCTTCAGTCCAACCTCGAGATGCTCTAGCGGGAGACCATGCCACGAGGAGCGACGGCTCTCACCGATCTGGCGCGGTTCGGCTTCGCCGACCTCCGCGCCAGCCGTGATCTCCTCGACGCGCTGACCGAGCGCGAGCCGCTCCTCGCCGACTATCTCGGCGCTCTGGGGCAGAGCGCCGATCCCGACGGCGCGCTCGTCCGGTTCGAGCGGCTCCTCGACCGGGCGCCGGAGGCGGTCGGCGAGCTCCTGCGGTCCGCTTCCGACCCCAGCGCCACGCGGACGGACGAGCGGCCCGGCGACCGCCTCATGGCCGTCCTCGGCGCATCCGACGGCCTGGCCTCGTTCCTCGCTCGCCGGCCCGAGGCGCTGCGGTGCCTCCGGAAGAAGATCTGGACCGTCCCGCACCAGGACGACTACGAGCGCGACCTGCTCCACGCCGTCGAGGGTCTGACGGGCGACGACGCCCGGACGGCCCTCCGCGTCGCCTACCGGGAGTGCCTCGTCTGCCTCGCCGCCTTCGATCTCTCCCTCTACGACCCCGTCGCCGGCCTCGACGTCGTGGCGGCCGCCCTGGCCGACCTCGCGGGCGCCGCGTTGGAGGCCGCCCTCGACGTGGCACGCCGCGAGGTGGCATTCGACGCCGACGAGATCCGCCGGACCCGGCTCGCGATCATCGCGATGGGCAAGACGGGGGCCCGTGAGCTGAACTACATCAGCGACGTCGACGTCATCTTCGTGGCCGACGGCGACGACCTCGATCCTGCGCGTGCCGTCGAGATCGCCACGAAGCTGGCGATCGCCACGACGCGCACGCTGTCCGACCTCGCCCCCGAGGAGCCGCTCTGGGAGGTCGACGCCAACCTCCGCCCGGAGGGGAAGAACGGCGCCCTGGTCCGCACCCTCTCGTCGCACCTCGCCTACTACGAGCGCTGGGCGAAGCCGTGGGAGTTCCAGGCGCTGCTCAAGGCCCGGCCGATCGCCGGCGACCTCGCCCTGGGACGCGAGTACGTCGAGAGGCTCAGCCCCCTGGTCTGGTCGGTCGCGTCGACCGAGAACTTCGTCGAGTCGGTCCAGAAGATGCGCGAGCGGGTGACCGCCCACATCCCCGCCGAGCAGGTCGGCGTGCAACTGAAGCTCGGCCCCGGCGGTCTCCGCGACATCGAGTTCACCATCCAGCTGCTCCAGCTCGTCCACGGGCAGGCCGACACGGCCATCCGCCAGCGGTCCACGCTGGGCGCGCTCGGAGCCCTCGTCGCCGAGGGGTACGTGGGCCGCGTCGAGGCGGCAGAGTTCGACCGCGACTACCGGGAGCTCCGCCTGCTGGAGCACCGGATCCAGCTGTTCCGGATGCGGCGGACGCACCTCATGCCGACGGGCGAGCAGGAGCTGCGGATCCTCGCGCGGTCGACCGGGCTGGCGACGTCCGCGGACGGCCTGCAGTCGCACTGGCACGCCATCAAGCGGCGTGTCCGCAGCCTCCACGAGCGACTCTTCTACCGTCCGCTGCTGTCGGCCGTCGCCCGGCGGCCCGAGCAGGAGCTGGCGCTCACGACCGACTCCGCCGTCGCCCGCCTCACGGCGATCGGGTTCCGCGACCCGCGCGGCGCGCTCGCGCACATCAAGGCCATGTCGAGCGGCGTCTCGCGCCGGGCGACCATCCAGCGACACCTCCTGCCGGCGATGCTGCAGTGGTTCGCCGACGGGACCGATCCCGACCTCGGCCTCCTCGCCTTCCGCCGTCTCAGCGACGGGCTGGGGGAGTCGTACTGGTTCCTCCGGATGCTGCGCGACTCGTCCGGGGCGGCGCAGCGACTCACGACCGTCCTGTCGAGCTCGCGCTTCGTCGCCGACCTCCTCGAGCGCATCCCGGAGGCCGCCTCCTGGTTGGAGGACGACGACGACCTCCGCCCGCGCAGCGAGGAGGCGCTCTGGGAGGAGACGCGGGCGACTCTGGCCCGGCACGACGACCCGGCCGCCTCCGCGCAGGTGATCCGGTCGGCGCGGCGGCGCGAGATCCTGCGGATCGCCCTCGGAGCGATCGTGGGCGTCATCACCGTCGACGAGCTCGGGCGCGGGCTCTCCGCCGTCATGAGCGCCACGATCGGTGGCGCGCTGGCTCTGGCCCGGCGCGACGGACGCGCCGAGGGGCTCGAGTTCGCCGTCATCGCTCTCGGACGCTACGGCGGGCAGGAGCTCGGCTTCGGGTCCGACGCCGACGTCCTCTACGTCTACCGGGCGGCGGATCCGGCCGACACGACGGCGCAGCAGCGCGCCACCCAGATCGTCGCCGACCTCCACCGCTTCACCCTCGACCCGCTCGTGCCTCTCGACCTCGACGCCGATCTCCGGCCCGAGGGCAAGAACGGGCCCGTCGTGAGGTCGCTCGACGCCTATGCGGCGTACTACGCCCGCTGGGCGCTGACGTGGGAGGCCCAGGCGCTCCTCCGGGCCCGGGGTGCCGCGGGCGACGCCGCCCTGCTCGGCGACTTCGAGGCGCTGGCCGACACGGTCCGCTACCCGGAGGCACTCTCCGAGCAGGACGTCCGCGAGGTCAAGCGCATCAAGGCGCGCGTCGAGTCGGAGCGCCTGCCCAAGGGGGCCGACCCGACGCGGCACCTGAAGCTCGGCCGCGGGTCGCTCAGCGATGTCGAGTGGTACGTCCAGCTCCTGCAGCTGCAGCACGCCGCCCGCGTGCCCGGACTCCGCACGCCGTCGACCCTGCGCGCCCTGGAGGCGGCCACCGAAGCGGGGCTCGTCGAACCGCAGGATGCCGAGAAGCTGCGCGACGCGTGGACCATCGCCTCCCGCGCCCGATCCGCCGTGATGCTCTGGACCTCCCGCACGAGCGACCTGCTGCCCGCCGACCGGCGGCAGCTCGAGGCCGTCGCCCGACTCCTCGAGTACCCGCCGGGCTCGGCGACGCAGCTCGAGGAGGACTACCTCGCCACGACGAGGCGGGCCCGACACGTCTTCGAGGCCGGCTTCTACGGCATCGAGAAGTCGCCCGAACCCACCGTCTGACGGTCCGCGACACGCCCGAGAACGCTTTGGTTCGGCGGCTTCAATCGATCCGGCGGATTGTGCCCCGTTTCGGGCACGTGTACCCCGCGTCAGATGACGCAGGAGTTACGGGCGGATGACGGGCACGCACGGCCCCTCCGCGGCCGCATCGAGGTCACATCCGATTCCAAGGGTCGTCGGCCTGGCGCCGAGCCGTGACTCCGTTGCTGATCACGGCCGTGTTTCGGTCCGCCTGCAGAGCATCGAGCCTCGAGAACGCATCGGGCCGGCCAGCCGTCGCGACCCGCTCGTGTGAGTCCGCCGATGCGTGTCGGCATTTCGCACGACACCGCGCGACCGCCCGTGACGTACCCCGCAGTATGTTCCGGTCGGCGGCAGATTCTCGCCTTGTGAGCGGTATTCCCATCGACTACAAATGTGAATCACCCGAACGCCCGATTCCCCAATGACGCGGAAGCCACCTCACACACCCTTTTCGCGAGGCGACACCGTGTTAACGTTCATTCTCCAAATCCGGCACGAGATCCAGGGCCACCCCGAGGTCTACCTGTTCAGCGTGTACTCGATCATGATCTGGGTCCTCTGGATCATCAAGGTCGTCATCTCCCGCAACTACCGCCCCTTCACCGGGACGTTCACCGGGACGACGAGCGTCGTCGTCCCCGTCGTCGACGAGCCGGAGGACCTCTTCCGAGACGTCATCGGCCGCATGGTCGAACAGGGCCCCGACGAGATCATCGTCGTCATCAACGGCAAGCCCAACCCGGTGCTCCAGGCCATCTGCGAGGACTTCGCACCCCTGGTCCGGTGGACCCACACGCCGATCCCCGGCAAGCGCAACGCCGTCATGATCGGCACCGAGCTCTCGCGCGGCGAGATCACGATCCTCGTCGACAGCGACACCGTCTGGACCCCCGGCACCCTCTCGGAGCTCGTCAAGCCCTTCGCGCAGGCCAGCGTCGGCGGCGTCACCACGAGGCAGCGGATCCTGGAGCCGGAGCGCAGCTGGATCACCCGCTGGGCGGACTGGCTGGAGAACAGCCGCGCCCTCTACTCGATGCCGGCCCAGAGCGTCCTCGGGCAGATCGGCTGCCTCCCCGGCCGCACGATCGCGTTCCGCCGGGAGATCCTGGTGCGCGTCATGGACAAGTTCATGACGGAGAAGTTCATGGGCGTCTTCCTCGAGGTGAGCGACGACCGCACGCTGACGAACCTCACGCTGAAGGAGGGCTACCGCACCGTCTACCAGCACACCAGCCTCGTCTACACGGACGCTCCGCTGCAGGTGAAGAAGCTCTTCAAGCAGCAGCTCCGCTGGGCTCGCGGCAGCCAGTACAACACGCTCCGCATGATGCCCTGGATGCTCGGCCACGCGCCGATGCTGGCGTTCTTCTTCGCGATGGACATCATCCTGCCGTTCGTCCTCCTCGGGGTCGTCGGCGGCTGGATCTACAACGGCATCACGCACCAGGGCACGAACCTCTACATCGGGATCCTCCACGAGTACGGCTTCCGGGCCGGTGTCGTCGGGATCGTCGCCCTCATGGTCGTGTCGTCGGTGCTCAGCATGGCGATCCGTCAGATGCGCCACCTCTCCGAGAAGCCGGGCGACTTCATCCGCCTGCCCGTCTTCATCATCGTGTCGACGTTCTTCCTCATGCCCATCCGCATCATCGGCTTCTTCCGCATGGGTCACTCCGCAGGATGGGGCACCCGAGCGGGTGCCTACGCCGGCGGCGACGTGACCGCGGAGGTGTCGCAGGAGGTCGAGAAGCGCGAGGAGAAGGGCGCGACCGCGCTCGACGCCCTCGAGGCGCAGTTCGCCGAGGCGCCCTCGGAGCTCGGCGTCGACACGCTCTTCGACTTCGGGACGCCCGCCGACCCGGAGTCCGGGACCGTCCTCGTCAAGAGCCGCAGGCGCTCCCGCCAGGCGGTCGCGACGCAGGCACCCGCCGTTCCCGCCCGACGCCGCCTCAACCCCAAAGCCGCGTGGCCCTACGTCATCGGCGCAACCATCATCGTCCTGGAGGCGCTCTTCATTGTCTGAGTACAGCGAGACCATGATCACCCCCCTCGGCTCCGGCGGAGCCTGGTGGTCCACCGACAAGCGGAACGCCCGCCGAACCACCCTCGGAGCCACGGCCATCGTCGTCCTCCTCGCCCTGATCACCTGGCTGATCTGGATGTCTCCCACCGACAACCCCGTGCGCAAGATCGTCGGCGACGTCGTCCAGCCGGTGCAGACCAACATGACCCTGAAGAACGACCGCGCCGACCTGCTCGACCAGCTCGTCTCCACGAAGTCCGAGATGTCGAGTCAGTCGGCGGCCCTCGCCTCGCAGAAGGCGCAGCTGGCCGCGGCTCTCGGCAAGGCCAAGGCGCTCGAGACGCAGCTCTCCGCGGCGAAGGCCGGAGCGTCGAAGGCCGAAGGGGCCGTCAAGTCGCTGAAAGCCGCCATGGCCGCCGGCGGGACGCCCGCCTCGGTCGCCGCGGCGGCCGGAGGCGGCGCCGACTCCACCGGAGCGGGCACGGACGCGGGGACGGGTTCGGGGGACGCCGGGGGAGGCGACAGCGGCGGAGGCGGCACCGTCGGACCCGTGACTCCTGCGACCCCGTCGTTGGCCTCGATCATCTCGCCCACCAGCCGTTACTTCGGTCTCTACACCGCGCAGTCGCCGTTCAGCTTCTCGGAGTTCAACCAGGTGGCGACCGACGTCGGGTCGCAGCCCAACGTCTCCGGCTACTTCCAGGGCTGGGACCAGGACTTCCGTCCCGAGGCCGTCCAGGCCTCCTGGGCCAAGGGCGACCTGCCGATGATGACGTGGGAGTCGCAGCCGATCACGGCGAGCAACAACGCCGCGAACCAGCCGAAGTACTCCCTGCCGAACATCATCAAGGGCGACTTCGACGCCTACCTCACGAAGTACGCCGACGACATCGTCGCCAACGGCCAGCCCCTGGCCATCCGCCTCGACCAGGAGATGAACGCCACCTGGTACCCCTGGTCGGAGGACGACGGTCACGGGAAGTCGATCAACGGCAACTCGAAGGGCGACTTCGTGAAGATGTGGCAGCACGTCCACGACGTCTTCGCCGCCGAGGGGGCCAACAAGTACGTCGCCTGGATCTGGGCGCCGAACCGCCTCGACAACCTCACCTCGTCGCACCAGACCGCGGAGTACACAGCTGACCTCTACCCGGGCGACGAGTACGTCGACTGGGTCGGGATGTCCGGGTACGAGCGGCCCGCCAGCACCGGGAACACGCAGGTCACCACCTTCTCCGGGACGTTCGACAAGACCCTGGGCGTGCTCCGCCAGGTGGCCCCGTCGAAGAAGATCATGCTGGCCGAGGTCGGTGCCGCAGAGGTCGGACCGGCAGGAGCCTCGATCAAGCCGGGCTGGATCACGAGCTTCTTCGAGGGCCTCGCCGATCCTGCGAACTCCGACATCATCGGGTTCTCCTGGTTCAACCTCGCCGTGACGACCTCCTCCAACGGGAGCACCATCACGAACGACTGGCGCATCAACTCCACCAAGCAGTCGACGAAGGCCTTCGAAGACGGCATCGACAGGACGGACCTCGGCTACCGCCTCCGCCCCGTCGTCCAGTAGTCGCGTCACCACCCCTTTTCCGCACCGCCTCACCAGCATCAGGAGACCACCGTGAGCACTCCCAAGAAGACCATCCCCACCTCGCCCGCCGACGACATCGACCCGATGGACGAGACCACCATCCCCGCCTCCGGGCTCAAGCCCCGCATCAGCGTGATCGGGACCGGGTATCTCGGCGCGACGCACGCCGCCGCCATGGCGGAGATGGGCTTCGACGTCATCGGCGTCGACACCGACCCGACGAAGGTCGAGGCGCTGAGCGCCGGGCGCGTCCCGTTCTACGAGCCCGGTCTCCCCGAGCTGATCGTCGAGCACGTCGCCTCCGGTCGCCTGCGCTTCACGAGCGACCTGGCGGACGCCGTCGCCACGAGCGACGTCCACTTCATCTGCGTCGGAACGCCGCAGCGCCGCGGGAGCCACTCCGCGAACCTGAGCTACGTCGAAGCCGCCACCAAGGCCGTGGCCGAGGCGCTCAGCCACGACGGTCTCATCGTCGGGAAGTCGACGGTGCCCGTGGGCACGGCCGCCCGCCTCCGCAAGCTGGTCGCGGAGGCGAAGCCCGAGGGCGTGGAGGCGCAGGTCGTTTGGAACCCGGAGTTCCTTCGCGAGGCTCACGCCGTGGAGGACACCCTCCGGCCGGATCGCATCGTCTTCGGCGGCACCGACGCGAAGAGCGAGGCGCTTCTCCGCACCGTGTACGCCGAGCCGATCTCGACGGGCACGCCCGTCATCTCCTGCGATCTCGCCACCGCCGAACTCGTCAAGGTGAGCGCGAACGCGTTCCTGGCCACGAAGATCTCGTTCATCAACGCGATCTCCGAGCTCTGCGAGGTCGCCGGAGCCGACGTGTCGGTCCTGGCCGACGCGCTGGGCCACGACGACCGGATCGGTCGGAAGTTCCTCAACGCGGGACTCGGTTTCGGCGGAGGCTGCCTCCCCAAGGACATCCGCGCCCTGATGTACCGGGCCAACGAGCTCGGTGCCGGACGCGTCGTGGGTCTCATGCAGGAGGTCGACGAGATCAACATGCTGCAGCGACAGCGTGTGATCGACCAGGCCATCGACGCCTGCGGCGGCTCCGTGCTGAACCGCAAGATCGCGGTGCTCGGAGCGGCGTTCAAGCCCGACACCGACGACGTCCGCGACTCGCCCGCTCTGAACGTGGCCGCGGCTCTCCACCTGCGAGGCGCACAGGTCCTCGTGATGGACCCCGAGGCCTCGGTCACCGCGCAGCGCAGCTTCCCGACGCTCTCGTTCGCGGACACCCTCGACGAGGCCGTCACGGACGCGGACGTGGTCCTCCTGCTCACCGAGTGGAAGATCTTCGTCACGGCCGACCCGGAGCACCTGGCCGAGCTCGCGGCGAATCCCGTCGTGCTCGACGCGCGGAACGCCCTGGACGCCAGCGTCTGGTCGGCGGCCGGCTGGGAGGTGCGTCCGCTCGGCGGCCGTGTCGTGCCGCGCCAGCGCCGCGTCCTGGAGTCGGCGGCTCTCCCCGCGTAGCCCGCGCTGGCACGCCGTAGACGGTCGGCTTCGCCGCCCGCTTCGCCGCCCGCCCGCTAAACCCTCGCGCTCGGTCGTCACGGTGGTCCTAGGACCACCGCGGCAGCCGGGCGCGAGGGTTTACGCGTGGCAACCCCGCCGCGAGGAGTCGCCGCGCCAGCTCATCCGGGTCGCGCGCGACGGAGTAGTCCCACCGCACCACGTCGCGCACTTCAGGCACCGCCCGGAGGCGGGCCTGACGACGCTTCTCCTCCGTGACGACCTCGGCGGCGGTCCTGCCGCGCGTGTAGCGCGGGTCGGTGTACTTGACGTCGCCGTCGAACTCGCCGACGATGCCGCGTTCCGGCCACCAGAAATCCACGAGGCCGATCGGGCCGCGGTGGTCGGCGAAGGGGGCCTGCAGCACCGGTTCGGGGAAACCACGCGACGCCAGCGCGACGCGACTGAACGACTCGCCCGGCGACGCGGCTCCTGCGCGGGAGAAATCGAGGGCGGCCAGCGCCGAGCGCCGCCGTCGTGCCGTGCGTCGGCGATCGAAGAGGCCGCGGACGATCGCGGGATCGAGGACACCCTTGAAGAGGCAGTGGTCGAAGACGACGACGGCATCGGTGAAACCGCTGATGAGCGCCAGGTCGGCCGCCGTCCGGGACGGCGTGGTGACGAGCAGTCCCTCCCAGTCGACCACCTCATCGGGTGGCAGGATGCCCGGCCGACGGTGGAGGGTCGGGATGGAATTGCTCGACGCCCGGCGGGGATCGACGACCTGGACCGACTCCGGCCAGGCGTCCGGAACGGGGAACCCCCAGACCGCCGCCGCCGACCAGTGCGAGATCGCTACCGGCCCCTGCAGACGCGACACGGTCGAGTGGACGCGGGTGACGTAGCGCTCCCGGTCGCTCAGGCGACCCCAGAGGTCGGCATCGACGTACGCACCCGGCACGACCCGCGCCAGGCGGCCCCGCTCACGGAGGCGACGGAGCGACCGATCGTCGAGACCTGCGGCGATGAAGTCGGACGAGCGGACGGCGAGGGCGGGTGCGGTGGTCATGAGGGCAGGATGCCCGCTCCGGGGATCCCCGCGGCGCCCCGCTCCACCCCCTGTGCACAACCTGCCGCACGACCTCGCCTGTGGAGGGGCCGCCGACCGCGCCCCGGGCACGGCTAAACCCTCGCACCCGGCCGCGGCGGTGGTCCTAGGACCACCGCGACAGCCGAGCGCGAGGGTTTAGCGGGGGTGCGGCTCGACGGACTAGACGCCGAAGTACATCTCGAACTCGAACGGGTGAGGGCGCTGCGCCATGGGGAGCAGTTCCTTCTCGCGCTTGTAGGCGATCCAGGTCTCGATGAGGTCCTCGGTGAACACGTTGCCCTTGGTCAGGAACTCGTGGTCGGCCTCGAGCGCCTGCAGCGCGTGCTCGAGGGATGCGGGAACCTGGGGGATGTTCTTCGCCTCCTCGGGCGGGAGCTCGTACAGGTCCTTGTCGACGGGCTCGTGCGGCTCGATGCGGTTCTGGATCCCGTCGAGGCCCGCCATGAGCTGCGCGGCGAAGGCCAGGTACGGGTTCGAGGCGGCGTCGGGAACGCGGAACTCGATGCGCTTGGCCTTCGGGTTGGTGCCCGTGATCGGGATGCGGATGGCCGCCGAGCGGTTACCGGCCGAGTAGACCAGGTTGACGGGAGCCTCGAAGCCCGGGATCAGACGGTGGTACGAGTTGATCGACGGGTTCGTGAAGGCGAGCACCGCGGGAGCGTGCTTGAGCAGGCCGCCGATGTACCAGCGCGCGATGTCGGAGAGCCCGCCGTAGCCGTTCTCGTCGTAGAACAGCGGCGTGCCGTCGTTCCAGAGCGACTGGTGCGTGTGCATGCCCGACCCGTTGTCGCCGAAGAGCGGCTTCGGCATGAACGTCGCGACCTTGCCCCAGAGCTCGGCCGTGTTCTTCACGATGTACTTGAACTTGAGGATGTCGTCGGCCGCATGCACCATCGTGTCGAAGCGGTAGTTGATCTCCTGCTGGCCGCCGGTGCCCACCTCGTGGTGCGCGCGCTCGAGCTCGAGGCCCGACTCGATCAGCTTGAGGCTGATGTCGTCGCGGAGATCGGCCGTCTTGTCGACGGGGGAGACGGGGAAGTAGCCGCCCTTGTAGGCCGTCTTGTTGGCGAGGTTCCCGCCCTCCTCGACGCGACCGGTGTTCCAGGCGCCCTCTTCAGAGTCGACGCTGTAGAAGCTGCTGTTCTGCTTGACCTCGTAGCGGACGTCGTCGAAGACGTAGAACTCGGCCTCGGGCGCGAAGAACGCAGTGTCGGCGATGCCCGTCGACGCGAGGTAGCGCTCGGCCTTTTTGGCGACCTGACGCGGGTCGCGGGAGTAGAGCTCACCGTTGCGCGGGTTGAAGATGTCGAAGACGAGGATGAGCGTGCGCTCGGCCCGGAACGGGTCGACGTAGCCCGTGGTGACGTCGGGGATGAGCTGCATGTCGGACTCGTGGATCGACGCGAAGCCGCGGATCGAAGAGCCGTCGAAGAGCTGACCGACCGAGAAGAACTCCTCGTCGACCGTGGATGCGGGGATGTTGAAGTGCTGCTGGACACCGGGAAGGTCGGTGAACCGGATGTCAAGGAACTTGACGTCGGTGTCCTTGATGAACTTCAGCACCTCGGAAGAATCTTTGAACATACGCGAAGTCTCTCCAATGGGCGTGGAACTGTGGGCGAAAGCGGGACGCCTCCAGTCATGAGGCTATTGAGGGGCCGTTTCTGCCTGGTGACGCCAATGTTTCACGCATGTTACGCGTGGGCGGATCGGTAGGCTCGACGGCATGCCGAACGACGCGTCATCCGACTCCTTCCCTCCCGAGCGGAGGCCGACACCGTGGCCGGGCCACGACCTCGGGCTGCCCGAGACGGGGCCGCGATCGATGGGTCGACTCGGTCGCAGGATCGGGGCCCTCGCGATCGACTGGGCCCTCGCCGTGGTCATCTCCATCGCTTTCTTCCACTACCAGTCGTTGGCGACGCTCGCGGTCTTCGCCGTCATGCAGATCGTCTTCCTCGTGACGATCGGCGGCAGCATCGGCCACCTGCTCACGGGGATGCGCGTCGTTCCGCTTCTCGGCGGGACGATCGGCGTCTGGCGCCCCATCGTGCGGACCCTCCTGGTCTGCATCGTGATCCCGGCGGTCATCTACGACCGGGACCAGCGCGGGCTGCACGATCGCGCCGTCGGCACGATCCTCGTCCGCGTCTGAGCGAGACGGACGCGGCGACTCGCGTCCGCGCGTGACGGCTCCGCGGAACGACGAAGCCCGCCACCCCGCGAGGGTGACGGGCTCTCGATCGAGGGCTCCGATCAGCGCGGACGCCCCGGGCGGACACGCATGGGGTCGACGCCCTTGGGGATCGGCAGCTTGTTCTGCCCGAGCGAGTCGAGCCGGTTGCTGACGGCGAGCACCTCGTTGCGCCCGATCGCGTTCTTCACGCGGTTCATCCGACGAGCGAGCTTGTGCAGGGGGATCGACTCGGCCTCCGGCCCCACGCTGAGAACCGTGATCGGGACTCCGGGAGTGATCCGCGCGACCTTGCGCTTCTCCTCCTCGACGATCTTCTGCGTCTGACCGCGCGTGCCCTCGGTGACGAGGACGACGCCGGGACGACCCACGGCGCGGTAGACGGCCGCCTGGCTCCGGCCGTTCACGGCGACGGGCATCTCGTTGGCGCGCCACTGACGACGGAGGCCGCTCTTGAACACGGCTCCCACGGCGCCCGGCTGCCCCTCGATCTGCGAGTAGGCCGCCCTCTCGGCGAGTCGGCCGAGCACGATCATGAAGACGAGCACGCCGGCCATGACGCCCACGACGATGTAGAGCACGAAGCTCAGGACATTGCCGCCGGAGACGCCGAACGCCAACCCGATGCCGATGAGGACGGGCACGACGAACGCCGCGATCATCCACCAGATCGCCATGGAGTCGTAGCGCCGGGTCATGTTGAAGACCTGGTACATCTGCTTCAGACGGCCGGGCTCTTTTGCTGGGGCGGAGGATGTGTTCTCCGCGGACTTGCTGCGTGCCATGGTCACTAGGATACGGGCTCCGGGGCGGTGCCGGAGTCCTCGGCGAACCCGCTCCGTCGCGACTCCTCCACAGGGGGCGCCGAACCCTCCGTTCTCCACGGTCTGTCGACGAGAACGTCGCCGTGGGGCGGCGATCCGGCAGCATCGTCGCATGACCACGACATCGACCTCGCAGGCCCGGCAGACGGGTCCCCTCCTCGCCGCCGGAGCCCACGCCGACGTGCACGAGTGGGCCGACTCCGCGCAGGAGCCGCGGGTCGTCAAGATCCACCGGGGCCCGGCGCAGAGGCGCTCGGCCCTGTCCGAAGCGGCCATCCTCTCCTCGCTCGATCACCCGCACCTGGTTCCCCTGCTCGACCTCGCCGAGACGCCGACCGGCCTCGGCCTCGTCCTCCCGCGCCTCGATCCGCTGTCCGCCGAGGCCCTCGTGCGGGAACGCGAGGTCATCACGGCGGGCGAGGCGGTGACCCTCGTCGTCCCGCTCCTGCGCGCACTCGTGCATCTCGAGCGACGGCGATTCCACCCCGGGGTGACGCTGGCGGAGGGCATCACGTGGGACAACGTCCTCTTCGACGCCCGGGGCGCGCCGGTCCTCACGGCGCTCCGACCCGCCGACTCGATCGTCGCCGTGTCTCCTCTCGCCCCGGTGACCGTCGGCGACGCGGCTCGCCGACTCGTCCGGGAGATCGTCGACGTCACCGTGGGAGGCGACGAGGCATCTCGCCGTCTCGTCTCGCGCCTCCTGCTTTCCGGGGCCTCGCCGGACGAACTGATCGAGGCGGTGTTCGGTCTCGAGGAGGCTGTGCCCGTCGAGAGACCCGACGTCGGCGCGACCGTTCCCCAAATGATCTCCGCCCGTGACCCGAGCGCCACTCGTTCCGGTGCGTCGGCCGACGCGGAGACCGCGACCGTGCCCCTGCAGTCGCGGGTGCGAGCGGCCCTCGTCCAGGTCCGCCCGCGCGTCTGGCTGACGTCCGGAGTGGTCATGGCGTCGGTGGCGATCGCCGCCGTAGCCCTCGACGGCGAGGCGGGCGACGGTCCGTCGAGCGGATCGGCGTCGAGCGCCGAAGAGACGGACGGCGCGCACGCGACATCCGGTGGCGACCGGGCTCCCGGGCCGAGCGACCGTGCTCCGTCGGCGTCACCCCCGCCGAGCGGGCCGGCGGACGACGACGTCGAGTCGACCACGCGGCTCCTGCTCGCGCATCGCGAGGAGTGCCTGCGGAGTCTCGATGCCGACTGCCTGACCCGGGTCGATCGAGCGGGGTCGCCCCTCGCCCGCGACGATGCCGCGGCCGTCGCCGACCCGTCGCTCCTCGCGACCCGCCCCGTGGCCGTGGAGCTGGGCGAACAGACGAACGCCTTCGACGACACGGTGTTGTTCGACGCCGTCCTGCGGCCCGGCTCATCGCGCAACGGAAACAGCGAACCGGCCTCGGTTCTCGTGGTGAGAACCGAGGCCGGCTGGAGGTTGAGCGATGTCCGCTGAGGTGCGGACGGACTCAGATGCCGAGCTTGCCCTGGAAGTCGCCGCCCTCGAGACGGTTCTTGACCGCCACGAGGAAGCGCGCGGCGTCGGCACCGTCGACGATGCGGTGGTCGTACGAGAGGGCCAGGTAGACCATCGAACGGACCGCGATGGCATCCGCGCCGTCCGCCGAGATGACGACGGGCTTCTTCACGACGATGCCGGTCCCGAGGATCGCGACCTGCGGGAGGAAGACGACCGGGGTGTCGAACAGGGCGCCGCGCGAGCCGGTGTTGGTCACCGTGAAGGTGCCACCGGAGAGCTCGTCGGGCGTCAGCTTGTTGTCGCGGGTACGACCGGCGAGATCGGCGATCGCCGCGGCGAGCGAGGCGATGTCGAGGCTCGAGGCGTCCTTGATCACGGGAGTGAGCAGGCCGCGCTCGGTGTCGACGGCCATGCTGATGTTCTCGTGGTCGGGGTAGACGATCGAGTCGCCGTCGACGGTCGCGTTGAGCTTCGGGTACGCCTGCAGGGCCTCCGCGGCGGCGAGGGTGAAGAACGGCAGGAAGGACAGCTTGTTGCCGGTCTTCTGCAGGAACTCCGCCTTCACGGCGTCGCGGAACGCGGCCACCTTGGTGACGTCGACCTCGACGACGGTCGTGAGCTGAGCCGTGGCCTGCATCGACTGGACGGCGCGCTCCGCGACCACCTTGCGGAGACGCGTCATCGGGACCGTCGTGCCGCGCAGGGGCGACGTCTCGAGCGGCGTGTAAGCGGACGAGGCGGCAGGAGCCGCGGCGGACGGAGCGGCCGGAGTCGCCTTCGCAGCGGCTTCCGCGGCGGCGAGGACGTCTTCCTTGCGGATGCGTCCGCCGACACCGCTGCCGGAGACGGTCGACAGGTCGATGCCCTTCTCGTTGGCGAGCTTGCGCACCAGCGGGGTGACGTACCCGACGGGGCCGCCGGAGGCGGGGGCCGCAGGCTCGGCGGGGGCGGCCGCAGCGGGAGCGGCCGCAGCGGGAGCCGCGGACACGGGGGCCGGGGCGGCGGGCGCCGCGGGAGCCGGAGCAGCCGGGGCCGCTGCGACGGGTGCCGCCGGGGCCGGGGCCGCCGCCGCCGGAGCGGGGTCGACGGCGGGCGCCGGAGCCGGTGCGGCCTCGGGCTCGGACTCCCCGGGAGCCGGGGCGTCGTCCGACGGCACCTCGACCTCGGGCTCCGGGTCGCCGGTCTCGGCGGCGGACTCCTGCTGAGCGGGCTCCGCGGCCGGCTCGGCCGGAGCGTCGTTCGATCCGCCCGCGTTGCTGCCGTCACCGATCGTGACGAGGGCGGTGCCGACCTCGACGGTCTCGTCCTCGCCGACGAGGATCTCTTCGATCACCCCGGCGACGGGAGACGGGATCTCGGTGTCGACCTTGTCGGTCGAGACCTCGAGCAGCGGCTCGTCGACCTCCACTCGGTCACCGACGTTCTTCAACCAGCGGGTGACCGTGCCCTCGGTGACACTCTCTCCGAGTGCCGGGAGGTTGACGGATTCGCTCATCAGGGGGACTCCTTCGACTTGCGCAGCCTTCGTGGGCTGCCTGTCAGTTTGTGTGTGCGGACGTGTCTCGGCGACCGTCCACGCCTACATGGCGTGGAGCGGCTTGCCAGCCAGGGCGAGCATGGCCTCGCCGAGGGCTTCGTTCTGGGTGGGGTGGGCGTGGACGAGGGGTGCGATGTCCTCCGGGTAGGCCTCCCAGTTCACGGCGAGCTGAGCCTCACCGACGAGCTCGCCGACGCGAGCGCCGATCATATGGATGCCGACGATCGGGCCGTCGACCACGCGGATCACCTTCACCGAGCCGGCCGTACCGAGGATGGAGCTCTTTCCGTTGCCGGCGAGGTTGTAGTCGTAGGCGGCGATCTTGTCGGCGCCGTACTTCTCGGTCGCCTTCGCGGTGGTGAGCCCGACGGAGGCGACCTCCGGGTCGGAGTAGGTCACCTTGGGGATGTTGACGTCGTCGATGACGACGGGCTTGAGGCCCGCGATCTCCTCGGCGACGAAGATGCCCTGCTGGAAGCTGCGGTGGGCCAGCTGCAGGCCGGGGACGATGTCGCCGACCGCGTAGACGCCGGGGACGCTCGTCGCGAGACGCTCGTCGGTGATGACGAAACCGCGGTCGAGGGTCACTCCGACCTCGTCGTAGCCGAGGTTCTGAGTGACGGGGCCGCGGCCGACGGCGACGAGGAGCAGATCGGCCTCGAACGTCTTGCCGTCTTCGAGGGTGACGACGACGCCGGAGTCGTCCTGCGTGACGCCCTGGAAGCGCACGCCGAGGTTGAAGGCGATACCGCGCTTGCGGAACGCGCGCTCGAACGCCTTCGAGATGGACTCCTCCTCGTTCGGAACGAGGTGGGGGAGAGCCTCGACGATGGTCACGTCGACGCCGAAGGACTTCCAGACGCTGGCGAACTCGACGCCGATGACGCCACCGCCGAGGATGATGACCCTGTCGGGGATGTAGTCGAGCTCGAGGGCGTGCTCGCTCGTGATGACGCGCCCGCCGATCTCGAGGCCGGGGAGGCTGCGCGAGTAGGAGCCCGTGGCCAGCACGATGTTCTTGCCCGTGATGGTGTCGTCGCCCACCTGGACGGTCGACGGCGACGTCAGCCGGCCCTCGCCCGTGATCGTGGTGATGCCGCGCGACTTCACGAGGCCCTGGAGGCCCTTGTACTTGTGCTCGACGATGTCGCGACGGTAGGTCGTGACCGCCTGGATGTCGACGCCCTGGAACTCGGTGTTGACGCCGTACTTGGAGGACTCGCGCGAGACGTCCGCGACCTCGGCCGTGTGGAGCAGGGCCTTGGTGGGGATGCAGCCGCGGTGCAGGCAGGTGCCGCCGACCTTGTCCTTCTCGATGAGCGCCACCGAGAACCCCAGCTCGCTCGCTCGGAGCGCCGCGGCGTAGCCGCCGCTCCCGCCACCGAGCACCACAAGGTCAAAATTCTGTTCCGACACCCAGCAACTCCTTCGTGCGTTCGGACACGGCTGTCGGAAGCACCGTCACACCTCGACGAGCGACTGGGTCTCAGTCGTGGTCGGAGAGAGTGGGTGGGCCGGACAGCCCTTCTCCAGCGAGTTTTTCCCGCCCTGACGACCCTACTACGCCGCCGAAAAACTGGCTGCGAGGTCGATGAGCGTGCGGACGGTGATTCCGGTCGCGCCCTTCGTGGTGAAGCCGTAGCCGCCCGCCTTGTTCTCGCTGGGCCCCGCGATGTCGAGGTGTGCCCACGGGATGAGCTCGTCGGTGCCCTCGCGCGTCCCGACGAACTCCTTGAGGAAGACGCCGGCGAGCAGCATGCCGGCGGCGGTGTTCCCGGGGGTCGCGTTGACGAGGTCGGCCACATCGGATTTGAGCCGAGCACGGAGTTCCGGCGCGAGCGGAACGCGCCAGAACGGCTCCGAGGCGCGGTCGGCCGTCTCGACCACGAGCGGGGCGAGGTCGTCGGTTCCCATCACGCCGACGTAGCGCATGCCGAGGGCGACGACCTGCGCGCCCGTCAGCGTCGCGACGTCGACGATGGCGTCCGGCTGCTCCTCGCTCGCTGCGGCGAGCCCGTCGGCGAGGACGAGCCGCCCCTCGGCGTCGGTGTTCGTCACCTCGACGGTGGTGCCGTTCTTGATGGTCAGGACGTCGTCGGGGCGGATCGGATCGGCACCGAGCATGTTCTCCGAGATGCACAGCCACGCCGTCACGCGGACCGGCAGGTTCTGCTCGGCCGCGGCGAGTACGACGGCCAGGACGGTCGCAGCTCCGGTCATGTCGTACTTCATGCCGACCATGCTCCCCGCGGGCTTGAGCGAGAGCCCGCCGGTGTCGTAGGTGATGCCCTTGCCGACGAGGGCGAGGTGCTTCTGCGCGCCCTCGGGCGCCCAGCAGGCCTTCACGAGGCGCGGCCCCCGCGCGGAGCCCTGGCCGACGCCGACGATGCCGCCGAAACCGGCGTCGCGCAGCTCGTCGCCCGCGAGGACGGTGACCTCGACGCCGGTGCCCTCCGCGAGTCGGACGGCCTCGTCGGCGAGCTTCTCGGGGTAGAGGTCGATGGGCGGCGTCGTCACGAGGTCGCGGACGACGTGGACGGCGGAGGCGACGCTCGTCGCCTTCGCGACCAGTCGCTCCGGCACGTCGAAGTCGGTGACGAGGGTGATGTCCGAGACGGCCCCCTTGGATTCGGAGGCGGTCGCCTTCCGGTAGACGTCGAAGGAGTAGGCGCCGATGCCGGCCCCCTCGAGGGCCGCCAGGGCTTCGTCCTCATCCTGGACGGGGAGCGCGAGCGCGATGCGATCGGCTCCCGCGAGCTGACGGGCGGCCGATCCGGCCGCGTAGCGGAGCGTCTCGACGCTGGGACGGCCGCCCAGACCGATGAGGGCCACGGACACGGCGGAACCGGCCGTGTCGCCGAGGACCGACGCGGGGAGGCGGGTCAGCTCGTCGCGGCCGCCCGCGACCCCGAACGACGCCAGCGACCGGGCGAGCTCCGGGGAGTCCCAGAAGAGCTCGGGGCCACCGGCCTCGATGGACACCTCGTCGCCGCCCGTCGACCCGCCGGTCGACCCGCCGGTCGATGCCGCGGCCGGGGCCACGGCGATGACGAGCACGTCGGAGTCGGGAACGGACGAGGAGACGGAGAGCTTCGCGACGGTCATACCCACGATCGTATCGAGCGGGGGAGGGGAGACGTGCCGGAGCCCCGAGCGAGGCCACGGACATCCTGCGTCGACCGCGTCGGATGGCCTGTTCGCTGTCAGCATCGTCCGCGCGGGCGTCCCGCCGGGGAACGTTGCCTAGCATTGAGGGCATGTCCGATCCCACCGACCTCTACGAGCTCGCTCCCGGCGCCGAGAGCGTGCCCGAGGGGCTGCCGCTCGTCGCTGGCCTCACGGGATTCGCCGACGCCGGATCGACCGTCTCGCAGCTCACGAGCTACCTCGTCGACACCCTGGAGGGCGAGATCGTCGCGACGTTCGACGCCGACACCCTGCTCGATTACCGCGCCCGCCGTCCCGTCATCACGTTCGACCAGGACCACATCGCCGACTACCAGGCGTCGACCCTCACGCTCCGGCTCATGCGCGACGAGCTCGGCCAGCAGTTCCTGCTCCTGTCCGGCTTCGAGCCCGACTTCCGCTGGGAGCAGTTCACCTCGTCGATCCTCGGGCTCGTCTCCCGCTACGGCGTCTCGACCACCACGTGGGTGCACGCCATCCCGATGCCGGTGCCGCACACGAGGCCGCTCGGCGTCACGGTCAGCGGCAACCGGGTCGACCTCATCGAGTCGCTGTCGGTCTGGCGGCCGACCACGCAGGCCCCGGCCAACGCCCTCCACCTGGTCGAGTACCAGCTCGCCGCGACCGGTCACCCGACGGCCGGGTTCGTCCTCCTCGTGCCGCATTACCTCGCTGACACGGAGTTCCCCGACGCGGCCGTCGCCGCCCTCTCGAGCATCAGCGCGGCCACGGGCCTCATCTTCCCGACGGACCGCCTCCGCGAGGAGGGGCGCGAGTTCATCGCCAAGGTCGACGAGCAGGTTCAGGGCAATCACGAGCTCTCGCGACTCGTGCAGACCCTCGAGGAGCGCCACGACACGTACATGGAGGGCAACCCCCTGCCGTCGCCGCTGATCGGCCTCGACGGCCAGGTGCCCAGCGCCGACGCGATCGCGGCCGAGTTGGAGAAGTTCCTGTCGACCCGTCGCGACGACGACGCCGGCCCCGGGCTGGCCTGATACCGGCGGTCGTGGCGGGGGCGCCACGAGGGCGCGGCTCCGGATCGGCAGCGGCCGAGACAGCCGCCGCGGACCGGTAGCGTGGACGGCGTGAATTCCGCCCGCGCCTGGATCGTCTGGGGCGCCGCCGTCTTCGCCTACGTCGTCGCCGTCCTCCAGCGCTCCTCCCTCGGAGTGGCGGGCGTCGACGCGCAGCACGTCTTCTCCATCGACGCCGCGACGCTGTCCGCGCTGGCCGTCACCCAGATCGTCGTCTACGCGGGGCTCCAGATCCCCGTCGGCATCCTGCTCGACCGTGTCGGCCCCCGGGCGCTGCTCGTCACGGGCGCGTCGGTCCTCGCGCTCGGTCAGCTGGTGGTCGCGGTGTCCCCGCCGGTCATCGGCGTCGCCATCGTCGGCAGGATGCTCGTGGGCGCCGGCGACGCCATGACCTTCATCTCGGTCATCCGCCTCCTGCCGTCGTGGTTCCGAGGGCCCGTCCTGCCTCAGGTCTCGCAGTGGACCGGCAACATCGGGCAGATCGGGCAGATCCTCTCGGCCATCCCGCTGGCGGCCGTCCTCCACACCGCCGGCTGGGGAGCCGCCTTCACGACGGCCGCCTCCGTCGCGGTGCTCTCCGTCGTGGTCCTGCTCGTCTTCGTCCGCAACGCGCCCGCACGACAGCACGAGCTGCCCGTCGTCTCGACGTGGTCGACGGCCGGGCGCCAACTCGCCGAGAGCCTGAAGCGCCCGGGCACGAGGTTGGGCTTCTGGTCGCACTACGTCACCCAGTCGTCCGGAACCGTGTTCAGCCTCCTCTGGGGCGTCCCGATGCTCGTCGGGGGGCTCGGCTACACCCGCGGCGAGGCCTCCGCGCTCCTCACGCTCCTCGTGGTCACGGGCGTGATCGCGGGACCGGTTCTGGGACTCCTGACCGCTCGGTTCCCGCTGCGCCGGTCGAACCTCGTCCTCGGCATCGTCAGCCTGATCGGCGTCCTCTGGACGGTCGTGCTCCTCTGGCCGGGCCTTCCGCCGCGCTGGCTGATCATTCTGCTGGTGATCGCCCTCGGCATCGGGGGCCCGGGATCGCTGATCGGATTCGACTTCGCCCGCACCTTCAATCCGCTCCGGAGCCTCGGCGTCGCCAACGGGATCGTCAACGTCGGCGGTTTCCTGGCGAGCTTCGTGATGATGTACCTGATCGGCCTCGTGCTGGACGCCCTGCACGGCGCGTCGACGGCGACCGGGAATCCCGCGCCCCTGTTCGCCTGGAGCAGCTTCCGCGTCGCCTTCCTCGTGCAGTACGTCGTGATCGGGCTCGGCGTCGTCTTCCTCGTCCATGCCCGACGGTCGACGCGGAGGGGGCTGCACCTCGAGGAGGGAATAGAGGTGGCCCCGATCTGGGTTGCTCTCAGCAGGAGATTGCGCCGGAGGTGAACCCCCGATAGCAGGATCCACGGGTCCTGTAAACGGGTCGCCATCAGCCGTGCAATAATTACGTACGGACCCGTTCCTGTCTCTCGTCTCCACCACGAGGACTTGACATGGGTCCTCGTTATGCCAAGAAACAGTTATGCCACGTGGGGTCGGGCGATCAGCGGCTCGGAAATTCGGGCATATCTTCTGACATCGAAGCCCGAGTGAAAGGTGCACCAATGGCTACTCGCACCAAGGCAGCGACCGCGGTCGCCGACGAGAACGTCGACGAGACCGCCGCTGCGACGACAGACAGCACGAGCACGGCAGGCGCCCCCAAGGCCGCCGCCGCCAAGACGACCGCGGCCAAGGCTCCGGCCAAGGCCCCCGCGAAGAAGGCTCCCGCTAAAGCGACCGCGAAGGCCGCCGGCGCGAAGACGACCGCGGCCAAGGCCCCCACCAAGGCGGCCGCCGCCAAGGCCTCGACGAAGGCTGCCAAGGCCGACGACGACGACGAGGAGATCGACGCCTCCGACGTCGAGGTCGAGGTCGTGGCCGAGACCCCCGACGCGGAGGCCCCCGAGGTCGCCGGAGCGGAAGCCACGGACGACGAGACCGAGACCACCGAGAAGGAGGGCGAGGAGGCTCTGCCGACCGGTGCCCTCGTCATCTCACAGGACGACGACGACGAGATCCCCGTCTACTCGTCCACGATCACGGGCGCGACCGCCGACCCCGTGAAGGACTACCTCAAGCAGATCGGCAAGGTCGCGCTCCTGAACGCGGCCGAGGAGGTCGAGCTCGCGATGCGCATCGAGGCGGGTCTCTTCGCCGAAGACAAACTGTCGAACTCGACCGGTCTCTCCAAGGAGGTCGAGCGCGAGCTGCGCTGGGTCGCTCGCGACGGCCAGCGCGCCAAGAGCCACCTCCTCGGGGCGAACCTGCGACTCGTCGTCAGCCTGGCGAAGCGCTACACGGGTCGCGGGATGCAGTTCCTCGACCTCATCCAGGAGGGCAACCTCGGCCTCATCCGCGCGGTCGAGAAGTTCGACTACACCAAGGGCTTCAAGTTCTCGACCTACGCGACCTGGTGGATCCGCCAGGCCATCACGCGAGCCATGGCCGACCAGGCCCGCACCATCCGCATCCCGGTGCACATGGTCGAGGTCATCAACAAGCTCGCCCGCGTCCAGCGTCAGATGCTGCAGGATCTCGGTCGCGAACCCACCCCCGAGGAACTCAGCCGCGAACTCGACATGACGCCGGAGAAGGTCGTCGAGGTCCAGAAGTACGGCCGCGAGCCGATCTCCCTCCACACCCCGCTCGGCGAGGACGGCGATAGCGAGTTCGGCGACCTGATCGAGGACACCGAGGCGGTCGTCCCGGCCGACGCGGTCGGGTTCACCATGCTGCAGAAGCAGCTGGAGTCCCTCCTCGACTCGCTCTCCGAGCGCGAGGCCGGCGTCATCCGCATGCGCTTCGGCCTCGGCGACGGCATGCCGAAGACCCTCGACCAGATCGGTGACACGTTCGGCGTGACGCGCGAGCGGATCCGCCAGATCGAGTCCAAGACGATGGCGAAGCTGCGCCACCCGTCGCGATCGCAGTCGCTGCGCGACTACCTCGAGTAGGCCCGTGCGCTACGTCCTCCCCATCCTGCTGGGGCGTCTCGTCCGTGTCCTCGCCCGAGCTCGTGGGGGAGGCTCCGCGTACCCGGGTTACCTCGTGCTCAAGCTGCTCCCGACGTTCCTCACCGATGTCACGAAGCAGTTCGACCGGGGTGTCCTGTTCGTGCTCGGCTCGAACGGCAAGTCGACGACGACGCACATGCTGTCCGACATCCTGCGCGCCCACGGTCTCCGGGTGTTCACGAACCCCACGGGGGCGAACCTGCCTCAGGGCATCGCCTCGGCGCTGCTCGGCGAGGTGAGCGTCTTCGGGCGGTTGAAGGCCGACGTCGGCGTTCTCGAGGTCGACGAGGCGTTCGCGGTGGAGCTGAGCGGGCTCCTGCACCCGTCGACTGTCCTCATGCTCAACGTCCAGGTCGACCAGCTCTACCGCTTCTACGAGACCGAGCGCGTGGCCGACATGATGACCGACACGGCGGCGACCTCGTCGGCGCACGTCGTCACCAACCGCGACGACGAGTACCTGGGCCCGTTCACGAACGAGTCGCTCGACGTGACGCGCTTCGGAGCCTCCGGCGACCTCGTCGCGGCCGCTCCGCACGGACTCCAGAACGCCAACGACTTCGCGTCGACCGGCGGTTCCGTCGCAGCCCCCCTGCACGCGGAGGCGGAGGTGACCGCTCTCACCTCTGGAGGTGCGACCGTCACGCTGACGGAGGAGGGCGCCGCGGCCACGATCCTCGAGGTGCGTCTTCCGGCCCGCGGCCTCCACTACGCCGTCGACGCCGCCGCGGCCATCCAGACGGCCAAGGTGGCCCTCGGCGACGCCTTCCGTGCCGACCGGGCGATCGCCGCCTTCGCCGCGATGAAGCCCGCGTACGGGCGGGGCGAGCGGCTCAAGATCGGGACCGACGAGGCCGAGTTCGTGATGTTCAAGAACGCCGCGAGCCTGCAGCTCAACCTCGACGCCCTGGAGAGCGCACCGGAGCAGGTGCTCCTCGCAATCGACGAGGGCACGCCCGACATCTCCTGGATCTACGACGTCGACTTCTCGGCCCTCGACCACGTCGACGTGGTGTCCGGCGCCAAGGCCTGGCAGATCGCCCTGCGCCTCGAGCACGCCGGCATCCCGATCTCGACCGTCGAACCCGACATCGAGAAGGCCATCGAGCTGATGAAGGCGCTTCCCGCGCCCGCGTCGAAGACGAAGAACTTCATCGTCAACTACGAGCAGATGATGATCGCCCGCAGGATGCTCGGCTACCCCGACCTGGAGAAGCAAGCGTGAGCGCTCCCGCCACCCTCACCCTCGTCCAGCTCTACCCGGAGCAGCTCGGGACCGCCGGAGACGGCGGCAACGTCGTCACGCTGGTCGAGCGTGCCCGTCGGGCCGGCGTCGAGGTGACCGTCCACGAGCAGCGTCCCGGCGACGAGCTCCCGGTCACGGCCGATCTGGTCGTCGTCGGCAGCGGACCGCTGTCCACCCTCCGCGCGCTGCGCGCCGACCTCGAGCGCTTCCGCTCGGTCCTGCCGGACTGGGCGGACGCGGGTGTGCCCGTCGTCGCGATCGGCGGCGGGATGGAGGTGCTCTCCCACGGCGTCGTCCCCGAGACGGGCGACGACCTCGAGGGCCTCGGATTCTTCGACGCGCGTGCCCACCGCGGGGCGAAGCGCCGCACGAACTACTTCGACGTCGACACCACCTACGGTGGCGGAGACCTGAAGGTCCTCGGCTTCGAGGACCACGCCACGCGCTTCGAGCTCGGTCCGACGGGCGCGCCCTTCGGGCGGGTCGTGCGAGGCGGCGGGAACGGCGACGGGGGAGAGGGCATCCTGCGGGGTGCGTCCTTCGGAACGCAGCTCAAGGGTCCCGTCCTGCCGCTCAACCCCGCCCTCGCCGACCGGGTGCTCACCGCCGCCCTGGCGCGTCGGGGAGCCGACTACGTCACGGGCGAGGGACACGCCAAGCTCGACGAGTTCGCGCGTCGATCGCGCGAGGTCATCACCACGAACCTGGAACGCGCCTTCAAGGCGATGTGACCTCGCCCCGGACGGACGGAAGGCGCGCACCCGGTGGGGTGCGCGCCTTCCGACGTTCGAGCAGCCGGCGCTAGTGCGCGCTCAGCTTGGCGGTCTCGTCGAGCCATTCGATGGCGTTCGGCTGCAGCTTCTCCTTGAACTTCGCGCCGTGGTGGGCGCAGAAGAGGAGTTCGCCGGTGGCCATGGTTGCGCGGATGTAAGCCTGGGCCCCGCACGAGTCGCAGCGGTCGGCTGCGGACAACTGGTAACGGGAGCCGAGCTCGTCGACGGCGTTGTGGTCGGTGGCCATCTGAGTCATTGAATGCTCCTCCAAACGGTGGTGCTGCGGGTGGGTGTCACTCATCAAAACACGCGCACGTTTCGTTCGTGCGACATTTCGCTCGATTTCGCTCCCCGCGAAGAGAAATCCACGGCCCCACTTCAGGGCGCGTCCTCTTCTGGGTGTCGGGGCCGATCGGATCGCCGGTCCTCGATAAACTGGAACATCCGCGTGCCGCGGGGCATTCCGCGGCATCGGCAGCAGCATCAGAAGGAGCACCTTGGCAGCGTCCGCGTCCGACACCGCGTCCTCGAACTACTCCGCTCGCCACCTCTCCGTCCTGGAGGGGCTCGAAGCGGTCCGCAAGCGCCCGGGCATGTACATCGGCTCGACCGATTCGCGCGGCCTCATGCACTGTCTGTGGGAGATCATCGACAACTCCGTCGACGAGGCCCTCGCCGGCCACGGCTCGGCCATCGACGTGATCCTGCACGAGGACGACAGCGTCGAGGTCTGCGACACCGGCCGCGGTGTCCCCGTCGACATCGAGCCGAAGACGGGCCTCTCGGGTGTCGAGGTGGTCTACACGAAGCTGCACGCGGGCGGGAAGTTCGGTGGCGGCTCCTACGGCGCGTCCGGCGGGCTCCACGGTGTCGGCGCCTCCGTCGTGAACGCGCTCTCCGAGCGGCTCGACGTCGAGGTCGATCGCGGAGGCAAGGTCCACGCGATGTCGTTCCACCGCGGCGAACCGGGCACGTTCGCCGACACGGGCGAGAAGACGCCGGAGGCGCCGTTCAGCCCGTTCGTCTCGGACAGCGTCCTGCGCGTGGTCGGCAAGGCCCCGCGGGGCGTCACCGGGACCCGGGTCCGCTACTGGGCCGACCGGCAGATCTTCACGAAGGGGGCGGCGTTCCAGACCGAGGACCTCCTGGCCCGCGCCCAGCAGACGGCGTTCCTCGTTCCCGGGCTCTCGATCCGCATCCGCGACGAACGGCCCGGCCACCTCGCGGAGGACGGCTCCCCGGTCGAGCAGACCTTCTCCTACGAGGGCGGGATCAGCGAGTTCGTCGACTTCCTGGCTCCCGACCAGGCCGTCACCGACACCTGGAGGCTGCAGGGCACCGGGCACTACGCGGAGACGATCCCCGTCCTCACCGAGGGCGGCGCCATGGTCTCGACCGAGGTGCAGCGCGACTGCGAGGTCGACATCGCCCTGCGCTGGGGTTCCGGCTACGAGACGGTGACACGCAGCTACGTCAACATCATCGCCACCCCGAAGGGCGGATCGCACCAGGCCGGGTTCGAGGCCGGCCTCCTCAAATTCCTCAAGCAGCAGGTCGACGCGAACGCGCGCCGCCTCAAGGTCGGCAACGACAAGCTCGAGAAGGACGACGTCCTCGCGGGGCTGACGGCCGTCCTGACCGTCCGCCTCCCGGAGCCGCAGTTCGAGGGTCAGACGAAGGAGATCCTGGGGACCCCGGCCGTCCGCAGCATCGTCGCGAACGTCGTGGCGACGACGCTCTCCGAGCTCTTCTCCTCGACGAAGCGCGACGACAAGACGCAGACGGCCGCGGTCCTCGACAAGATCGTCGCCGAGATGAAGTCGCGGATCGCCGCGAGGGCCCACAAAGAGACCCAGCGCCGCAAGAACGCGCTGGAGTCGTCCTCGCTGCCGACGAAGCTCGTCGACTGCCGGTCGAACGACGTGATGCAGACCGAACTCTTCATCGTCGAGGGCGACTCCGCTCTCGGCACGGCGAGGGCGGCGCGGAACAGCGAGTTCCAGGCGCTCCTGCCGATCCGCGGCAAGATCCTCAACGTGCAGAAGGCGTCCGTCAGCGACATGCTGTCGAACCTCGAGTGCGCCTCGATCATCCAGGTCGTGGGGGCCGGATCCGGTCGCTCGTTCGAACTGGAAGCCGCCCGCTACGGCAAGATCATCATCATGAGCGACGCCGACGTCGACGGTGCCCACATCCGCACCCTCCTGCTCACGCTGTTCTTCCGGTACATGCGGCCGATGATCGAGCAGGGCCGGGTCTTCGCGGCTGTGCCGCCGCTGCACCGGGTCGTCGTGGTCAATCCCGGGTCCAAGCCGAACGAGACGATCTACACGTACTCCGAGCAGGAGCTCCAGGGCGTCCTCGCGGGGCTCCGACGGACCAACAAGCGCTACCAGGATCCGATCCAGCGCTACAAGGGTCTCGGCGAGATGGATGCCGAGCAGCTCGCCACGACCACCATGGACCGCAGCAACCGGATGCTCCGGCGTGTCAAGGTCGAGGACGCCGAGAACGCCGGGCGCGTCTTCGAGCTGCTGATGGGCAACGACGTCGCCCCCCGCAAGGAGTTCATCATCGACGGGGCGGGTCTCGCCCGGGAGCGCATCGACACCTGAGACGCCGCGGGGTGGCGCCGCCGGAGCGGTGCCACCACGCGGTCGATCGCTGCGGTCCTACGCCTCGCGGCCGGCCGGCATCTGCGTCTTCGACGGGTCGGTCTCGGCGAGGCCGGCGAAGATCGACTCGATCTTCGCGAGCACGTCCGACTCCAGCTTCACACCCGACGCCTTCGCGTTCGACTCGACCTGCTCGGGACGCGAGGCCCCGATGATGGCCGAGGCGACGTTGTCGTTGGACAGCACCCAGGCGAGCGAGAGCTGCGCCTGCGTGAGGCCGAGGTCGTCGGCGATCGGCTCGAGCTGGGCCACGGCGTCGAGGACGTCGTCGCCGAGCCAGCGCTTGATCATCGCGGCGCCGCCCTTGTCGTCGGTGGCCCGCGAGCCCTCGGGGAGGGCGGCACCCTTCTTGTACTTGCCGCTCAGGACACCCTGAGCGATCGGCGACCAGACGATCTGCGAGATGCCGAGCTCGCGCGAGGCCGGGACGACCTCCGACTCGATGACCCGCCAGAGCAGCGAGTACTCGGGCTGGTTCGAGACGAGCTGGATCTTGAGCTCCTTGGCCAGCGCCGACGCGTCGCGCAGCTGCTGCGCGTTCCACTCGGAGACGCCGATGTAGAGGACCTTGCCCTGGCGGACCAGGTCGGCGAACGTCTCCATGGTCTCTTCGAGAGGGGTCTCGACGTCGTAGCGGTGCGCCTGGTACAGGTCGACGTAGTCGGTCTGCAGGCGCTTCAGCGAGCCGTTGATCGACTCGGTGATGTGCTTGCGGCTGAGCCCGGTGTCGTTGTGCTGCTTGGGACCCGTCGGCCCGTAGACCTTCGTGAAGATCTCCAGCGACTCGCGGCGCTCGTTCTTGAGCGCCTCGCCGAGGACGACCTCGGCCTGGGTGTTGGCGTAGACGTCCGCCGTGTCGAACGTCGAGATGCCGACCTCGAGGGCCTTGCGGACGCAGGCGGAGGCGGTGTCGTTCTCCACCTGGGATCCGTGGGTGAGCCAGTTGCCGAACGTGAGCTCGGAGACCTTCAAGCCCGAATTGCCGAGGTATCTGAATTCCATCGTGCGTACTCCTTGTCGTGGCGGCGTCGGTGCCGGCCACGATCGACGCTACTCGGGCTCCGCGGCCTCCGACGGGCGAGCCGGTCCGGGCCGCCGGGCCGCACGGGCCGGTCGCGCGGGTTTCTCGGCGTTGAGGGCCGCTGCCGCTCGGACGAGCGCGACGAGCGCCTCCTCGTCGAGCTCCTGCCCCTCGAGGAGGTCGACGGCCCGTCGGACGTTCCCGTCGAGGCTCGAGGTGAAGAGCCCGGCCGGGTCGTCGAGGGACGCCCCCTTGGCGAAGGTGAGCTTGATGCTCGCCCGATAGGCCTCACCGGTGCAGAGCATGCCGTCCGAGTACCAGACCGGCACGCCCCGCCACTTCCACTCCTCGACGACGCCGGGGACGGATCGCAGGATCAGGGCTCGCACGCGGGCGAGCGTCTCGCCCCGCCAGTCGCCCAGCTCGGCGATCCGACCGTCGATGAGCTGCGACGGAGTCGGCTCGGCGGCGCTCACGAGACGGCCGATCCGATGGAGCCGACCACCGTGTCGAGAGGGGTCCCGGACGCGTCCCGCCGCGACAGCGTCTCCGGCAGTTTCCGGACGCCCCCGTCGGCGGCGACGGCCACGGCGGGAGCCGCACCGACCCACGCCACGGACAGGGCGTCCTCGCCCTTGAGCAGCGCGTGGGCACGGACACCGCCGGTCGCTCGGCCCTTGCCCGGGTAGTCGGCGAAGTCGCTCACCTTGGCGCGGCCCGGATCGGCGCCGGCGATGGTGGCCGAAGAGGTCGAGATCGTGGCCACGACGGCCGACGCACCCTGCTTGACCGCTCCGAAGAAGATCGCCGTGGCTCCTGCCGCGAGAGCGATCCCCGCGACGCCGCCGCCCTGCGTGCCCTGCGGACGCACGAGCGACGCCGAGTAGCGCAGGAGCTGCGTGTTCGACGTGACGAAGACGAGCTCGTCGGAGTCGTCGCCCTGCGCCACGCCCACGACGCTGTCGCCGGGCTTCAGGGAGATGACGGGGAAGTCGGGCTTCCCGGGCCACTGCCCGGGCGTGACCCGCTTCACGACGCCCTGCGCGGTGCCGAGCGCCAGCGGCTGATCGGCGGTGAGCGACACGATCGCGAGGACCCGCTCGCCCTTGTCGGCGAGCCCCAGGTAGTCGCGGGCCGGGACGCCGGCGCCGAGCTGGACGGAGGAGGGCGGCACGGCGGGCAGGTCGACGGGGCTGAACCGCACGAGTCGCCCGGTGTTCGTCACGGCGCCGATCTCGGCGCGCGAGGTCGTGTCGAGCCGGGACAGGATGGCGTCGTGCTTCGTGCGGCGAGCGGCCGGCCCGGGGGCGTCGCCCTGCGCCTCCTGCAGGTCGACCCGCAGGAGCCGCCCCGTCGTCGAGAGGAACACGCGCGTCGGCACGTCGGCCACCTCGAGCACCGGGGCGGCCTTCCGCGACGTCGACGCCACCGACGGCGCCGCCTCGGTGAGGAGGGTGCGACGCGGGGTCCCGTAGGTCTCCGCGATCTCGGCCAGCTCGTCGGACACGAGGGCGCGGAGCTTGCGCGGGTCGGAGAGCAGCTCGCGGAGCTCGGCGATCGCGGCCGTCAATTCGTCGCGCTCCGTCTCGAGCTCGATCCGGCTGAACTTCGTGAGCCTCCGGAGACGGAGCTCCAGGATGTACTCGGCCTGGAGGTCGGACAGGTCGAAGACCTCGCGCAGCCGCGTCTTGGCGGCGTCGGAATCGTCGGAGGTGCGGATCACCTGGATGACCTCGTCGATGTCGACGATCGCGATGAGGAGGCCCTCGACCAGGTGCAGGCGGTCCTCCTTCTTCTGGAGGCGGTAGCGGCTCCTGCGCGTCACGACCTCGAGGCGGTGACCGACGTAGACCTCGAGGAGCTCCTTGAGGCCCAGGGTGCGGGGCTGCCCCTCGACGAGGGCGACGTTGTTGATGCTGAAGCCGTCCTCCAGCGGGGTGTGCCGGTAGAGCTGCTCGAGGACCGCCTCGGGGCTGAAACCGGTCTTGATGTCGACGACGAGCCGCATGCCGTGGTGCCGGTCGCTGAAGTCGTTGATGTCGGAGATGCCGGTGAGCTTCTTGGCGTTGACGCCGTCCTTCACCTTCTCGATGACCTTCTCGGGGCCGATCAGATACGGGAGCTCGGTGAAGACGAGGCCCTTCTTGCGCGCCGTGAGGTTCTCGATCGAGACCTTGGCGCGGACGCGGAAGCTGCCGCGCCCCGTGGCGTAGGCGTCGCGGACGCCCGCGAGGCCGGCGATCGTCCCGCCCGTGGGGAGGTCGGGACCGGGGACGAACCGCATCAGGTCGTCGAGCGTGGCGTCCGGGTGATCGATGAGGTGCCTGGCGGCCCCGACGACCTCGATCAGGTTGTGCGGGGCCATGTTGGTGGCCATGCCGACGGCGATGCCGCTGCCGCCGTTGACGAGGAGGTTGGGGAACGCCGAGGGCAGGACCTCGGGCTGCATCAGCTGGTTGTCGTAGTTGGGGACGAAGTCGACCACGTCTTCGCCGAGGCCCTCGTTCATCGCAATCGCGGCGGGCGCGAGGCGGACCTCGGTGTAGCGGGCCGCGGCCGGCGGGTCGTCGAGCGAGCCGAAGTTGCCGTGCCCGTCGATCGTCGGCAGGCGCATCGTGAAGTCCTGCGCGAGACGGACGAGGGCGTCGTAGATGGCCGTGTCGCCGTGCGGGTGCAGCTTGCCCATCACCTCGCCCGTGACGCGGGCGCTCTTGACGTGGCCGCGATCGGGCCGGAGCCCCATCTCCGACATCTGGTAGAGGATCCGGCGCTGGACGGGCTTGAGCCCGTCTCGCGCGTCGGGCAGCGCCCGGGAGTAGATGACCGAGTAGGCGTACTCGAGGAAGGACCCCTGCATCTCGGTGGAGACGTCGATCTCCTCGATGCGCTCGCCCTCGAAGGAGTTGCCCCCGAAGGAGCTTTCGGTCGTCGTCATGTCGTCCTGTCTGGTGCGGGCCGCCGCCGGTCGGGCTGTGCCAGACTGGGGCCGATGACGACCATGGTACCGGCGCGCGACCCGTCGGTCGTGAGCCTCGCGGACGTCCTCCCGAGTTGCGTCGCGGCCCTGTCCGGCGCCGCCAACCCCCTCGACCTCGCCCCGGCGCGATCGGTCGTCGTGGTCCTCGTCGACGGGCTCGGAGCGTCCGCCCTCCGCGCGCGAGCCGCGTACGCCCGCACTCTCTCAGGCCCCCGCGACACGCTGTGGTCGGGCTTCCCGACCACGACGGCGGCGGGCCTGACGACGCTCACGACGGGTGCCCTTCCCGGGCGGCACGGCCTCGTCGGCTACAGCGTCCTCGACGCGGCCCACGACCGCGTCGTGAAGCAGCTGTCCGGCTGGGACGCCGACCTCGACCCCGCGACCTGGCAGCGCGTCCCCACCGTGTTCGAGAGCCTCGCCGGATCGGGGGTGGACGCGTTCACCGTCGGGCCCGCCCGGTACGCCGACTCGGGTCTCACGAGGGCGATCCTCCGCGGGGCGACGTACCGGTCGGCCGAGACCGTCTCGGCGCGGTTCGAGGCCGCGCGGGGCATCCTGCGGTCGCCCGGCCGATCGCTGACGTACCTCTACATCCCCGAACTCGACATGGCCGGGCACCGCCACGGCTGGGAGTCGGAGGAGTGGTCGCGAGCCCTGGAGCAGGTCGACGGGGAGGTCAGGAGCCTCGTGGACGACCTCGCCCGCGATCAGGCCGTCCTGGTGACCGCCGACCACGGCATCGTCGACGTCCCCGCGCACAAGCACGTCATCTGGGGGACGAAACCCGCGTTGACCGAGGGCGTCCGGCACGTGGCGGGGGAGCCGCGATGCCTTCAGCTCCACGTCGATCCGGCCCTCGACGACGACGGTCGCTCCCGTCTCGGGGAGGCCTGGCGGGCGGCCGAGGGGCACAGGTCCTGGGTCGTGACGCGCGACGAGGCGGTCGAGGCCGGTTGGTTCGGCGACGTCGACCCGGCGGTGCTGCCGCGGATCGGAGATCTTCTCGTCGCCGCTCGCAAGGGGATCGCGTACTACCGCTCGGAGGACGACCGCGGGCGGGGCATGATCGGCCAGCACGGCTCGTGGAGCGACGAGGAGACGCGCGTCCCGCTCCTGCGCTTCGGCGCGTTCGCCTAGCGAGCCGCTCGTGCTCGGCGGAGTGCCGCTGGTCTCGCGGGTCGGGCTCAGGCGGGGTCGGGCTACGGCGGGGTCGGGCTCAGGCGGGGTCGTCGTCCGAGCGGGCGCCGAAGACGATCTCGTCCCAGCTCGGCATCGATGCGCGGCCTTTGCGCGCCCGCGCGGACCGCTGCGGTGCCTTCGGGGCCGTGTCGGTCGACTCGTCGTCGGAGCGCGGAGCGGACTGACGCGAGGCGGTCGGATGCGTGGCGAGAGGCTTGGTCGTGCGAGCGGGCTCCGGCTCCGTCGGCACGTCGATGTCGTCGAGCGGCACGTCCACGACGCGCAACGAACCGGTCGAGGGGTGAGCGGCACGCGAGTGGTCGGAGGGGTCGTCGTCGAAGCGGGCGGCCTCGCGCTCCCCGCGGCGTCGCCGGAGAGCCTCCAGCAGGTCGGCGGTCTGGTTGTGCTCGGCCTGCGGCTCCGGCGCGCGGTTGACGGCGGCGACCGAGGCCTGCGAGCGACCCTCGCGGGACCGGTCGGAGGTCTCGCCGGAGTCACCGGGGATCGTCGTCTCACGGGCCTCCTGCTCGACCTCGAACGCGCCGCTGTCGAAGCGGCCCGAGTCGTTCGGGCCGGCCTCGCCGGCGATGCGGCCGGCATCGCCCACGGCACGGAGCCGGGGGACCAGCGGTGTGTGGGCGGAACCGTGGCGGGAGAGGGTGTGGGCGTCGCCGTTCAGCGGCGCGAGAGCGTGCTTCTTCGGATCGAAGCGCCAGGTGGCGTCGCGCTCGACCTCCTGGGTCGTGTAGCTGACGTGGACGACCCAGCCCTCGACGGCGTCCTTGTACGAGGTCCAGTCGCGCTCGGTGGCCTCGGCGGCGTCGAGGCGTGCGTCGATGACGCTCCCGAAGGTCGAGGTCTCGCCCTGGGCGACGCCGTCGCCGGCGAGGCTCACGGGCACGCGGCGGGCGCTCTCGAGGACGTAGGTGCGCTCGGCGAGGACGGGGCCCTCGAAGCGGCGCACGTAGTCGAGCTCGACGCCCGTCTCGGCGGCGACCTGCTCGGCCGAGCGACCGGAGCGGACGAGCGCCTGGATCTCGCGGGGCGGCACCTTGTGCGGGGTCACGGCCCGCTCGGGGTCCGCAGCCCGCAGCTGGGACTGCAGTGTCCCCGTCACGCGGAGGCGGTATTCGCTCCCCGCGTCGGTGGCCACCAGGAGCGCGCCGCTCTCGACGCCGATCACCTTCAGATCTTGCATGGGCCCACAGCTTCCGTTGTCGTGATTCGCAGTCAGGATGCCACGCAGGAGGCGGAAATCCGGGGAATAGCGCGGGCGTGCCGCAAGTTCTCCTCGTGCGGCTTCGAGCGTCTTCCGAGGCCCTCAGACCGGTTTGCTATTGCCTTTCCCATGGTGCAAACTGTGCCCGCCGATTTTGGTAGAAGACCTCGTACAGAACTGGATGGGCATGGCGACCGACTACGACGCACCTCGCAAGAACGACGACGATTCCGAGTCGATCGAGGCGCTGAAAGAGCGGGTTCCCGACAAGATGAGCGGCGTGGTCGACGCCGACGACGCCGACAATCCGGGCAGTTTCGAGCTCGCCGGTCAAGACCTCTCCGACCTCGACCTCGACGTCGTCGTGCTGCCCCCGCAGGCGGACGAGTTCACCTGCGTGGAGTGCTTCCTCGTGAAGCACCGCTCGCAGCTCGACCACGAGTCGAAGCTCGGACCTATCTGCCTGGAGTGCGCGGCCTGATCTGATCGAGGGCCTGCGACAGCCGCTGGGGGTGTCTCGTCGACACGAGCCAGTACGGCGCCGGGTCGTTCTGATCGGTGAGCTCGATGCGGAGCACCGGCTTCACCCAGCCCCTGAAGAGGGTCCAGGCGCGCGCATCCAACCGCGGACCCCGCTCGGCCGTCGCTTCCTCCGCGAGGAAAGCGGCGGTCGCTCCCACTTCTCCGGGGTACAGGATCGCCCGGCCGGCACGGAAGCCCGACTCGTCGACCCGCAGCACGGGCGAGCCGAAGAAGAGCAGCAGCGAGATGGCCAGGTAGAGCCCGATCCCCACGCCCCAGCCCACCGCGGCGTCGATGGGGAGGAACACCAGGATGCTCGCGGGCACCACGAGGGCCCAGGCGAGGAAGACGAGCGGGGGCGGCGCGAGGCGTTCGCGGTAGGCGGTCATGGGACTATTCGACCAGACTTCTGCACTACCCTCGACACGTGACCGAGACCCTCGACGTGCCCTTCGCGCCCGCACCCGGGCACGGGACGGCCCAGGAACCCCGCTACGCCCATCCCGGCGACGCGGGAGCCGACCTCCACGCCGCGGAGGACCTCATCCTGCGAGCCGGCTCGCGGGCCCTCGTCTCGACCGGCGTGTCGATCGCGCTGCCCGACGGGTACGCGGCGTTCGTCGTCCCGCGCTCCGGCCTCGCCGTCAAGCACGGCGTGACCGTGCTCAACACGCCGGGAACGGTCGACGCGGGCTACCGCGGCGAGATCAAGGTCGCCCTTCTCAACACCGACGACACCGACTTCGAGATCCACGCGGGCGATCGCATCGCCCAGCTGATCGTGATGCCGGTCGTCCGAGCCACGTTCACCACCGTCGACGCCCTCCCCGACAGCGTCCGCGGCGCCGGCGGCTTCGGCTCGACCGGTTACGCGAACACCACCAGTGCGCCCGACGATCGGGCGGAGCACACCACGCCAGGAGGCACCAAGTGAGCAGGAAGTCCAGGCGCGAGGCCGCGCAGGAGCTGGCCGAGACCGAGGTCCGCGAGGCCGACGTCGAGACGGCCGACAGCGAGACCCTCGACGCCGTCGACCTCGTGGAGGCACCGAGCGAGGAGCTCGAGGTCGTCCTCGACGACAAGTCCGCCCCGGAGAACCGGGCCGAGGAGGGCCCGCTCGACGAGTCCGAGGCCAACCCCGTGCGCCCCTACGTCGATCTCGGCGGCGTGAAGATCGTCCCCCGCGAGGGCCTCCACCTCCGCCTCGAGGTCGAGGAGGGGTCCAAGCGCGTCGTCGCCGTCGGGCTCGACTTCGCCAAGTCGACGCTCCAGGTGCAGCCCTTCGCGGCTCCGCGGTCGACGGGCCTCTGGCACGAGATCCGCGACCAGATCGCCGACCAGATCCGCAAGCAGGGCGGCACCACCGAGGAGGTCGAGGGTCCCTTCGGTCCCGAGATCCGCGCCGAGATCCCGATCGCGGCCGGCTCCGAGGGAGCCGTCGCCGGTCAGACCAGCCGCCTCGCGCGCTTCGTCGGCGTCGACGGTCCGCGCTGGTTCCTCCGCGGCGTCATCGCCGGAGACGCGACGGTCGATCCCGAGGCCGCCGAGAAGATCGAGGAGCTGTTCCGCAGCGTCGTCGTCGTCCGCGGCACCGACCCGATGCCTCCGCGCGACCTCATCCCGCTGCACATGCCGAAGGCGAACCCGAGCGACCCGACCGCCACGGTCGTCTGAGCGCCGCATGAGCGACGACGAGCGCCCGACGCCCGAGCTTTCCCTCCGGGAGCAGCTACGGGAGGCCGCGCTCCGCGCCGGGATCGGCCGGGTCGCCCCCGGCGAGGTCCCGACCGGGCACGCGCTCCTCACGGCCATCGGAGGAGTCCGCGGGCTCGTCGAGTCGATCCTGCCCGGGCTCGCGTTCCTCGTCATCTACACCTTCTCGCACGAACTCCTTCCGTCGGTCCTCATCCCGGTGGTCGTCGGAGTCGTCTTCGTGGCGGTGCGAGCGATTCAACGCGGCCCCCTGCCGCAGGCGATCGCCGGTCTCCTCGGGATCGCCCTCTCGGCGTTCCTCGCCCTCATCTCCGGTCGGGCCGTCGACAACTTCATCCCGGGCATCGTGATCAACGCCGTCTCGCTGGCCGTCCTCCTGATCAGCCTCGCCGCGCGCTGGCCGCTCATCGGCGTCGTCGTCGGCCTCCTGACGAACGAGGGCGGCTCGTGGCGCGGCGACCGGGCCAAGCGTCGCGTCCTGACCCTGACGACGTGGCTCTGGGTCCTCCTCTTCGCGATCCGCCTCGCCGTCGAGGTGCCGCTCTTCCTGGCGCGCGACGCGGCGCTCCTCGCCGCCGCCAAGCTCGTGCTCGGGGTGCCGTTCTACGCGGCCATGCTCTGGGTCACGTGGCTGCTCGTCCGCACCGTCTACGCGGCGCGCGCCGGATCGGACGCCGAGTAGCGGCTCCTGCTGCTAGGTTTATCTCGATATCAAGATAAACAGCCGAAGTCGGTCGCGCGCGAGCGGGCTGACTTAAGCTGGCCTCGGTGGGCTCGTGCCCACGAAGTGGCCGTCGCGCTCTCCCGAGAGGAGTGCGCACGGCATCCAAGGCAGTGGCAGCAAGGGAGACGGCACGTGTCAGACGTAAACAGCTTCGGTTCGAAGAGCACGCTCGAGGTCGGTGACAAGTCGTACGAGGTGTTCCGCATCGACGCGGTTCCCGGGTACGACAAACTGCCCTTCAGCCTCAAGGTCCTCCTCGAGAACCTCCTCCGCACCGAAGACGGTGCCAACGTGACGAAAGCGCAGATCGAGGCGCTCGGCTCGTGGGTCCCGCAGGCGGAGCCCGACACCGAGATCCAGTTCACGCCGGCTCGCGTCGTCATGCAGGACTTCACCGGCGTCCCCTGCATCGTCGACCTGGCCACGATGCGCGAGGCCATGGCCGACCTCGGCGGCGACCCGACCAAGATCAACCCCCTCTCGCCCGCGGAGCTCGTGATCGACCACTCGGTCATCGCCGACCTCTTCGGCTCCGAGAACGCCCTCGAGCGCAACGTCGAGCTCGAGTACGAGCGCAACGGGGAGCGCTACCAGTTCCTCCGCTGGGGTCAGACCGCCTTCGAGGACTTCAAGGTCGTCCCGCCGGGAACGGGCATCGTGCACCAGGTCAACATCGAGTACCTGGCGCAGGTCACGTACACGCGCACCGTGCAGGGCATCCTGCGGGCCTACCCCGACACGCTCGTCGGCACCGACTCCCACACGACCATGGTCAACGGCCTCGGCGTGCTGGGTTGGGGCGTGGGCGGCATCGAGGCCGAGGCGGCCATGCTCGGCCAGCCCGTCTCCATGCTCATCCCCAAGGTCGTCGGCTTCAAGCTCGCCGGTGCCATCCCCACGGGCGTGACCGCGACGGACGTCGTGCTCACGATCACCCAGATGCTCCGCAAGCACGGCGTCGTCGGCAAGTTCGTCGAGTTCTACGGCGAGGGCGTCGCGGCCGTGCCGCTGGCCAACCGCGCAACCATCGGCAACATGAGCCCCGAGTTCGGCTCGACCGCCGCGATCTTCCCGATCGACGACGTCACGCTCGACTACCTCCGCCTCACCGGCCGGAGCGATGAGCAGGTCGCCCTCGTCGAGGCCTACGCGAAGGCCCAGACGCTCTGGCACGACCCGAGCGTCGAGCCGGTCTTCTCGGAGTACCTCGAGCTCGACCTCGCCACGGTCGTCCCGTCGATCGCCGGACCCAAGCGCCCGCAGGACCGCATCGAGCTGTCGCTCGCGAAGTCCCAGTTCGAGAACGACCTCGGCACGTACACCTCCACCTCCCACTCCGGCGTCGACGACGCGGTCGAGGGCACCTTCCCGGCGTCCGACCCCGTCGGCTTCACGTCGGAGGACGAGACGAGCGCCCACGAGCTCCACCGGGTGCTCGCCTCGAGCGCCCCGACGACCGCGTCGAAGCCGACCTCGGTCACCCTCGACGACGGATCCGCCTTCACGCTCGACCACGGGGCGGTGGCGATCGCCGCGATCACCTCCTGCACCAACACGTCGAACCCGTCGGTCATGCTGGCCGCCGGCCTCCTGGCCCGGAACGCCAGCCAGAAGGGCCTCAAGGTCAAGCCGTGGGTGAAGACCACGTTGGCTCCCGGCTCGAAGGTGGTCACCGACTACTACGAGAAGGCAGGCCTGACGAGCTACCTCGAAGACCTGGGCTTCTACACCGTCGGCTACGGCTGCACGACCTGCATCGGCAACTCCGGCCCGCTTCTCGACGAGATCTCGACCGCCGTGCAGGACAACGACCTCGCCGTCACCGCCGTCCTCTCGGGCAACCGGAACTTCGAGGGTCGGATCAACCCCGACGTCAAGATGAACTACCTCGCCTCGCCGCCGCTGGTCATCGCCTACGCCCTCGCCGGATCGATGAACTTCGACTTCGAGAACGACTCCCTCGGCACCGCGTCCGACGGGACCGAGGTCTACCTCCGCGACATCTGGCCCGAGGCCTCCGAGGTCCAGAAGACGATCGACGAGTCGATCGAGACCGACATGTTCACGCGCGAGTACGGCGCCGTCTTCGACGGCGACGACCGCTGGCGCTCGCTCCCGACCCCCGAGGGCGCGACCTTCGAGTGGAGCGACGAGTCGACCTACGTCCGGAAGCCCCCGTACTTCGACGGCATGGCGCTCGAGCCGTCGCCCGTGGTCGACATCCAGGGAGCCCGCGTCCTCGCGAAGCTCGGCGACTCCGTCACGACCGACCACATCAGCCCGGCGTCGACCATCAAGGTCGACAGCCCGGCCGGTCGCTACCTCTCGGAGCACGGCGTCGACCGGAAGGACTTCAACTCCTACGGCTCGCGTCGCGGCAACCACGAGGTCATGATCCGTGGAACGTTCGCGAACATCCGTCTGCGCAACCAGCTCCTCGACGACGTCGAGGGCGGCTACACGCGCGACTTCACGCAGCAGGACGCCCCGCAGTCGTTCATCTTCGACGCGTCGGCGAACTACCAGGCCCAGGGCACGCCGCTGGTCGTCCTCGCGGGCAAGGAATACGGCTCCGGCTCGTCGCGCGACTGGGCGGCCAAGGGCACCTCGCTCCTCGGCGTGAAGGCCGTCATCACCGAGAGCTTCGAGCGCATCCACCGCTCGAACCTCATCGGCATGGGCGTGGTGCCGCTGCAGTTCCCGGCCGGCGAGACCTGGGCCTCGCTCGGCCTCGACGGCACCGAGAGCATCAGCATCACCGGGCTCACGGCGCTCAACGAGGGGACGACCCCCAAGACGGTCCACGTCGTCGCGGAGCCGACCGAGCACTCGCCCGCCGGCAAGGAGACCGTCGAGTTCGACGCCGTCGTCCGCATCGACACGCCGGGCGAGGCCGACTACTACCGGAACGGCGGGATCCTGCAGTACGTCCTCCGCTCGCTGGTCTAGCGACCGGTCGGTGACCGCCGGATCGCCTCAGCGCCGCGACGTCGGCCCGTGCAGCTCGCTGCACCGGGTCCGGCGTCGCGGCGCTTCCGCGTGGTGACGCGGCGCACTCGCGTGATGCCGAGAGGCTTTCGCGGGACACCGAGGCGTCGGCGGGCCGCCGTCAGGTGCGGCGCATAAACTGACGAGGCGTCCTCTACCGGGGCGCGGAAAGGGAGTGACATGAGCCTCCTCGAGACCATTCACGGGCCCCGCGATCTCGACGGCCTCAGCGACGAGCAGATGATCGCCCTCGGAGCCGAGATCCGCCGCTTCCTCGTGGCCGAGGTCTCCAAGACCGGCGGCCACCTCGGTCCGAACCTCGGCGTCGTCGAGTTGACCCTCGCGCTGCACCGGGTCTTCGACTCGCCGAAGGACGCCATCGTCTTCGACACCGGTCACCAGTCGTACGTGCACAAGCTCGTCACGGGCCGCCAGGACTTCTCCGCCCTGCGCCTCCGCGAGGGCATCGCCGGCTACCCGCAGCGCAGCGAGTCCGAGCACGACATCGTCGAATCGTCGCACGCCTCGTCGTCGCTCTCGTGGGCCGACGGCATCTCGCGCGCGTTCACCCTCACGGGGCACGGCGACCGCTCCGTCATCGCGGTCGTGGGCGACGGCGCCCTCACCGGGGGGATGACGTGGGAGGCCCTCAACAACATCAGCGACGACAACACGCGACGGCTGATCATCGTGGTCAACGACAACGGCCGCTCCTACGCTCCGACCATCGGCGGCATGGCCCGGTTCCTCAACTCGGTGCGCACGTCGCACCCCTACCGCGACATGCACCTGTCGTCGCGCGCGGCGTTCGACCACCTCGGCTCGCCGGCGCGGGCCTTCTACCGCGGCGTGCGGGGTGGCCTGCACGGCTTCCTGAGCCGCTTCACGAACAACGAGGCGCTCTACTCCAACCTCGACATCAAGTACATCGGCCCGATCGACGGCCACGACCAGGCGGCGATGGAGGAGGCGCTCCGGCAGGCGAAGAACTACGGCGCCCCTGTCATCGTCCACGCCATCACGCAGAAGGGCCGCGGCTACGAGCCGGCCCTCCACGACGCGGCGGACCAGTTCCACGCGGTCGGCCACATCGACCCCGAGACCGGCGAGACCCTCGAGACCTCGAAGGGTCCCGGCTGGACCGACGTGTTCGCCGACGAGATCGTCCACATCGCCGATCACGACCGGAACGTCGTCGGCATCACCGCCGCCATGCTCCGCCCCGTCGGGTTGCACCGGTTCGCCGAGAAGTACCCCAAGCGCGTCTTCGACGTCGGCATCGCCGAGCAGCACGCCGTCGCCTCGGCGGCCGGCCTCGCGTTCGGCGGACTGCACCCGGTGGTCGCCCTCTACGCCACGTTCATCAACCGGGCCTTCGACCAGGTGCTGATGGACGTCGGGCTGCACAAGGCCGGCGTGACGTTCGTGCTCGATCGCTCGGGCGTCACGGGGCCGGACGGCCCGAGTCACCACGGCATGTGGGATCTCGCCATCCTGCAGGTCGTCCCGGGCATCCGGCTCGCCGCCCCCCGCGACGCCACGCGTCTGCGCGAGGAGCTCCGCGAGGCCGTGGCCGTCACCGACGGTCCGACCGTCGTGCGCTTCCCCAAGGGGCCGGCCGGCACCGACATCGAGGCCGTCGAACGCCTCGACGACGGGGTCGAGGTCCTGCGCCGCGGCGACAAGCCCGACGTGCTCATCGTCGCCGTGGGGCCGATGGCGACGCTCGCCCTCGACGTGGCTGAGCGCCTCGCCGACCAGGGGATCGGGGCGACCGTCGTCGACCCCCGCTGGGTCGTCCCCGTGCCGAAGAGCATCATCGGTCTGGCCGCCGAGCACCGCCTGGTGGTGACCCTCGAGGACGGCATCCGCGTCGGCGGGATCGGCACGCGGGTCCGTCAGGATCTCCGCGCGGCCGAGGTCGACACCGCCGTCACCGAGCTCGGGCTTCCCGACGAGTTCCTGGAGCACGCGTCGCGCGCCCAGATCCTGGAAGACGCCGGTCTCACCCCGCAGGTCATCGCCCGCGACGTGACGGCGATGGTGCTCGGCAGCAAGATCCCCGTCGCCCGACGCGAGGCCGAGCGCGCGACCCAGGCCGCCCGCGACTAGCGCGCGACCACCTCGCGATCCGCAGGAGCTCCCCACACGTGCAGCGGAGCCCGACACCGGCAACAGCCTGTGTCGGGCGCCGCTACGAGTGTCAGACGGCGGAGACGCCGCGGATGGCGGGCTGGTGGAAGGTCCGACCGCGCACGCGCTCGGACGCGCCGACCCGATCGAGGTAGGGCGTCGCCCCGCCCATCTGGAACGGCCAGCCCGCGCCGAGGATGAGGCAGAGGTCGATGTCCTCCGGAGCGGCGACGACACCGTCATCGAGCATACGACCGATCTCGTCGGCGAGGCCGTCCTCGACCCGGCGCAGCAGTTCCGCCTCGGTCAGGGCCGTGCCGTGGCCGTCGACGATCTTCACGGCCTTCGGGTCGAAGCCCTTGCGCTTGCCCTTGGCGTCTCGCTCGAAGATCTTGCCGTACTCGGCCAGGCGGTGCAGGGCCGGGCTCTCGAAGAAGCGCTCCGGGAAGGCCGCGTGGTGCGTGTCGAGCACGTGCGCGCCGACCGTGAGCCCGACGAGCTCCAGCAGTTCGAACGGCGTCATGGGGAGGCCGAACGGCGCCGTCGCCCGGTCGACGACCTCGAATGGCGTCCCGGTCTCGACCGCGTGCATGGCCTCGCCGAGGAGCTTGGCCAGGATCCGGTTGACGACGAACCCGGGCGCATCGAGGGTGATGACGGCGTTCTTGCCCAGCGTCTTCGCGACGACCATCGCCGTGGCGAGCGTCTCGTCGTCGGTGCCCTCCGCGTTGACGACCTCGACGAGCGGCATCACGGCGACCGGGTTGAAGAAGTGGAAGCCGACGAGCCTCTCCGGGTGCGCGAGCTCGGCGCCGATGGCGGTGACCGACAGCGACGAGGTGTTCGTGGCGAGGACGCAGGTGTCGGAGACGACCCGCTCGACGTTGCGGAACACCTCCCGCTTGACGCTCAGCTCCTCGAAGACCGCCTCGATCACCCAGTCGGCGTCGTGGAAGTCGGCCACGTCGGTCGTGCCCGAGACGAGCGCCTTCAGCCGGTTCGACTCGTCGGAGGAGATCCGGCCCTTGGCCTGGAGCTCGTCGATCGACGAGCGGATGCCCGCGACGCCCTTGTCGACGCGCGCCTGGTCGAGGTCGGTGATGACCACCGGCACCTTCAGCTTGCGCACGAACAGGAGGGCGAACTGCGACGCCATGAGACCCGCTCCGATGACGCCGACCTTCGTGATCTTCCGAGCGAGATCGGGGGAGGGGGCACCGGCAGGATGCTTGGCCCGCTTCTGCACGAGATCGAACGCATAGATGCTGGCCCGGAACTGGTCGCCGGAGACGAGGTCCGCGAGGGCTTCGTCCTCGGCCCGGAAGCCCTCCTCGCGGCTGGCCCGCTTCGCGCCCGCGAGCAGGTCGAGTGCCGCGTACGGCGACTTCGCGACGGTGCCGATGCGCGACTGCAGAGTCTTCCGGGCGATGGCGATCGCGGCGTCCCACTTGACGGCGCGCTCGATCTTGCCGGGGGCGTTCTTCCGCACGACCTGGACGGTGCCGGTGACGACGCCGTCCGCCCAGCGGAGGGAGTCCTCCAGGAAGGCGGCCGGACCGAAGATCGCGTCGGCGATCCCGAGGTCGAAGGCCTCCTGGGCCTTGAGGGTCCGGTTGTTCTTGAGCGGGTTCTCTACGATGACCCTGAGGGCGTTCTCGATGCCGATCAGGTTGGGCAGGAGCCACGCCCCACCCCACCCCGGGATGATCCCGAGGAAAACCTCGGGGAACGCCAGGGCCGGAGCCGTGCTGTCGACCGTGCGGTAGTCGGCGTTCAGCGCGATCTCGAGCCCGCCGCCGAGGGCCAGGCCGTTGATGAAGACGAACGTCGGCACGCCGGCGTCGTGCAGTTTGCCGAGGGCCTCGTGGCCGAGCTCGGCCATCTGACGCCCGGCCTCGCGGGTCGGGATCTGCCCGACCTTGGACAGGTCGGCGCCGGCGGCGAGGAAGTACGGCTTGCCGGTGACGCCGATCGCCTGGATCTCGCCCTTCGCGGCGCGCGCCCGGAGGCGGTCCATCGTCTCGGAGAACTCGACGAGCGTGACCGGGCCGAGCGTCGGGGGACGACGGTGGTCACGGTCGTTGTCGAGGGTGACGAGGGCGAGCACGGCGCCGGAGGCGAGGGTCACGTCGCGCACGTAGGAGTGCGTCACGACCTCGTCAGCCGACATCTCGAGCAGGGTGGTGGTGTCGACGCTCATCGGCGCGCTCCCTTCGTGCGGCGGCCGTCGAAGAACGGGTTCTCCCAGATGACGCTGCCGCCCTGGCCGAGGCCGATGCACATGGCGGTGAGGCCGTAGCGGACCTCGGGGTGGAGTTCGAACTGGCGGGCGAGCTGGATCATCAGTCGGACGCCGGACGAGGCCAACGGGTGGCCGACGGCGATCGCTCCGCCCCAGGGGTTGACGCGGGGGTCGTCGTCGTCGATGCCGAAGTGGTCGAGCAGCGACAGCACCTGGACGGCGAACGCCTCGTTGAGCTCGAAGAGCCCGATGTCGTCGATCGTCAGCCCGGCCTTGGCCAACGCCTTCTCGGTGGCCGGGACCGGGCCGATGCCCATGATCTCCGGTGCGACTCCGGCGAAGGCGAAGCTGACGAGGCGCATCTTCGGGGTCATCCCCGCCCGCTTGGCGGCGTCCTCCGAGGCGATGAGGCTGACGGTGGCGCCGTCGTTGAGGCCGGACGAGTTGCCGGCCGTCACGCGACCGTGGGGCCGGAACGGGGTGCGGAGACCCGCGAGGCCCTCGAGGGTGGTCTCGGGGCGCGGGGCCTCGTCGCGATCGGCGAGCCCCCATCCGGCGCTCGTCTTCACGGCCACCGACACGAGGTCCGGCTGGATGTGCTTCGCGTCGTAGGCGGCCTGGAGCTTCTGCTGGGATCCCAGCGCGAAGCGGTCGGACCGCTCCTTGGTGAGCTCGGGGAAGCGATCGTGGATCCGCTCGGCGGTGTTGCCCATGTTGAGCGCCTCGGCGCTCACGAGGCGCTCGGTGAGGAAGCGCGGGTTGGGGTCGGCGTCGAAGCCCATCGGGTGCCTGCCCATGTGCTCGACGCCACCGGCGAGGGCGAAGTCGTAGGCGCCGAAGGCGATGGCTCCGGCCGTGGTCGTGACGCTCGTCATGGCTCCGGCGCACATGCGGTCGATCGCGTAGCCGGGGACCGACTGGGGGAGACCGGCGAGGAGAGCCGTCGTGCGCCCCAGCGTGAGCCCCTGATCGCCCGTCTGGGTCGTGGCCGCGATGGCGACGTCGTTGATCGCTGCCGGGTCGAGCTCCGGGTTGCGCTCCAGCAGGCCCTTCATGGCCTTGACGACGAGGTCGTCGGCCCGGGTCTGCCAGTACATGCCCTTCTCGCCCGCCCGACCGAACGGGGTCCGTACCCCGTCGACGAAGACGACTTCTGTTCTCTCGGCCACACTGCCTCCTGACATGAATGCTCCCGGTCGACCCGGGATCGCTCCTCATCGTAAGAGGGCCACCCTGGGCCCTCGAATCCTTTGACTCTTCCTACGAAGCGTCGTCGGGCGGGTGCTCGAGGGATTGGCGGGCCTCGACAAAGGCCTGCGCGATGACCGGAGCCGTGGCCTCGATCTGCCATTCGCGGGCTCCGGCGTCGCGCAGGGCGGCCCCGACGTGCTCCGCATCGAACACCTCGGGGGCGTCCCAGGCGACCCGGCGGAGGTGGTCGGGCGTCAGGAGGTTCTCGACGGGGATCGACATCGCCTCGGACATGTGCTGCAGCCTCGGACGCGCGGCCTTGTACCGGGCGTCGGCCTCGGGGGCGCGGTCGACCCACGACCGGGGCGGCGGCAGCGTGTCGGACGACGGACCCCGCAGCGACGGCAGGTCGCTCGTCGCGCGGCCGCGCTCGATCGCCGCCCACCAGCGGGCCAGCTCGGTCCGGCTGGCGCGCCCGACGAACTCCTTCATGGCGCCCAGATCGCGTTTCGTCTCGGGCGCGTTGCGCACCGCGGCGATGATCGACGAGTCGGGCAGGAGCCGTCCGGCCGCGGTGTCGACCTCGCGCGCGTACTCGTCGCGCGCCTCCCACAGCTCGCGGACGAGCCCGAGGGCTCGCTGACCCCTCAGCGTGGAGAGGCCGGAGGTGCGGCGCCAGGGCTCCTGCCGGGGCGGCTTCGCCTCGCGACGGAGGGTCGCCTGGAACTCCTCCTCGGCGATCTCGAGCTTCTCCTGCTCGGCGAGGACCTCGTACATCGCGTCGCGGAGATCGACGAGCAGCTCGACGTCGAGCGCGGCGTACACGAGCCAGCTCTGCGGGAGGGGCCTGGTCGACCAGTCGGCGGCGGAGTGCTCCTTGGCCAGGTGGATGCCGAGGAGCTCCTCGACGACGGCGCCGAGACCGACGCGGGGCATCCCGGCCAATCGGGCGCCGAGCTCCGTGTCGAAGATGCGGGTCGGATCGAGCCCGACCTCCCGGAGGCAGGCGAGGTCCTGCGAGGCGGCGTGGAGGACCCACTCCTCGTCGCGGATCACGGCGTCGAGCTCGGCGAAGGAGCCGATCGCGGGCGGATCGAAGAGGAAGACGCCCGACCCGCGGCGGAAGATCTGGATGAGGTACGCGCGCTGCGAGTAGCGGTAGCCGGAGGCCCGCTCGGCGTCGATCGAGATCGGCCCGTGACCGCGCGCGATCGCGTCGACGGCGCGGAGGTACCCCTCGCGGTCGTCGATGACGTCGACGAAGCCGTGGTCGTCGTCGGCCGTCGCGACCCGCGACGACGGTGCGTCGGGCGAACCCGACGAGGTGCTACTGGTCACGCCCGACCCTCCGCGAAGCCAACAGGGTGACACCCTCCGCGGTGGGCGGGAGCCCGGCGAGGGTGCAGACGAGGGTCGACCAGGCCTCGACGTGCGGGGCGAGGTCGCCGTCGACCGGGGACCACGAGGCGCGGAGCTCGAGCTGGGCGCCGTCGCCCTGCTCGGCCAGTTCGCCGTAGCCGGTCGAGAGGATCTTGGTCGCCGTGCCCGAGGCCGCCGCGTAGGACGCGCCGTTGCTGTCGAGCGCGTCGATCAGCCAGCTCCAGGTGACGTCGGCGACGAAGGGGTCGAGGCCGATCTCGGTCTCGAGGGGCGCCTGGGCGAAGCAGACGACGCGCCAGGGGCCGCCCCACTGGTCGGGCTCGTCCGCGTCGTAGAGGACGATGAAGCGCCCGGTGCCCAGGTCGGGATCGGGCAGCGAACGGGCGCCGACGACGTCGGCGGCGAGAGCGAAGGCGTGCGGAGCGAGGCCGGAGGGCGCCGGGATCTCCGAGACGACGAGGTCGTCGCGCGATGCGATACCCCGCACCCTGTCGACCGCGCTCGCGAACACGGCCGGCCGAGGGTCCGGAACGGACGCCGGATCCGGAGGAGACGAGGGAGTTTCGGACACGTTAGGAAGATTAGGCTCGTTCACGAGGGCGGGCCCAGAGGCACGCCGAGAGCCCCCCGACCGTCGCGCGTCACCTGCCACCGCGCATAGAGAGCGCTCTGCTCGTCGATGAGGAGCTGACAGAGGGTGAGCGCCGACGCGTCGAACCGCTCGGAGCCGAAGACGGGGAGTCCGCTCCCGATCACGATCGGCGAGGTCGACAGGCACAGCTCGTCGACGAGCCGCTCGCGGAGGAACTGCCCCGCGAGCGACGGGCCGCCCTCGCACACGAGCGATTCGAACGAGTGCTCGCGCAGGGTCGCGACGATGTCGCGCGGCGCGAGGCGTCCGTCGGCGTCGGGAACGACGATGACGGTCGCGAGGTCGGCGAGGGGGTCGCCGAGCGACGCCCGGACCCGGTCGGACGCTCCCGCCGGGCACACCACGACGAGCTGCTCGGCCCGCTCGGGAGCGATGCGGTGCCCCTGGAGGTCGCCCGAGGAGGTGACGACGACGAGCTTCGCGCGCGCCGGGAGGCGGTACCCCTCGGCCCGCACGCTGGCGGCACCGACGACGACCGCGTCGGCGACGTCGCGGATGGCCCGCAGGATCGCGCGGTCGGCCGGGTTGCTCAGCGTCTCGCTCGTTCCGTCCACGCCCGCCGCGTCGCCCGAGACCGCGGCGATGAGATTGAGCCGGAGCCACGGGGTCGCGGGCGGGCGGTACCAGCTCCGCAGCGTCTCCTGCGTGGCCTCGGACCCGACGTCGAGACTCGTCACGACGTCGGGCCCGGCGGCCCGCGACCGGTGCAGGAGGCGCAGCTCGCTCACAGAGCGGGAGCCGTCTTGTCGCGGATCTGCCGCTTGGCCCGGCCGAGGAGGGCCGTCATGCCCCGGATGCGGAGAGGGCTGACAGCCTCGACGAGGCCGATCGTCTGCGGGTAGTCGTCGGGCACGGCCAGTGCCTCCTCCACGGTGAGCCCCTCGAGACCCTGGGCGATGATCGAGGCGAAGCCCCTGGTCGTCGGTGCCTCGCGCGGGGCGGTCGCGAAGAGGTGGACGCGGCCCTCCTCCACCTCGGAGAAGATGAACACCGGCGACTGGCACTCCTCGACCCGCTCGAGGAGGTCGGGGTGGTCCGCGTACCGGGCCGGCAGCTCCGGGAGCTCGTTGGAGAACTCGAGGAGGAGCTGCAGGCGGTCCTTCACCCCGAGGTCGAGGAAGTCCTGCCGGATCTCCGCCAGGGCGGGGGGCAGCGCGGGGGAGTCGCTCATCGAGCGGGGACCGGCGCCGGGGCCTCGCCGGGCTCGGCGCCCTGGACGATGGGCACGCGGACGGCGCTGCCCCACTCGGTCCACGAGCCGTCGTAGTTGCGGACGTTCTCGAAGCCGAGGAGGTGGTGCAGGACGAACCAGGTGTGGCTCGACCGCTCGCCGATCCGGCAGTAGGCGACGACGTCGTCGCCGTCCTTCAGGCCGGCGCCGTCGCGGTAGAGGGCGTTCAGCTCGGCCAGCGGGCGGAACGTGCCGTCCTCGGCGGCGGCCTTGCCCCACGGGACGTTCTGCGCGCTGGGGATGTGGCCGGCGCGGAGAGCGCCCTCCTCGGGGTACGCAGGAGCCGTGGTGCGCGCCCCCGAGAACTCCTCCGGCGAGCGGACGTCGATGAGGGGCTTGCCGAAGTGGGCGAGCACGTCGTCCTTGTAGGCGCGGATCCGGCTGTCGTCTCGCTCGACGACGGGGTAGTCGGTCGCCGCGACGGCGGGGGCGTCGGTGGTGTACTCACGACCCTCGGCCTCCCACTTGGCGCGCCCGCCGTCGAGGAGTCGCACGTCGTCGTGGCCGAACAGCGTGAAGACCCAGAGCGCGTAGGCGGCCCACCAGTTGTTCTTGTCGCCGTAGATGACCACGGTGCTGTCTCGCGAGATGCCCCGCTCGCCGAGCAGCGCCGCGAAGGCCGCGCCGTCGATGTAGTCGCGCTGGACGGGATCGTTGAGGTCGGTGTGCCAGTCGACCTTCACGGCGCCGGGGATGTGCCCGGTCTCGTAGAGCAGGACGTCCTCGTCGGACTCGACGACGACGAGGCCCTCGTCTCCGACGTGGGCGGCGAGCCACTCGGTCGAGACCAGGCGTTCGGGGTGGGCGTACTCCGCGAAGCGGGTGGACGGGTCGAGATCGACGGACATTCTTCCTCCTGTCGTCGCCCCGTTCGGGCGACTCGTTGCGGTCGGGCGCGGCGTAAACTCGGAAGTCGCGCGTCGGCTCCAACGCTCGACACTGCCGGTTCATGCCGCATGCGACCCTCACGACTCTGACACAGATTGGCAGGCACCGTTCGATGGCAGCGGAGGCAACGCGCACGGTGGTCTCGCTGACCGACAGGACGCCCAGTATCAGCGCCGCCGAGATCGTCGCGCACCTCGTGCCGCCGCGCCAGTTCGACGGGGCCTCCCTCGAGAACTACCGACCGGATCCGGCCTTCCCGTCGCAGCAGGAGGCGGTGGAGGCGGTCGCCTCGTTCGGCGCCTCCGCCCCGGCGTCGCGCGGTCTCTTCCGTCGACGCGCTGCGGCGACGCACGCTGCCGGGCTCTACCTCGACGGCGGCTTCGGCGTCGGCAAGACGCACCTGCTCGCCGCCCTGTGGCACCGCACGCCCGGCACGAAGTACTTCGGCACGTTCATCGAGTACACCGCTCTCGTCGGAGCCGTCGGCTACGCGGGCGCGGTCGCGCAGCTGAAGGGCGCGTCGCTGATCTGCATCGACGAGTTCGAGCTCGACGACCCGGGCGACACGATGATCATGACCCGGCTCCTCGGCGAGCTGGCCGACGGCGGCTCGCGGATGGCCGCGACCTCCAACACGCCCCCCAACGCCCTCGGCGAGGGCCGGTTCGCCGCCGCCGACTTCCTCCGGGAGATCCAGGCGCTCTCCAGCCGGTTCCGCACGCTCCGCATCGACGGCACCGACTACCGTCGCCGCGAGGTCGAGGCGCACGCCGTCGTGACCGACGACGTCGACGCCGCCCTCGACCGGGCCGCCGGCACCGTCTCCGACGACTCCTTCGCGAGCGTCGTCGACCACCTCGCCACCGTGCACCCGAGCAAGTACGTCAAGCTCCTGGACGGTCTCGACCAGGTCGCCCTCCGCGACGTCGCGCTGCTTCACGACCAGACGCAGGCGCTCCGCTTCGTCGCCTTCGTCGACCGCCTCTACGACGCCCAGATCCGCGTGACGGCCTCGGGCATCCCTCTCGACGAGGTGTTCAGCGCCGAGATGCTCGCGGGCGGCTACCGCAAGAAGTATCTGCGCGCCATGTCTCGGCTCGTCGCACTCACACTCCTCTAGGCCTCCTCCCGCCGGAGGGCCAGCACGTCGAAACGTGTTGTTTACATAGCGCGGATTCGTGTTACATCGGGGAAACATTCGCGCACATGAAACGAAACGTGTGCCCGCCAGGATGGGCCGTACCCGAGGCGGTGAACTCGAATCCCTCTTCTGCACGTCAGCTGTCGAGCGCGCCGGGTACCCCTTGCACTGCACAACTGAGAGGTGACACCAGATGTTCGACCAAGGCAACACCGCCTACGTCTTGATAACTGCCGCCATGGTTCTGCTCATGACTCCCGGCCTGGCCTTCTTCTACGGCGGACTCGTCAAGGCCAAGAGCGTCATCAGCATGATGATGCTCAGCTTCGGAGCCATCGGCCTGATCGCGGTCCTGTGGGTCCTCTACGGCTACTCGATGGCCTTCTCGGGCGCTCCCAGCGGCCCCGGCGGCAGCGCCGGCTTCATCGGCATCGACGGCGTCATCGGCTTCGACCCGACCCTGTTCAGCCTGAACGCGCTGGTCGACCAGGCGCACTCGACGACCGCGACCGGCTACCCGACGATCGCGTTCGCGGCGTTCCAGGCCACGTTCGCCATCATCACCGTCGCCCTCATCTCCGGTGCCATCGCCGACCGCGCCAAGTTCGGCGCGTGGATGATCTTCGCCGGCATCTGGGCCACGGTCGTCTACTTCCCGGTCGCGAACTGGGTCTTCAACTTCACGCTGAAGGACGGCGTCGTCGTCGACGGCGGCTGGCTCGCCCGACTCGGCCTCATCGACTTCGCGGGTGGTACCGCGGTGCACATCAACGCAGGATCCGCGGGCCTGGCTCTCGCGCTCGTCCTCGGCCGCCGCGTCGGCTTCGCCAAGGGCGCCTACAAGCCGCACAACCCTCCCTTCGTGATGCTGGGCGCCGGCCTGCTCTGGTTCGGCTGGTTCGGCTTCAACGCCGGCTCGGAGCTCGCCGCCGACGGAACCGCCGCCCTCGCCTTCATCAACACGCTCGCGGCTCCCGCGGCCGCCGTCCTCGGCTGGCTCGTCGTGGAGAAGATCAAGGACGGCAAGTCGACCTCCGTCGGAGCCGCCTCGGGCGCCGTCGCCGGACTCGTCGCCATCACCCCCGCCTGTGCCGCGCTGACGCCCTTCTGGGGCATCGTGCTCGGGATCGTCGCCGGTGTCGTCTGCTGCCTCGCGATCGACCTGAAGTTCCGCCTCGGCTTCGACGACTCGCTCGACGTCGTGGGCGTCCACCTCGTCGGCGGCATCGTCGGCACGCTGTTCATCGGCATCTTCGCCTACCAGGGCAGCGCCGGCCTCATCTACGGCGGTGGCTTCAAGCAGCTCGGGATCCAGGCGCTGGCGGCCCTGGCCGTCATGGTCTACTCCTTCGTGCTCGCGTTCGTCATCGGCTGGATCATCCAGAAGACGATCGGCTTCCGCGTGACCAACGAGGACGAGATCGCCGGCATCGACACGGCCGTGCACGGCGAGGAGGGCTACGTGCTCCTCGACGAGCGCGTCTAGCACTCGCACTCCGGTGGGGCCTCGGCAGCGTCGCTGTCGGGGCCCCTCCGCCGTCCCCCCGCCTCGGGCGGCCCAGCCCCGAGCATCCTGCGGCCCCGCGCGCGCCGCTGACCACCGGGACTCCACGACTCGCCGCTCATGTTCCGAAAAGGCCGCACATCGTGGAGTCTCACGCCGGGCCGACCGGGCGCAGTCGCGTGTGACTCCACGAAACGCCGCTCACGTTAGGACGTGAGCGGCGTTTCGTGGAGGTACGGGGCGCAGCGACGGGCCGCGGAACGCAGCAGCGACGGCGCCGCCTACCGCGCGGCCACCCGCTCCGCATCCGCGACCGACCCGGTGCTCGTCGAACGGCTCCCGCCGAGCCGGAACGACGCCCCGCGGTGCTCCTCGGGCAGCGTGTCGCCGCGCCCGTGGAGCTTCTGCCGCAGGCTGCCCTCCTCGTACGCCGACGGGTACGCGTCGCGCTTCCGCAGCTCCGGGATCACGTGCTCGATGACGTCCTCCCAGGTGCCGGGGGAGACGGCGTAGGCGAGGTTGAACCCGTCGACGTCGGTCTCCTCGACGAGCTCCTGCAGGTGGTCGGCCACCTCCGCGCCGGAGCCGACGAAGATCGGTCCCAGCCCCCCGATGGCTCCGAAGCGGGCGATGTCGCGCACGGTCCACTCGCGGCCGTCGAGCTTCGCCGACTCCCGGAAGTTCTCGATGACCGACTGGATCGCGTTCCCCTGGACGTCGCCGATCGGCTGGTCGAGGTCGTACTGCGACAGGTCGATCCCGGTCCAGCCGGACATGAAGACGAGCGCGCCCTCCTCGCTGGCGTAGCGGAGGTACTCCTCGTGCTTCGCGACCGCCTTCTCGTGCGTCTCGTCGGTGATGATCGTCAGCAGGGTGTAGATCTTCGCGGAGTAGCGGTCGCGACCGGCCTCGGCGAGGGCGTCGCGGATCCTGCCCACCGTGGCCTTCAGCACCGCGGCCGTCGGAGCGGAGACGAAGATCGCCTCGGCGTTCTCCGCGGCGAAGCGCACGCCGCGCGGCGACGCCCCGGCCTGGTAGATGACGGGGGAGCGCTGGATGCTGGGTTCCGAGAGGTGGATCCCGGGCACCGTGTAGTGCTCTCCGAAGTGGCCGATCTCGTGGACCTTCTCGGGGTCGGTGAAGAGGCCGCCCTCGGTGTCCTCGACGACGGCGTCGTCCTCCCAGGAGCCCTCCCACAGCTTGTAGAGGACGTCCAGGTACTCGGAGGCGACGTCGTAGCGGGTGTCGTGCTCGAGCTGGTCCTCGTGACCCATGTTGCGGGCGGCGCTCGGGAGGTAGCCGGTGACGACGTTCCAGCCGACCCGACCCTTGGTGAGGTGGTCGAGCGTCGACATGCGCCGGGCGAACGGGTAGGGGTGCTCGTAGGCGGTGCCGGCGGTCACCCCGAAGCCGAGGTGCTCCGTGACGGCCGCCATGGCCGAGATGAGGAGGACCGGGTCGTTGACGGGGATCTGGGCGCCGTTCCGCACCGCGGCGATGTTGTTGCCGCCGTAGACGTCGTAGGTGCCGAGGACGTCGGCGATGAAGATGCCGTCGAACGTCCCCGACTCGAGGAGCCGCGCGAGGTGCGTCCAGTACTCGATGTCGTTGTAGTGCCGCGAGCGGTCGCGGGGGTGGCGCCACAGGCCCGAGGACTGGTGGGCGACGCAGTTCATGTCGAAGGCGTTGAAGCGGATCTGACGGGTCATGGAGCCATCGTGCATGCCCTGCGGGGCGTCTGTCTCGGCCCGCGTAACCGGGAGTCACGGGATCGCAGGAGCCGCGGGCGCGCCGGATCCGACCGGTCGCGGCGGGGCGATCGGTCGGATCCGGATGGGGGTCGGCGGGGCGCGAGGGCGCCCCACGGGTCACTCCGCGGCGTCGAGCGGCAGCAGGATGCCCTTCTCGTTGGGATCCGTGGCGAGGAACTCCTGCACGGCCGGGTCCTTGCACGCCGCGATCAGCTTCTTGACGTTGTCGGACTTCAGGTACTTCGTCCCGACGGTGAGCTGCCCGGCGAACTCGTCGGGGGCGGCGGGGGCGAAGATGCGCTGGTCGAGGGGGATCCCCGCGGCGAGGTAGTACTCCGTGTAGCCGACGGCCCCGTCGAGGTCGCCGAGCGAGCGGGACTGCGCCGCGAAGTCGAGCAGCGTGAAGGTCAGGTGCTTGGGGTTCGACGCGATGTCGTCCTGAGTGGCCGAGCCCTTGTCGATCCCGGGCTTCAGCGTGATGAGGCCCGCCCGCTCCAGGATCCACAGCCCCTGCGCCTCGTTGGCCGGGTCGGAGTAGAGCGAGATGGTCGCGCCGTCGGGGATCTCGTCGACCGACTTCCACTTGGTCGACCAGAGACCGAAGCCCCAGCGGAACACGGGCGTGGCCGCCGTCTCCTGGAACGACGGGTTCGCCTGGAGGACCTGACCGAGCCAGAGCTTGTGCTGGTAGACCGTACCGGCGACGTCGCCCTCGCTCACGGCCCGGTTGAGGGTCGTGGAGTCCGCGAGGCCCTTGAAGGCGACCTTGATGCCGTACTTCGGCGCGACGTTCTTCGCGACGAAGTTCACCAGCGCCTGCTCGGCGGAGTTGCCCTCCGCGGTCGCGACGGAGAGGGTCGCGCCCTTGACGTCGTTGGCCGACGCGCTGGGGACGAGCCGGGGGACGGTGATCCCCGCCGCGATCGCGACGACCGCGACGGCGGCTCCGACGACGAAGGGCCAGCGGCGGCGGTGCTTGAGGGTGAAGCCGAGGTCGTCGGCGGTGGACGGGGTGGGGGTGCTGTTTTCCGGCATGGCGAAGCTGCTCCTGGGAGGGGTGAGGGACGGGGGTGGAGAAGGGGAAAGAGGGAAGGGGAAGGTGCTGCGGTGACGGGGAGGCGTCAGACGACGGGGGAGGGTTCCGACGCGCGCGTCCGGGCGGAGACCGGTCGCCTTCGGGCGAGGCTCGGCGTGAGGCGTCGTGCGAGGCGGTCGCCGACGAACTGGACGAGGGCCACGAGCGCCACGAGGATCACGATCGTGGCGATCATGACGCGCGTGTCGAAGCGCTGGTAGCCGTAGGTCACGGCCACGTAGCCGATGCCCCCGGCGCCGATGGTCCCGGCGATGGCGGAGTACTCGATCATGGCGATCGTGTTGATCGTGAGGCCGCCCACGATCAGCGGGATCGCCTCGGCGAGCTGCGCCGTGCGGATCACCTGCAGCCGGGACGCCCCCGAGGCGCGGGCCACCCGGGCGTACTCCGTCGGGACGGCTCGGAGCGCGTTCTCGACGATCCGGCTGAAGAACGCGATCCCGGCCAGCGACATCGGCACGACGGCCGCGGGGATCCCGATGTTCGTGCCCGTGATGAGACGCGTGAACGGGATGATCGCGGCCATCAGGATGAGGAAAGGCAGCGACCGCCCGAGGCTCACGACCCAGCCGACGACGGCGTGGACCGCAGGATGCTCGTACAGACCTCCCCGCGCCGTGTTGTGGACCACGGCCCCGAGCGGTACTCCCACGAGGACGACGATCACCATGGTGACGCCCACCATGACGACGGTGTCTCCCAGGGCCGGGAGGACGAGCCCGGCGATCCGGTCGAGCGGGACACGGACCTCGCCGATCGACGCGGCCAGAGGCGCCGACAGAGCGCTCACGCGACACGCTCCAGGTCGGCGTCGGCGACGACCGCGTCGACGCCCACCGCCGGTGCCCCGTCCCGAGGCGTGAGTCCCAGCCGGAGCAGCGCGTCCCGGGCTCTGCGCAGATCCGCCTCGCGGATCCCGACGGTGGCGTGACCGACGGTGGCTCCGCCGACGACCTCGATGGAGGCGCCGAGGAGCCCGACGGGGGAGCCGAGGTCGTCTCCGAGCCGCGCCAGCCAATCCGTGGGGACCGCGGAGGAGCCGTACGCCACGGCGAGGTGCACCTCGCCGGCCGCGGCGGGCTGGGCCTCGCGGCGGGGCTGGAGGTCCTGGCCGAGGCGGGAGACCGGATCCTGCAGGAGATCCACGACCCGACCGGACTCGGTGAACCGGCCGCCCTCGAGGCGGCCGACGGTGTCGGCGACCTGTCGGACGACGTCCATCTCGTGCGTGATCAGCAGGATGGAGAGATCGAGTTCGTCGCGCAGCTGGCGGAGGAGACCGAGGATCGACCGGGTCGAGTCGGGGTCGAGCCCCGAGGTGGCTTCGTCGGAGAGCAGGATGCGCGGGCGGAGAGCCAGGGCGCGCGCGATTCCGACGCGCTGCCGCTGGCCCCCGGACAGCTGGTGCGGATAGTGAGTCGCCCGATCGGCGAGGCCCACCCGGTCGAGGAGCTCGGCGACGCGCGCCTTCGACTCGGCGGCGGTCACGCCGAGGTACTCCAGCGGCAGCGCCACGTTCTGGGCGGCGGTGCGCCTCGAGAAGAGCCCGTCGGACTGGAAGATCGTGCCGATCCGCCGGCGGGCGACGCGGAGGCCGGCCTCGGAGAGCGCCGTGAGGTCCTCGCCGTCGACGAGGACGGAACCGGACGTCGGGTGCTCCAGCAGGTTGACGCACGCGGCGAGCGTCGACTTGCCCGCCCCGCTCGGACCGACCACGGCGGCGATCTCGCCGGAGTCGACCTCGAAGTCGAGGCGGTCCAGCACGACGGTGCGGGTGCCGCCGTGCTCGTAGGCCTTGGTGAGCTGCTGGATTCGGATCATGCGGCGACAGTAGGGGCATCCGGCTCGCCACCGGGGTGGATGTCGGTCGGTGACCGATCATGTCCGCGTGTGACGTCGGTCGAGTCGACGGGCGTCCCGGACTCCGTTGTCCGGGACACCCGCCGAGACCGGTGGGCCTGATCGCCGACGGGTCTCCCGTCGCGCCTCGGGTCGGCGGAGGAGGTGGGTGGGGCCGTCACCACAGGGGAACGGCCCGTCCGTCAGCGTGGTCCGGGCCGATCAGCAGGCACGTTACGCTCCGCCGAGCCGCTTGACAACCCGTCTCCGTCAGAGACCGTCGATGGGCCAGGTCGGTCGCACCTCGACGCGGCCGAAGCGCGCCATGGGGTGCCTCGACGCGACGTCGACCGCCTCGTCGAGCGATGCGCACTCGAGGAGGTCGAAGCCGGCGATGCGGTCGGTGAGGCCGCCGGTGCTGCCCTCCGCGACGCGGACGGCCCCGTCGCGCAGCGTGACCGTCCTCCCGTCGTCGGCCGGGCGGATCCGGTCGCCCTCGACGGCCAGCTTCCTCGTCGTGACCTCCTCGACCCAGTCGCCGATGTCGTCCTCCTCGGCGACGTAGGCGGGCGCCTCCGGATCGGTGCAGATGAGAAGCAGGAAGCGCATCGGTTCTCCTTCGAACGGGTGGCGGTGTTCGCCGTGCGGCTGGCGTCAAGCATCCGCCGATCTCCTTGGCGGCGCCACCCCCTGAGCCGCCGCCGCCCTGAAGAGCGAGCCGGCGCGGGAAACACTGGCGGTCCGGGCCGGCACGCGGTCGGCCCCGCGGGTTCTGCTCGACGCGTGACGGACGTAGTGTCGGCGCATGGACGCATCGGAGCACCGTCGCCCCCGGATCGGTCGCCTGCGGAGGGCGGTACTCGGCGAACGCGCGGGCGTCGTCTCGTCGGCGGCCCGTGACGTCGATGGCATCGCCACATACGGGCACCGGGACCTCGACGTCGACCTCGTCGGTGATCGAGACCCGACCGAGGACGATCGGACGTCGTAGCAAGGGGGGCTACTGCGGCGGCGGCCACGGCTCCGGCTCGGGGGAGTTCTTCGCGATCAGCTCGAAGATGTCACGCTCATGCTGAGCAGCCCAGGCGACGGCCGAGTTGAACCTCCGGAACGTCCTGAGCCACGGCCGACCACCCTCGTCGTCGCGGCAGTGGGCGTAGACGTCGTAGACGAAGGCGCCGCCCTCGGAGCGCTTCAGGACGTCGCCGAGAGGCGTCGGCGTGACCCGGATGAGCCAGAGCCCCTGGGTGCCCGGTGCGACCGGGATCGCGAACGGGTGCTCATCGGGCCGGCGTCGAAGTACCGCGTCGACGCTCTTGCCCGGTCCGGCGACTCCCATGCCAGCGACAGTAGGCGGGGCCACCGACGCTCAGACGGATACTCTGCAGGCGAACACGACGTGACGGACAGGATCGTGCATCTATAGTGGCGGCGGGCAACGGAGCCTGACCACTTCACGAACCTGCAGGAGATCACCATGGCCGCCGACTACGACGCACCCCGCAACGCCCCCGACGGCGACGAGAACACCATCTCGATCGAGGCTCGCGGAACGAAGGCCACCGGCCTCGCAGCCGACCTCGACGAGGGCGACAGCGCCGACGGCTTCGAGCTCGATGCCGCGATCATCGACGACGCGCTCGACGTCGTCGTGCTCCCGATGCAGGAGAACGAGTTCACCTGCGTCGAGTGCTTCCTGGTGCGCCCGCGGATCCAGCTCGACCACGAGTCGAAGCTCGGGCCGGTCTGCATGGAGTGCGCTGCCCTGTAGCTGCTGGGGAGTCGCGCCACCGCGCCCGGAAGCCTGACGTCGCCATTTCGCACTGCGACGCGGCTGCGTCCGGTAGCGCTCGGCGCCCCGATCGTCTAGTTTTCCCTCATGACCGATGCGCCCCTGGGCGGAGGGCCGCGTCCGATACCGGGCGGTGTCTCCCCGCGACGAAAACCGATCGTCGTCCTGCTTCTCGCTGTCGGGGTGGTGGCCCTCGTCGTCGGCGTGATGATCGCGCTCGTGTCGAAGGCATCCATCGACCGCGCGTCGACGGTGTTCTCCGGGCCTCTTCCGACGCTTCCCGTTCACACGTACGCGCAATACACGCAGCACTTCGTCGCACCCGACTACACGAGTGTCGGCGTCGGCATCGTTCTTGCAGCCGTCGGGGCGATCGCCCTCGTCGTCGGCACCGTGGTCGCGTCCTCGAGATCTCGAAAGGCATGACCTCGCACGGGGTGGTCGTGCCGCGCTGACCCCGCGAAAGGCGCTATCGGCGATCCTCACGGGGAAAGCAAAAACCCCCGGAAGGCCGGGGGTTTTTCTGTGTGAGCGATACTGGGATCGAACCAGTGACCTCTTCCGTGTCAGGGAAGCGCGCTACCGCTGCGCCAATCGCTCAGGGTGTTTCTCGAGGTGGGGACGGGATTTGAACCCGCGTGAACGGCTTTGCAGGCCGGTGCCTCGCCTCTCGGCCACCCCACCACCTGAGTGTCACCCCGAAGGGCCCCTCACCAGGAGTGGAGAAGCCACCAAACAGGTGGATCACCTCTCTGGTGAGCTTTCACTCGAGCGGATGACGAGATTCGAACTCGCGACCCTCACCTTGGCAAGGTGATGCGCTACCACTGCGCCACATCCGCATTGTGTTTCTGCCGCGTTCCCGCGACCTCAGGAACTCTAACCGATTGTCGGCGTCGTGCACAAACTGAGAACAATTCGTGTCTTCCTGCCGTCGACACGGGAGGAACTCGGGCCCGGTCGAATAGGTCCGGAGACGCGTCGTCCAGTAGTATCGACGAGTCCCATTGGGCGATTGGCGCAGTTGGTAGCGCGCTTCCTTCACACGGAAGAGGTCATCGGTTCGAGTCCGGTATCGCCCACCATCATTCTCCTCGTGACAGCAGGCACAGACACCGCCGGGACGAAAGCCCCTGTCGCCGCCGCGGACCACTCGAGACACTCGGGCATGGCTGCGACCGACGACGTCATCACCGACCTGAGCGCGACCCAGTGCCTCGACCACCTCCGGAGGCATCGAGTGGGCCGCCTCGCGTTCCTCGCGGACGGACGCGTCGAGATCTTCCCGGTCAACTACGTCGTCGACCGAGGCAACATCCACCTCCTCACCGCCGGCGGACGGAAGTTCGACGCGTTCGTCCGGGGTCGGGACGTCGTGTTCGAGGCCGACGGCGACCTCGGGGACGTCGTCTGGAGCGTGGTCGTCCGCGGCATCGCCGGTGTCCTCACCGACGACGAGAAAGTCGAGGCCGACGAGCGCCACCCCATCCGCTCCTGGGTCGACACCCTCAAGCCGCACCGGGTCCGGATCGAGCCCGTGCTCATGACGGGACGCCTCCTGCCCACGCCGCCGTCGCGTTCCTGACGCCCGCGGCGGCGTCACCCCATCCCGGCCGGAGCCCGTCGGGACTTTCGGCCCTGCTCCGAGAGCGCGAGCACGGGGATCCTGGGCCGACCACCGGCGATAGCGCCGGACGGACGAGAGGATTCGGATCATGACCCACGCCACGATCGTCGGTTGGGACGGCAGCAGCGCCTCGCGGGCGGCTCTCGACTGGGCGGCGAGGCGCGCCCGTCGGCACGGGGGCGGGCTGCACGTCCTCCGGGTCCTCGGCCCGTTCCCCTTCGTCGAGTCCGAGGCGCTGTGGGCGGACGAGGTCACGGCCGCATCGATCGTCTCGCTCGACGACGAGATCGCCCGATTACGGACAGAGCACCCGGGTCTCGCGGTGACCTCGGAGCTCGTCTCGGGCGACGCCACGGAGATCCTGCTCGACAACTCGTCGCCGCAGACGGTGCTCGTGATCGGCACCCGCCACCGCAGCGCACCGTACTTCCGCTTCGCCTGGTCGTTCGGCGGCCAGCTCGCCGGACACGCGCGGGGCCCCGTCGTCATCGTTCCCGAGACGTCCCCGCAGGATGCCCGGGGCATCGTGGTGGGCGTCGACTCGTCTCCCGAATCCGACGCCGCCGTCGTGTTCGCCGCCCGCGAGGCCGACCGGGACGGCTCGCCGCTCGACCTGGTGCACGCCTGGCTGGGGCCGCTGATGAATCCGATCCGGGGAGGGGACATCGAGGGCGCGCCCTGGCTGGAGGACGCTCACCGCCGGGTGCTGGCGGAGGCGTCGGCCCTCGTGGGCCGGGCCGCACCCGATCTGCTGCACGCGTCGCACCTGGACGTGGGGACCGCCTCGCACGCGCTCCTCGACCGGGCGAGGGACGCCGAGCTCGTCGTCGTCGGGGCGCGCGGTCGCGGCCCTCTGGCGAGTCTCGTCCTGGGCTCGGTCTCGACCGCCCTCCTCGAGTCGATGCCGTGTCCGATCGCCATCCTCGGTCCGGGCACCGTCGCCGGGTTCTCCCTGGCGTCGCTGTCCGGGGCGGTGTCCCGATGACCGAGTCGACGGTGGCGGCCTGGGACGGCTCGTCGGCCTCGGAGGCCTCCCTCGAATGGGCGGCGCTCCGGGAGACCCGGCGCGGGCGACCGCTGTCGGTCGTGCGCATCCTGCCGGTTCCCCGGCCGACGAGTCCGGACGACCTGGAGCCTCGACTCGAGGTCGACGCCTCCGAGCGGCACCTCCTCCACCGCGTCGCCCGCCTGCGGCGCGCGCACCCCGACCTGAGCGTGTCGTGCGAGGTCCTCTTCGGCGACGTCGTGGAGGTCCTCCTGGGCTCGGCGCTCCGGGGCGCCACCGTCGTCGTGGGACGGGACTCCCGTCCCCGCCTCGAGGCGCGCCGCCACCGGGTCGCCGCCCAGCTGGCGACGCTCGCGACCGGCCCCGTCGTCATCGTTCCCGAGCACGGTCGACCCCCCGCGACCGCCGACGAGGAGTCGCTGACACGGTCCATCGTCGTCGGTGTCGACGGGACGCACGCGGCCCTCGAGGCGCTCCGCTTCGCGGCGGACGAAGCTCGGCAGACCGGGGACCGGCTCGTGGCGGTGCACGTCTGGAGCGAACCGGTGGTGTGGGACGACGTCTTCGTCTCGCCGCCGGCCCTCGAGGCGCTGATGCAGCACCAGCACGAGGAACTGCTCGAGGAGTCCATCGAGGTGGGGCTGACGGACTTCCCGGACGTGCCCGTCGTGCGCCGTGTCGTCCGGGGTCGGCCGGAGGTCGAGCTGGAGCGACTGGCCCGCCACGCGGACGTCCTAGTCGTCGGCGACCACGCCCGCAGCGCCGTCGCGCGGCACCTCCTCGGGTCGGTCTCGTCGGCGCTCTCGGCGCGACCGACCGTCCCCACGGTCGTCGTCCACCATCCGGCGGACGCCCCTCGCGAGGCGGCGCGCAGGAGCCGCGACCGCGTCGAGGCCTGAGCGATGCCGAGCTCGGTGGCTAGGGTGGCGAGCGCGGCGCGTCCCCGCATCGGCGGGGGCGTCTCCTCACGCCGCCGAAAGGGGTCCCCGTGGACATGAGACTGGAGCTCGTCCCGCTTCCGGTGCACGACGTCGATTCGAGCAAGGCGTTCTACGCCGATCGCGTCGGGTTCGCGGTCGACCACGACGTCGAGCCGGGGAACGGGATGCGGGTGGTGCAGCTCACACCCCCGGGGTCCTCCTGCTCGGTCGTGATCGGAACCGGAATGGTCGATCCGAATGCGGGGCCTGTCACGGGCCTCCACCTCGTCGTGGACGACGTGGAGGCGGCCCGCCTGGAGCTGACGGGTCGAGGCGTCGAGGTGTCCGACGTCCAGGACGTCGGCGGGGGAGTCCGCTACGCGTACTTCGCCGACCCGGACGGCAACTCGTGGGCCCTTCAGGAGATCCGCCGGTAACTCGCCGGGGTGGGCCACCGAGGATTACACTCGCTAAGACATCAGCCGGCTTAGCATTCGAAGGATCCCACCGTGACGGACACCAGGCGCCGATGGATCGGCCTCGTCTTCATCAGCGTCGCCGTCGCCCTCATCATCGTCGACTCGACGATCGTGAACGTGGCGATCCCGTCGATCATCGACGACCTCGGGATCACGTCCACCCAGGTGCAGTGGGTGCAGGAGAGCTACACGCTCGTCTTCGCCGCGCTGCTGCTGGTCTTCGGGACTCTCGCCGACCGGTACGGGAGGCGCCGCATCCTGCTGACCGGAGTCGCCGTCTTCGGCCTGTCGTCGATCCTCGCGGCTCTCGCCGGGACCGGCGACCTGCTCATCGGCGCCCGCGTGCTCCAAGGGATCGGCGGGGCCATGGTCCTGCCGACGACGCTCTCCCTCATCAACGCCACCTTCCGCGGGAAGGAGCGCGGCATCGCGTTCGCCGTGTGGGGGTCCACGATCGGCGGGATGGTCGCCGTGGGGCCGCTCCTCGGCGGCTGGCTGACGACGTCGTTCTCGTGGCGCTGGGCCTTCGGGATCAACGTCCCGCTCGGCGCCGTCATCATCGTCGGCGTCCTGCTGTTCGTCGCTCCGAGCCGGGCCGAGGGCGAGCCGCAGCGGGTTGACGTCGTCGGAGCGGTCCTGTCGGTCCTGGCGAGCGCGACGCTGGTGTTCGGCCTGATCGAGGGTCGCACCTACGGCTGGTGGACGGCCACGAAGTCCTTCTCGGTCGGCTCGTTCACCTGGCCGTTCGCGCTCTCGCCGATCCCGGTCGCCTTCGCCGTCACCCTCGTGTCGGGCGTGGCCGTCGTCCTGTGGGGTCTGTCCCGCCAGCGACGGGGACGCCCGGCGCTCCTCGCGCTGTCGCTCTTCCGCATCCCCTCCTTCCGGAACGGCAACATCGCGGCGATGATCGTCTCGCTCGGGGAGTTCGGCATCATCCTGTCGCTGCCGCTCTGGCTTCAGAACGTCGTCGGCTACACCGCCCTCGGAACGGGCTTCGTCCTCCTCGCCCTCGCCATCGGATCGTTCGTCGCCAGCGGCATCTCGGCGAGCGTCCTGGTGAAGAGGCTCTCGCCGGTCGCGATCGTCCGCATCGGCATCGCCGCCGAGATCGTCGGGGTCGCAGGTCTCGGCCTCGTCATCAGCGCCACGGCCACATGGGTCGTCCTCGTGCTCTTCCTCTTCGTGTACGGCTTCGGCGTCGGCCTCGCGACGGCCCAGCTCACCGGCGTCGTCCTCACCGACGTCCCCGTCGAGATGAGCGGTCAGGGCTCGGGCACCTCGAGCACCGCGCGGCAGATCGGCTCCGCGCTCGGCATCGCCGTGCTCGGCACCGTCCTCTTCACGACGACCGGCACGGCCCTCACCGGGCGGTTGGGCGACCTGCCCGAGGCGGCCCGGTCCGATGTCGTCGACTCGGTCGTCACCAGCGCGGGAGCCTCCATCCCCGCGCTCGAGAAGACCAGCCAGGCCGTGGCCGAGGCCGCCCGCATCGCCTTCAGCGACGGCACGCGCGCGTCCGCGTTCGCCGCGGCCGCGTTCCTGGTCGTGGGCCTCCTGGCGACGCTGCGCCTCTCGGGGCGGCGGGAGACCGACGACGAGGCGTCCCCGACCGTCTGAATTGCGCATCCTGCAGGAGCCCCGTGGCCCCAGCGCGCCGCCCGACATCCCGCCCGGCCCGAGGTACTGTCTCGCCTGACAGCCACCGTGGCCGCAGGGTCGCGGTGCGCGGACGGCGAGCGGAGGGCGGGAGCGATGGGGCAGCGGAGCGGGCCCGTGCGGAGCAGGCGCGTGCGGCAGACACTGGCCATGATCCTGGTCTTCGCGCTGGCCGGCGTCTTCACCGTGCGGCTGGTCGACATCCAGGTCGTCCAGGCCGAGGAGCTGCGGCTCCAGGCGGTCGAGAAGCGCAGCATCCCCGTCACGCTCTACGGCACCCGCGGCGACATCGTCGACCGCTCCGGGACCGTCCTCGCCGGGAGCGTGTCCCGCTACGACCTCACCGTGGCGCCGAAGATCGCCACCGCCTACCGGGGTGCCCTCGGGAGCGCGACCATCCGCACCATCTCCCTCGACGAGGCTCTCGCGGCCCTGTCGAAGGTCGCCGGGACGCCCGCGGCGACCATGAAGAAGACCATCCTGGCCGACCCCACATCGGAGTTCGCGTACCTGGCCAAGGGCCTCGACGTGACCGCCTACCGCGCAGCCGTCGCGCTCGGTATCCCCTGGCTGTCGTCCGAGAAGCAGGCCGCTCGCACCTATCCCAACGGAGCCGTCGCCGGGAACCTCACGGGTTTCATGGGCACCGACGGCGCGCAGGCGGGACTCGAGTACTCCTACGACCGCTGCCTCGCCGGCGCGAACGGCAAGCAGACCTACGAGCGCGGCGAGGACTGGGTCCGCCTCCCGGGCAGCACCGTGACCGAGAAGCCCGCTCAGGACGGCGGCGTGCTCCGGACGACGATCGACGCCGACCTGCAGTTCCTGACCCAGCAGGTCCTGCAGGAGCAGGCGACAGCTCTCCGGGCCGAGTCGGCCACGGCGACCGTCAGCGACCCGAAGACCGGCGAGATCCTCGCCCTCGCGGACTACCCGAGCGTCGACCCCAACGACGTGTCCGCCACCAAGGATCCGGGGGACTTCGGCTCCAAGGCGCTCACGGCGCTCTACGAGCCGGGATCGACGATGAAGGCGGCCATCGCCGCCGCACTCATCGACAGCGGCAAGGCGGACCCGCTGACCCAGGCGGTCGTGCCCTACGCCCGCACGTTCCCGTGGGGCGGCCGGATCAGCGACGCCGAGTTCCACCCCGTCGAGAACCTCACCCTCGCCGGGATCCTCGCCCGGTCGTCCAACGTCGGCATCACCGAGATGGGCGAACGCCTCACGGCTCAGCAGCGATTCGACTACCAGAAGAAGTTCGGCCTCTTCCAGGCCGATCCCGCCCTCACCTTCCCCGGACTCGCCTCCTGGCCCGATCGGACGTCGCCGAAGTGGGACCAGCAGACGAACATCAACTCGATGTTCGGCCAGGGCGTGTCGACGACCGCTCTCCAGGTGGCGGGCATCTACCAGACCCTCGCCAACGGCGGCGTGCGGGTGCCACTGCACCTCGTCACCGGCTGCGAGAAGCCCGACGGCAGCGTCGTGTCGAAGCCCGCGGTCGCCCCCGTCCGCGTCGTGTCGGAGAAGGCCGCCGACGAGACCGTCCGGATGCTCCAGAGCACCCTCCTCGACGGCGGCACCCTGGCCGGCATGGAGAAGGTCTCCGGCTACAACGTCGCCGCCAAGACGGGCACGGCCGAGGTGGCCGAGCCGAACGGTGCCGGCTACGGTTCGCAGCGCATCATCTCGGTGGCGGGCATCGCGCCCGCCGAGAATCCGAAGTTCGTCGTGACCGTGACCTTCACGAAACCGCAGGCCAGCAAGTTCTCGAGCGCCGCGGCTCCGGCGTTCCACGAGCTCATGTCGCTCGTGCTCGAGAAGTACCGCGTGGCGCCCTCCACGTCGCCGGAGAACACCTACCCGACGACGTGGTGAGCCCCGTCGTCAGGCGGCCGGGTAGCGGTAGAAGCCCTCGCCCGACTCGACGCCCAGCTTGCCCTTGTCGAGGTACTCGGTCTTGAGGTAGTCCGCGAAGATCGCGGAATCGCCGCCCGCCTCGGAGGAGATGGCGTACGCGGTGCGGAGGCCGACGATGTCGAAGATCTCGAACGGGCCCTTGGGCGCACCCGTCCCGATCCGCCAGGTCGTGTCGATCGTCTCGGGGGTCGCGACGCCCTTGAGCAGGAGCCCCGCCGCCGCATTGAGCAGCGGGATGAGGAGCGAGTTGAGGACGTAGCCGGACTGCTCGCGGTGCAGCTCAATCGGCACCATCCCGATCTCGCGGGCGAACGCCACGACGTCGGCGTAGACCCCGGGCGAGGTCTCCGGCGTCCCCATGATCTCGGCCGTGTTGTTGACCCAGACGTGGTTGGCGAAGTGGAGCGCCAGGAACCGCTCGGGCCGGCCCGTCGACTCGGCGAGGGCGCTCGGCAGCAGCGTCGACGAGTTCGTGGCGAAGACCGTCCGGGGACCGGCGGCGGAGCCGATGCGGGTGTAGACGTCGCGCTTGAGGTCGATGCGCTCGGGGACCGCCTCGATCACGAGGTCGGTGTCGCGGACCGAGGCCTCGAGGTCGGTGCTGAAGGAGATGGAGTGCGCCGCCGTGGTGGCCGCGTCGCGGTCCGCGGACGGCACCTCGTGCACGAAGAGCGACACGATGGCCTCGAGGCGCGCCTTCGCCGCCTCGACGGCCTCGTCGGACACGTCGTAGAGAGTCACCTCCTTGCCGTGGTTGGCCGCCTGGAAGGCGATCTGGGATCCGAGGACCCCGGCTCCGAGAATGGTCACGCGGGTGAACGTCGTCGTCATGAACCCACCCTAGCCACGGCATCCTGGACGCCCGCGAGAGGCTTCCGGCGCTCCCGCGGTTCAGTCGGCGTCGGCGGGGAACTTCGGCACGGCGGCCGCGACGGCCGCGGAGAGCGCGTCGAGGAAGGCCCGCCACTCGTCGGGCGAGGTGCGACCGCCCCGCTGGAGCGACGTCTCCGACAGCAGGCCGGGTCGCCGTCGCGGGCGCGCGCCGTGCCGCACGACGTCGAACGCGTTGCCGCTCCGGGAGACCACCACGTCGTCGACCGTGTTGAGCGGGATCCGCTGGAGCGCGGGCCGGTCGGGCTTCGAACGGAAGAGGAGGACGTCGCCGTCGAGCTCGGCGTACCCGGTGGCGCCGCGGACGACCCGGACGCCGGTGGCCGTCGGCTCGGGAGTCGCGGCGTCGCTCCGGGCACCGCGGGTCCGCTCCGTCCAGCCGGTGCCGTCCCACCACCGCTCCTGCTCGGGAACGCCGTCGGGATACCAGCCGGCCGGCGTGGTCGGCGGCGGCAGGTCGATCACGCCGAGACCCCCGGCTCGGAGCGCGACGACCGTGTTTCCAGTGCCATGAGCCCCATGGTAGCCGCGGCTCCCGCCCCCGCCGGACGGCCGACGGCGCGCTGCTAAAGTGCGCTCATGAAGCCAGGAACGTCGCGCACGAAGAGGGCGACCGTCATCGACGTCGCCGAACTCGCGGGGGTCTCGCGACAGACCGTCACCCGGGCCATGAACGACATGACGGGTATCTCCGTCGAGACGAAGGCCCGCGTGCTCCAGGCCGCGAAAGACCTCCGCTATCGTCCGAGCCGGTTCGGCCGCGGCCTCGTCGTCGGGCACCAGCTCACCCTGGGGCTCGTGGTGGAGGATCTCACCAACCCGTACTTCCCCGAGCTCGCCGCCGGGGTGGTCGACAGCGCGACGGCGGCCGGCTGGAACGTCCTCGTCGCCGACGGCGCGCACCGGCCGAACGACCCGGAGGCGTTCCTCCGCGGCCTGACCGAACAGGTCGACGCACTGATCGGCTACCTGCGCATCCCCTCGTCGCGCTTCGACGACGTGTTCGGCGATCTTCCGGTCGTCGCCCTCGAGGGCTCGCAGGAGGAGGGGCAGCGCGGCATCGTCGAGCTCGACTTCGGCCCGGGGCTCGACGAGGCCGTCGCCCATCTCGTCTCGGAGGGGCGACGCCGCATCGTCATGGTCGACGCCGGCGATCCCGACGACCCGAGCGCCCGGAGCCGCGACTACGAAGCCGCCATGACCCTGCGCGGCCTCGAACCGCGGGTCTTCTCCGAGGGGGACGGGCCCACCTCCGCCGAGACGGCGGTCGCGGAGGTGCTCCGGGACGTCCCCGACGTCGACGCGATCATCGCCTTCAACGACATGCACGCGTTCGGCCTCATGCGAGCCGCGCAGCACGCCGGCGTGGTCGTCCCCGACCAGTGCGCGATCCTCGGCATCGACGGGCTCTCGATGGGTGTCGTGTCCACTCCGGAGCTCTCGAGCCTCGACCTCGACATCGCCTCCCTGGGGCGGACGGCCGTCGACCTCATCCTGGGCATGCACGCGGGCGATCTCCCGCCGAGCGGCCCGGAGGTGCACCGGGTCGTGACCCACTCGCTCCTGCTCCGCCAGTCGGCCTGACCCTTGCCCGCGGCGGGCATCGTTGGTAGCGTTCGTGGCGTGAACGTTCACGGCAACGATGCCCTCCCCACAGAGACCGACCATGCGGGCCGTGACGCCCGCCCGACCACGACCACGACGCTTCGCTGGGGCATCGTCGGCCCCGGCAGCATCGCCTCGCGGTTCGCCTCGCAGCTCCTCGGGAGCGAGACGGGTCGCCTCGTCGCGGTGGCCAGCCGCTCGCGAGACCGTGCCGAGGCCTTCGCCGCCGAGCACTCGCCCGAGGGGCGTCCGGCCCGCGTGCACGACGACTACGACGCGCTGTTCGCCGACCCCGAGGTCGACGCCGTCTACGTGGCCACCGTCCACACGGAGCACGTCCGACTCGCGCTCCGGGCGATCGAGGCGGGAAAGCACGTCATCTGCGAGAAGCCGCTGGCCGTCGAACACGCGGGCGTGATGGTCCTCGTCGAGGCGGCTCGCCGCGCGGGCGTCTACCTCGCCGAAGGTTTCATGTACCGGTTCCACCCCCAGATCGCTCGGTTCGCCGAGCTCCTCCGCGACGGCGAGATCGGGACCCTCGAGCACGTCGACGCGTCGTTCGCGTTCGCCGCCGACCTGCCTCCCGACCACCGCCTCGCCTCACCCGACCTCGCCGGCGGCGGGATCCTCGACGTCGGCGGCTACCCCGTCTCGATCGCACGCCTGGTGGCGGGAATCGCCGAGGGGAAGCCCTTCGCCGAGCCCGTGTCGCTCACCGCGAAGGGCACTCTCGGCTCGACCGGCGTCGACGACTGGGCGACGGCGTCGCTCGTCTTCGCCTCCGGCCTCACCGCCTCCGTCCGCAGCGGCGTCCGCCTCCAGGACGACAACGCGGTCGTCGTCACGGGATCGGCCGGGCGCATCGTGCTCCGCGACCCGTGGGTGCCCAGCGATGTCGACGGGTCGGACATCGAGGTGCACGTCGTCGGGCGCGACGTGCGGACGATCCACGTGGCTCCTGCGCCCCAGTGGGGTCTCCAGGCCGACGCCGCCGCCGCGAACCTCGCCCTCGGACAGAGCCCCGAGATCGGCTGGGCCGACAGCCTCGGCAACGCGGCCGTCCTCGACGCCTGGCGCGAGGCCATCGGTCTCCGCTACCCGTTCGAGAGCGACACCGCGTTCGTGCCGACCGCCTCCGGGAGGCCCCTGCGCGTGCGTGACGACGCGGCGATGCGCTACGGAACGATCGCCGGTATCGACAAGCGGATCTCGCGCCTCGTCCTCGGCTGCGACAACCAGCGCACGATCGGCCACGCCACCGCCATGTTCGACAACTTCGTCGAACTCGGCGGCAACGCGTTCGACACCGGGTACATCTACGGCGACGGTCTGATGGAGCGCCTCCTCGGCCAGTGGATCGCCAATCGAGGCATCCGCGACGACGTGATGGTCATCGGCAAGGGCGCCCACACCCCGCACTGCGATCCGGAGTCGCTGACGCGCCAGCTCACCGAGACCCTCGACCGGCTGCAGACGGACCACGTCGACCTGTACCTGATGCACCGCGACAACCTGAGCATCCCGGTCGGCGAATTCGTCGACGTCCTCGACGAGCACGCGAAGGCCGGCAGGATCCGCGCCTTCGGCGGCTCGAACTGGACGATCGCGCGCTTCGAGGAGGCCCAGGCCTACGCGCACAGCCACGACAAGCAGGCCTTCGCGGCCCTGAGCGACCATTTCGGGCTCGCCCGCGCGCTCGACGTGCCGTGGGCCGGGTGCGAGCACGTGACGGATCCGGCCGACCGCGAGTGGCTGGAGAGGACGGGCACGGCGCTCCTGCCCTGGTCGTCGCAGGCGCGCGGCTTCTTCGCGCGGGCCGACCCCCGCGACCTCTCCGACCCGGAGCTGGTGCGCTGCTACTACAGCGACGACAACTTCGAGCGACTGAGTCGGGCCCGCAGCCTGGCCACCGACCTCGGCGTCGCCCCGACGGCAGTCGCTCTGGCCTACGTGCTCGCGCAGTCGTTCCCCACGTTCGCGCTCATCGGACCGCGCTCGCTCGAGGAGACTCGCACCTCGCTCGCCGGACTCGACATCGAGCTGACGACCGAGCAGGTGGCCTGGCTCGACCTGCGCGGCTGAGGCGCGGCCGGCTCGGGCTCGGGGCCGCGCCCCTGGGCCGGGTTCGGCGCCTGCCGCGGCGCCTCGTTCCGGGTTAGCCCTCGGAGTCGTCCGCCTGCTCGGAGGTGCGGCGTTCGCGCGGCGCGCCGCGGAGGAGGCGGCGGACGCGCTGCACCGGCAGGCCGAGGATCTCGCCGATGTCCCGCCGCGTGACGGTGGCGCGGTCGAGCTCGCGGGCGGCGTTGGTCAGGGCGTTCCACTCGTCGTCGAGGGCCTGTTCGGCCGTGGCGTGGGCGCGCTCGGCGATGTCGAGCTGCTCACCGACGGTGCCGGGGAACTCGACGGTGAGGTCGATGTCGACGTCTTCGGGGTCGACGCCCTCGAAGTCGGCCACGAAGGCGCGCGCGACGTCTTCGGCCTCGCCGAGCCACCGCGCCTCGGCGACGCCTCCGATCGGGGCGATCTCGAGGAGCCAGGCGGAGCCGTCGCGGCTCACGGTCACGTCATAGGTCAGGGAGGGCATACCCCCGAGTCTGACAGACCGGCAGGAGCCGCGGCTCCCGGTCTCAGCGCCGGCGGGCGATCTCCGCGAGGATGCCGGGCAGCACGCGCCGCATGTAGGGCGCCCAGAAGAGGCGCACGATCAGCATCGTGGGAAGGCCCATCCCGGGTCGGGCGAAGAACGAGTACGACCAGCGGATGGTCGTCCCGGAGCCCTCGGCCCGGTAGACCCAGACGGCGCGGCCTCCGGAGACGAGGCGTCCCAGGATCTTGGTGAAGTCGGTCAGCTCGTAGACGAACGTCGCGTGCTTCTCGATCTGCTTCAGGTGCTCGATGACGCTGCTGCCGTCCGAGAGCAGGAGCTGACGCGTCTGGCCGACGGCGTCCCACGGGCCGGTCTGGTCGCGGACGCCGACGACGGCGGGGAGCGGACCGTACTTCGGGTAGTAGCCGACGGGGGTCATGGGCGTCCCGACGGCCCAGGCGGTGTCGAGGGGAGCTTCGACGTAACCCTCGGCGACGGCGTTCGCGGTGATCGTCATGCGGGGTGTTCGGAGCGGAGGCGCGGGCGGGCGGGTGCCGGGCTTCACCGACGCCACCTCCGCCTCAGCCCTCGAACAGCCCGCGCAGGTCGTCGGCGCTGAGGAGCGAGCCGAACGCCGCCTCGTCGTCGTCGAGGAGGGAGTCGGCGAGCTTCGCCTTCGACTGCTGGAGCGCCATCACCTTCTCCTCCACGGTGTCGTTCGCGATCATCCGGTACACCACGACGTTCTTCGTCTGACCGAGCCGATGGGTGCGGTCGATGGCCTGGGTCTCGGCGGCGGGGTTCCACCACGGGTCGAGCAGGAAGACGTAGTCGGCCTCGGTCAGCGTCAGGCCGAAGCCGCCCGCCTTCAGGCTGATGAGGAAGACCGGGACGTCACCGCGGCGGAACGCGCCGATCACCTCGTCGCGCTTCGTCGTGGAGCCGTCGAGGGAGAGATGGCCGATCGAGCGCTCGTCGAGGCGGGCGGAGACGCGGGCGAGGAACGACGTGAACTGGCTGAACACCAGGGCCCGGTGCCCACCCGCGACGACCGCGTCGAGCTCATCGAGGAGCGCGTCGATCTTCGCCGAGGCCACGCCTTCGAACTCCTGGTCGACGAGCGAGGCGTCGAGCGCGAGGAGGCGCAGGAGCGTCAGCGAGCGGAACACGATGAACTTCTGCCGGTCGAGATCGGTCAGGCCGAGGAGCTTCTGCCGCTCGCGCTGCAGGAACGCGTCGTAGAGCTCCCGGTGGTCGGGCGTGAGGTCGATGCGGAGCACCTGCTCCTGCTTGGCCGGGAGCTCCGAGGCGACGCGCTCCTTCGTGCGGCGGAGCATGAGCGGCCGGATGCGCCGCCGGAGCGTCTCGATCAGGTCGGGTCGGTCGCCGAGCGACACCGGTTTGACGTACTCCTCCTGGAAGCGCAGCTGCGAGGGCAGGAGCCCCGGGGCGACGATCCGGAACAGCGACCAGATGTCGCTCAGCCCGTTCTCGAGCGGCGTGCCCGTGATGGCGAGTTTGAACGGCGCGTCGAGGTCGACGGCGCACTGGTGCGCCTTCGACGAGCGGTTCTTGACGAACTGGGCCTCGTCGAGGACGAGGCCCGACCAGGGGAACGCGCCGTAGTCGCCGAAGTCGAGCCGGAAGAGGGCGTAGGAGGTGACGATCACGTCGGCGCCCCGGGCGAGGTCGGCCAGCGGCTCCTGCCTCTTGGCCTCCGTCGCCGTGACTCCCCGCACGACGAGGCCCGGCGTGAACCGTGCCGCCTCGCTCGCCCAGGTCGACACGACCGAGGTGGGTGCGACGACGAGGAACGGGGCGGCGCCGGGCTCCCGCTCGCGGGCGTGCGCCACGAGGGCGAGGGTCTGCAGCGTCTTGCCGAGTCCCATGTCGTCGGCGAGGATGCCGCCGAGCGAGTGATCGTGGAGGAACGCCAGCCACCGGAACCCGTCGACCTGGTAGGGGCGGAGCGACGCCGCGACGCCCGCCGGGAGGGGCGCCTGCTCCCCGGGCTGCGTGTCGCTCTCCAGCTCGCGCAGCAGCGCGCGGAGACCTCCGACGGTCCGTTGCCACGACTCGGCCTGGACGGTCTGGTCGGCGAGCTCCTCGAGGTCCGACCAGAGGTCGATCTGGTGGCGGTTGATGCGGAGCCCGGTCTCCCATTCGTCGAGCGCCTCGGCCTCCTCGATGAGGCGGCGCAGCTCGTCGAAGGCGGGGTGCTTGAGCGAGAGATACGTCTTGTCGACGAGCAGGAGCTTCGCCTGGCGCTTCGACAGGGCGGTGAACAGCTTCGCGAACGGGACGGTGGTGCCCTGGACGGTGACCAGCACGCCGAGGTCGAACCAGTCGCGCTTGTCGGTCTCGACGACGGTGACGACGAGCTCGGGCGGGTCGGTCAGCTCGCGGTAGGCGGGGCGGGTTCCGACGATCTCGACGCGGACCCCGGCGATCCGCTGGAGCCGCGGCACGACCTCGGCCGAGAACTCGGCGGCGGCGATGCCCCGCAGGGTCCGGTCGCGGGGCGGCCCGCCCAGCACCTCGTCGATGCCGTCCGGGAGATCGTGGGCCGCGAGGGGTTCTCGTCGGCCGAGGTTCTCCCACGCCCAGGCGACGTCGAGCCGGTCGCCGCGGGCGAAGGTGAGCGTGGCGACGAGCTCCGGTGGCCGGAGGGCGGGGAACTCCACCGACCCGTCGCTGCTCCCGACCTCGACGGCGCGACGGAGGCCCGGGTAGAAGTCGCGGAGGAACTCGGGCTCCTCCGCCGCCGGCACGAGAATCGCCGAACCGCGCGTGACGAGGCGCCGCTGATCGGCCGCGAGCGGTTCGCCCGTCGGAGCGAGGAGGAAGCTCGGCCGGGGGTCGAGGCTCCACGCGTAGAGGCCGTGGTCGGCGAGGGAGCCGACGGCCCCCGGCTCCTGCGCGGCCCCGTCGATGGTCGACACCGGCGCGAGGAGGAGGTCGCCGGCGGCGGAGCGGGTGACGTCGATGCCGACGGAGGCTCTCTCGCCGAGGACGACGTCGGTCTCCTTCTTGCCGGTCGAGAAGGCGATGCCGAGGCGTTCCGCGTCGCGGAGCAGCGGCCAGAGGAGCGGGCTGGCGAAGTCGTCGAGGGCGATCCAGCCGGTCTCTCCGGGGGCGGTGCCCTCGCGCAGGGAGCGGTGGACGGCGGCGAACTGCCCGAACCAGCGGTGCTGCTCCGGGTCGATCCGCAGGCGGTTCTGCTGGAACGGGAGGGTCGACCAGGTGAGGACGCCGCGGATCCAGTTGCCGGTGTCGCTCAGCATCACCGGGCGGACGCCGAGCCAGAACCCCTCCGCGGAGGGGCGACCAGGAGCCGCGGTGCGCGACGACGGGGGATCCCACCGACCGCGCGATGCCCGCAGTCGCTCGCGCAACTCGAACTGCAGCCCGAGGCGCGTCGCCCGGGACGGTGTCGCGGCGGGGGAGTCGCTGAGGCCGGTGAGGCGCTCCTTCCAGCCGACCGCGTCGTCGCGCCGCGCGGGATCAGTCATCGATGCCGGTCGCGGAAGCGCTGTCGGTCTGGAACCACAGCTCGTCGAAGCGGCGGGCGTCGGCGGCGTCGCGGAAGACACCGCGGAGCTCCCGCGGCGCCCCGTCGACGACGAGCACCTCGAGGCCGCGGGCCATGAGCCCCCCGACGAGCTCTCCGACGAACCCGGAGTCGGCGAGCGCCACGAGCCGTGCGTCGACCGCGACATGGGCGGCCGACCCGTCGTCGGGCACCGTCGCCGCGAGGTCGCGGCCCTCGGCGGCCTCGTGGAGGACGGGCGGAAGAGTGATCGTGAACATCGTCACCCCAACCTACGGGGAGCCTCCGACCTTCCCAAGTGTGATGGCTTGGTCGCCGGAAGGCGCCGCGCCCACCGACCGACCGCGAGTGGACAGTTGTCGACGTTCCCGGGGGCGAAAGCGGCGACAACTGTCCACTCGTTCCTGCGGGGGCGCCCATCGACGTGGTCCTCCGTCTCGATCGTCCCGCCGTGAAGACGCGAATTCTGGTGGGCTTTGCCGAAGGGGGGCGGCGTCCATTCACGCTGATCCCGGTGTCGAGAGCGCCTCCGTCACGAAAGACCTCGGGCAGAAGTGGATCCCATCGCAGCAGTGCAACACCTGGAACACGTCCGTCGTCCTCAAGGTCTCCAGCAAGACATTGTTCGCCCAGATCGCGACCAGGTGGCCATGGAGCCTCACCGACGGAGCAGCACTCACGGTCGTCCAGTACCAGTACTGAGAGGTCGGCCCGGTCGAGGAGACGCCGGTCACGCGTCGAGCAGGAGGACTCACCTCCGTCTCCACTCGTCCGTCGTGAAGATCACGTGAAAATCGGTGTCGTCCCTCACTACGAAGTGGCGCGGAGCCTCCGACCTTCCCAAGTGCTCCGGGCGTCGCTCCCTCACCCGAGCGCCCACTGACCGACCGCGATGGCCACGACGCTGAGGATCACCACGAGCCCGGCGAGGGCGAGGGGGATCCTCGAGAAGGGGCGGCCCGTCGCACCGCAGATCACCGCCAGGACGACCGACAGGCCCAGGAGCGCGAGTGCCGTCGCGCTGGAGGCCGGCAGCAGTACGTCGAGGACCGGGTCGTTGCACCGACCGGGGTCACCCGGAGCCTGGCAGCCCGCCACGCCGAGCATCGAGAAGACCAGTGTGAAATAGCCGAGGAACGAGACGACCGCCTGCACGAAGAGCGACATGACGAACGGCGCAACGTCGCTCCGGCCGCCGCGGGGTTCCGCCGTCGGCGCGTCCGAGTCGCTAGGTCCGTCCATGCACTCCACCCCCGCTCGTGCTGCCATCCTCTCCGGAGCCCCGCTCTCGCGCCACTGTCTTTCCTCGCGCGTCTTCCCGTCGTGGGGCGGCGAGTGGACAGTTGTCGACGTTCCCGGGGGCGAAAGTGACGACAACTGTCCACTCGCGGCTGGGGGAGGGGGAGGCAGGGAGGGGGAGGGGAGTGGGCGGGGGAGGGGATCGGGCGTCAGGGGAGCGACAGGGCGGCGCGGAGGAACTCGGCGTCGAACCAGTCGCCCTCGTGCAGCACCTGGTGGAGGTACGAGCTCGTGGCGCGCGCCTGCGTGCACGCGACGGCCAGGTCGGTGTCGACACGCGCCGCGGCGGAGAAACGCAGGATGCGGTCCCGGAACGCGGCAGCCACATCCTGCGCGTCGCGGAACGAACCGCGTCGCCCGGCGACGACGGCGAACGCGTCGTACGCCGCGGTGCCGCGCCACGCGGCGGGATCGACGGCGAGCCACGGCTCCCGGTCGGCGGCCAGGACGTTGCCGAAGTGGAGGTCTCCGTGGATCAACGTGCCGGTCGCGTCGTCCGCGAGCGCGCGGATCGTCTCCCGCGCGCGCTCGACGACCGCGGGCGGGATGAGGCCCGGCGCCGCCGCGACCTGCCGGTCGAGCTGCTCCTCCCACCCGCCCGTCGTGTCGGCGAGCGCAGGAGCCGCGGCGTCCGCCGGCACCGCGAGTCGCCGGGCGAGGTCTCCCGCCACCTCGATCGCGTCCTCGACGTCGTCGAGGTCGTCGAGCCGCCGCGGGCCCGCCCGCTCGAGGAGCAGCGCGCACGCCTCCTCGTCGGCGCCCAGGAGGCGAACGGCACCCCGGCCGTCGAAGCGCCTCAGAGCCGGGCCCTCGCCGAGGGCCGCGGCGTTCGGGAACGAGACCTTCAGCGCGGCGGCACCGCCCGCGCGGCGCACCGGGACGATCACGGCGACCTGGCCGTGGACGGGATCGCCGTCGATCACGCAGCCCCACGAGGCCAACAAACGATCGACGAGAGGGGGGAGCGTCGCGAGCCACGCGACTCCTGCGGCACCCTCGCGGGCCGTGGTCGCGCGAGAGAGGCCCTCGGGAACGGCGAACATCTGCGTGAGTCTAGCCAGGCACGGAGGTGGCGGCGCGAGCGGTGCGGCCCGCCCGCGGATACGCTGCCCGCATGGCAGCAGACGACCCGGCGACGTTCCTGATCCGGCCGGCCGTCCTCGGGGACGCGGAGGGCATCGCCCGGGTGCACGCGGGATCCTGGCGGGAGACCTACGGTCGGTTCGTCGAGAACCCGGACACGAGCCCCTGGTTCGAGGTCGAGCCGCGGATCGAGAGGTGGCGGGCGAACCTCCGCGAGAGGACCTTCCGGACGACGGTCGCCGTCGACGAGGTCGGCCCGGTCGGATTCGCCGCCGTCCTGGCGACCCCCGAGCCGGACGCCGTCCGCCCGGAGGAGCTGACCATGCTCTACGTCCTCGGCCGCGCGCACGGTGGCGGCGCGGGGCAGGCGCTCCTCGACACGGCCCTCGACGGCCGCCCCGCCTCCCTCTGGGTCGCCGCGGACAACCCGCGCGCTCACGCGTTCTACCGCCGCAACGGCTTCGTCGCCGACGGCGCCGAGTCGAGCTTCGGTCCGATCGAGCGGAGCCTCCGGCTCGTCCGCTGACGGCCGCCGGGCGTCGGCGTCGGCGTCGGCGTCAGCCGAAGGGGCACGCTCAGCGCCCGCGGTCGAACCGCGCCCCGGCGGGGTTCGAGGGCAGCAGCGTGAGGATCAGGACGATGACGAACGACGCCAGGAACGCGGCTCCTGCGAGAACGAGAGCGACGCCGCCCGCGGCGAGCGAGGCGCTCTGCCCCGTGGAGACGTGGAGGACGACCAGGCCGACGACGGCCAGCACCACGCCGATGACCGCGAGGACGAGGGGGGCGAACGCCCAGAGGCCGCTCCGGTTCGTGTCGTGGAGGCGCCGCCAGAGGAGGGCGAGGGTCGGGATGATGATCGCCAGGCTCCACACGCCGGCGACGGCCTGGAAGACCTGCCCTGCGGGACCGTCGACCCTGCCGAGGGAGTTGAGGAACGCGTTGACGAGGAACGCGACGAGGTACCACCACCAGTACTCGCTCCGGCTGGCGCGGCCGGAGAAGGTGGCGTACTTCTTCCAGAAGCGCGACACCGCCTGGCTGAACGACGCACCCGGGAGCGGCTGCGACATCGGAACGGTCACGGGCTGTTCGAGCGAGGACATGGGATCCTTTCGGGTTTCCGGCCACGGACCGCGGCCGTCTCGTCGAACACGCTAGGGGTGGCGGCACCCGGTCGTTCTCCGTCCGGGGTGCCGGATCGGTGGGCTCAGGGTGCCGTGGCGGCCGCTTGCGTGGCGACCTCCGGGACGAGTCGCGCATTCCGGATCGGTTCGTGGCCGCGATGCCCGGGAAGCCGCGGGATGCGTAGTGTGATGCGCTATGTCCGATCGCCCCCTCGCCGAACGCGTCTCCGCTCCCGCGACCCTCTCGCCTGCCACCGTGGACGGGATCCGCTGGCGCCCCGCCACCCCGACCGACGTCGATGCGCTCGTCGAGGTCGGTCGGGCCATCGCCCTGACCGATCACCCCGACTGGGCGGACACGCGGGAGGATCTGCTCGACGAGCTCGGCCACAGCTACACCGACCTCGCGGTCGACTCCCTCGTCGCCGTCACCGATGCCGGCTCCGACTCCGACGCCGGCGAGGTCGTGGCGTGGGGACTCGTGGTCATGCCCGATCTCCACGAGACCCTGGTCCGCGTGATCCTGCTCGGCGGGGTCGTCCCCGCACACCGCGGTCGCGGCATCGGCCGTGCCCTCCTCGCCTGGCAGCACGGTCGCGCCCTCCAGCGGCTCGCAGGATGCCCGTCCCCTCTTCCCGGCTGGATCATCGTCGCCGCCGACGAGCGCGCTCCCGCCACCGGCCGCACCCTCGAGCGCGCGGGATTCGCTCCCCAGCGCTGGTTCCAGAACCTCGCCCGCACGGCCTCCGAGCCCGTGCCGGCCTCAGCACCCGTCGACGGGATCCGCGTCGTCTCGTACCGGCCGGAGCACTCGGCCGCCGCCCACCGCGTCAGAGATGCAGCTTTCCGCGGGGTCGGCAGCAGCCAGCCGATGACCGACGAGCAGTGGGAGTCGATGACCACTCTCACGACGTACGCCCACGACCTCTCCTTCGTCGCCCTGGATGCCGGAGGCGAGGTCGTCGGGCTGCTCCTGACCCTCGTGGACCCGGAGTCATCGGGTGATCCCGACGCCTACGTCTGGGTCGTGGGCGTCCTGCCCGCATCGCGCGGACGCGGCGCGGCGCGAGCGCTCCTCACCGCTCATCTGCAGGCCGTCCGGGTCGCAGGAGTCGCCCGGAGCGTTCTCGACGTCGCCACCGACGGTCCCGACGAGGGCGTCGCCCTCTTCACCGGTCTCGGCTACCGGCGCCGTTCGGCCAGCGTCAACTTCGTGCGTCGCTACTGAGGCGCGCGCGGCCAGGCGGGCCCGGCGGCGTAGCGTGTTCTCATGGCCGCCCCCTCCGACGACGCCGGGCCGGAGCCTTTCAGCGACGACGAGCCGGGGCTCGACGAGAGCCTGGTCCCGTTCGCGCCGACGAGTCCTCTTTCCGTCGCAGCGAACTCCCTGGTGCCGATCGGGCTCGGCGTCGCCGCCATCGTCTTCGCACCGGTGGTCGTCCGCATCGAGGTGACGACCCTCCGATGGGCGATCCCGATCCTGGCATCGCTCGTGATCGCTCTGGGCCTCGCGATAGGAATCGTCGGCATCCGGGCCTTCGCGACCTTCGCGGAGCCGGACATCGTCCGGTACATGAGAATCCAGGTCGTCGGCTTGTGGCTCGTGTCGCTGGGCTTCCTCGTCACGGGCGTCCTCGCTGCCTCCGCGACGCTCGTGTTCTTCGGCGCGGCGTTCTCGCTGAGCCTTCGATTCGTGGTCGCCCAGTCGTCGAGCAGACGCGGATCCGCCGCGAACCGCGTCCTCCGCCGCCTGTGGCCCGCCTTCGTCGCCGAATGCGTCTTCGTCATCGTCGCGACGCCGATCGCGGCGGTCGTCTCCACGCAGGTCGCGCTTCCCGACGACGTGTCAGCACGGTTCATCGCCGACGCGTTCATCCTGCCGATCGCCGCCGCCGTCGCCCTGGTGCTCCTCCTGCGGAGCCGTCGCCGCTGGGCCAAGGCCGACGATGCCGCCGCCGCAGCCGACGACACGAACAGCAAAGACGGGGCGAACACCCCCGACGAGCGCCCTAGCGCCTCCGCAGAGTGACGACGAGGTGCAGGAGCGGCAGCACGGCCGCCGCCATCAGCACCCAGCCGAGCACCTCGTCGCTCGAGCGCATCATGACCCCGCCGACGAGGAGCCCCGCGAACACGATGGCCGAGCCCAGCCGGTTGACCGACCGCTCGACCGAGCGGAGACGCTGGTCGACCTGCGGCGTGCGGACGGCGACCTGCCCGCGGTCGATGCGGGTCGCCAGGTCGTCGAGCTTCCCGGGGAGCCGCGCGACCGTGGTGCCGTACGCCAGCGCCTGCTGCGGCAGATCGCGGAGGACCCCGCGGCCGTTGTTGCTCAGGATGGTGCGCGCGAACGGCTCGACGGCGTCCCACATGTTGAAGTCGCGGTCGAGGGCGCTCGTCACCCCCGAGACGAGCGAGATGGTGCGGATCAGGAGCAGGAAGTTCTCCGGCAGCTGGAACGGGAGGGCCCGGATCGTCTCCCCGAACTGACGCCCGAACGCCTCCAGCTCGCGCGGGTCGATGGTCTGGAGTTCGGCGATCCCCATGCCGCCGAAGCGCTCGAAGAGCTCGGACATGGCGCGCTCCAGCTCCTCGGTGTCGGCCGACGACAGCAGGACGCCGAGCTGCCCGAGAGAGGCGATGAGCGCACGGCTGTCGCGACCGACCGCGGCGAGGATGAAGCTCCGGAGCCCCGACCGGAGCGTGGGGGAGATCTCGCCCATCATCCCGAAGTCGACGTAGGTGAAGCGCCAGTTCCGCTCGGCGTCGGTGCCCGGCTCGGAGTCCGCGGCGGGAGCGGTGGTGGCCGGTCGGGGGATCGGGGTGACGAAGATGTTGCCCGGGTGCGGGTCGGCGTGGAAGAACCCGGCGACGAAGATCTGCTGGAAGGTCACGCGCGCCAACTCGTTCGCGACGTCCACCGGATCGATTCCCGCGAGCTCGAGCGCCTCGACGTCGGTGATCTTGATCGCGGTGACGTCCGAGAGCGTGAGCGTCCGCAGCGAGCTGCGCTCCCAGACGACGACGGGCGCGGTCACGACGGGGTCGTCCGCGAAGTCGTCGGTGAAGCGCTCGGCGTTCCCGGCCTCCCGCAGGTAGTCGATCTCCTCGAGGCTCGTGAGCGCGAACTCCTCGACGAGCGCAGGAGCATCGGCCCGCTTCGACACGAGGCTCACGTGGGACAGCCACCGCGCGATGCGCCGGAGCGCCGCCAGGTCGACGGCGACGATCTCGTCGATGCCGGGTCGTTGGACCTTGACGATGACCCTGTCGAAGCCCACGTCGGCCGCCAGCGCGGGCGAGAGCGTCGCCCGGTGGGCCTGACCGAGGGACGCCGCGGCGATCGGAGCCGGTTCGAACGAGGCGAAAGCGCGCTCGATCGGCATGCCCAGGTCGGCCGTGGTCTGCGCCCGGATCAGGTCGAAGGGTTCGGGGGCCACCTCGTCCTGCAGGCCCTCGAGCTCACGGGTGATCTCGGGCGGCAGGATGTCGAGCCGCGCCGACAGGAACTGGCCGACCTTGATCATCAGACCGCCGAGGTCGGCTGCGAGGACGCGGAAACGCCGGGCGAGGAAGTTCAGCCTCGCGGGCCGACCCCGCGCGGAGAAGCGGCGGAGTCCGAGCCGGGGGAGGATCAGCTCGTACCACCACGCCTGGGCGAGGAAGATCGCGGCGAAGCGGACGATCCGGCGGTAGCGCCTGCGGGAGGCTCGACTGGGCGGCGGCGCGGAGGGTGCGCCGCCCGACTGCGACACGGGCTCAGTCCTCGGCGAGGATCGCGTAGAGCTTGCGGCGCGCCTCGTCGACGACGGCGATCGCGCGTGCGGACTGCTCGGCAGTGGCGCTGTGACCGACCTGCGTCAGCGCCTGGGCGAACCTCACACCGGAGCGAGCGAGGTCGACGGTCGTCTGGACGTCGCGGCGGGGCTCCTGCGCGCGCTCGTGGGTCGGCTCGGTCGGCAGCGTCGAGTCGGTCGTCTGCTCGGCGACGAGACGCCCGGCGTCGGTCAGCGAGTAGACCTTGCGCTCACCGACCTGCGCCGATGAGACGAGCCCCTCGTCGGAGAGGAGCTGGAGGGCCGGGTAGAGGGAGCCCGGGCTCGGCGTCCAGGCGCCGGCGGAGCGGGTCTCGACCGCGCGGATGATCTGATACGCGTGCATGGGCTCGTCGCGGAGTTCGATCAGGATCGCGCTGCGGACGTCTCCGCGCTCTCGGCCGTCACGGGACCGGTCGGAGGCGCCGCGGGAGCCGCTGCCCGCGCCTGTCGCGGTGAGGGGGCCGAACGTCTCGCGGAGACTGTTGACGGCATCCCGCAGATCGAAACCGGGGGAGGACGAAGAGCGCATGGAGGAGGTGTCCTTTCAGGACGGGCTACGTTCCCCGACGTTACATCTCCACCCGCGACCGCTCCTGTGCGTCGGCGTCACGTCTCTGTCCGTCGAGCGTTCCGGTGCTGCCCTCGACGCGCGTCTCTCGGTCGGCGGGATCACAACCGATCGTCCTCGGGGATGAGTCGCTGCGACGGATGCGCGACCGGGGGCGGGCGCGGCTCCGTCCTCCCGCGCTCTAGCGTGGCGTCATGAAGCAGCGAACGACCGTGGCCGTGCTGGGTGTCGTCGTCGTGGCCGTGTACGCCGCGGTCATGGCGTGCGAGGCTCTCGTCCTCGACCCGCTCGCGGCCGTGCCCGGCGAGACGCTGGGGCGGATCCACGCGCATCTCCGGGCCGACGGCATGGACGTCACGGCCGACATCGTCACTGTGATCGCGCAGGCCGTCATCGGTCTCGCCCTCGCCGCCGTCGTGGCGATCGTCGGACTCGTGAGGCGAGCGTCGCCCGTCGTGATGGGCACCTGGTTCCTCGCGATCATCGCGGTCGGAGGGTTCGTGGCCTTCGGCACCGGTTTCGCCCTCGGGATGGACGTCGCCGACTCCTACGGGGTGGGCGGAGAGGACCACACCCTGTGGGCGGGAGTCCTCTACCTGACGAGCCTCACCGCGTTCCTCGGCCTCGTTTTCGTCGGGGCTCGGGCGCTCGTCCGAGGCCGCCGCAGCGCGCCGTCGGTCCCGGCCTAGGAGCCCGGCGGAGGAGCGCGGCGCCCGCCGACATCGCTCAGCACTGGAACTCGTCGGGACCGGTGACGGTGCATCCCCTCGTGTCGAAGACACCGTTCACCGTGCCTCCTGCGGGCGCCGACGCGACGACGGAGGTCGTCTTGCTCGTCCAGCCGATCACCGTGCCGGCGGGCAGGCCGACCTCGGCGCGGAGGAGGACTTCGCGTTGACCCACCAGAGCACCCGTGTCGGGGTCGACGATGAGCTCGTCGCGGGTGTTGCCCTCGGGGTCGGTCCGGCCGATGGCCACGCCCGTGGAGCCGTCGAGGGTCGCGTGCCCGTCCTCGATGGTGACGCCCGGGATGAGAGCCGCCGCCTCGTAGAGAGCCGCTCGGAGATCCGCGGGAGCCAGGCCGTCCGTCAGTTCGTCGGCGATGAACCCGAAAGCCGCCTCGTCGACGGAGTTGCCCTGGCCCACCGTCCGCTCGTGAATGTCCGCGAGGAGCGCCCGGGGATCGCGGGGGAGCTTCGCGAACGCGGCCTCGGACGAGTCGGAGGGTCGGCTGTAGAACCCACCGGCAGGGGCCCGCAGGAGCTCCGCCTCACCGGGAGACGCTTCGGCGGCCGCGGCCGCCGAGGCTGGGCCGAACGTCCGGAACGGCGTGCTCGCCCCCCTCACCCACACCCAGTCCTGGCTGCGGTCGGCCGGAACGAACAGGTCGTCCTGCGCCCGGGCCAGGTAGCTGACGTCGCCGGACGTCTTCGAGGTGACGGCCGTCGTCGTCACCCGGAGGAAACGCCCGGGGGGAACGACGGGATCCGAGGTCGCGACGGCGGCGAGGGCCGAGCGATGGAGGACCTCCGCGACGGCGCTCTGCTGCCGGCCACCGGCTCCTGCGAGGTTCGAGACGACGAGGACGCCGGCGATCGCGACGACACCGACCCCGAGGAGGCCGAGGCGACGACGGCCGGATCGAGCCGCTGGGCGGACCGCCGCGGCGGTGTCGACGGCCGGCTCCGCCTCGGCGATCCGGCTCAGGACGGACCGACGCATGCTGGCGACGCGGTCGTCGGTGGGTTCGAGGGTGATGTTCACAGGAGGCCTTCCGTGTCGGTGGCGAGGCGACCCCGCAGGGTGCGCCTCAGCCGGGTGAGTCGGTTGCGGACGACGCCGTGCGTCGTCCCGAGTCCGGTGGCCGCCTCCTCGTAGGAGAGTCCGTCGACGAGGCAGAGCCGGTAGAGGCGCTGGTCCGTGACGCTGAGCTGATCGACGGCCGACCGGATCATCACGGCGAGCTGACGCCGAGCGGCGCTGTCCTCCGGGGTCGGCCCGGCCGCGGGCCGCTCCCGTTCGATCTCGAGTGAGTTCGGCGCCTTGGTGCGCTGCCGGAGCCGGTTCATGCTGACGTTGCGTGCGGTCACGAGGAGCCACGGGAGGACGGACACGTCGACGATCCGGATGTCGGCACGACGCGTCCACGCCAGCAGGAAGACGTCCTGGGTGACGTCCTCCGCATCGCCGACGTCGCGGACGATGCTGATCGCGTAGCGGAAGACCGCCCGGACGTGGCGATCGTAGATCCTGCCGAACGCGTCGACGTCGCCGTCTCGCGCTGCGTCGAGCCAGTCCTGTTCCTTCACGGGTGGTCCCGCTCCCTGCGTGTTCCTCATGGTTCATCGTGTCCGCCGGGGCGCAATCGTCTCAAAACGCGGCCGTCGGCGGCGCGCTGCTCCTGCTCTCGGCTGGGCGCGACGTTTCCGCGGAGGCGCGACGTCGGGTCGTCGCGCCTCCTCCGGACCGTCGCGTCTTCCGCACGAGGGACCGCCCTTGTGCCCGCGATGGTGAGTCGACAGAATCGCGACATGGATGCCCGCGACGCCTTTCGAGAGACGCTGCGGACGATGGTGGGCCCGGCACTGCGCCGTCAGGGTTTCCTCGGATCGGGATCGACATGGCGCAGGAGAAACCCTCACGGCGACTGGGCGGTCGTCAACGTCCAGAAATCCGCCTGGGGGGATCGGGAGGCCGTCTCGGCTTACGTCAACCTCGCCATCGTCCCCGAAGCGGTCAGACGGTTCACCGCGTCCACGACGGCGCGTCCGCTTCCGCGCCAGCCGACGGAATGGCACGGCGTGTGGCGCGCACGCCTCGATCCTCTTCCGACGGATCATCGGTGGGGCCGCGATTGGGACTTCGGCGACGGAACCCGAGCCGACGACTTCGGCTCAGCCCTCGTCGACCGTCTCGATTCCTACGGGGTGCCCGTCCTCGAGAGGCTTCTCGATCGCGACCGCTTCCTCTCGATGCTCCGCGATCCGATGAGGGAGAAGCTCGAACTCGGACGTGTGACGACATGGTCGGCCGACAGCATGGCCGCGCTCATCATGAGCGATGACGGTCCGGGTCGCGACCTCGACGGTCTGCTCGAGAAACTCCGGACCGACGCAGCCAAAGCGGCCGATCCCGAGTGGGGAGCCCGCGTGTTGGACGTGGTCGGCTGGATCGAAGCGAGGCTCGCGTCGTGAGACCCCTTGTCGCGACCGCGGTGGCGGTCGCCGTCGCCGTGGCGCTGCTGTCCGGGTGCACCTCCGCTCCTGCCGCACCGCCGCCGCCCACGCCGCGCACGACGCTGACTCCGGTCGACACCTGGGCCGCGCGCCAAGCGTCCGGGAAGATCCCCGGCAACGAGGGGATCCGCGTCGTCCGGAAGTCGGGATCGATCCCGCCCACCCTGGCACCCACCCGGTGGATCGCCGCCGGCCTGGATCGACCGGCCGACACGCTCGAAGTCGACTGGTGGCGCGGGGTCTGCGAGAAGGAGAACCTGGAGGTCGACGTCTACGTCGAGGAGACCGCCGACTCCGTGATCGTCGACGTCTACGACGATCCGACGATCCACCTGCCGGCAGGCTCCGATGCGTGCAGCGGATCGGCGGCCCTGGCCACCCACACGGTCACGCTGACCGAGCCGCTCGGCACCCGGACCCTCCTCGAGCACGAAACGGCGGCGAGGTAGACGTGGCGGCTCCTGCGCTCTCCGAACCGGGCCCGGCCGTCGCGCTCGTCGTGATCGCCGGGCCACAGGCCTCCGGCAAGAGCACGATCGCGACCGCCCTGAGCCACGACCTCCGCGAGCGCGGAGAGCGGGTGGCCCTCGTCGACCTCGACGGGATCGCGGCCATGGCGCTCCCCACCCTGCCCGACTGGGAGACGGCGCACGCGATCTTCGAGTCCGTGACCGGCCGGTGGTTGCGATCCGATCTGACGTGCGTCATCGCGGAGGGATCGGGCAGTCACGAGGAGGTCGCCCGGCTGGTCGCGCTCGCGCCGTCGGCCGCAGTGGTCGTGACGGTCGCGATCACCGCGCCGTTCCAGATCGCGTTCGAGCGGGCCCGACAGGATCCGGCGCGGGGCGTCTCACGGCAGCGCGACTTCCTCGCCGACGTCTACCGCCGGTGGCCCGGCGAACTCGCCCGGCTGGACCCCGACGTCGTCCTCGACACCGGTCGGCTCACCGTGAAACAGAGCGTCGACGCCGTCCGGATGCACGTGGCCGACGCTCGAGGTCGACGTACCCCCTAGCGGACCGGCCGCCCGTCGCCCACGCAGTAGCGTCGACGCATGCGCCCCTCGCCGGCAGTACTCGACGCGTTCGGTGCGGACGGTCCGCTCGAACGGCTTCGGGGCGGGCACGCCACCGTGTGGCGCGCCGGCGGCGTGGTCGTCAAGCGATGCGACGTGGCCCCCGCCGAGCTCGACTGGCTGGGCACGATCCCCGGCCACCTCCGCGACACGGCCCGACTTCGCCTGGCGCTGCCCCGAAGGACCGCCGACGGGCGACTTGAGGTCGAGGGGTGGATCGCCTACCCCTTCCTGCCGGGAGAGCCGCACCCCGACCGCTGGGCCGACGTCGCCACTGCGACTGTCGACTTCGCCGGAGCGCTGGCCTCGATGGACCGCCCCGCATTCCTCGACGACCGCACGCACGCCTGGGCTCGCGCGGACCGGTTCGCGTGGGAGGAGGATGGCGACCCGGTCCTCCTCGACGACCCGCGGCTCCGGCCCCTCGTCGAAGCCAGGCGACCGGTTCACGCGCCCTCGACCCTCGTCCATGGCGATCCAACGGGCAACGTCCTCTTCTTCGACGGACGTCCTCCCGCGATCATCGATCCCACCGTCTACTGGCGGCCGGTGCCCTTCTCCGTGGCCGTCGTCGCGGTCGACGCCGTGAGCTTCCACCACGCGCCGATATCCCTCTTCCGGACCCTCAGCGACGAAGCCGATTTCGTGCAGTGCGCCGTCCGGGCCCTGATCTTCCGCCTGGCGACGGAGATCCTGATCGGCGGCGGAGCATCCGGTTCGTGCGACCGCGCCACCGAGGAGGTCCTCCGTCTGGCGAGTGCGAGGGCGAGGCCGAGCGCGGAGCCGACGTGAGATGGACCGCCGACAGTGGTGGGATGGACCCCATGACCACCACCGCCCCGCGCCCGCGCCGCAGCCCCCGCAGGCGACCCCGCGTCCGTTCCGTCGTCGCCGCGATCGTCGCCGTCCTGCTCCTGGTCGTCACGGGCTTCGCCGTCTACTGCAACATCGTGATGCCCGGCGACCGCGCCGCGGCCCTCCGGGTGTGGCGCGACGACCGCGTGCGCGTGCAGGATGCGGGCGACAGCGTCGTCATGACGCCCACGGCGTCCGCGAACGGCGTGGGGCTCGTCTTCATCCCGGGCGCCAAGGTCGATCCGTACGCCTACCTCTCCACGTTCCGCGACGTGGTGGCCGGGGGCACCACGGTGGTCATCACGAAGCCGACCCTCAACCTCGCCTTCTTCGACACCCGTCCGCTCTCGACGTTCGAGCGCCACGCGCCCGGCATCACGACGTGGGCGGTCGGAGGGCATTCGCTCGGCGGGGTGCGCGCCTGCCAGCTCGCGTCGACCCCGGGGACCTCGGGGCTGCTCCTGCTCGGGAGCTACTGCGTCGACGACCTGTCGTCGTCGAAGGTCGACGTCCTGAGTCTCTCCGGCACCCGCGACGGCCTGTCGACGCCCGCGGACATCCGCAGGTACCGGTCGTCGCTGCCCGCGAGCGCCTCGATGGTCGCGATCCCGGGAGCGAGCCACGCCCAGTTCGGCGCCTACGGGAAGCAGCCCGGCGACCTCGCTCCCACCGCATCGCGCGACGAGGTCGACGGTGTCATCACCGACGAGGTCAACCGGTGGGTGACGCAGCTCGGCTCCTGACGCCCCCTCCGGATCCGACCTTGGACACGCCCGGAGGTAGCCGGGGCACGATGGCGCGATGAGCGACATCTCGCGTCCGACCCCGTCCCGTCGTGCCTGGTCCCTGGCCCTCCCCGTGGCCGTCCTGGCGCTGCTGACCTCCGCCTGCACCGCCGCCGATCCCGCCGACGAACGCCGGAGCGGCAGCGGATCCGCCGAGACCGCCGCGGCTGCCGACGTCACCGACGTCGCCACGGGCCTCGAGGCTCCGTGGGCGATGGTCCGCCTCGACTCCGGCTCGACGCTCGTCAGCCAGCGCGACGACGGCACCGTGGTCGAGGTCGCCGACGACGGCTCGACCCGCACCGTCGGAACGGTCGACGGCGTCGTGCACCAGGGCGAGGGCGGCCTGCTCGGCCTCGCCGTCCTGCCCGGCGAGACCACCTGGCTCTACGCCTACGAGACGACGGCCACCGACAACCGCGTGGTCCGCCTGCCGCTCACGGGTGACGCCGGCTCCTACGCCCTCGGCGAGCAGGAGGACGTCCTCACCGGCCTCGCGAAGGCGTCGAACCACGACGGCGGCCGGATCGCCTTCGGCCCCGACGGGATGCTCTACGTCACGGTGGGCGACGCGAACGACCGCGACGCCGCGCAGGATCCCGAGTCCCTCAACGGCAAGATCCTCCGGATGACGCCGACCGGCGGAGTCCCCGACGACAACCCCACCGCGGGCTCGCTCGTCTACACGCTCGGCCACCGCAACCCGCAGGGCATCGCCTGGGACGACGAGGGCAGGATGTGGGCGAGCGAGTTCGGCCAGAACACCTACGACGAACTCAACCTCATCGAGCCCGGCGAGAACTACGGCTGGCCCGAGGTCGAGGGCGAGGGCAGCGACTCCCGCTTCACCGACCCGGTCGTGACGTGGTCCACGGACGAGGCGAGCCCCAGCGGTCTCGTGTCGATCGGTGACCGCCTGTACCTCGCCGGCCTCGGGGGTGAACGCCTCTGGGTGATCGATCCGGGTTCGGGCGACGCGTCAAGCGCATCGGCCACGGCCCTCCTCGAGGGCGATCTCGGCAGGATCCGCGACGTCGCCGAGGGCCCCGGCGGCACGCTCCGCCTCCTGACGAACAACACGGACGGGCGCGGCGACCCCCGCCGGGGCGACGACAGGCTGGTCGAGCTGCCGCTCGCAGGATGAGGCGCGGGGCCGGACGGTCGGGCATCCTGCGACGGCTAAACTGACCGAAACCTCCTCGAGCAAAAGGAACCACCGAACCGTGTCTGACGAAGTCGAGCCCGTGACCGCATCATCGCCCGAAGCGCGAGAGGTCACCGAGGCCACGACCGGGTTCGATCTCTTCCCCGACCTCTCGGTCGTCGCCGTCCGCGTCGACGGTGCCCTCTTCGACCTCGCTGCCACGTTCGAGCCCGGTGTCCTCGCCGAGCCGGTGACAATCGACTCGCCGCAGGGTCTCGAGATCCTGCGCCACTCGACCGCGCACGTCATGGCGCAGGCCGTCCAGTCGATCAACCCCGAGGCGAAGCTCGGCATCGGCCCGCCGGTCAACGACGGCTTCTACTTCGACTTCGACGTCGAGGAGCCCTTCACCCCGGAGGCGCTCAAGGCCATCGAGAAGGTCATGGAGCGCATCGTCAAGCAGGGCCAGCGGTTCGTCCGCCGCGTGGTCTCCGAAGACGAGGCGCGCGCCCTCATGGCCGACGAGCCCTACAAGCTCGAGCTGATCGGCCTCAAGGGCGCGACGGCGGAGAACCCCGGCGGGCTGATCGACGGCGACGCCGGCGAGTCGGTCGAGGTGGGCGGCACCGAGCTGACGGTCTACGACAACGTCGACCCGAAGACCGGCGACGTGATCTGGCGCGACCTCTGCCGCGGCCCGCACCTGCCCTCCACGCGCCTCATCGGCAACGGCTGGAAGCTCATGCGCGTCGCCGCGGCCTACTGGCGGGGCTCGGAGAAGAACAAGCAGCTCCAGCGCATCTACGGCACCGCCTGGGCCACGAAGGACGCCCTGCGCGAGCACCTCGCACGCCTCGAAGAGGCCGCTAAGCGCGACCATCGCAAGCTCGGCGCCGAGCTCGACCTGTTCTCGTTCCCCGACGAGCTGGGCTCCGGTCTCGCCGTCTTCCACCCCAAGGGCGGCATCATCCGCCGGGCCATGGAGGACTACTCGCGCGACCGTCACGAGGCCGAGGGTTACGAGTTCGTCTACACGCCGCACATCACCAAGTCGAACCTCTACGAGACCTCGGGTCACCTCGACTGGTACAAAGACGGCATGTTCCCCGCGATGCACCTCGACGAGGCGCGCAACGAGGAGGGCGAGATCGTCCGCCAGGGGGCCGACTACTACCTCAAGCCGATGAACTGCCCGATGCACATCCTCGTGTACCGGTCGCAGGGCCGCTCCTACCGCGACCTGCCGCTGCGGCTCTTCGAGTTCGGCAGCGTGTACCGCAACGAGAAGTCCGGCGTCATCCACGGCCTCACCCGGGTCCGCGGCATGACGCAGGACGACGCGCACATCTTCACCACCCGCGACGAGATGGCGAACGAGCTGAAGACGACGCTCAACTTCGTCCTCTCGCTCCTCAAGGATTACGGGCTCAACGACTTCTACCTCGAGCTCTCCACGAAAGACCCGGAGAAGTACGTCGGCGACGACGCCACCTGGGAGGAGGCGACGGAGACTCTGGCGCAGGTCGCGCGCGAGACGGGGCTCGAGCTCGTCCCGGATCCTGCAGGAGCCGCGTTCTACGGCCCCAAGATCTCCGTCCAGGCCCGCGACGCGATCGGCCGCACCTGGCAGATGTCGACCGTGCAGCTCGACTTCAACCTGCCGGAGCGCTTCGACCTCGACTACACCGCGGCCGACGGCACGCACCAGCGGCCCGTGATGATCCACCGCGCCCTCTTCGGCTCGATCGAGCGCTTCTTCGGCGTGCTGACCGAGCACTACGCGGGGGCCTTCCCGGTCTGGCTGTCGCCGGTCCAGGTGATGGGGATCCCCGTGGCCGACGAGTACGGCGACTATCTCGACGACGTGGCGAAGCAGCTCCGCGACCGCGGCGTCCGCGTCAAGGTCGACCACGGCAACGACCGCATGCCGAAGAAGATCCGCACCCACACCAAGGCCAAGGTGCCGTTCCAGCTCATCGCCGGCGAGGAGGACCGCGCCGCGGGCTCCGTGAGCTTCCGCTACCGCGACGGCTCCCAGGAGAACGGCATCCCCGTGGCCGAGGCGATCGAGAAGATCGTCACCGCGATCGAGACCAAGGCGCAGGTCTGAGCGTGACCGACGGTGCGGCGGAGTCGTCGAACGACTTCGCCGCGTCTCGGGACGCCTTCCAGCGTCTCTGGACCCCGCACCGCGCCGTCTACGTCGGACAGGGCCAGGGCGCCCACGACGACGACTGCCCGTTCTGCGCGGCCCCCGGCAAGGGCGACGAGGAGGCGCTGATCGTGGCGCGCGGCGAGCACGCGTACGTCCTGCTTAACCTCTTCCCCTACAACCCGGGCCACCTCCTCGTCTGCCCGTACCGCCACGTGTCGACGTACGACCGGGCGACGGCCGAGGAGGTCGCCGAGATCGGCTCCCTCACCCAGACCGGGATGCGCGTGCTGACCGACGTCTCGCGAGCCCAGGGCTTCAACATCGGGATGAACCAGGGAAACGTCGGCGGAGCGGGGATCGCGGAGCACCTCCACCAGCACGTGGTGCCGCGCTACTCCGGCGACTCCAACTTCTTCCCGATCATCGCGGAGACGAAGGCCGTCACCCGACTGCTCGGAGACGTCCGCGCGGCGGTCGCCGACGCCTGGCCGGGGGAGTCGTCTCTCGGCGCCGAGCGACGCCCGTCCACGGGAGCGCCGAACCCCTAAGCTGGGCTCCATGAGCGACAGCACCGCAGCCCCCCAGACTGGTTCCTCCCGCGTCAAGCGCGGCCTGGCCGAAATGCTCAAGGGCGGCGTCATCATGGACGTCGTCGATGTCGAGCAGGCCCGAATCGCCGAGGACGCCGGCGCCACCGCCGTCATGGCCCTCGAGCGCGTCCCCGCCGACATCCGTGCGCAGGGCGGCGTCGCCCGCATGAGCGACCCCGACATGATCGAGCGCATCCAGGCCGCCGTGAACATCCCGGTCATGGCCAAGGCGCGCATCGGCCACTTCGTCGAGGCGCAGATCCTCGAGTCGCTCGGCGTCGACTACATCGACGAGTCCGAGGTGCTGAGCCCGGCCGACTACGTCAACCACATCGACAAGTGGAAGTTCACGGTGCCCTTCGTCTGCGGTGCGACGAACCTCGGCGAGGCGCTCCGCCGGATCAACGAGGGCGCGGCCATGATCCGCTCCAAGGGTGAGGCCGGCACCGGAGACGTCTCCGAGGCGACGAAGCACATCCGCACCATCACCAAGGAGATCGCTCAGCTCCGCGGCCTGAAGGAGGACGAGCTCTACGTCGCCTCCAAGGAGCTCCAGGCGCCCTTCGAGGTCGTCCGGGAGGTCGCCGAGACCGGCAAGCTGCCCGTCGTCCTGTTCACGGCCGGCGGAGTCGCGACTCCCGCCGATGCCGCACTCATGATGCAGCTCGGCGCCGACGGCGTCTTCGTCGGCTCCGGCATCTTCAAGTCGGGCAACCCCGTCCAGCGCGCCCAGGCGATCGTCAAGGCCACCACGTTCTTCGACGACCCGAAGGCCGTCGCCGACGCGTCGCGCGGTCTCGGTGAGGCCATGGTCGGCATCAACGTCGCCGACCTCCCCGCGCCGCACCGCCTCGCCGAGCGTGGCTGGTAGCGAGGGCGGTTCGGGCGGCTCCGGCCTGCGGATCGGCGTCCTCGCCCTCCAGGGCGATTTCCGCGAGCACCTCCACGTCGTCTCCGAGCTCGGGGCGACGGGGGTCCCCGTGCGGCGCGAGTCGGAGCTCGCCTCCGTCTCCGGCCTGATCATCCCCGGGGGCGAGTCGTCGGTCATGGACAAGCTCTCGCGCACGTTCGACCTGGCCGAGCCGCTCAAAGCGGCGGTGGCGAACGGACTGCCCGTCTACGGGACCTGCGCCGGCCTCATCATGCTGGCCGACCGCATCCTGGACGGGATGGCGGGTCAGCAGACGATCGGCGGCCTCGACGTCGCCGTGCGCCGGAACGCCTTCGGCTCGCAGCGGGACTCCTTCGAGGAGGACCTCGACGTCCCGGCGTTCGAGGGCGACCCCGTCCACGCCGTCTTCATCCGCGCCCCGGTCGTCGAGGAGGTCGGGCCCCGCGCCACCGCGATCGGCACGCTGCGCGACGGCCGCGTCGTCGCCGTCGAGCAGGGCAACCTCCTCGGCACGTCGTTCCACCCCGAGATGACGCACGACTACCGCTTCCACCAGCGCTTCCTCGACCGCGCGCGCACCTTCGCCGCGTAGGCAGGACGGCTCCAGCCGCGCCCCGCCGCCGGATCCGCGAGGGCGCGGCTACACTTATCGGGAACTTCGTGCCGCCAGACGGCACGCGACAGAGCGACAGGAGCACCGTGTCCGGGCATTCCAAGTGGGCAACGACCAAGCACAAGAAGGCCGTCATCGACGGGCGCCGTGCCAAGTCGTTCGCCAAGCTGATCAAGAACATCGAGGTCGCCGCGAAGATGGGCGGCGCCGACCTGTCGGGCAACCCGACCCTCGTCGACGCCATCCAGAAGGCCAAGAAGACCTCGGTCCCCAACGACAACATCGACCGCGCCGTCAAGCGCGGCGCCGGTCTCTCGGGCGAGAGCGTCGACTACCAGACGATCATCTACGAGGGCTACGCGTCCAACGGCGTGGCGCTCATGATCGAGTGCCTCACCGACAACAAGAACCGCGCGGCCGCCAACGTTCGCACCATCATGAGCCGCAACGGCGGCACGATGGCCGACCCGGGCAGCGTGGCCTACAACTTCAGCCGCAAGGGCGTCATCACGGTCATGAAGACCGACGGGCTCAGCGAGGACGACGTGCTCACGGCCGTCCTCGACGCCGGGGCCGAGGAGGTCGTCGACCAGGGTGCCGGCTTCGAGATCCAGACGGATCCCGCCGACCTCGTCCCGACGCGCACGGCCCTGCAGGAGGCGGGCATCGACTACGACGCCGCCGACGTGGAGTTCGTGCCTGGCCTCAAGGTCGAGGTCGACGCCGACACGGCGCGCAAGGTCTTCCGGCTCATCGACGCTCTCGACGACGACGACGACGTCCAGAACGTCTACGCCAACCTCGACGTGCCCGCCGACGTCCAGGCCGAGCTCGACGACGACGAGTAGGCCCCGTCCGTGACCGGAGACGCCTCGTGACTCTCCGGGTGCTCGGCATCGACCCGGGCCTCACGCGCTGCGGTGTCGGCGTCGTCGACGTCGACACCACGCGCGTGCCGACCCTCGTGTCGGTCCACACTCTCCGCTCCGCGCCCGACGCGCCGCTCGAGCAGCGGCTCCTGCTGATAGCCCGCGGGATCGAGGCGCTGGTCGACGAGTTCCGTCCCGATGCGATGGCGATCGAGCGTGTCTTCGCGCAGAACAACGTCCGCACCGTCATGGGCACCGCCCAGGTCAGCGGCCTCGCCCTCCGCGCGGCGGCCGAGCGCGACATCCCCGTCGCCCTGCACACCCCGTCCGAGGTGAAGGCCGCGGTCACCGGCTACGGTTCCGCCGACAAGAAGCAGGTCGGTGCCATGGTCGCCCGTCTCCTCGGTCTGGCGGAGGTCCCGAAGCCGGCCGACGCGGCGGACGCTCTCGCCCTGGCCATCTGCCACGCGTGGCGACGGGGCGCGACCGCCGCACCCGCGACGCCCGGGCAGGGCCTGACCCCGGCGCAGAGAGCGTGGCGCGACGCGGAGAAGTCGGTGCGGGCTCCTAGGCTGGGACGATGATCTCGAGTCTCCGCGGTTCCGTCCTCGCCGCCTCCGCTTCCACGGTCGTGGTGGAGGTCGGGGGAGTGGGGCTCCGGGTCTCGGTGACCCCGCAGCTGGCCCTCTCGCTGCCGGTCGGCTCCGTCGCTCACCTGCACACGACCCTCATCGTCCGCGAAGACGATCTGTCGCTCTTCGGCTTCTCCACGGCCGACGAACTCGAGGTGTTCGACCTGCTCCGCGGCGTCACGGGCGTGGGCCCGAAGTCGGCTCTCGGCGTGCTCGGGCACCTCACACCGTCGCAGATCGCCTCCGCCGTCGCCTCGGAGGACGACGCCGCCTTCCGCCGGGTGTCCGGCATCGGCCCCAAGACCGCCAAGCTCATCGTCGTCCAGCTGACCGGCAAGCTCGACATCCGCATCCAGGCGCCGAGCGTCACCGCGGCCTCGACGACGGCCGCCGACGTGCTCGTCGCCCTGATCGGCCTCGGCTGGTCGGAGCGCGACGCCCAGTCGGCGATCGACGACGTCCTCGACGACGCCGACCCCTCCGTCGCCGCGGCGGTCCCGGCGCTCCTCCGCGCCTCCCTCACCCGGCTCGGGCCGCAGCGCCAGCAGGTGTCGAAGTGACGGGTCCCGACCTCACGAAGCCCGAGCTCGAGTCCGAGGCCGAACTCGCCTTCGAGGGTGCCCTGCGACCGAAGTCGCTCGACGAGTTCGTCGGGCAGACGAAGGTGCGCGGGCAGCTCGAGCTGCTGCTGCGAGCCGCGGCGATGCAGGGGCGCACGCCCGACCACATCCTGCTCGCCGGTCCTCCCGGGCTCGGCAAGACGACCCTCGCGATGATCGTGGCGCACGAGAGCAACCGGCCGCTGCGCATGTCGTCCGGCCCCGCCATCCAGCACGCCGGCGACCTCGCGGCCGTGCTGTCGTCGCTCGTGCCGGGCGAGGTGCTCTTCATCGACGAGATCCACCGGATGGCCCGCTCCGCCGAGGAGATGCTGTACCTCGCGATGGAGGACTTCCGCATCGACATCATGGTCGGCAAGGGCGCAGGAGCCACGAGCATCCCCCTCGACCTCTCGCCCTTCACCCTCGTCGGCGCGACCACCCGCTCCGGCCTGCTCCCCAACCCCCTCCGCGACCGGTTCGGCTTCACCGCCCACCTGGAGTTCTACGACGAGGGCGAGCTGTTCGAGGTCCTGCGGCGCGCCGCGGCGCTCATCGACGTCGAGATCGACCGCGAGGCCCTGCGGGAGATCGCCGGGCGCTGCCGGGGCACACCCCGCATCGCCAACCGGCTCCTGCGCCGCGTCCGCGACTACGCGCTCGTCCACGGCCGCCGCGCCGACCTCACGACCGTGCAGGAGGCGCTCGACCTCTACGACGTCGACGCCCTCGGTCTCGACCGCCTCGACCGGGCGGTCCTCGAGACGGTGCTGACGCGATTCGACGGCGGGCCCGTCGGCCTCAACACGCTGGCGGTGTCGGTCGGCGAGGAGTCCGACACGATCGAATCGGTCGTCGAGCCGTTCCTCGTCCGAGTGGGCCTCCTGACCCGCACACCCCGCGGCCGCATCGCCACTCCGGAGGCCTGGCGGCACTTCGGGCTGCAGCGCCGCACAGGGGGCCTCTTCGACGATGACCTATAATCCTCGGAGGCTTCCCAGCGACCGCGTCTGACCTCACGCGGCACACACTCCCTCTCGTCACGCGAAAGTAGAAATCTCCATGGATCCCATCACCGCCGTAATGCTCGTGCTCCTCGTGGTGCTGGTGTTCTTCATCTTCCGCAACAACCGCAAGCGCCGCCGCGACCAGGCCGAGCTGCAGACGAAGATGGTCCCCGGCGTCGAGCTCATGCTCACCTTCGGCATCTACGGCACGCTCGTCTCCATCGACGAGGAGGCGAACGTCGCCCAGGTCGAGATCGCTCCGGGCACCGTCATCAAGGTCCACCGCCAGACCCTCGGCCGCGTCGTCGAGCCGGTCGTCGCCGGTGCCGACGAGACCGACGCCGCGACGGCGACGACGAGCACGACGTCCACCGACGGCACGTCGTACTCGCTCAACGAGGACCACGCCATCCCCTCGACCGACCCCGCCTTCGGCGAGCGGGTCGACGGCACCAAGATCACGGGCCGCGACGCGGAGACCGACAAGAACTGACCCTGTGACCGTCCGGCCACACGGCCGGACTCCACCCGGTGGGTCCGGCCTCTGCGCTGCGCCCGCCGCCTGAGAAAGCTGAGTTTCTCCGTGGCACGATCGACGCCCGTGAAGAAAGCCCTTCGTTCGCTGACGTGGTTGCTGGTGATCATCGCCGCCATCACCGCTCTGAACGGTGCGGCGACCATCCTGCACACGACCACGAAGACCACGAACGGCTGGTGGAACAACGCCAGCTTCGTGCCGCAGCTCGCCCTCGACCTCCAGGGCGGGACGCAGATCACCCTGCAGGCCCAGCTCCAGAACGGCGAGACGGTGTCGTCCGACCAGCTCAACCAGGCCGTGTCGATCATCCGCCAGCGCGTCAACGCGAACGGGGTCTCCGAGGCGGAGATCAACACCCAGGGCAGCAACAACATCGTCGTGTCGATCCCCGGCAAGCCGGACGAGGCGACGCTCAACCGCATCGAGGCCGCGGCCCGCCTGACGTTCCGGCCGGTGCTCTACACCGAGACCGTCGCCTCGTCCTCGGTCGGCAAGTCGGCCAGCCCGACGCCGTACCAGCCGAACCCCACGCTCGACGCGAATCCGACGGCGAAGCCGACGAACGCCAGCGACATCAGCTGGATCTCGCCGCAGCTCGCCGACCTCTACACGAACTACAACTGCGCCGCTCCCGATGACGTCTCTGCGGCTCCTGACGACAAGCCGCTCGTCACCTGCTCGACGCCGGAGAACGGCCAGGTCACGAAGTTCATCCTGGGCCCGGTCGAGGTCCAGGGCTCGACGATCTCCAACGCCACCTCCGGCCTCGCGACCAACCAGCAGGGCAACAGCACGGGCCAGTGGGCCGTCAACATCAACTTCAACGGCACGGGCACGACGCAGTTCAAGGACGTCACGAGTCGCCTCGTGTCCCTCCAGGCGCCGCGCAACCAGTTCGCGATCGTCCTCGACGGCAGCGTCATCACCGCGCCGTCGACGAACAGCGCCATCACCGACGGCTCCGCGCAGATCACCGGGTCGTTCACCTCGACGACCGCCAAGACGCTCGCCGACCAGCTCAAGTTCGGGGCGCTGCCGATCAACTTCGCCGTCCAGAGCAACGAGGTCATCTCGGCGACGCTCGGCACGACGCAGCTGCTGTCCGGCCTCATCGCCGGTCTCATCGGGCTCATCCTCGTGATCATCTACTCGGTCATCCAGTACCGAGCGCTGGCGTTCGTGACGGTGCTGTCCCTCGGCATCTCCGGCGTCATCACCTACCTGGTCATCGACTTCCTCTCCTGGCACGACGGCTACCGCCTCTCCCTCGCCGGGGTCGCGGGTCTGATCGTCGCCATCGGTATCACCGCCGACTCGTTCATCGTCTACTTCGAGAGAATACGAGACGAGCTGCGCGACGGCCGGATCCTCGAGTCGGCCGTCGAGGCCGGCTGGAAGCGGGCGATCCGCACGATCCTGGCGTCCGACTCCGTGAACTTCCTCGCGGCGATCACCCTCTTCATCCTGGCCGTCGGCAACGTCAAGGGCTTCGCCCTGACGCTCCTCATCACGACCCTGATCGACGTCGTCGTGGTCACGCTGTTCACCCACCCGATGCTTCGCCTCATCGCGCAGACCCGCTACTTCGGCGGCGGCCACCGCTTCTCGGGCCTCGACCCGGTCGCGCTCGGCGCCGTCTACCGGGGCCGCGCGCAGTTCCGCGAGCCCGTCGTCACCGCCCGCAAGAAGAGGGCCGGAGGCAAGGAGGCGGAGATCCGCCAGACCATCGCCGAGCGCAAGGCCCTCGCGAACAAGGGCGCCGGAGCCACGGCCCCCGACGACAACGACGCCCACGACACCGATGCCCAGAAGCCCACCGGCTCCGGAAAGGACTCCTGATGGCCAGCTTCTCCGACTTCGGAAACGACCTCTACACGGGAAAGCGCTCGTACGACATCGTCGGACGCCGGCGCCTGTGGTACATCATCGCCGCGGTGATGATCGCCGCGTCGATCCTCATCCCGCTCGCGCGGGGCGGGTTCCAGTTCAGCATCGACTTCACCGGCGGTTCCGAGTACCAGATCTCGGGCCTCCAGAACCCCGACCAGTCGATCGCCACCAAGACGGTCCAGCAGTTCGACCCGCAGGCGCAGCCGCTCGTCACCGTCGTGGGCGGCAACACCGTCCGCGTGCAGACCGAGCAGTTGACCACGCGCCAGACCGACTCCCTCGGCACCGAGCTCGCCAAGGCCTACGACGTTCCCGAGAAGAACGTCGCGTCGTCCTTCATCGGCGCGACCTGGGGTGCCGACATCACGACCCAGGCTGTTCGCGGCCTCGTGATCTTCCTCATCCTGGCCGCCATCTTCATGACGGCTTACTTCCGCACCTGGAAGATGGCGGCGGCCGCGATGATCTCCCTCATCCACGACCTCGTGATCACGGCGGGCGTCTACGGCATCCTAGGATTCCAGGTGTCGCCCGCGGCCGTCATCGGCTTCCTCACGATCCTCGGCTACTCCCTCTACGACACCGTCGTCGTCTTCGACAAGATCCGCGAGAACAACTCCGAAGACAAGAACGGCTCGTCGCGGACCTTCGCGCAGTCGGTCAACCTGGCGGTCAACCAGACCCTGGTGCGCTCCATCAACACCTCGGTCGTGGCGCTGCTCCCCGTCGCGGCGATCCTCTTCATCGGCTCGTACCTCCTCGGTGCCGGCACGCTCCGCGACATCTCGCTGTCGCTCTTCATCGGGATCCTCGTCGGCACCTACTCGACGATCTTCATCGCGGCCCCGGTCTACGCGCAGATCCGCGGCAACGAGTCGTCGATCAAGAAGACCGACTCGAAGAAGGCCAAGGCGGCGGTGTCCTCGTGAGCGACCGCGAAGTCGTCAGCGCCTCCGAGGCCATCGACGCCGTCAAGAACGGCGCCTACCTCCTCGACGTCCGCGAGCAGCACGAGTGGGACGCCGGGCACGCTCCCGACGCGCACCTGCTCCCCATGTCGGAGCTCGGCGCCCGCGTCGACGAGATCCCCGACGACCGCGAGGTCCTCGTCGTCTGCCACCTCGGCGGCCGCTCGGCGCAGGTCACGGCGGCCCTCCGACGCCACGGCCTCGACGCCGTCGACGTGCTCGGCGGCATGGTCGCCTGGCGTGACGCCGAGGGCGAACTCGCGAGCGAGTCCGGCGTCGAGCCCACGGTCGGCTGAGGCGCGCGACTAAACTGAAGATTCGACTCCGACGCGAGAGTGGGCGCTGATGACGACTGAGATCACCACCTCCAATCCCTCTGCGCCCGGGTCTCCGCCGCAGGCGCCGAACACCACGGCCTCGCTGCGAACCCTCCTCCCGCGCCTGTTCTCCCGGAGCCAGCCGGCCGGCGCCGTCGATCGCCTGCTCAAGACGGTGCGCATGCACCATCCGAAGGCCGACCTGTCGATCGTCGACCGTGCCTACGTCGTCGCCGAACGGGCGCACGAGGGCCAGCTCCGCAAGAGCGGCGAGCCCTACATCACCCACCCCGTGGCCGTGGCCCAGATCCTGGCCGACCTCGGTATCGGGTCGAAGACCATCGCGGCGGCGCTCCTGCACGACACGGTGGAGGACACCGACTACACGCTCGACATGCTCCGGAGCGACTTCGGCGACGAGATCGCGATGCTGGTCGACGGGGTCACGAAGCTCGACAAGCTGAAGTACGGCGACAGCGCCCAGGCCGAGACGGTCCGCAAGATGGTGGTCGCGATGTCGAAGGACATCCGCGTGCTCGTCATCAAGCTCGCCGACCGCCTCCACAACGCGCGCACCTGGGGCTTCGTCGAGTCCGCCTCCGCGACGCGGAAGGCGACCGAGACGCTCGAGATCTACGCGCCCCTCGCCCACCGCCTCGGAATCCAGACGATCAAGTGGGAGCTCGAAGACCTTTCGTTCGCCGTCCTCCATCCGAAGCTCTACGTCGAGATCGACAGCCTCGTCAAGCAGCGCACGCCGCAGCGCGAGCAGTTCGTCCAGAACGTCATCAACGCCGTCAAGAGCGACCTCAAGTCGTCGAAGATCCGCGGTGACGTCGTCGGCCGACCGAAGCAGTACTACTCGATCTACCAGAAGATGATCGTGCGCGGGCGCGAGTTCGACGAGATCTACGACCTGGTCGGGATCCGCGTTCTCGTCACCAGCCTGCGCGACTGCTACGCCGTGCTCGGGTCGATCCACGCCCGCTGGAACCCGATCCCGGGCCGCTTCAAGGACTACATCGCGACGCCCAAGTTCAACCTCTACCAGTCGCTCCACACGACGGTCATCGGCCCCAAGGGGCGTCCCGTCGAGATCCAGATCCGCACGCACGAGATGCACCAGCGCGCCGAGTTCGGCGTGGCCGCGCACTGGAAGTACAAGCAGCGGATGAACGGCGGGCGCGACGCCCAGAACGAGCCGCGCACCGAGACCGACATGGCCTGGCTCGCGCACATCTCCGACTGGCAGGCCGAGACGGCCGATCCGGGGGAGTTCCTCGACAGCCTGCGCTTCGAGATCGGGGCCAAGGAGGTCTACGTCTTCACGCCGCAGGGCAAGGTCATCGGCCTGCCCAACGGCGCGACTCCGGTCGACTTCGCCTACGCGGTGCACACCGAGGTCGGGCACCGGACGATGGGAGCCAAGGTCAACGGCCGTCTCGTTCCCCTGGAGTCGACCCTCACCTCGGGCGACGTCGTCGAGGTCTTCACCTCGAAGAACCCCGACTCCGGCCCTAGCCAGGACTGGCTGAACTTCGTCAAGAGCCCCCGGGCGCGCAACAAGATCCGCCAGTGGTTCACCAAGGAGCGCCGCGACGAGGCGGTCGAGCAGGGCAAGGACGCCATCGCGCGCGCCATGCGCAAGCAGAACCTGCCCCTTCAGAAGCTGATGAGCCAGGACTCCATCGCCGAGGTCGCCGCCGCCATGCGCTACGACGATCTCACCGCGCTGTACGCCGCGGTGGGCGAGGGGCACATCTCGACCCAGTCCGTGATCGAGAAGATCCTCTCGGCCGTGCAGACGCAGACCGACGACGACGACACCGAGCTCGAGTTCCCGTCCAAGGGTCGCCCGCGACCGCTGCGCAACAGCGACTCGGGCGTGCTCGTCCGCGGCGCCCCGGACATCCTCGTGAAGCTCGCCAAGTGCTGCACGCCGGTGCCCGGCGACGAGATCGTCGGCTTCATCACGCGCGGTCAGGGCGTCAGCGTCCACCAGGGCAACTGCCACAACGTGCAGGGCCTGATGCAGGAGCCCGAGCGGATGATCGAGGTCTCCTGGGCCCCGTCGTCGAAGAGCGTCTTCCTGGTGCAGATCCAGATCGAGGCTCTCGATCGCAGCGGTCTCCTGTCGGACGTCACCCGCGTGCTGAGTGAGCACCACGTCAACATCCTGTCGGCGACCGTCTCGACGTCGTCGGAGCGCCTGGCCCTCAGCCGCTTCGTCTTCGAGATGGGCGACACGACGCATCTCGATCGCGTGCTGAACGCCGTGCGCCGCATCGACGCCGTCTACGACGTCTACCGCGTCTCCGGCGGCTGACGACCGAGCGTCACCCGCACACCCTGTAGCCCCTGTCGGCCGCCGGGCGTCAGCCGAACACCCCGTCGAGTCTCTCCCGGGCGCGCCTCGCGTGGGGGAGCCGCGTGTGTCGGGCCAGCAGCGCATCGCAGGATGCCCGACCGACCCGGTGCTCGGAGACGAGAGCCCGCACCACCCCCTCCTCCCCGATGCCCCACTCCTCGGAGCGCGCCAGGTCGACCACCGTCCGCACCGGGCTCGTCACCCGCACGCCCTCGAAGGAGACGACGTCGCCCTCGCCGAGGTGCACGTCGCTCGCGCGCAGCTCGGTGGGCAGCGCCAGGTCGCGGCCGGCCTTCGGCCCGAAGCCGTCGTGCGTCAGGGGTGCGTCGTCGAGACCGCCCCAGACCCACGCGGCCGATCGACGCGCGACGACCCAGGTGCGGCCGAAGAGCGGCCGCAGGGCAGCGGCTCGCCGCCACGGCACGTCGAACTCCGCGATCGAGCAGAACGCCCGATCCACCCGGAACACGTCGCCGTCGAGGGCGGCCGCCTGGAGTTCGGCGTAGGGGAGGTCGGAGTCGGTCAGGAGGTCGCGGGAGGGAGCCATGACTCCAGAGTGGCGGACGCGCCCGACGCGCAGACGCCGGGCACCCGATCTGTGGAGAACGGGGCCCGGCGTCGAGGCGGTGCGGGAGAGGTGGGAGCAGCCGCGGTCAGGAACCGAGGGCGTCGAGCCAGATGCGGCGAGCGGCCAGGGCCTCCTGCGCGTCTTTCACGGCACGCTTGTCGCCCGAGGCCTCGGCGGCCTCGAGCTCCGCCTCGAGCTTCGCGATGGCCGACTGGAGCTGACCGGCGAGGCCCTCGGACCGCGCCTTCTTCTCCGGGTTGTTCTTCTGCCAGAAGTCCTCGTCGAGCTTGCGGACGTGGTTCTCGACCTTGCGCAGGCGGTCCTCGACGGGACGGACCTGGTCGCGCGGCACGCGACCGATCTCGTCGAAGCGCTGCTGCACCGAGATGAGAGCGTCGCGCGCGGCCGTGCGATCGGTGATGGCCAGGATGCCGTCGGCCTCGTCGAGCAGGGCCAGCTTCGCGACGAGGTTGTCGTCGTACTCCGCTTCGTCCTGCGCCACGATGGCGCTCTTCGCCCCGTAGAGGACGTCGCCCGCGGCCTTGAACTTGGCCCAGAGGGCGTCGTCGTACTTCTTGCCGGCGCGACCCGCGCGCTTCCAGTCGTCGAGCAGCCCCCGATAGGCCGGGATGCCGTCGGCGCCCTTCGGCGCGAGCGCCTCGGCCTGCTCGACCAGGGCCTGCTTGCGCGTCCGCGCGTCGCGGTGGACGGCGTCGAGCTCGGCGTAGAACGCCTTGCGGTTGGTGTCGATGGTGGAGCGGGCGGCGCGGAAACGCTTCCAGAGCTCGTTGCCCTCGCCCTTGGGGATGCGCGGCCCCTCCTGCTGGTGCTTCTGCCAGCGGGCGAAGACGTCGTCGATCTGCGTCGTGACGGTCTTCCACTGCACGCGAGCGGGATCCTGCGAGGCGAGGACCTCGGCCTCGACCACGAGCGTGGTCCGGTAGGCCACGGCCTCGGCCTGCGCCTGCTGGGCCTCGGCGCTCTGCTGCTGCGTGAGCTCGACCACCGTGGTGTCCAGCGCGGCGACGCGGGTGCGGAGCGTCGCGATGTCGCCGACCGCGCTCGGCTCGGCGAGCGCCTCCCGGAGGTGCGTCACCGCCTTCGACACGTCGTTGGCCGACGCACCGCGCTTCACGCGCTGCTCGAGGAGGGTCACCTGCCCGGCGAGCTCGGTGAACTTCCGCTCGTAGTACGCCAGAGCCTCCGCAGGAGTCGCGTCGGGGTATTGACCCACCGCGCGCTCTCCGTCGGCTTCGCGGACGTACACGGTCCCGTCGTCGTCGACTCGGCCCCAGGGCGCCTGATCGTCACTAGCCACAATTCCACCTTGCTGGATGTCTCGTCGGTGAGGCACAGATATGTCCCTCGCGATGGATGTTCAGCCTATTGCACAAGTCGAGACCCCGTACGAGGCCCTCGACCGGCTACTTGATCGTGGCTCCGGTGATCGTCGTCGCGACCTTCGGGGCGCCCGTCGTGGTGTCGGTCGACCCGCTGAACGGCGTGACGCCCTTGTCGGTGATGTTCTTCTCCAGGCCGTCGAGGCCGGAGGTGACTCGGCCGACGACGGTGTACCCGCCGGTGGAGCCGTCCAGGAAGGTGTCGCCGTAGACGATGAAGAACTGCGTCGCCTGCGACGACGGCGACGTGGCGCGGGCCATGGCGATGACGCCGGTCGTGTAGCGGTTGTCGGAGGGCACGTTCTCGAGCGGGCCGAACTGGAAGCCCGCGTCGCCCGTTCCGTCGGCCTTCGTGGCACCGCACTGGAAGAACTTGGCCGAGGCGCCGTCGCTCATCCGCCAGCAGTGCGTGCCGTCGTAGAACTTCTTCTGGATGAGCGAGACGAGCGCGGCGGTCGCCTGCGGGGCCTTCTCGCCGTCGAGGGAGATGCCGAGGCGGACGGTCTTATTGAGCGTGAGCGATCCCGTCCAGGTGCGGTTCTCGGCCAGGGACTCGGGGGGCACGTCGCCGGTGTTGGCGGCCGAGGCGCTCGGGGTCGGCGTGGCCGACGCACTCGCGGAGGCCGAGGCTCCGGGGGCCGCCGGAGAGCCGCCCGTGTGGACGATCTGCGCGCCCGTGCCGAGTGCTGCGACGAGGACCACGGCGACGATCGCTGCGACGTTGTCGCGTCGACGCCTGGAGACCTGGTGCGAGTGCACCTTCTGACGGGCCGTGTAGCGACGGAGCCTCTCGCGCGCCTCGCGGTCGGGGGTCTTGCTCGGTGTCACTGCTCCTCCAGGGGCATAGGTCCTCTTCGAGCACTGTAACGGACCGGCTCCCGGACCCGCGGCAGCCTGTCGGTGGTCCGGTCTAGCATGAAGTCCCATGACCCCGCCGTCGGCTCGCACTCGCGTCGTGCGCCAGAGCTCCACGCCCCTGGCGGTGCGCATGCGGCCGACGAGCCTCGACGAGGTCGCCGGGCAGAAGCACCTCCTCCGTCCCGGGTCACCGCTGGTCCAGCTCGCGTCCGACTCGTCGGGCGAGTCCGGCGCCGTGTCCGTCATCCTCTGGGGTCCTCCCGGCACGGGCAAGACGACCCTCGCGCAGGCGGTCGCCCACTCGTCGGGCCGCCAGTTCGTCGAGCTCTCGGCGGTCACCGCCGGTGTCCGCGACGTGCGCGCCGTCATGGAGAAGGCGCTCTCCAACCGCGATCTGTACGGCACCACCACCGTCCTCTTCCTCGACGAGATCCACCGGTTCACGAAGGCCCAGCAGGACGCCCTGCTGCCCGGCGTCGAGAACGGCTGGATCATCCTCATCGCCGCCACGACCGAGAACCCCTCCTTCTCCGTCATCACCCCGCTGCTCTCGCGGTCGCTCCTGCTCACCCTCGAGCAGCTGAGCGACGACGACCTCGGCGAGCTCGTCCTCCGCGCCGTTCACGACCCGCGCGGCCTCTCCGACACCGTCGCCCTCGACGAGGAGGCCCTGGCGATGATCGTGCGACTCGCCTCGGGTGATGCGAGACGAGCCCTCACGGCTCTGGAGGCCTCGGCGCAGTCCGCGTGGGCGATGGCCGACGCGGGCGGCGCGGGAGCCCCGGGCGACCGCCTCGACTCAGCGGACGATCCCGACGCCGATCCCGACGACCCCGACCGCGACGACCCCGACGTGGCCGACGAGCCCCTGCCCGTGATCTCGGCCGAGCTCGTCGCGCAGTCCGTCGACCGCGCACTGCTGCGCTACGACCGCAACGGCGACGAGCACTACGACGTGATCTCGGCCTTCATCAAGTCCGTCAGGGGGTCGGACGTCGACGCGGCGCTCCACTACCTGGCGCGGATGATCGAGGCGGGGGAGGACCCGCGCTTCATCGCGAGGCGCATCATCGTCTCGGCCTCCGAAGACATCGGGATGGCCGATCCGCAGGCGCTCCTGATCGCGATGGCCGCCGCCGACGCCGTCCAGCTGATCGGAATGCCCGAGGGGCGCATCCCGCTCGCCGAGGCCGTCGTCTACCTGGCGACCGCTCCGAAGTCGAACCGCTCCTACCTGGCGCTCGACCAGGCCATCGCCGACGTGCGGGCCGGCAAGGCCGGGCGCGTGCCCAAGCACCTCCGCGACGCCCACTACCCGGGAGCGAAGCGCCTCGGGCACGGCAAGGGCTACAAGTACGCGCACGACTCCGAGTTCGGCGTCGTCGAACAGCAGTACCTGCCCGACACGCTCGTGGGCAGCACCTACTACGACCCGACGGCGAACGGCAACGAGCGCGATGTGTCGGCGCGGCTGGAGCGACTCCGGCGGATCGTCCGGGGCGAGTGACGCCCTCCCTCGCGTCGTGTAGTGTTGTATTGCCTGTCTTCGGGGTGTCCACGCGCGGCTGCTCACGACACACCCGATCAAGGTGCGACGACCTGTAGCCGGTCGACCACCGCGGCACTCACCCCTCTTGTTATGTCCGTCGGCGCTCGCGCGCTTGGCGGTCACTTTCATGAAACCTCGACAAGATAGGAAACCGTGTCTACCAAGTCACGTACTCGTAGCAAGACCCGTCTGTCGCGTGCCCTCGGCATCGCGCTGACCCCGAAGGCCGCCCGCTACCTCGAGAAGCGTCCCTACGCTCCGGGCGAGCACGGCCGCACCAAGCGCAAGACCGACAGCGACTACGCCGTCCGTCTCCGCGAGAAGCAGCGTCTGCGCGCCCAGTACGGCATCCGCGAGGCCCAGCTCAAGATCGTCTTCGAAGAGGCCCGCAAGTCGCGCGGCCTGACCGGTGAGAACCTGGTCGAGCTGCTCGAGGAGCGTCTCGACGCCCTCGTCGTGCGCGCCGGATTCGCCCGCACCACGGCCCAGGCCCGTCAGATGGTCGTGCACCGCCACATCCTGGTCGACGGCAAGCTCGTCGACCGTCCGTCCTTCCGCGTGAAGCCGGGTCAGATGATCCACGTCAAGCCGAAGTCGGAGTCGATGGAGATCTTCCAGGTCGCCGCCGCCGGTGGTCACGTCGACGTCCTCCCCAAGGTGCCCGCGTACCTCGAGGTCGAGATCGACAAGCTCCAGGCCCGCCTCGTGCGCCGCCCGAAGCGCGCCGAGGTCCCCGTGACCTGCGAGGTCCAGCTGGTCGTCGAGTACTACGCTGCCCGCTAGTCACTCGCACCTCTCTCGAAGGGAGCAGCCCCCACCGTGGGTCTGCTCCCTTCGTCGTTCCGGCCTAAACTTGACGAAGCCCATCCGAAGGAGATCCATTCGTGAAAACCCTGTTCGTCCTGGCTGTCGGCACGGCCCTCGGGTTCGTGCTCGCTCACCGCGTGAACCAGACCGCTCAGGGCAGAGAGTTCTTCACCGGTCTCGACAGCCGCCTCAAGCAGTTCTCCTCGGCCGTCGTCGACGGCTACCGGAGCCGCGAGGCCGAGCTCCGCGACCACGCCTGACCTCCCCGCGACACCCCCTCCTCCGTTCCTCCGCACTCTGAGAGATCCCCATGCAGACCGCTGACATCCGCAACCGCTGGCTCGAGTTCTTCGGCGATCGCGGCCACACCGTCGTGCCGTCGGCCTCCCTGGTCAGCGACGACCCGAGCCTCCTGTTCACCGTCGCCGGCATGGTGCCGTTCATCCCCTATCTCTCGGGGCTCGTCCCGGCGCCCTATCCGCGCGCGACGAGCGTGCAGAAGTGCATCCGCACGAACGACATCGAAGAGGTCGGCAAGACGCCGCGCCACGGCACGTTCTTCCAGATGAACGGCAACTTCTCGTTCGGCGACTACTTCAAGGAGCAGGCGATCACCTACGCCTGGGAGCTCCTCACCGGCGACGAGAGCGACGGCGGCTACGGTTTCGCGCCCGGCGACCTCTGGGTCACCGTCTACAAGGACGACGACGAGGCGATCCGCCTCTGGAAGCTCGTGGCCGGGCTTCCCGACGAGCGCATCCAGCGGCTCGACAAGGACACGAACTACTGGTCGACCGGTCAGCCCGGCCCCGCCGGCCCCTGCTCGGAGATCTTCTTCGACCGCGGTCCCGCCTACGGCGCGGACGGCGGCCCGGCGACCGACGACGACCGCTACGTGGAGATCTGGAACCTCGTCTTCATGCAGTACCAGGTCGAGAACGTCCGTTCGAAGGTAGACTTCGACATCGTCGGGGAGCTCCCCAACAAGAACATCGACACCGGCATGGGTCTCGAGCGCGTCGCGTTCCTCAAGCAGGGCGTCGAGAACATGTACGAGATCGACCAGGTGCGCCCCGTCCTCGATCGCGCGGCGTCCCTCTCCGGTCGACGCTACGGCGCCGACCACGACGACGACGTCCGGATGCGCGTGATCGCCGACCACGTTCGCTCGTCCCTCATGCTCATGAGCGACGGCGTGAGCCCGTCCAACGAGGGTCGCGGCTACATCCTGCGCCGACTGCTCCGTCGGTCGGTGCGTTCGATGCGGCTGCTCGGTGTCGAGGAGGCCACGTTCCCCGAGCTCTTCGCCGCGTCGCGCGACGCCATGAAGGCGGCCTACCCCGAGGTAGAGACCGACTTCCCGCGGATCTCCCGGCTCGCCTTCGCCGAGGAGGAGACGTTCCTGCGCACCCTGACGGCCGGCACGAGCATCCTCGACCTGGCCGTCACGGAGACGAAGAAGGAGAACCGGTCGGAGCTCCAGGGCGACACCGCGTTCCTCCTGCACGACACGTTCGGCTTCCCCATCGACCTCACGCTCGAGATCGCCGAGGAGGCCGGGATCACGGTCGACCGCCCCGCCTTCGACCGCCTGATGACGGAGCAGCGCACGCGCGCCAAGGCCGACGCCAAGTCGCGGAAGACGGCCCTCGCCGACCTCAGCGTCTACTCCGCCTTCCGCGCGCAGGGCGAGACGGTGTTCACCGGGTACGACTTCCTCGACACGGAGACGCGCATCCTGGGGCTCATCGTCGACGGGCGGTCCGTCGACCGCGCGTCGGCGGGCGACATCGCCGAGGTCATCCTCGAAGAGACGTCCCTCTACGCGGAGTCGGGCGGCCAGGAGGCCGACGCCGGCAGCATCGTGGGCAACGGCTTCGACCTCGAGGTGCTCGACGTGCAGAAGCCCGTCAAGGGTCTCATCAGCCACCGCGTCCAGGTCCGTTCCGGCGAGGTCGGCGTGGGAGACGCCGCCACCAGCGTCGTCGACCCGACGTACCGGCGCGGAGCCACGCAGGCCCACTCCGCCACGCACCTCATCCACGCGGCCCTCCGCCAGGTGCTCGGCCCGGAGGCGCACCAGGCGGGCTCCTACAACAGGGCCGGCTACATGCGGCTCGACTTCAACTGGTCGAACCCGCTCTCGCGCGACACGCGCAGCGAGATCGAGGACATCGCGAACGCCAAGATCCGCGACGACCTCGAGGTGACGACCCGGATCCTGCCCCTCGACGAGGCCCGCTCGATGGGCGCCATGGCGCTCTTCGGCGAGAAGTACGGCGAGGAGGTGCGGATGGTCGACATCGGCGGCCCCTGGTCGCGCGAGCTCTGCGCCGGAACGCACGTGTCCACCTCGTCGCAGATCGGCCTGATCAACCTCGTGGGGGAGTCGTCCATCGGGTCGACCAACCGCCGCGTCGAGTCCCTCGTCGGCGTCGACGCCTTCCGCGACTTCGCGGCCGAGCGCGCGATCGTCGGGCAGCTCACGTCGAGCCTCAAGACGCCGCGCGAGCAGCTCCCCGAGCGCATCGCCGACCTCGCGGCGCAGCTCAAGGCGGCCGAGAAGCGCATTGCGGAGTTCGAGGCGCAGGCCCTGTCGCTCCGGGTGCCGTCGCTCGTCGAGAAGGCCTCGGGCCTCGGCGATCTCACCGTCGTGGCGGAGTCGATCGGCCGGGTCAAGTCGTCCGACGAGCTGCGCACCCTCGCGACCACGGTGCGGGAGCGCCTCGGCGCCTCCTCGGCGTCGGTCGTGGCCCTCGCGGCCGACGTCTCCGGCAAGCCCGCCGTCATCGTGGCGACGACCGCCGGCGCCCGCGACCAGGGCGTCAAGGCGGGCGTCCTCGCCCGGACCGCCGCGGGCATCCTCGGCGGTGGCGGAGGCGGGAAGGACGACCTCGCGCAGGGCGGCGGCTCCGACCTCGGCGCCATCGACCGCGCCCTGTCCGCGATCGTCGACGCCCTGCGGAGCTGATCGGCCGTGATCGACGGTGACGCCGACCGCGGCGGATTCCGGCGCGGCGTCCGCCTCGGCGTCGACGTCGGCAAGGTGCGGATCGGCGTCGCCCGGACCGACCCCGACGGCCTGATCGCCACGCCGGTCGAGACCGTGCCCCGCGCCGGAGACACCGGCGATGACCTCCGCACGATCCTCGCCCACGCGACGGAGCTCGACGCCGTCGAGATCGTCGTCGGGCTCCCGCTCTCGCTCTCGGGCGGCGACACGGCCTCCACGGGCGACGCCCGCGCCTTCGCGGCGCGCCTCGCCACGGCGGCGGCCCCGGTCCCGGTGCGCCTCGTCGACGAGCGCCTCTCCACGGTCACCGCGCAGAGCGCCCTCCGGGCCTCCGGGCGGTCCGCGAAGAAGCAGCGCTCCGTGATCGACCAGGTGGCGGCCGTTATAATCGTCCAGCACGCCATCGACCTCGAACGTTCGAGCGGACGTCCACCGGGCTCCCTTGCAGCGGGCGAGGACGCCCCCGACGAGAGACGATGAGACTTGGCCGACGAACCCTCCTGGGACGACATCTTCTCCGGATCCGGTGACTCCACCGGCCGGGCGCGCACGACTCCCGAGGAAGACGGAGCATCGCGACCCGCGGCCCCTCGGAGCGGCCCGGTCTCCCGGCGGGAGCTGCGCGAGCGCGAGCGCCAGCAGGAGCGCGGCCGGTCCGTCCCCGACGCGGCCCCCGCAGCCGGCTCCGACGCCCCGTCCGCCCGAGCGGAGGAGCCCGCGCTCGCGCCGCAGCGGGAGCCGGCGGATCCGTTCCCGTCGACGACCACCGCGGCGGCACCGCCGCCGAAGCCGCCGCGCCGGAAGACGCACCGGGGCACCTGGATCCTGGCGATCATCCTGGTCGTCGTGCTCGGCGGCGGCGCCATCGGGGCCGCGACGCTCTGGAACCAGGTCGCCCCCGGCGTCCAGGCCCTCTTCGGCGCGAAGCCGAGCGACGATTACGAGGGCTCCGGCAACGGCACGAAGGTGCAGTTCACAATCGCGTCGGGCGACATCGGGTCGACCGTCGCGGCGAACCTCGCCAAGGCGGAGATCACGAAGTCGACCGAGGCTCCCTACAAGATCCTCCTGGCCAATCCGTCGATCTCGTTCCAGCCCGGCACCTACTCGATGTACCAGCACATGAGCGCTCAGTCGGCGATCGACCGCCTGCAGGAGACCGACGCCCGCCTCGTCACCAAGCTCGTGATCCCCGAGGGGACGACCCTCAAGGGCATCGTCTCGCTGATGGCGACGGCGACCAAGCTCCCCACCGCCGACATCCAGAAGGCCGCCGCCGACTACCGGTCCTACGGCCTCCCCGGGAACGCCACCAGCCTCGAGGGCTATCTCTTCCCGGCGACCTACGAGCTCGACCCCGGCAAGACGGCGCACGAGTACTTCCAGGAGATGGTCGACACCATGCTCAAGCGCCTGCAGTCGGCCGGCGTCGCGCCCGCTCAGTACGAGCACACGATCATCTTCGCCTCGCTGATCCAGAAGGAGGCGGGTCTCGCGGCCGACTTCCCGAAGGTGGCCCGCGTGTTCCAGAACCGCATCGACCAGGGCATGCTCCTGCAGTCCGACGCCACGGTCGCCTACGGCACCGGATCGACGGGTCGCGTGACCACGACCGACGCCGAGCGGGCCGACGCCTCGAACAGGTACAACACCTACGTGCACAAGGGCCTCCCGGTCGGGCCGATCTCGAATCCCGGCGACACGGCTATCGAGGCGGCCTCGCATCCTGCGTCCGGTTCCTGGCTGTACTTCGTCACCGTCGACCTCGAGACCGGCCAGACGGTCTTCTCGACGACCTACGACGAGCACCTCCGGGCGGTCTCGCAGTTCCAGGCGTGGCTGCGCGCTCACCCGTCCTACAACAAGTAGTGCCCCTCGACTGTGGAAGAATCGGGCACATGCTTCGTTGGTTGACCGCGGGTGAGTCTCATGGCCCCGAACTGATCGCCGTCCTCGAGGGGATGCCCGCGGGCGTCCCCGTCTTCCTCGAGGACATCCAGGCCGACCTGGAACGCCGCAAGCTCGGCTACGGCCGCGGCTCCCGCATGAAGTTCGAGCAGGACGAACTCCACATCTCCGGCGGCGTCGTCCACGGTCGCACCATCGGCAGCCCGATCGCCCTCCGCGTCGGCAACACCGAGTGGCCGAAGTGGCAGGAGGTCATGAGCGCCCAGCCCGTCGAGGTGAGCGACGCCTCCCGCGGCCGCAGCGCTCCGCTGACGCGCCCGCGCCCCGGCCACGCCGACCTCGTCGGCATGCAGAAGTACGGTTTCGATTCGGCCCGGCCCATCCTCGAGCGCGCGAGCGCCCGCGAGACGGCCGCGCGGGTGGCCCTCGGAGCCGTCGCCAAGTCGTTCCTGGCCGAGCTCGGCATCGAGGTCGTCAGCCACACCCTGTCCATCGGCCCCGTGCGCGTCCCCGAGGGTCGCCCCCTGCCCACGCTCGACGACCTCGAGGCCCTCGACGCCGATCCGCTGCGCTGCTTCGACGGCGAGACGAGCGCGCGCATGGTCGAGGAGGTCGACGCCGCGAAGAAAGACGGAGACACCCTCGGCGGCATCGTCGAGGTGCTCGCCTACAACCTCCCGCCCGGTCTCGGCTCGCACGTCCACTGGGATCGTCGTCTCGACTCGCAGCTCGCCGCCGCCCTCATGGGCATCCAGGCCATCAAGGGGGTCGAGGTCGGAGACGGCTTCCTCACCACGACGCGCCGCGGCTCCGAGGCCCACGACGAACTCCACCGCACCAGCGCGGGCATCTCGCGAGACACCGACCGCGCGGGCGGCACCGAGGGCGGCATGTCGACCGGCACCGTCCTCCGCGTGCGCGCGGGGATGAAGCCGATCGCGACGATCCCGCACGCCCTGGCGACCGTCGACGTCGCGACCGGCGAGGAGGCGACGGCGCACCACCAGCGCTCCGACGTCTGCGCCGTGCCCGCCTCCGGAGTCGTCGCGGAGGCGATGGTCGCCCTGGTCCTCGCCAACGCCGTGCTCGAGAAGTTCGGCGGCGACTCGATCGACGAGACCAGCCGCAACCTCACCTCCTACCTCGACGCCATCCCCGAGTTCCTCACCACCACCGCCTCCTCCTGATGCCGGGGCCGCTCGACGCGCCGGTCGTCCTGATCGGACCGATGGGCGCGGGCAAGACCAGCGTCGGCAAGCGGGTCGCGAAGCGGCTCGGCGTGCCGTTCGTCGACACCGACAAGCTCCTCGTCCAGAGGCACGGCCCGATCCCGGCCCTCTTCGAGGCGCGCGGCGAGGCGCACTTCCGGGGCCTGGAGCGCGATGCCGTCGACGAGACGCTCCGCCGGGGCGCCACGGTGGTGTCCCTCGGCGGGGGAGCCGTCCTCGACCCGGCGACCCGGCGGCTCCTGCGCGACGTCCGCGTCGTGTGCCTCACGGTCTCGCCGGAGGCGGTCGAGGCGCGCATCGCGGGCTCGGACCGCCCCCTCCTCCAGCACGGCGGGATCGAGGCGTGGCGCAGGATCGCGACCGAACGCGCCCCCCTCTACGCCGACCTCGCCGACCTCACCCTCGACACCTCTCACAGACCTCTCTCGCACGTCGTCGACGACATCGTGACCTGGGTCGGAACGGACACCCCATGACTGCCAGCGACACGACCGTGATCCCCGTGAAGGGCGACTCGCCGTACGAGGTGCGCGTGGGGCGCGGCGTCGTCGCCGATCTCGCGGGTCTGCTCGGCCCGCAGACGAAGAAGGTCCTCATCGTTCACGCCCCGCCGCTCGGCGTGCGGGCGGAGGCGCTTCGCACCGCCCTCGTCGAGGCCGGCTTCGAGGCGATGATCGCCGAGGTCCCCGACGCGGAAGACGCCAAGCGGGTCGAGGTGGCCGCCTTCTGCTGGCAGATCCTCGGCCAGGCGGATTTCGCCCGGACGGACGCCGTCGTCGGGCTCGGCGGGGGAGCGACGACCGACCTCGCCGGCTTCGTCGCCGCCACCTGGCTGCGGGGCGTGCAGCTCGTCCAGGTCCCGACGACGGTCCTCGGCATGGTCGACGCGAGCATCGGCGGCAAGACGGGGATCAACACGGCGGAGGGCAAGAACCTCGTCGGGTCGTTCTACGCGCCGACAGGCGTCCTGGTCGACCTCGACCTCCTCGACGGGCTGGCGCGCAACGAGATCCTGGCCGGCTTCGCGGAGATCGTGAAGGCGGGGTTCATCGCGGAGCCCGAGATCCTCGACATCATCGAGCGCGACGTCGACCGGGTCGTCGACCCGTCGACACCCGAGTTCCGCCGCGTGGTGGAGCTCTCGATCGCGCTCAAGGCGCGCGTCGTCGGCGACGACTTCAAGGAGGCCGGTCTCCGCGAGATCCTCAACTACGGCCACACCCTGGGCCACGCGATCGAGCACGCCGAGCGCTACCAGTGGCGCCACGGTGCCGCCGTCTCGGTCGGCATGGTGTTCGTGGCGGAGCTCTCCCGCCTCGCCGGTCGCCTCTCCGACGAGGTCGTCGACCGGCACCGCTCCGTCCTGACGTCGCTCGGACTGCCGATCCAGTACCCGGCCGGGCGCTGGAACACGCTCCTCGCGACGATGCAGCGCGACAAGAAGACGCGCGCCGGGATGCTGCGGTTCATCGTCCTCGACGACCTCGCGAAGCCGACCGTCCTGCAGGGTCCCGAGTCGAGCCTCCTGTTCGCCGCGTATCAGGAGATCGGCTCCTAGCCGCTCCTGCGATCGGAGCGACACGCCCTCCGGGTCAGAGCTTCAGAGCGGCCGCCAGCAGCGGTTCGAGCGCGGTGGAGTACTGGACGGTGAGGTGGCCGGCGTCGGCCCGCACCGGTGTCGTCCCGACGAAGGCCGGGCAGCGGCCCCGGGTGTCGCAGAACCATCGGACGGTGCTCAGGTACGTTCCTCCGGCGGCCTCCACGGCCTGACGATCGGCCGCCTGGATGGCCTCCCACGTGCTGGTCGTGCTCCGGGCGCAGTCGCTCGGCTTCGCGAACCGCGTGACGCACTGCTGCAGCGCCACGCCCACCGGGGGATCGGACAGGTAGACGACGCGCTTGGCGCTGGGGGCGATCGCCCGCACCGTCGTCCCGAGCCCCGCGGCGATCTCCGCGCTCCCATCCGCCTGGGACTTCTTCGTCGCCAGACGGTCGATCGTGTCCGAGGAGTCGGCGAGGATCACGAGATCAGGCTTCAGCGCCGTGATCCGGCCGATCGCCCAGGTCCGGTGGCTCGCGCACTCCGGGAACGGGGCTCCTCCCTCCTTTCGGACCGTGACGGAGGCGGCCGGGCACTGCCCGTAGGTGTACGTGTGGACCCGGTATCCGGCCTCAGCGAGAGCCGCGCGGAGACCGGGCAGCCACGCGATCGCGAACGAGTCCCCGAGAACGGCCACCTGCTTCGTCGCCAGCACGGGGCCGCTCTGGCAGCGCTCCTCCGTGGCCGGGGTGATGTCGGCGCAGCCGGACGCGGCCGCCGCCTTCACCCAGTTCGACGTGCCCAGCGAGTCGACCGACGGGTCGAGCTCCGGGAAGCTCGTCGCGGTCAGCGCCGCCGAGATCCGCGCCGACAGCGCCTGCTCGGCGGGGGAGCCGGTGTCGGACGACGACGGCGTCGCCCCCGGCAGGACCGTCGTGACGGACTCGGCGGCCTGCGCCTGCGGTTCGGCGGGCCGAGGCGCCGTCTGAGCGAAGTAGGCCACCGCGACGATCGCCACGACGACGGCACCGGCCATCACGGCGAGGTCGGGGCGGTCGACGTCCTGGAAGATCACGGGCACGCGGCGCGGCCTCCTGGCCCCGGACTCGAGTCGTCTCGCCTCGCGGGCCCGGCGGTCGAGCCAGGTCGACTTCCGGATCGGATCCTCGATCAGATGGTAGGAGGCGACGGACAGGCCGAGGGTGAGGAGCAGGCAGGCCGCGATCGTGAACCCGCTCATCGGCACGACGGCGCCGAGCAGGATGATGACGGGGAAGTGCCAGAGGTAGAGGGAGTACGAGACGTCGCCGAGATAGCTCGAGACGGGGTTCGCGAGGACGACGACGTGGCTCGGACCCCCGGTGCCCGCGGCCACGACGAACGCCGTCGCGAGAACGGCGCCGGCGGCTCCCGGAGCCGGGAAACCGCTGGACCCGGACGTCGCGAACACGGCAGCCACGAGCCCGGAGAGCCCGAGCCACCCGAGAACCGGGCGGAGCGCCCCGGGAATGCGCTCCAGGAGAGGGACGCCCAGGGCCAGGAGCGCCCCGACCCCGAGCTCCCAGGCGCGGACGCCGGTCGAGAAGTAGGCGAATCCGGGGTCCGAGACGGATTGGGCGACGCCCCACGCGAAGGAGGCGACGGTGAGGGCGAGCAGGATCGCCGCGAGGACGCCCCGGCCGTGACGCCCGGACCACCGGCGCTTGGCGGCGACCGCGAAGACGAGGACCAGGATCCAGGGCCAGACGAGGTAGAACTGCTCCTCGACGCCGAGCGACCAGTAGTGCTGCAGCGGCGACGTCGTCCCGTCGGAGGCGAAGTAGTCGGTCCCGACGAGGGCGAAGTGCCAGTTCCCCGCGAAGACGAACGACCAGATCGCGTCGACGGAGATGGTCCGAGCGCGGGCCGGGAGGAAGATCGCGAAGGAGGCCGCGACCGTCGCGACGAGCACGAGCGTGGCGATGGGCAGGATCCTGCGCGCCCTCCGCCGATAGAAGCCCGCGAACGAGATGCGCCCAGTCCGGTCGTGCTCGCGGAGGAGAAGCCCCGTGATGAGGAACCCCGACACGACGAAGAAGACGTCGACGCCGACGAAACCGCCGGATGGCCAGGCCAGCAGGTGGTTCAGGATGACGGCGACGACGGCGAGGGTCCGCAGACCCTGGATGTCGGCGCGCTGGCGGTGGGCCTCGGGGGAGGGTTTTCGGGCAGGACGATCGGGTGTCTGCATGGTGAGCGCCTTGAGTCGGGTGGCTCCGGCGGAGCCCTCGCGCACAGTTTGACGCGAGGACATCTCACCTGTCTAGGGTCTCGCCCGTCGAGGGTCTCAGCCGACGACGGTCGGCGGGACGTCGCTCCGCTGCCATCGGAAGAAGCGCGAGCGATAGCCGACCCAGCCGAAGACGAGCCCGAGCCCCCAGGCGAGCGCTCCGAGCGGGATCGACGTCGCGACGTCGTCCCACCCGGTCCCCGACGCGACCGCGACGAGCCACACCGAGGCGACCGTCCAGGCGAGCCCCACGACGACGGTCACCGCCTTCCGCCGGCCGTTCGGGAGGGGCAGGAGCCGCGACCGCTCCTGCAGCGCCGCCAGCGAGACGACGGCGCCGATCGACACGAGCGGGAACAGCACGTTCCCGGTCTCGCCCCGGACGGGGGCGAGCACGAGTCCGGCGAAGAACGCGAGCGTGAGGACGGCGTAGGCGAGGGCGATGCCCGCGAGGAGACGTCGCCCGCGCTGCGGGGCGGGAGCGGGGGGCGAGTCGTCCACGGGGCGAGGTTACGCGACGACGCACTCGGTCCTCACCCACGAGGTGCGCGACGAGAAGAGCCACCCGGCGCTCGTGTCGCGGAGCCGGGAGGCCGATTCCTACCCTTCCCGCTCGGTGCGTAGGCAAGGCCGGACATCGCTCATACGTCTCGTCGAGCCAAAGGAGATGCTGAGTCACACGCGAGGCCTGCATCGGCTAGGGGTTGCGGCCCGGCCGACGGCGCTGATAGCGGATCACCGCCCCGAGGTACAGGATTCCGAGGAACATGGCGGCACCCGAACACACGCGCCCCACCAGTCGCCAGCACTCGGAGAGATCACTGTTTGCAATGACCAAACCGGCTGCGATGCCCGTGAGTGAGAGACCGCAGACGAACGTTCGGCGAAGGAGCAGGTTCACGGCGCCTCCTACGCGCATCGCGGCTTGTGACCGCTGAACGGGTACACCCGCAGTTGCCGACCACCGGAGGACCTTTGGCCGTTGTTCGCGGAGATGGCTAGTCCCGCCGCAGTGAGGATGGCACCTGCGACGACGCAGAAGCCGCCTGCACTGACCACGCACAGGCCTGCAGACACACCGAACGAGATCCCGTCCCCGAGCGACACGGTTCTCACGGGCACCCCATCGTCGCCCACGTGTTCGGCTCCGGTCAGCCCCAGTCGACGAGCCTCCTCCATCGCTTGAGCGAACTGAAGTTCTGTAAGCATCTGCTCCGACGCGGATCCCTGGTTCGTCGGCTGTGGAACCGCTTCGGTCGCAGCTGCCCCCGTCGATGTCGCAAAGGTTCCTGCCGCCGCTAGGACGATGCTGCAGGCACCGACCGCCAATGCTCGAACCAGAAAATCGGCCATGAACCACTCCTGACGTCTGCGTGCGCTTTCTACGCACATGCAAGATGTAAATATTGCCGTCGAATAAATCTGTGTCAACAGGGAGGCGTCAGTTCCGCAGACCCGCTTCGAGTGTCGGGTAGAGTGGTCGCTGCCTTGACCGCTCCGTGCCCTCGCGCACCCGCTCCCTCTATAAATCGATCTTCAAAGGACGTTCCAGCATGGCCACTACCAACGACATCAAGAACGGCGCCGTTCTCAACCTCGACGGCCAGCTCTGGAACATCATCGAGTTCCAGCACGTCAAGCCCGGCAAGGGCGGCGCGTTCGTCCGCACGAAGATGAAGAACGTCATGAGCGGCAAGGTCGTCGACAAGACCTTCAACGCCGGCACGAAGGTCGAGTTCGCCAACGTCGACCGCCGGGAGTACCAGTACCTCTACGCCGAGGCCGACGGCTTCGTGTTCATGGACACCAGCGACTACGACCAGATCAACGTCCCCGCGACGATCGTCGGCGACGCGAAGAACTTCATGCTCGAGAACCAGAACGTGCAGATGGCGCTCCACGAGGGCAACCCGCTCTACATCGAGCTCCCCGCCTCCGTCGTCCTCGAGGTCACCTACACCGAGCCGGGTCTCCAGGGCGACCGCTCCACCGGCGGCACCAAGCCGGCCACCGTCGAGACCGGCTACGAGATCCAGGTACCGCTCTTCCTCGAGACCGGCACCCGGGTCAAGGTCGACACGCGCGACGGCAGCTACCTCGGCCGCGTCAACGACTAGGGCCAGCCCCCTCCGTGAGCGCACGAACAAAGGCGCGCAAGCGCGCCCTCGACATCCTCTACGTCGCCGACATCCGACAGATCTCCATCGACGACGCCCTCGTCGTGGAGACCCAGCGGGCCCTGGCGAACCCGGAGCGCAACTCCAGCTGGGGCTACGCGCGCGACATCGTGCAGGGTGTCATCGAGAACCGTCCGGAGATCGACGAGCTCATCGAGACGTACTCGCAGGGCTGGTCGCTCCAGCGCATGCCCACGATCGACCGCGCGATCCTGCGGATCGGCATCTGGGAGCTGACGCACAACGAGGAGATCCCCGACGCCGTCGCGATCTCCGAGGCCGTCGAGCTGGCTCAGAGCCTGTCGACCGACGACTCCGCGAGCTTCGTCAACGGGCTGCTGGCCCGGATCGCGACCACCACGGCCTCGTAGCCGCAGGCCTCGGCAGGCACGCTAGGCTGGTCGCGATCCACACACCGACGTCCTTTAAATTCCGTCCCGAGAGGCGGGGAAGGAGGTCCGATTGAGCACACGAGACGTGCTGAGTCAGGCTGACATCAAGCGTGCGCTGACGCGCATCGCCCACGAGATCCTCGAGGCCAACCGCGGGGCGGACGACCTCGTTGTCCTGGGCGTCCCGACGCGCGGCGTGATCCTCGCCGACCGGATCGGGCGGGCCCTCGAGTCCATCTCGGGCCAGACGATCCCCATCGGGGCCGTCGACGTCACCCTCTTCCGCGACGACCTCCGGCGCCAGCCGACCCGCTCCCCGCGTCCGACCAGCGTCCCCGACGGCGGCATCGACGGCAAGACCGTCGTCCTCGTCGACGACGTGCTCTTCTCGGGCCGCACGATCCGCGCCGCCCTCGACGCCCTCAGCGCGATCGGGCGACCGAGCGTCGTCCGACTGGCCGTGCTCGTCGACCGCGGCCACCGCGAACTCCCGATCCGCGCCGACTACGTGGGCAAGAACCTGCCGTCGTCCGCCGCGGAGCGCATCTTCGTGCGCCTCGCCGAGACGGACGACGACGAGCGCGTCACGATCGAGGGGGGCGAGCAGTGAGGCATCTCCTGAGCACCGCCGATCTCGGGCGCGACGACGCCGTGCGGATCCTCGACATCGCGGAGGACATGGCCGACGTCTCGACCCGCGAGGTCCGCAAGCTCCCGACGCTCCGCGGCATCACCGTCGTCAACCTCTTCTTCGAGGACTCCACCCGCACCCGCATCTCGTTCGAGGCCGCCGCCAAGCGGCTCTCCGCCGACGTCATCAACTTCGCGGCGAAGGGCTCCAGCGTCTCGAAGGGCGAGTCGCTGAAGGACACCGCGCAGACTCTCGCGGCGATGGGGGCGGACGGCATCGTCATCCGGCACCCCGCCTCCGGTGCGCCCCGAGTGCTGGCCGAGAGCGGCTGGGTCGAGGCCGGCGTGGTGAACGCCGGAGACGGCACGCACGAGCACCCGACGCAGGCGCTCCTCGACGCGTTCACCATGCGGCGCAGGATCCACGGCACCGACAGTCGCGGACGGGGCCTCGACGGCGTCCGCGTCGTGATCGTCGGCGACATCCTGCACTCGCGCGTCGCGCGCTCCAACGTCTGGCTGCTGCGCACCCTCGGCGCCGAGGTGACCTTCGTGGCGCCGCCGACGCTTTTACCCAACGGGGTGGCGGCCTTCGGCGCCGACGTCCACTTCGACCTCGACGAGGCCCTCGCGAGCGTCGAGCCCGACGTCGTGATGATGCTGCGCATCCAGCAGGAGCGGATGAACGAGGCGTTCTTCCCGAACGCCCGCGAGTACTCCCGCTCCTGGGGGCTCAGCGCGCAGCGGTTCCGCGCGCTTCCGGAGACCACGCTGATCATGCACCCGGGGCCGATGATCCGCGGGCTGGAGATCAGCGACGAGGCGGCCGACTCGAAGCAGTCGACCGTGCGGGAGCAGGTCGCGAACGGCGTCGCCGTCCGCATGGCCGTGCTCTACCTGACCCTGGCCGGCGACCGAGAGGACGAACGATGACCACCGACTACCTGCTTAAGGGCGCCGAGCTGAGCTCGGGGCGGAAGACCGACATCCTGCTCGGCGGCGGCGTGGTGAAGGCGCTCGGCACGAACCTCACCGAGGTGGGCGCCACCGAGATCGACGCCGACGGGCTCCTGGCCCTCCCCGGCCTCGTCGACCTGCACACGCACCTCCGCGAGCCGGGCTTCGAGGGCAGCGAGACGGTCCTCACCGGCTCCCGGGCGGCCGCGCGGGGCGGCTTCACCGCGGTCAACGCGATGGCCAACTCCTCGCCCGTGGCCGACACGGCCGGGGTCGTCGAGCAGGTGCAGGCCCTGGGCGACCGGGCGGGCTTCGTCACCGTGCGGCCCATCGGGGCCGTGTCGCAGGGCCTCGCCGGGACGCACCTGTCGGAGATCGGCGCCATGGCGAGGTCGAGGGCCCGCGTCCGCGTGTTCTCGGACGACGGCTCCTGCGTCGCCGACCCTCTCCTGATGCGTCGCGCGCTCGAGTACATCAAGGGCTTCGGCGGGGTCCTGGCCCAGCACGCGCAGGAGCCCCGGCTCACCGTGGGCGCGCAGATGAACGAGGGCGAACTCAGCGCCACCCTCGGGCTCGGCGGCTGGCCGGCCGTGGCGGAGGAGGCGATCATCGCGCGCGACGTGCTCCTGGCGCACCACGTCGGGGCGCGGCTGCACGTCTGCCACGTCTCCACGGCCGGCAGCGTCGAGGTGATCCGCTGGGCGAAGTCGCGCGGCTTCGACGTGACCGCGGAGGTCACCCCGCACCACCTGCTCCTCACCGAGGACCTCGTCTCCACCTACGACGCGCGCTACAAGGTCAACCCGCCGCTCCGCCGGTCGGAGGACGTCGAGGCGCTCCGCCAGGCCCTGGCCGACGGCACCGTCGACATCGTCGCGACCGACCACGCCCCGCACACCGCGGAGGCGAAGTCGTGCGAGTGGGACAACGCGGCCAACGGGATGGTCGGCCTCGAGTCCGCGCTCGCCGTCGTCCACCGGACCATGGTCGACACCGGCCTCCTCGGCTGGGCCGACGTCGAGCGGGTGCTCTCCGTGGCACCGGCGCGCATCGGGCAGGTCGAGGGCCAGGGCGTTCCGATCGGCGTGGGCGGCCCGGCCGAGATCACGCTCTACGATCGAAGGGTGACCAGGAGTTTCTCGACCGCCGACCTCGCCGGCAAGAGCACCAACTCCCCGTTCCTCGGCTCCGAGCTGCCGGGCCGCGTGGAGGCCGTCTTCCACGGCGGCTACGCGACGGTCCTCGGCGGCGAGGTCGTCGACTCGGGCGAGGTCGAGCGGCTCGCCCGAGCATCCCGCTTCGCGGAGGCCTCGTGACCCGCTGGCTGATCGGCGCGGGCTTCCTGCTCCTCTTCCTCGCCCTGTTCCTCCTCATGCGGGCCGGTTGGCGCGCGCGGGGCAGGAGCCAGGCCGGTCTGCCCCTGCCGGTGTCCGCCCCGGTCGACCTCGCCCCCTCGTCCTTCGAGCGCGACCTCTTCTACGTCGCGACCTCCAAGGCGGAGAACCCGCTCGACCGGGTCGTCGTCCGGGGGCTCGGCTTCCGCGGCCGCGCCGTCGTCGAGGTGCATCCCGAGGGCGTGGTCCTCGACATCGCAGGAGCCGCGCCGATCCTCGTCGAGCGGGCGAGCCTCCGCGACGTCGGACGCTCGACCTGGACCATCGACCGCGTCGTCGAGACCGACGGCCTCATCCGCATCGGTTGGCGCCTCGGCGACACCGACGTCGACACCTACCTCCGCGACAGCGGCGACCCCCGGGAGGTCATCGACGCCGTCGAGACCCTCCTGCCGGACGCCGCACCCGCACCCCGCACCGATACGACCCCAGGAGAGAAGACTCAGTGACACAGAAGGCCGTACTGGTTCTCGAAGACGGAACCCGCTTCGAAGGGCGCGCCTACGGCGCCGAGGGGCGGACCCTCGGCGAGGCCGTCTTCGCGACGGGGATGACCGGCTACCAGGAGACCCTGACCGACCCGTCCTACGCCGGGCAGATCGTCGTGATGACCGCGCCGCACATCGGCAACACGGGCGTCAACGACGAGGACCCCGAATCGAGCCGCATCTGGGTGGCCGGCTTCGTCGTCCGCGACGCCAGCCGCGTGGTCTCCAACTTCCGCGCGCAGGGCACCCTCGACGACCAGTTGGCAGACGACGGCATCGTCGGGATCCGCGGGGTCGACACCCGCGCGATCACCCGACGACTCCGCGACGTCGGCTCGATGCGCGCGGGCGTCTTCTCGGGAGGCGACGCCGCCCTCGACCCGGAGGAGCAGCTCCGGCTCGTCCGCGACCAGGACGGCATGGCCGGCCGCAACCTGTCCGGCGAGGTGTCCACGAAGGTGCGCTACGACCTCCCCGCCGAGGGCGAGCGCATCGGCCGGGTCGCCGTCCTCGACCTCGGCGTCAAGACGTCGACGCTCCGCTATCTGGCCCAGCGCGGCTTCGACGTGACGGTCCTGCCGCAGTCGGCGACCGCGGAGGAGCTCCGCGCGATCGCACCCGACGCCCTCTTCTACTCGAACGGCCCCGGCGACCCCGCGGCCTCCGACGCGCAGGTCGAGCTCCTGCAGGGCGCCCTCCGCGAGGGCCTGCCGTTCTTCGGCATCTGCTTCGGCAACCAGCTCCTCGGGCGCGCCCTCGGCTTCGGCACCTACAAGCTGCCCTTCGGCCACCGCGGCATCAACCAGCCGGTGTGGGACAAGACCACCGGCACCGTCGAGATCACGAGCCAGAACCACGGCTTCGCGGTCGACGCCCCGGTCGACGGCGTCCTCGACTCCCCGGCCGGCTTCGGACGCGTCGAGGTCAGCCACTTCTCTCTGAACGACAACGTCGTCGAGGGGCTCCGCGCCCTCGACATCCCGGCCTTCTCGGTGCAGTACCACCCCGAGGCGGCCGCAGGGCCCCACGACAGCAACCACCTCTTCGACCGCTTCCGCGAGCTGGTCATCGCCCGCGCCTCGAACCAGGAAAGCAAGTAATGCCGAAACGCCCCGACATCAACTCCGTCCTCGTCATCGGCTCCGGCCCCATCGTCATCGGCCAGGCGGCCGAGTTCGACTACTCGGGCACGCAGGCCTGCCGGGTCCTCCGCGAGGAGGGCATCCGCGTCATCCTGGTCAACCCGAACCCGGCGACGATCATGACCGACCCCGACTTCGCCGACGCCACCTACATCGAGCCGATCACCTCCGAGGTGCTCGAGTCGATCATCATCAAGGAGCGTCCGGATGCGGTCCTGCCCACCCTGGGCGGCCAGACCGCGCTGAACGCGGCCATCGCGCTCGACGCGGCCGGCATCCTCGAGAAGCACGGGGTCGAGCTCATCGGCGCGAAGGTCGACGCGATCCAGCGCGGCGAGGACCGCCAGATGTTCAAGGAGCTCGTCCTCGAGTCCGGCGCCGACGTCGCCCGCTCGCACATCGCGCACCACCTCGACGAGGCCCTCGCCTTCGCCGACGACCTCGGCTACCCGCTCGTGGTGCGGCCGTCCTTCACGATGGGCGGTCTCGGCTCCGGCTTCGCCCACACGCCCGAGGAGCTCCTCCGCATGGTCGGCGACGGCCTGCACTCGAGCCCCACGAGCGAGGTGCTGCTCGAGGAGAGCATCACGGGCTGGAAGGAGTACGAGCTCGAGCTCATGCGCGACACGGCCGACAACACGGTCGTCATCTGCTCGATCGAGAACGTCGATCCCGTCGGCGTCCACACCGGCGACTCCATCACCGTGGCTCCGGCCCTCACCCTGACCGACCGCGAGTACCAGAAACTCCGCGACATCGGGATCGACATCATCCGCCGGGTGGGCGTCGACACCGGCGGCTGCAACATCCAGTTCGCCATCGACCCGGCCGACGGACGCATCATCGTCATCGAGATGAACCCGCGCGTCTCCCGCTCGAGCGCCCTGGCCTCCAAGGCGACCGGCTTCCCGATCGCGAAGATCGCGGCCAAGCTCGCCATCGGCTATCGCCTCGACGAGATCCCGAACGACATCACCAAGGTGACGCCGGCCTCGTTCGAGCCGACGCTCGACTACGTCGTCGTCAAGGTCCCGCGCTTCGCCTTCGAGAAGTTCCCGGCCGCCGACACGACGCTCACGACCACCATGAAGAGCGTGGGCGAGGCCATGGCCATCGGCCGCAACTTCACCCAGGCCCTGCAGAAGGCCCTCCGCTCGCTCGAGAAGCGCGGCTCCAGCTTCCACTGGTCGGGCGAGCCCGGATCCGTCGACGCGCTCCTCGAGCTCTCGAGCGTGCCCACCGACGGCCGTATCGTCACCGTCCAGCAGGCGCTGCGAGCCGGAGCCACGGCCGAGCAGGTCTTCGACGCCACGAAGATCGACCCCTGGTTCATCGACCAGATCGTGCTCATCAACGAGGTCGCCGAGCGGGTGCACGAGGCGACCGAGCTCGACGAGGACACCTTCCGCGAGGCGAAGGAGCACGGCTTCAGCGACGTCCAGATCGCCCAGCTCCGGTCGCTCACCGAGCAGGGGGTCCGCGACGCACGACTCGCCCTCGGCCTCCGCCCCGTCTACAAGACGGTCGACACCTGCGCAGGCGAGTTCCCCGCCCTCACGCCGTACCACTACTCGTCGTACGACTTCGAGACCGAGGTGGCCCCGAGCGACCGTCGCAAGGTGATCATCCTGGGGTCCGGCCCCAACCGGATCGGCCAGGGTGTGGAGTTCGACTACTCGTGCGTGCACGCCTCCTTCGCCCTGTCGAAGGCCGGCTTCGAGACGATCATGATCAACTGCAACCCCGAGACCGTCTCCACCGACTACGACACGAGCGACCGCCTCTACTTCGAGCCGCTCACGCTCGAGGACGTCCTCGAGGTCGTCCACGCGGAGAGCCTCTCCGGCGAGCTCGTCGGCGTCGTGGTGCAGCTCGGCGGCCAGACGGCCCTCGGTCTCGCCGCGGGCCTCGAGGAGGCGGGGGTCCCGATCCTCGGGACCTCGCCGTCCGCCATCGACTCGGCCGAGGAGCGCGGCCTGTTCTCGGCCATCCTCGACGGGGCCGGGCTCCTGGCCCCCCGCAACGGCACCGGCACCGACTACGCCACCGCCGTCGAGGTCGCCGAGGAGATCGGCTACCCCGTCCTGGTCCGCCCCTCGTACGTCCTCGGCGGCCGCGGCATGGAGATCGTCTACTCGTCGGAGCTGCTGGCCGACTACTTCGAGCGCGTGAAAGACCAAGCCATCATCGGACCCGACCAGCCGCTCCTCGTCGACCGGTTCCTCGACGACGCCGTGGAGATCGACGTCGACGCCCTCTACGACGGCCACGAGCTCTACGTGGGCGGGATCATGGAGCACATCGAGGAGGCCGGGATCCACTCCGGCGACTCGAGCTGCACGCTCCCGCCGGTCACCCTTGGCCGCGGCGAGATCGACCGGGTCCGCGAGGCGACCCTGAAGATCGCGGAGGGGATCGGGGTCTCCGGCCTCCTCAACGTGCAGTTCGCCATCGCCGCGGGCGTGCTCTACGTCCTCGAGGCGAACCCGCGCGCCAGCCGCACCGTGCCCTTCGTCTCGAAGGCGCTCGGCATCCCGCTCGCGAAGGCCGCGTCGCTCATCATGGTGGGGCAGTCGATCCGCGACCTCGTCGGGTCGGGGCTCCTGCCCGCCGAGGACGGCTCCGACGTGCCCCTCGACTCGCCCATCTCCGTCAAGGAGGCGGTGCTGCCGTTCAAGCGCTTCCGCACCAAGGAGGGGCAGGTCGTCGACAGCGTCCTCAGCCCGGAGATGCGCTCCACCGGCGAGGTCATGGGCATCGACCGCGACTTCCCGCGGGCGTTCGCGAAGAGCCAGACGGCCGCGTACGGCGGGCTGCCCACCGGGGGAGTCGCGTTCGTGAGCGTGGCCGACCGCGACAAGCGGGCCATCGTGCTGCCGGTGCTGCGGCTCCAGCAGCTCGGCTTCGAGATCATCGCGACCGAGGGAACGGCCACCGTCCTCACCCGCAACGGCATCCCGACGCGGATCGTCGGCAAGTACTCCGAGGGCGGGGAGTCGGTCGTCGACCTCATCAACCGCGACGATGTCGATCTCGTCATCAACACGCCCTCCGGGTCGAGCGGTCGCGCCGACGGCTACGAGATCCGTGCCGCCACCGTCGCGGCCGACAAGGCCCTCTTCACCACGATGGCGCAGCTCGCCGCGGCCGTCGCCTCCATCGAGGCGATCCACACCGGCTACGACGTGACGAGCCTCCAGGACTACGCCCTGGAGCGGGAGGCCAAGCGGTGACCGACGCGTTCGGCCTCCGGCTGCGCGCCTCGTTCCGGCGGTTCGGGCAGCTCTGCGTCGGAATCGACCCGCACCCCTACCTGCTGGGGGAGTGGGGCCTCCCGGTGTCGGCGGAGGGGGCTCGCGAGTTCGGGCTCCGCGTCGTCGAGGCGGCCGCAGGAGTCGCACCGGTCGTCAAACCGCAGGTCGCCTTCTACGAGCGGTACGGCTCCGCCGGGTTCCGGGCCCTCGAGGATGTCCTCGCGGCGGCTCGCGAGACGGAGCTGCTCGTGATCGCCGACGCCAAGCGCGGCGACATCGGGACGACCATGGACTCCTACGGCGACGCCTGGCTCGACCCGTCGTCGCCGCTCCGCGCCGACGCCGTCACGGCAGCCGCGTACCAGGGGCTCGGGGCGAACGCGGGCTTCCTCCGACGTGCGCGTTCGGCGGGTGCCGGGGTGTTCGTCCTCTCCGCCACGTCGAATCCGGAGGCGCGTCTGACGCAGACGGCGATTCTCGGCACCGGTCGGACCGTCGCCGCCGGTATCGTCGACGACGTGTTCCACGACAATTCCGCCGCTGATCAGGATCTGAGCGCCGACCGCCCCGGCTCCGTCGGGGTGGTGCTCGGCGCGACCGTCGACCTCGCCGACTACGGCATCGACACCGCCTCGCTCGTCGCCACGCCCGTTCTGGCCCCGGGGTTCGGCGCCCAGGGCGCTCGCTACGCCGACGTCCGCCGCCTCTTCGGCGAGGCGTCCGGCCAGGTGCTCGTCTCGGCCTCGCGCTCGCTCCTCTCCGCCGGGCCGGCGGGAGTCGCCGCGGCCGTCCGCGACGCGTCCGAGGAGGTGTCGTCGTGCCTCGCATGACCCCGCCCCCGGTCGACCGCGCCGCCGCGGCCAAGGCCGCCGTCGCCGCGCGCCGCGCCCGCGCCGAGGTGAAGCACGACGTCGCCGAGCGCCGACGGACCGCGCTCGACGCGGCCGAGGCCGGCTGGCAGGGCGACGTCACCGCACCGGAGGCGACCCTGCGCGTCCGCGAGCTCCTCACCAGCATCCCGGGCATCGGCCCGACGCGCGTGGCGCGCATCATGGACTCCCTCGGCATCGCCGACTCGAAGCGCGTGGGCGGTCTCGGGGTGCGCCAGCGCGCGATCCTCGGCGACTGGCTGTCGCAGCGGGAGGCCAAGGGGCGGCTCCGGTCGCGCCTCGTCGTCCTCGCCGGCCCGACGGCGGTCGGCAAGGGCACGGTGTCGACGCACATCCGCGAGCACCACCCCGAGGTCCTGCTCTCGATCTCGGCCACGACGCGCAAGCCCCGACCGGGCGAGATCGACGGCGTCCACTACTACTTCGTCACCGACGAGGAGTTCGACCGCAAGATCCGCGACCGCGAGCTCCTCGAGTACGCGACGGTCCACAACTCCTATCGGTACGGCACCCCCCGGCCGCCGATCGACGCCGCGCTCGACAAGGGCAGGAGCGTCCTGCTCGAGATCGATCTGCAGGGGGCCCGCCAGGTCAAGGCCGTCATGCCGGAGGCGGTGCTCGTCTTCCTCCTGCCCCCGACCTGGGAGGAACTGGTCCGTCGGCTCATCGGCCGCGGCACGGAGGACAAGGCCGAACAGCAGCGCCGGCTCGAGACCGCGAAGATCGAGCTGGCCGCTCAGGACGAGTTCGACGTCAAGGTCGTGAACCACGACGTCAGCGAAGCGGCCCAGGAGGTCGTAGACTTGATGACATTGCCCGCAGCGCAGTCGAAGGCTGCACGGGCTCACAAAGCTTAGGAGGCACCATGGCCGACAGAAACAAGGGCATCATCGACCCGCCCATCGACGACCTGCTCTCGAAGGTCGAGTCGAAGTACGCGCTCGTCATCTTCGCCTCGAAGCGCGCGCGCCAGATCAACGACTACTACGCCGACCTGCACGAGGGCTCGCTCTTCGACAACGTCGGCCCCCTGGTCGACTCGACTATCGACGACAAGCCGCTCTCCGTGGCCATGCACGAGATCAACGAGGACAAGCTCGTCGCGAAGCCCCTCGAGGTCGTCGCCGAGTAACGCTGTCCCGCGACGCCTAACGGCCCCTCCGCTCCGGCGGAGGGGCCGTCGGCGTTCGCGGGGCGTCCGGCCGACGTCGCGTCAGGCGTGCGGGTCGAGCACGGCCCAGGGGACCGGAGCCCGGGTGTCGGTCGCCAGGAGGCCGGCGAGCCAGTCGTCCTCGAGGCCGTTCCGGCCGACGGCGCCGAGGCGTGCCACCCCCTCGAAGCGGAAGCCGAGCCTCTGCGCCACCCGGGCCGAGGCGACGTTGCCCGAGAAGGCACGCCAGGCGAGCCGGGCGAGGCCGAGGCCCTCGGGCGCCGGATCGAGGGCGAAGGCGACCACGCGCGCGCCGGCCTCGGTGAGGAGGCCGCGGCCCCGATGCTCCTCGGCGAGCCAATATCCGATCTCGCCCCGACCACCCTCGAGGATCTGCACGCCGATCATGCCCGCGAAGAGCCCCTCGGCCTCGATCGCCCACGTGCACTTGGCGCCGGAGGCCCAGCGGGGAGCGCTGTAGCCGCGGACGAAGTCGACCGCCGACCGCCGCGTGTACGGGACGGGGACGGGGACTCGCGCCTGCAGCACGGGATCCTGACACGCGGCCGCGATCGCGTCGACGTCGCCCTCACCGGGGGGCCTGAGCAGGAGTCGCGGTGTCCGCAGGTCGACGGTGTCCATCCGTCGACCCTGCCAGACGGTCTCTCCGTGTGACGCGAGCCCGGGGGAGTGTCGGTGGGGCGGCGGTAGAGTTGGCGCGCCCCTTCTCGCACCGTCCCCGAGGAATTCCGTGACTTCTGCCCTCCGTCTCTTCACCTCCGAGTCCGTCACCGAGGGGCACCCCGACAAGATCTGCGACCAGATCTCCGATCGCATCCTCGACGCCCTCCTCGCCGAAGACCCGCACAGCCGCGTGGCCGTCGAGACGCTGGTGACGACGGGTCTCGTGCACGTGGCGGGCGAGGTCACGACGACGGGCTACGTCGACATCCCCACGATCGTCCGCGACCTCATCACGGGCATCGGCTACAACGACTCCTCCGTCAGCTTCGACGGTCGCACCTGCGGTGTCGAGGTCTCGATCGGCGCGCAGTCGCCCGACATCGCGCAGGGCGTCGACAACGCGCTCGAGACGCGCACGGGGCTCTCGGTCGACGACGCCCTCGACGCGCAGGGCGCCGGCGACCAGGGCATCATGTTCGGCTTCGCCACCACCGAGACGCCGCAGTACATGCCGTTGCCCGTGTGGCTCGCGCACCGGCTGGCGGAGCGCCTCGCCGCCGTCCGCAAGGAGGGCATCCTCGACTACCTCCGCCCCGACGGCAAGACGCAGGTCACGGTCGGCTACGACGGCTACGTGCCCAAGACCGTCGAGACGGTCGTCCTCTCGACCCAGCACTCGCCCCGCGTGTCGAGCGAGCAGCTCGAGCGCGAGGTCATCGAGCACGTGATCCGCCCCGTCCTCGACGACGCGGGTCTCGACTCCTCGGCGACCCGCTTCATCATCAACCCGACCGGGCGCTTCGAGATCGGCGGCCCGCAGGGCGACGCCGGCCTCACCGGCCGGAAGATCATCGTCGACACCTACGGTGGGGCGTCCCGTCACGGCGGCGGCGCCTTCTCCGGCAAGGACCCGTCGAAGGTCGACCGGTCCGCCGCCTACGCCATGCGCTGGGTCGCGAAGAACGCCGTGGCGGCCGGGTTCGCCGAGCGTCTCGAGATCCAGATCGCCTACGCGATCGGTCGCTCGGCGCCGGTCGGCCTCTACGTCGAGACGTTCGGCACCGGCCACGTCTCCGACGACGTCATCATCGACGCCATCAACGAGGTCTTCGATCTGCGTCCCGCCGCGATCATCCGCGACCTTGACCTGCTCCGGCCCATCTACGGCCAGACCTCCACCTACGGCCACTTCGGTCGCGATCTCCCCGACTTCACGTGGGAGAAGCTCGACCGCGTCGACGCCCTCCGCGCCGCAGCGGGGCTCTAGGGGTCGCTACCGTGGCCCGGGTCGTCGCGCGGGTGCTGGTCGACACCCCGCTGCCGCAGCTCGACCGGCTCTTCGACTACGCCGTGCCGGAGCGGCTGGTGGGTGAGGTCGGCCCCGGCATGCGGGTCAAGGTACCCCTCCGCTCCGCGGGGCGCGTGGCCGACGGCTTCGTCGTCGAGCTCGCCACCGGGTCGGAGCACGAAGGGTCGCTCAGCGAGCTGGAGGAGCTCGTCTCCACCGTGCCCGTGCTGGCGCCCGAGGTGTGGCGACTCGCCCGGGCGCTGGCCGATCGCGCGGGAGGCTCGGCGAGCGACGTGCTCCGGCTGGCCGTCCCCACGCGGCAGGTGCGCGTCGAGAAGGCGTGGCTGGCTGCGCGGGAGGCGCGGGTCGTCGACGCCACCGAGGCCGCCGAGGCCGTCACGGAGGGAGCCTCAGCCGCAACGGTGGCTGCCGCCGGTGACGCAGACCCGGACGGCGTGCCGATCGCGGCCGCCCCGGAGGCGACTCCGACCATCGACCACTACCGTTCCACCGACCTCGCCGGCGCCGTGCGTGCCCGGGCCAGGATCGCCCTCGATGCCCTGCCGCTCCTGGCCGAGCTGCCCGCGGACGCCGACGGCGAGGTGCTCTGGGTGGGTCAGTGGGCCGTCACCCTGGCGCAGCTCGCCGCCGTGAGCCTCGCCGACGGCGACAGCGCCATCCTCGCGGTCCCCGACTACCGCGACCAGGAGCAGCTGGTCGCCGCTCTCGAGGCCGTCGTCGACCCGGGCCGCGTCGTGCGACTCGACTCCCGCCAGTCGAACCCGGAGCGCTACCGGGCCCTGCTGCGAGCGCGGGGCGACGAGGCCCTCGTCCTCGTGGGGAACCGCTCCGTCCTGCTCGCGCCCGCGGCGCGACTCGGGCTCGTGGCCCTGTGGGACGATTCCGATCCGCTGTTCTCCGAGCCCCTCAGCCCGTACGTGCACGCCCGAGACGCGGCGCTCCTCCGAGCCGAGCAGCAGCATCCTGCGCTCGTGTTCGCCGGGCACGCGCGGAGCACCGACGTGCAGCGGCTGGTCGAGATCGGCTGGTTGACCGAGGTGTCGCCCGATCCCCGCTACCAGCCGCGGGTCATCCCGACGACGCAGCAGGGGTCCCGGGAGGGGTTCGCCGCCAACGCCAGGATCCCGTCGGCCGCGTGGACGGAGGCGAAGGCGGCCGTCGAGTTCGGGCCGGTCCTCGTCCAGGTCGCGCATCCCGGCTACGCGCCGCGACTCGCATGCGACGAGTGCGGCGACACCGCCCGCTGCCTGCGGTGCGCGGGGCCGCTGCAGAAGGCGAACGCCCAGGCGACTCCCGCGTGCGCCTGGTGCGGGGCCCTCGCGGTGGGCTGGCACTGCACGACCTGCGAGAACACCACGATGCGCACCGTCGGCACGGGGGCGGGCCGGACCGCCGACGAACTCGGTCGCGCTTTCCCCGGCGTCAAGGTGGTCGTCAGCGACGGCTCCCGCCCGCTGACCCGCGTCGACGGCGAGTCGGCGATCGTCGTGGCGACGCGGGGCGCCGAGCCGATCGCGCCGGGCGGCTATCGCGCGATCCTGCTGCTCGACGGCGAGCGGATGCTGGCGAGGGAGAGCCTCCGGGTCGCGGAGGACTGCCTGCGCTGGTGGGCCGACGCGACGGCGCTGGCCGCTCGACGCGCTCCCGTGTTCCTCGTCGGCGTCGGCGGGACCATGGCCTCGGCGCTGGCGACGTGGAACCTCGCGCGCTTCGCCTCGGCGGAGCTCGCCGACCGACGGCACCTGAGGTTCCCGCCGGCGGTTCGCGTCGCGACCCTGACCGGGCGCACCGAGACGGTCGAGGGCGCGCTGGCCGAGCTGCCCGAGGAGATCCGGGGCGAGACGCTGGGGCCGGTCGACGTCGAGAGCGGCACGGTGCGCGCCATCGTGCGCTTCGACTACGCCCGCGGCTCCGACGTGGCGGCGCTCCTCCGGGGTCGCGTCATCCGTGCTGCGACCGACCGCCGCCGCATCCCCGGCGACCCCCGCGGGTCGAACGCGCGCCGCACCGTCTCTACACTCAAGGTGCGGTTCGACGACGTCGAGCCGTTCTCCGACTGATCAGGAATCCCCGTGCGCCTCGTCTTCGCCGGCAGCCCCTCGGCCGCCGTCCCCTCCCTCCACGCCCTCGTCGAGAGCGAGCACGACGTGGTGGCCGTCCTCACCCGCGACGACACGCCCCAGGGGCGGAAGAGGGTCCTGACCCCGACTCCCGTCGCCTCCGCGGCGGAGGAGCTCGGCCTGCCCGTGATCCGGTCCCGCCGCATCACCGACGACGTGACGGAGCGCATCCGGGCCCTCGACGCCGATCTGGGCGTCATCGTCGCCTACGGCGCGCTGCTGCGCGAGCCGCTGCTCTCGACGCCGCGCCTCGGCTGGATCAATCTGCACTTCTCCCTGCTCCCGCGCTGGCGCGGAGCCGCCCCGGTGCAGCGCGCCCTGATGGCGGGTGACCGGGAGACCGGCGCGGCCGTGTTCCAGCTCGTGCCCGAGCTCGACGCGGGCGTCGTCTACGGGTCGCTCCCGCGTGAGCTCGGAGGCGACGAGACCGCCGGCGATCTCCTCCGCGAGCTGGCGCGATCCGGCTCGCTCCTCCTGACCGCCGTCGTCGACCAGCTGGCCGACGGCTCCGCCGTGGGCGTTCCGCAGGAGGGGGAGGTCACCCTGGCCCCCAAGCTGACGCTCGACGACGCCCGACTCGACTTCGCGCGCGACGCCGCCGCCGTCCACGACCGCTACCGTGGCGTGACGCCGGAGCCGGGCGCGTTCGCCGAGTACGGCGGCCTCCGCGTCAAGGTCCTCGAACTGCGCACCGCCGACGCCGGAACCGAGCGCCCCGCGCCGGGTCGCGTCGAGGTCCTCGGCAGGCGCGTCTTCGTCGGCACGTCGTCGGACGCCCTCGAGCTCGTCACCGTGCAGCCCTCCGGCAAGAAGCCGATGCCGGCCGGCGATTGGATCCGCGGCCTCCCCGACGGCTCCCGGCCGTCGTTCGACCTGTCGACACCGGAGGTCGACACGACGGCGGCCGACACGACGGGAGGCACCCGATGAGCGGCATCCAGCCCGCGCGCCGCGTAGCCCTCGACGTGATCCGGGCGGTGGAGCACGACGACGCCTACGCCAACCTGCTGCTTCCGCAGCGCATCCTGCGGGCCCGCCTGTCGGCGCAGGACGCCGCCCTGGCGACGGAGCTCGCCTACGGCACCCTGCGGATGTCGGGCTACTACGACCGCGTGATCGCCCTCGCGGCCCGACGGGCGACGAGCGCCATCGACCCGGCGCTCCTCGACGTGCTCCGGCTCGCGACGCACCAGCTCCTCGCGACGCGGGTCGCGCAGCACGCCGCCGTCGACGAGTCCGTCTCGCAGGCGCGCGAGGTCGGGAGCCGCTCGGGCACCGGGTTCGTGAACGGCGTCCTCCGCACGATCTCACGGTCGACGCCCGAGGAGTGGCGCGAGCGCGTCCTCGAGGCAACGACGTCGGCCGACGACCGCCTCGCGGCCGAGTACTCCCATCCCGAGTGGATCATCCGCGCCTTCCGCGGGGCCCTCGCGGCCGAGGGGCGCGCCGACGAGCTCGAGGCGCTCCTCGGGGCCGACAACGCGCCGCCGCGGGTCAGCCTCGTGGCGTTGCCGGGGCTCGCCGACCGAGACGACGTGCCCGGCACCTCGAAGGGCCGCCTGTCGCCCGTCGCCGTCACGGCCCCCTCCGGCGACCCGGCCGGCCTCCCGCTCGTGCGCGAGGGCAGGGTTCGAGTGCAGGATGAAGGTTCGCAGCTCGCCGCGCTCGCCCTGTCGCGAGTCGCCCCGATCACGGCGGGGGAGCGCTGGCTCGACATGTGCGCCGGTCCCGGCGGCAAGGCGGCCCTCCTCGCCGCCGAGGCCGCGCGGGGCGGGGCGACCCTCGTCGCCAACGAGATCGTCCCGGCGCGCGTGGGGCTGGTGCGACAGGCCCTGGAGGCGGTCGTCGCGACGCTCGCGCCCGACACCGTGGCCGTGCGGCAGGGTGACGCCACGCTCACCGGGAGCGACGAACCGGAGGCGTTCGACCGCATCCTGCTCGACGCCCCCTGCACCGGGCTCGGCGCCCTTCGGCGCCGCCCGGAAGCGCGCTGGCGCAAGCAGCCGCGCGACGTGGCCGAGCTGACCGCGCTCCAGACCCGCCTCTTCGCCTCGGCCCTGAGGGCCCTCGCCCCGGGCGGCACGCTGGCGTACGTCACCTGCTCGCCGCACACGGCCGAGACGCGAGCCGTGGTCGAGGCCGGGTTGAAGGCGTGGCGACGCACCCCCGAGAACGTCCCCGTCGAACTCCTCGACGCCCCCGCCGTCCTCGACGGGATCGCGACGGCGCGGCTCGACCTCGGCGCGGGCCCCTACGCCCAGCTCTGGCCGCATCGCAACGGCACCGACGCGATGTTCGTCGCCCTGCTGCGCAAGGAGAGCTAGCAGCCCGGCTCGCCCGCACGGTGCCCCGGTAGACTCGGCGGGTGCCCCTCCGCATCAGTCCCAGCATCCTGTCGGCCGACTTCGTCAACCTCGAACGCGACCTCCAGCGCATCGCCACCGCCGACCTCGTCCACGTCGACGTGATGGACAACCACTTCGTCCCGAACCTCACCCTGGGGCTGCCGATCGTCCAGCGCATCCAGGAGGTCAGCCCGCTGCCCCTCGACGTCCACCTCATGATCGAGGACGCCGATCGCTGGGCTCCCCGGTACGCCGAGACCGGCGCGTTCTCGGTGACGTTCTCGGCGGAGGCCGCCCGAGACCCGAAGACGCTGGCCAGGGACATCCGCGGCGCCGGAGCCCGGGCCGCCGTCGCCGTCAAGCCGGGCACCCCCGTCGAGCCGTGGCTCGACCTCCTCGACGAGATCGACATGATCCTCGTCATGACCGTCGAGCCGGGATTCGGCGGGCAGAGCTTCCTCGACGACACGATGCCGAAGCTCCGGAAAGCGCGCGAGGCGATCGACGCCTCGGGCCTCGACGTGTGGCTCGAGGTCGACGGCGGCATCAACGACCGCACGATCCGCACCGCCGTAAAGAACGGCGCCGACACGGTCGTCGCCGGCTCCGCGGTCTACGCGGGCGACGGATCCGAGCCCCGCGACCGCATCGCGGCCCTCCGGCTCGCCGCGGCACCGGTAGCGTAGACGTCGTGAAATCCTTCGACGACCTGTTCGCAGAGCTCAGCGCCAAGGCCACCGAGCGCCCCGAGGGCTCCGGCACCGTGAAAGAGCTCGACGCCGGGGTCCACCAGATCGGCAAGAAGATCGTGGAGGAGGCCGCCGAGGTGTGGATGGCCGCCGAATACGAGGGCGACGTCGCCACCGCGGAGGAGATCTCGCAGCTCCTTTACCACCTCCAGGTGCTGATGATCGCGAAGGGCCTCACGCCCGCCGACGTGTACCGCCATCTCTGACCCGGAGACCCCCTGACCCGCCCGACCCCTCCGAGACAGAAACGACCCCCATGCTCCGCGTAGCAGTGCCCAACAAGGGCTCCCTCAGCGAGACCGCCAGCCAGATGCTCCTCGAGGCCGGCTACTCCGGCCGCCGCGACCCGAAGTCGCTCTACCTCGCCGACGAGCGCAACGGCGTCGAGTTCTTCTACCTGCGCCCCCGCGACATCGCGACCTACGTCGGCTCGGGCGCCCTCGACGTCGGCATCACGGGTCGCGACCTCCTCCTCGACTCCGGTTCGACGGCCAGCGAGGTCGCTCCGCTCGACTTCGGCTCGTCGACCTTCCGCTTCGCCGGTCCCGCCGGCCGCTTCCGCGAGCTCCACGACCTCGAGGGCGTGCGCGTCGCGACCAGCTACGCCGGTCTCGTCGGCGCCTTCCTCGAGCGCGCAGGAGTCACGGCTCAGCTCGTCTCCCTCGACGGCGCCGTCGAGAGCGCCGTGCAGCTCGGGGTCGCCGACGCGATCGCCGACGTCGTCGAGACGGGCACGACGCTCCGCGCGGCGGGGCTCGAGATCTTCGGGCCCGTGATCCTGCAGTCCACGGCCGTGCTGATCTCGGCCAAGGCGGAGCTGCCCGGCCTCGAGGTGCTGCAGCGACGCCTTCACGGCGTCCTCGTGGCCCGCCAGTTCGTGATCATGGACTACGATCTCCCGACCCGCCTGCTCGACGAGGCGACGCGACTCGCCCCCGGCATCGAGTCGCCGACGGTGTCGCCGCTCCACGACCCGGAGTGGTCGGCCGTGCGCGTCATGGTCCGACGCACCGACACCAACCAGGTGATGGACGACCTCTACGACCTCGGCGCCCGCGCGATCCTCGTCAGCCCGATCCACGCCGCGAGACTCTGATGGCAGGGCTCGCCGTCCGCGTGATCCCGTGCCTCGACGTGGCCGCGGGGCGGGTCGTGAAGGGCGTCAACTTCCTCGACCTCCGCGACGCCGGCGACCCGGTCGAGCTGGCCAGGGCCTACTACGAGCAGGGCGCCGACGAGGTGACCTTCCTCGACGTCACCGCGACGGTCGAGGAGCGCGCCACGATGTACGACGTCGTGCGAGCGACGGCCGAGCAGGTCTTCATCCCACTCACCGTCGGAGGGGGAGTGCGATCCACCGACGACGTCGCGAGGCTCCAGGCCTCGGGTGCCGACAAGGTGGGCGTCAACTCCGCGGCCATCGCCCGGCCCGACCTGCTGGGGGAGATCGCCGACCGCTTCGGCGCCCAGGCGCTCGTCCTCTCGCTCGATGTCAAGCGATCGCCGTCGACCGCCTCGGGCTTCGTCGTCACGACCCACGGCGGGCGGACCGAGACGACCCTCGACGCCGTCGCCTGGGCCCGGGAGGCGATCGAGCGCGGAGCCGGAGAACTCCTGGTGAACAGCATCGACGCCGACGGCACGAAGCGCGGCTTCGACCTCGAGCTGGTCGCCCTGATGCGCGAGAACAGCACCGTGCCGGTCATCGCGTCGGGCGGCGCCGGAGCCCTCGACGACTTCGCCCCGGCGATCCGAGCGGGAGCCGATGCGGTGCTCGCCGCCTCGGTGTTCCACAATGGGGAGCTGACGGTCGGCGACGTCAAGCGCCGCCTGGCCGAATCCGGCGCGACGGTCCGCTAGGGCCGACCCGCAGGGCGACGACCACCGGCATCGAGAGCCACCCGAGCCACCAGAAGAGAGGGCACGCATGACCGACGAGCTCACCCGCGACACCGTCGAGCCGGTCGTGCAGCGCGCCGTCTTCGATGCCAAGGGGCTCCTGCCCGCCATCATCCAGGAGCACGACAGCCGCGACGTCCTGATGATGGGCTGGATGGACGAGGAGGCGCTCCGCCGCACCCTGACGGAGGGTCGCGTCACCTTCTGGTCGCGGTCGCGCGGAGAGTACTGGCGGAAGGGCGACACGTCCGGACACGCGCAGTACGTCCGCTCCGCCGCCCTCGACTGCGACGGCGACACCCTCCTCGTGACCGTCGACCAGATCGGCGCCGCCTGCCACACCGGCGAGCACGCCTGCTTCGACGTCGACCCGCTCTCTCCCACGATCGGCCAGCATGACTGACACCACCGCCACCACGTCCCGTCGGGCCTCCGGCGAGCCCCGCACCACGGACCGCGCCGAGTTCGACGCGCTCCTCGAGGGGCACCGCGTCGTGCCCGTGGTGAGGAGCCTCTTCGCCGACGGCGAGACCCCGGTCGGCATCTACCGGAAGCTCGCGGCGTCGAAGCCGGGCACCTTCCTCCTCGAGTCCGCCGAGCAGGGCGGCATCTGGTCGCGCTACTCGTTCGTCGGGGTGTCGTCGTTCGGGGTCCTCACGACCTCGCTCGACGCCGACGGCGGAGCGGAGACGGCCTGGATCGACTACGGCCTCTCCCGCGAGCGCGCCCTCGGCGACGCCGACGGACAGCCGCTCGAGGTCCTGTCGGCGCTCCACGACCGCTGGGCCACCCCTCGGATCGAGGGCTACCCGCCCTTGACCGGCGGCCTCGTCGGCTTCATCGGCTGGGAGGCCGTGCGCCAGCTCGAGCGCCTCCCCGACGGTCCGCCCGCGGAGTTCGAGGTGCCGAGCCAGGCGCTGAGCTTCGCCTCGGAGCTCGTCGTGATCGACCACCGCACGGGTACCGCCCTCCTCATCGCGACCGCCCTCAACGACGGCCTCGACGACGCCGACACGCTCTGGGACCGCGCGCAGGAGCAGCTCGACTCCCTGCAGTCCCGCCTGGCCGCCCCGAGCGAGGCCCACCTGGCCGAGGTCGACATGACGACGGAGCCCCAGCCCACGCGGCGATCCAGCGACGCGGAGTACGAGGCGGCCGTCGAGCGGTCCAAGACCTTCATCCGCGACGGAGACGTCTTCCAGGTGGTCATCTCGCAGCGCTTCGACCACGAGCTGACGGCGTCGCCGATCGATGTGTACCGGGTGCTCCGGACGTTGAACCCGAGCCCCTACATGTACCTGGTCACCCTCGACGACGTCGACGGCGAGCCCTACTCGATCGTCGGCTCCTCGCCGGAGGCCCTCGTCAAGGTCGACGGCACCCGCGTCTACTCCCACCCGATCGCGGGATCGAAGCCCCGCGGAGCGACCCCCGAGGAGGACATCGCCCTGGCGACCGCCCTCGAGGGCGACGACAAGGAGCGCGCCGAGCACCTGATGCTCGTCGACCTGGCCCGGAACGACCTGCTCCGCGTCTGCCGCCCGGGAAGCGTCGAGGTCACGGAGTTCATGCACGTCGAGCGCTTCAGCCACATCATGCACCTCGTCTCGAGCGTCGAGGGCGACCTCGCGCCGGGGAAGGACGCCATCGACGCCTTCCGTGCGACCTTCCCCGCCGGAACCCTCTCCGGCGCTCCGAAGCCCCGCGCCCTGGAGATCATCGACGCCCTCGAACCCGCCCAGCGCGGCATCTACGGCGGCGTCGTCGGCTACTTCGACTTCGCAGGATCCGCGGACCTCGCGATCGCCATCCGCACGGTGCTCCTGCAGGGCGGCGTCGCCCGGGTCCAGGCGGGCGCCGGCCTCGTGGCCGACTCCGACCCCGCGACCGAGAACCAGGAGGCCCGCAACAAGGCGGCCGCTCCGCTCCGCGCGGTCGCCGTCGCCAACGCCCTCAGGAGGCTCGGCTGATGCCCGCGCGTCGTCTCAAGCTCGTCACGATCCTCCTCGGGCTCGCTCTCGCCGCGGTCGGGTTCCTGGCGTCCACGCAGACCTGGGTCGCCGTGCGCGCGTCGACCCCGGAGGGCGGCACGATCGACGTCGCCGCGGCGGGCGGCGTCGCCGCTCCGGCCCTCTCGGCGCTCTCCCTGGCGGGCCTCGCCCTGTTCGGGGCGATCACGATCGCCGGGCGGGCGTTCCGCGTCGTGCTGGGCGTCCTCGAGATGGTGCTCGGCGGCTGCGTCATCCTCTCCTCGGCCCTCTCGATTGGCGACCCCGTGTCCGCCGCCTCGAGCGCTCTCACGAAGGCCACCGGGGTCAGCGGCGACGCGTCGGTCCAGCGCCTCGTCCTGTCGCACACCGTGACGCCCTGGCCGTGGGTCGCGCTCGTGGGGGGCGTCCTCGGCGTCCTGCTCGGGCTCGCCGTCATCGTGACGAGCGGCTCCTGGCCCGAGTCGGCGAAGCGCTACCAGTCGGTCCGCATCGTCGACGAGAACGCGCCCACCGACCCCGTGGCCGCCTGGGACACCCTGAGCGTCGGGGCCGATCCGACGGCTCCGGCGGAGGCCTCTCCGGAGGGCGCCGGAGAGTCTCTCGACCCGGAGGCGGACGATCGCCGGCCGGGCCGCACCCGGTAGACTCGCTCCAGTACATCAAGCACTTTCAAGGAGCACCGTGAGCACCCAGACCTCGAGCAAGGCAACCCCGGGCCCGAAGCACGACGACGAGCACGACGCCGGCGAAGGCCACGGCAACTCGCCCGCCGCCTGGACGGCCGTCGTCATCATGCTGGTCGCGTTCGCCGTCGGCACCATCGCGTTCTGCTTCGACCTGCCCATCGTGGTGTGGATCTCGTTCGGCGTCCTGCTCCTCGGCCTCGTGACCGGCTTCGTCCTGAAGCGTCTGGGCTACGGCGTCGGCGGTCACCGCTACGTGCCGAAGGCGCACAGCTAGGTGCTCGACGACCTCTACGCGGGCGCCCTCGCCGATGCCGAGGCTCGACGGGCCGTCCGCCCGCTCAGCGTCGTCGAGCGCGACGCGCTCGCCCGACCGCAGGCCGTCGACGCGCGCGCCGCCCTCCAACCGGCCGAGCGCGTGAAGATCATCGCCGAGGTCAAGCGCGCGAGCCCGTCGCGCGGCGATCTCTCCGCGATCCCCGACCCCGCCTCGCTCGCGCTCAGCTACCAGACGGGCGGCGCCAGCGCGATCAGCGTCCTCACCGAGGGCCGCCGCTTCAAGGGCACCCTGGCCGACCTCGAGGCCGTCCGCGACGTCGTCTCCGTGCCGGTCCTCCGGAAGGACTTCATCGCCGAGGCCTACCAGGTCCTCGAGGCCCGTGCCGCCGGCGCCGACCTCGTCCTCCTCATCGTCGCCGGTCTCGCGCAGGCGAAGCTCGTCGAGCTCCACGAACTCGTCCTGAGCCTCGGCATGACCGCCCTCATCGAGACCCACTCGGCCGAGGAGGTCGAGCGCGGCCTCGACGCGGGCGCCACCGTCCTCGGCGTGAACGCCCGCGATCTCACCACGTTCGACCTCGATCCCGACCTCTTCGGATCGTTGGCCGACCGCATCCCCTCCGGCGTCGTCCGGGTGGCCGAGTCCGCCGTGACCGCCCCCTCCGACGTCGCCCACTACCGCAGGGCCGGTGCCGACGTAGTCCTCGTCGGCGAGGCCCTCGTCGTCCACGGCGACCCCGTCGACGCCCTCACCACCTTCCTGGAGGTCTGATGACCACCCTGCGCGACGCCGTGGGCCCCTATTTCGGCGACTTCGGCGGCCGATACGTGCCCGAGTCCCTCATCGCCGCCCTCGACGAGCTCGACGAGGCCTACCGGGCGGCCGCGGTCGACCCCGAGTTCCAGGCCGAGCTCGCCCAGCTCCACAAGACCTACACGGGCCGACCGTCGATCATCACCGAGGTGCCCCGGTTCGCCGAGCACGCCGGAGGCGCCCGCATCCTGCTCAAGCGCGAAGACCTCAACCACACGGGCTCGCACAAGATCAACAACGTGCTCGGCCAGGCCCTCCTCGCCCGCAAGCTCGGCAAGACGCGCCTCATCGCCGAGACCGGAGCGGGCCAGCACGGCGTCGCCACGGCGACGGCGGCCGCGCTGTTCGGCATGGAGTGCGTCGTCTACATGGGCGAGGTCGACACGCAGCGCCAGGCCGTCAACGTGGCCCGGATGCGCCTCCTCGGCGCCGAGGTCGTCTCGGTGACGACCGGGTCGCGCACCCTGAAAGACGCCATCAACGACGCCCTGCGCGACTGGGTCTCGAGCGTCGAGAAGACGCATTACGTGCTCGGCACGGTCGCCGGGCCGCACCCCTTCCCGACGATGGTGCGCGACTTCCACAAGATCATCGGCGAGGAGGCGCGGCAGCAGGTCCTCGAGCTGACCGGAGCCCTCCCCGACATCGTCGGCGCGTGCGTCGGCGGCGGCTCGAACGCCATCGGCATCTTCGACGCGTTCCTCGACGACGAGGGCGTCGAGCTCTACGGCTTCGAGGCCGGAGGAGACGGGGTCGAGACGGGTCGCCACGCGGCCTCCATCACCCTCGGTCGCACGGGCGTCCTCCAGGGCGCGAAGTCCTACCTCATGCAGGACGACGACGGCCAGACCGTCGAGAGCCACTCCATCTCGGCGGGCCTCGACTACCCGAGCGTCGGGCCGGAGCACGCCTGGCTCGCCAAGATCGGCCGCGTCACCTACGAGCCCGTCGTCGACGCCGACGCCATGGAGGCCTTCCGCCTCCTGACGCAGACCGAGGGCATCATCCCCGCGATCGAGTCGTCGCACGCCCTCGCCGGTGCGATCCGCCTCGGTCTCGATCGGGGCCCCGACACGACGATCCTCATCAACCTGTCCGGCCGCGGCGACAAAGACGTGGCGACGGCGAGCCGCTACTTCGGCATTCTCGACGAGGAGGCGCAGCAGCTGTGAGCGGGATCGACACGACCAGCAAGGTCTCCGCCGCCATCGCGGGCGCCCGGACATCCCGCTCGGGCGCCGTCATCGGCTACCTGCCCGTCGGGTTCCCCGATCTCACGACGAGCATCGACGCCGCCGTCGCGATGGCCGAGAGCGGCATCGACGTGATCGAGCTCGGCCTGCCCTACTCCGACCCCGTGATGGACGGCCCCGTCATCCAGGCCGCCACGCAGCGGGCTCTGGCCGAGGGCTTCCGCGTCAAGCAGATCTTCGGCGCGGTCAAGGAGATCACCGCGCAGACGGCCTCGCCCGTCGTCGTGATGACCTACTGGAACCCCGTGTCCCAGTACGGCGCGCAGCGCTTCGCCGACGACCTGCGCGACGCAGGAGGCGCGGGGCTGATCACCCCCGACCTCGTCCCCGACGAGGCGGCCGAGTGGGTCGCAGCGGCCGACGCCGCCGATCTCGACCGCGTGTTCCTGGCCGCGCCCTCGTCGAGCGAGGCGAGGCTCCGGCAGGCCGTCGAGGCGAGTCGCGGTTTCGTCTACACCGTCTCCACGATGGGGATCACCGGCACTCGCACCGACGTCGACCAGGCCGCCGAGACGCTCGTCGCACGCCTCCGCGCGGTCGGCGTCGAGAACGCCTGCGTCGGTCTGGGCATCTCCACGCCCGAGCAGGTGCGCGAGGTCCTGGCCTACGCCGACGGCGCCATCATCGGCTCCGCGTTCGTCCGGGCCCTGGCCGAGGGCGGCGTCGAGCGGCTCCGCGAGGTCGCCTCCGATTTGGCCGCGGGCAGTAAAGTCTCGTAGCGTCGCCCCTCGACGGCTCCGTCGACCTCTCTCTTCCCTCCACCAGAAAGGCGCTCGTTCGTGTCCTTGCCTCTGAGCATCCCGAGTCCGTCCGCCGCCTGGCAGTACCTCGACGTGACGGCCTTCCTCCAGGACACCTTCGGCGCCACGCTCCCGTTCACCCTCCGCATCCACGCCTACGCCATCTGCATCCTTCTCGGCATCGTGGCGGCGGTCCTGGTCACGAACGCGCGCCTCAACCGACGCGGCGCCGAGCGCTGGATCATCATCGACCTCGCGATCTGGTGCGTGCCCTTCGGCATCGTCGGCGGGCGGTTCTTCCACGTGGTGACCCACACCAACGACTACTTCGGCCCCGGCAAGAACCCGTGGTCGGCCTTCTTCATCTGGGAGGGCGGGCTCGCGATCTTCGGTGCCCTGGCCTTCGGCGCCTTGGGCGCCTGGCTCGGCTGCCGCCAGACGGGCATCCGCTTCTCGGTCTTCGCCGACGCCCTCGCCCCCGGCCTCATGCTGGCGCAGGCGTTCGGCCGCCTCGGCAACTACTTCAACCACGAGCTCTTCGGGACCCCGACGACGCTGCCGTGGGGTCTCGAGATCGAGACGACCAACCCGGCCTACCCGGTCGGTCTTCCCGCGGGCACGCTCTTCCACCCGACGTTCGCCTACGAGATCCTCTGGAACCTCTTCGGCATGGCGGTCATCCTGCTCATCAACAAGAACGTGAAGCTCGAGTGGGGCAAGACCATCGCGCTCTACTTCATCTGGTACGGCACCGGCCGGATGTGGTTCGAGTCCATCCGTACCGACTACAGCACGCTCGTCCTCGGTATCCGGGTCAACGTGTGGGTCGCCTTCCTCGCGGTCGGAATCGGCGTCCTCGTCTTCTACATCCAGTCGAGGCGCCACACGGGACGCGTGCCGAGCGCGTACGTCCCGGGCCGCGGCCCGAACGACGCCGACTTCGCGCCGGTCCTGAGCGGTGAGGTCGATCACCCTGAGCTAGACTCCGTAGACGGAGACGCGGCCGACGACGACGCCACCTCCCGTACGGCAAGCACCACCCCCGCGATCAAGGCCTGACCCGGCCGCGACCACCTCGGGCCACCCGGGTACGAGTTCCCTCTCGTCCCGCGAGCACCACCACCAGCCCCTCGCCCGCACACAGGCGAGCGGGAGCCCGACTCCGAGCACGCTCACGACCCTGAGCCCTCCGGCGTCTGCCACACCCACTCGAAATCCTGTCGAGTGACAGCGAAACGGGCCAGCGACGCCCCGCCCTGCACTAGTTTTCGTCTACTAGTCATTTTCGTGAGGACGGATCGACATGGCTCTCACGCCAGCGCACCAGACATTCAGCAGCATCCCCGCCGCCCAGGGTCTCTACGACCCTGCCCAGGAGAAGGACGCCTGCGGCCTCGCCATGGTCGCCACGCTCCGGGGCACCCCGGGCCACGACATCATCGACGCCGCCCTCGGCGCCCTGCGCAACCTGGAGCACCGCGGCGCGGTCGGCTCCGACGCGGGCACCGGCGACGGCGCGGGCATCCTGATGCAGGTCCCCGACGCGTTCTTCCGCGAGGTCGTCGAGTTCGAGCTGCCCGCCGCCGGCCACTACGCCGTCGGCATCGGCTTCCTGCCGACCGACGACCAGGAGCGTCGTGAGCTGAAGCACGCGCTCGAGACGCTCGCCGCGAGCGAGTCGCTCCGCGTCGTCGGCTGGCGCGACGTCCCGGTGCGCCCGCACGAGCTCGGCACCCTGTCGCGCAACGCCATGCCCGCGTTCGAGCAGCTCTTCGTCGCGTCCGCCCACGGCGAGCAGCGCCTCGAGGGTCTCGCGCTCGACCGGCTCGCCTTCCGCTTCCGCAAGAGGGCCGAGCGCGAGCTCGGCGCCTACTTCACGTCGCTCTCGAGCCGGACCATGGTCTACAAGGGCATGGTCACGACGCTCCAGCTCGAGCCCTTCTACCCCGACCTCTCCGACGAGCGGGTCGCCTCGAAGCTCGCGATCGTCCACTCCCGCTACTCGACCAACACGTTCCCGTCGTGGCCGCTCGCCCAGCCGTTCCGCATGATCGCGCACAACGGCGAGATCAACACGGTGCGGGGCAACCGCAACTGGATGCGCGCCCGCCAGTCGCAGCTCGAGTCGGAGCTCGTCGGCGACCTCACGCCCCTCATGCCCATCGTGAGCCCCGGCAACAGCGACTCCGCCTCGTTCGACGAGGTCGTGGAGCTCCTCAGCCTCACCGGTCGGTCGCTCCCGCACGCGATCATGATGATGGTGCCGGAGGCGTGGGAGAACCAGGTCGGCATCGACCCCGTCCTCCGCGACTTCTACGAGTACCACTCGATGCTCATGGAGCCGTGGGACGGCCCCGCCGCCATCACCTTCACCGACGGATCGCTCGCCGGTGCGACGCTCGACCGCAACGGTCTCCGCCCGGGGCGCTACCTCGTCACGGACGACGGTCTCGTCGTGCTCGCGAGCGAGATCGGCGTCATCGACATCGACCCCGCCAAGGTCGTCCGCAAGGGCCGTCTGCGCCCCGGCAAGATGTTCCTCGTCGACACCGAAGCCGGCCGCATCATCGAGGACGACGAGATCAAGCAGCAGCTCGCCTCCTCCGAGGAGTACGGCGAGTGGCTGGAGATGGGACGCATCCACCTCAAGGACCTCCCGGAGCGCGAGCACATCGTTCACACTCCGGCGTCCGTGACGAGGCGCCAGCGCACCTTCGGCTACACGGAGGAGGAGGTCCGCATCCTGCTGACCCCCATGGCCCGCACCGGCGCCGAGCCCCTCGGCGCGATGGGCAGCGACACCCCCATCGCCGTGCTCTCCGACCGACCGCGTCTGCTCTTCGACTACTTCACGCAGCAGTTCGCGCAGGTGACGAACCCGCCGCTCGACTCGATCCGCGAGGCCGTCGTCACGTCGTTGAAGCTCGGCCTCGGGCCGGAGCGCAACCTCCTCGCGGCGACGCCCGAGCACGCCCGACAGGTGATCCTCGACTTCCCCGTCATCGACAACGACGAGCTTGCGAAGATCCAGCACATCGACCCCCACGCAGGATCCCGCCTGACGACGACCCTGCGCGGCCTCTACCGCGTCGACCAGGGCCCCCGCGCCATGGAGGACCGCATCGCCGAGCTCTGCCGCGAGGTCGACGAGGCGATCGAGGAGGGCACGGCGTTCATCGTCCTCTCCGACCGCGACTCGACGGCGGACCACGCTCCGATCCCGTCGCTCCTGATGCTCGCCGCGGTCCACCACCACCTGATCCGCACCGAGAACCGCATGAAGGTCGGGCTCATCGTGGAGGCGGGCGACGTCCGCGAGGTCCACCACGTCGCGACCCTGATCGGCTACGGCGCCTCGGCGATCAACCCCTACCTGGCCATGGAGACGTGCGAGAACCTCGTGCGCGGCGGCATGATCACCGGCATCTCGCCGGAGCAGGCCGTTAAGAACGTGATCAAGGCGCTCGGCAAGGGCGTGCTCAAGATCATGTCGAAGATGGGCATCTCGACGGTGTCGTCCTACGCCGCGGCGCAGGCCTTCGAGGCGGTCGGACTCAGCCACGAGTTCGTCGACACCTACTTCACCGGCACCTCGACGCGCCTCGGCGGCGTCGGGATCGACGTCATCGCGAACGAGAACGCGCAGCGCCACCTCAGCGCCTACCCGGCCGACGGCGCGACGGCGGCGCACGAGCGCCTCCAGACCGGCGGCGAGTACCAGTGGCGCCGCGAGGGGCCGCCCCACCTGTTCAACCCGGAGACCGTCTTCCGACTGCAGCACGCCACCCGCACGAGGCGCTACGACATCTTCCGCGAGTACACGAAGATGGTCGACGACCAGGCCGAGAACCTCATGACGCTGCGCGGTCTGTTCACGCTGCGCACGGGCATCCGGCCCGTCGTGCCCCTCGACGAGGTCGAGTCGGTCGCGTCGATCGTCAAGCGCTTCTCCACCGGCGCGATGAGCTACGGCTCCATCTCGCAGGAGGCCCACGAAACGCTCGCCATCGCGATGAACCGCCTCGGCGGCAAGTCCAACACGGGCGAGGGCGGCGAGGACGTGGAGCGGCTCCTCGACCCCGAGCGTCGCAGCGCCGTGAAGCAGGTCGCGTCGGGCCGGTTCGGCGTGACGAGCATGTACCTCACCTACGCCACCGACATCCAGCTGAAGATGGCTCAGGGTGCCAAGCCCGGCGAGGGCGGTCAGCTCCCGCCGTCGAAGGTCTACCCCTGGGTGGCGCGCACGCGTCACGCCACCCCCGGCGTCGGCCTCATCTCGCCGCCGCCGCACCACGACATCTACTCGATCGAAGACCTCAAGCAGCTGATCTTCGACGTCAAGCGGGCCAACCCGACCGCGCGCGTCCACGTCAAGCTCGTGTCGCAGTCGGGCATCGGCGCGGTCGCCGCGGGGGTGACGAAGGCCCTCGCCGACGTCGTCCTCGTCTCCGGCCACGACGGCGGGACGGGCGCGAGCCCGCTCAACTCGCTGAAGCACGCCGGCACCCCGTGGGAGATCGGGCTGGCCGAGACGCAGCAGACGCTCATGCTCAACGGCATGCGCGACCGCGTCGTCGTGCAGGTCGACGGCCAGATGAAGACGGGTCGCGACGTCATCGTCGCGGCGCTGCTGGGAGGCGAGGAGTTCGGTTTCGCGACCGCACCCCTGGTGGTCTCCGGCTGCATCCTGATGCGCGTCTGCCACCTCGACACCTGCCCCGTCGGCGTCGCCACCCAGAACCCGGAGCTGCGCAAGCGCTTCACGGGCAAGGCGGAGTACGTCGTCAACTTCTTCGAGTTCTTGGCGCAGGAGGTGCGCGAATACCTCTCCGCGCTCGGCTTCCGCTCGCTCGACGACGCGATCGGCCACAGCGAACTGCTGGGCGTCGACCGCGCCGTCGACCACTGGAAGGCCTCGGGCCTCGACCTGGAGCCGGTCCTCGTCGGCCCGGTCTTCTCCGACGACGAACCGCGCCGCAACCGCGTCGCGCAGGACCACGAGCTCGAGAAGCACTTCGACAACCAGCTCATCGCGGCGACCTCCGAGGTATTGGAGGCGGGCGGCAGGATCGAGCTGACGCTTCCCATCCGCAACACGGAGCGGGCCGTCGGCACGATGCTCGGGCACGAGGTGACCGTCCGCCACGGCGAGCACGGCCTCCCCACGGGCAGCAGCATCGACATCACCCTTATCGGCTCGGCGGGGCAGTCCCTCGGGGCGTTCCTCCCGGGCGGCATCACGCTGCGCCTCGAGGGTGACAGCAACGACTACGTCGGCAAGGGCCTCTCCGGCGGCACCGTCGTCGTCCGTCCGCCGCGCACGGCCACGTTCGCGGCCGAGGAGAACGTCATCGCCGGCAACGTGATCGGCTACGGCGCGACGCAGGGCAGCATGTTCATCCGCGGGATCGTGGGGGAGCGCTTCCTCGTCCGCAACTCGGGTGCGAGCGCCGTCGTCGAGGGGGTGGGCGACCACGCTCTCGAGTACATGACGGGCGGACTCGCCGTCATCCTCGGGACGACCGGGCGCAACCTCGGCGCCGGGATGAGCGGCGGCACCGCCTACGTCCACCGCCTCGAACGCGAGAACGTCAACGACGACGCGCTGTCGACGGGGGAGCTCCTGCTGGAGCCTCTCGGCAGCGCCGACATCGAGATCCTGACCGACCTGCTCCAGCGCCACCTGGCCGAGACGGGCTCGGTGGTCGCCGAGCGGCTCCTGCTCGACGTCGAGAAGACGGCGGAAGAGTTCGTGAAGGTCCTGCCCCGCGACTACGCGGCGGTCATGCTCACCCGGAAGACGGCGGTCGACGAGGGGCTCGACCCCGACGGCGACGAAGTCTGGAACAGAATCATGGAGGTGACCGGTGGCTGACCCGAAGGGCTTCCTCAAGGTCCAGCAGCGCGAGCTGCCCAAGCGTCGACCCGTCTCCGTCAGGCTCATGGACTGGAAAGAGGTCTACGAGCAGCAGGAGTCGGGCGAGCTCCGCCGCCAGGCCGGCCGCTGCATGGACTGCGGCGTCCCGTTCTGCCACCAGGGCTGCCCCCTCGGGAACCTCATCCCCGAGTGGAACGACCTCATGTGGCGCGGCGAGGGCCGCCAGGCGATCGAGCGCCTGCACGCGACGAACAACTTCCCGGAGTTCACCGGGCGGCTCTGCCCCGCCCCGTGCGAGTCGTCCTGCGTGCTCGGGATCAACCAGCCGCCCGTGACCATCAAGCAGGTCGAGGTCTCGATCATCGACCAGGCCTTCCAGAACGGCTGGGTCACCCCCCACCCGCCGGAGCGCCTCACCGGCAAGACCGTCGCCGTCGTCGGCTCCGGTCCCGCCGGTCTCGCCGCCGCCCAGCAGCTCACCCGCGCGGGCCACACCGTCGCCGTCTACGAGCGGGACGACCGCATCGGCGGGCTGCTCCGCTACGGGATCCCCGACTTCAAGATGGAGAAGAAGCAGCTGGAGCAGCGGCTCGCCCAGATGCAGGCCGAGGGCACCCGCTTCCGGGCCGGCGTCGAGATCGGCGTCGACATCACCTGGGACGATCTCCGCGCCCGCTACGACGCGGTCATCGTCGCCACGGGTGCGACCGTCCCGCGCGACCTCCCGATCCCGGGCCGCGACCTCGCCGGAGTGCACTTCGCCATGGAGTACCTCGTCGAGCAGAACCGCGTCGGCGCGGGGGAGTCGATCCCCGACCAGATCTCCGCGGAGGGCAAGCACGTGGTCGTCCTCGGTGGCGGCGACACCGGTGCCGACTGCATCGGGACGTCGCACCGCCAGGGCGCCCTCTCGGTGACGAACCTCGCGATCGGCAAGCAGCCGCCGCAGGAGCGTCCCGAGGACCAGCCGTGGCCGATGGCTCCGACCCTCTTCGAGGTCTCGAGCGCGCACGAGGAGGGCGGGGAGCGCATGTACCTCGCGTCCACCGTCGAATTCCTGGCGAACGAGGTCGGCGAGGTCCGGGCCATCCGGGTCGCGGAGACCGAGTTCGTCGACGGCCGCCGCGTCCCGAAGTCGGGAACCGAGCGCGAGATCCCCGCCGACCTGGTCCTGCTGGCCCTCGGCTTCACCGGTCCGGAGCGGGAAGCGCTGGAGCAGCAGCTCCGCGTCCCGTTCGACTCGCGCGGCGCCATCGAGCGCGATGCGCGCTACGAGACCGGCGAGGCCGGCGTGTTCGTCACCGGCGATGCCGGTCGCGGCCAGTCCCTCATCGTCTGGGCGATCGCGGAGGGCCGCGCGACGGCCGCCGCGGTCGACACCTACCTGGAGGGCACGACCTCGCTGCCGTCCCCGGTGAAGCCCACCGACCGTCCGATCTCGGTCTTCTGAGCCGTCCGGCATCCTCCCGAGTTCGCGCTCCTGTCGCCTCCCGGTTACGGGAGACGGCATCGGCGGGAATAGGGTGGGGTGACGCGAACGTTGCGTCGCCCCGCGAAACCACCCCTACGAAGGAACACATGAGACGTGCAAAGATCGTCGCCACCCTCGGGCCGGCGACGTCGAGCTATGAAGACATCCGCGGCATCATCGATGCCGGTGTCGATGTAGCGCGGATGAACCTCAGCCACGGCACCTACGACGTCCACCAGGGCGTGTACGAGAACGTGCGCAAGGCCGCCGCCGACTCGGGTCGGGCCGTCGCCGTCCTCGTCGACCTCCAGGGGCCCAAGATCCGCCTCGGCAAGTTCTCCGACGGACCGCACGAGCTCAGCGTCGGCGACATCTTCAAGATCACGATCGACGACATCCTCGGCACGAAGGAGATCTGCGGAACGACCTTCAAGGGCCTTCCGCAGGACGTCAAGGCGGGCGACCCCCTCCTCATCGACGACGGCCGCGTGAAGCTGCGCGTCATCGAGACCGACGGCACCGTCGTCACCACCGAGGTCGTCGTCGCCGGCACGGTCTCCAACAACAAGGGCATCAACCTGCCCGGCGTGGCCGTCAACGTGCCCGCCCTCTCCGACAAAGACGAGGCCGACCTCCGCTGGGGCCTCGACCTCGGCGCGGACTTCATCGCCCTGTCGTTCGTCCGCAACGCCGACGACATCGTGCGTGTGCACGAGATCATGGCCGAGGTGGGCCGCAAGGTCCCCGTCTACGCCAAGATCGAGAAGCCGCAGGCGGTCGACAACCTCGAGTCGATCATCGACGCCTTCGACGGCATCATGGTCGCCCGCGGCGACCTCGGCGTCGAGCTCCCCCTCGAGGCCGTGCCGATCGTCCAGAAGCACGCCATCGAGCTCTCCCGCCGCATGGCGAAGCCGGTCATCGTCGCCACGCAGATGCTCGAGTCGATGATCTCGAGCCCGATCCCGACCCGCGCCGAGACGTCCGACGTCGCCAACGCCGTCCTCGACGGCACCGACGCGGTGATGCTGAGCGGCGAGACGAGCGTGGGGGAGTACCCCGTCGTCACCGTGCAGACCATGGCGCGCATCGTCCAGTCCACCGAGGAGCACGGCCTCGAGCGCATCCCCGCGCTCGGCACGAAGCCCCGCACCCTCGGCGGCGCGATCACCCTGGCCGCGGCCGACGTGGGCGAGTTCGTCCAGGCGCGCTACGTCTGCGTCTTCACCGAGGGCGGCGACTCGGTCCGCCGCATGTCGCGCCTCCGCCACGCGATGCCGATCATCGCGTTCGCCACCGACGAGGCCATCCGCCGTCGCATGGCGATGAGCTGGGGCGTGCAGTCCTACCTGGTCGACCCCGTCACGCACACCGACGCCATGTTCAGCCAGGTCGACGACGTCCTCCTCGGCAACGGCCTCGCCGATCACGGCGACAAGGTCGTCGTCATCTCCGGGTCCCCTCCCGGGATCGCGGGATCGACCAACGACCTGCGCGTGCACCGGGTCGGCGACGCCCACAACGAGGCGGCCCCGGCCTACGCCAAGTCGTAGCCGCGCCGACCCGTCCGGGTCTCAGGTCCGAAGGCCGGTGTCTCCTCGCGAGGCGCCGGCCTTCGGCGTTCCAGCCGTGACCTGCCTGAGACTCGGGCCCCGCGGGGCGACCCGTCCCTAGGATCGAGGTCATGGCGGTCGACGGTTCGCACCCGGGATGCTTCGTCCACGCGACGAGGCTCTACGCCGTGCCGTCCGACTCCGGATTCGACGTCGACTCGACCCGCGACAGCTACCTCCGGGCGTCCGTCAGCCGTGATCGCCATCTCCGCTCGCACCTGTCCCAGGGCGTCCTGCTCGGCGGGCTCGCCGGAGGCCTCTTCCTGACGGTGGCCGCGCGGTTCGGCGCCCGGGTCGACCAACCGGCCGCCCTGATCCTGCTCTTCGTCTTCGGCTTCGCGGTCGGCGTGGCGGCCGGCATCGGGATCCGCCTGCAGCAGCCCGACCTGCCACCCCGGGTCGAGGGGGAGCGCCTGCCCGCCGTGGAGGTTCCCGTCGAGATCGCGGGTCGAGCCCCCGCCGACGCGACCGCCGACGAGCTCGTCCTCTGGAGCCTCCTGCTCCGCCGTCTCCGTGCGGCCCGCGTCGCCGTCGACGAGATCCCCTTCGCGCAGGATGCCCCGGCCGCGGCCACCACGACCGGCACCGTCTCCACCGCGGGCGTCGGCGCCCTCGCCGAGCTGTCCTACCTCACGGCGCGGAACGACTTCGCCCCGGTCGCGGAACTCCTGGGGCTGCCCCTTCCCGACTGAGGTCGAGCGGTGCGGGGCGGTGCGGAGGCGGCTTCGCCGGCGGCGCGGTGTCCGGGCGCACGAATCCGGGCACATGAGTCCGGGCCCACGAGTCGGGGCGCACGAAAAAGCCCCGGGCGATCACTCGCCCGGGGCTTGAAGCACGATGGCGGCCGGAGCCGCCATCGCACGGAAGACTAGAGAACGCGGATGTTCTCGGCCTGAAGACCCTTGTTGCCCTGAGCCGTCTCGAACTCGACCTTCTGGTTCTCCTCGAGGTTGCGGTAGCCGTCGCCGGCGATCGCGGAGAAGTGCGCGAACACGTCAGTGGTTCCGTCGTCGGGGGTGATGAAGCCGAAGCCCTTTTCGGAGTTGAACCACTTCACGGTGCCTGTTGCCATTTTTCTTATTCCTTCAATCAGAGGTTTCGATCCCGACTGTCGAGATCGCTCGTCGCGGTGCTTTTGTCCGCTCCCTCTTAGAACGACACGCAGACCCCTGATTCACATCAGGAGAAAGCCCGTCGCGAAGTACAAATGCGTAACACAACAACCAGTGCGGTTCACACTATCTCAGGCTGGGCCGAAGTGGCACCCGAACGGCCAAAGAAGTCGATATGAGTCTTCGGATCGGGTCGAGTGCCGGATGTGGGACTCGAACCCACACGCCCTCTCGGACAGAGCATTTTGAGTGCTCCGCGTCTGCCATTCCGCCAATCCGGCGCACCACAACCGGAGAAACAATACCGTAGGCTTGTGTTTGTGAGTGACCAGGAAGCAACACCAGCAGCGCCCCGTCGCGTCGTCGTGGCGGAAGACGAGAGCCTCATCCGCCTCGACATCGTGGAGATCCTCCGCGACAACGGTTTCGAGGTCGTCGGCGAGGCCGGCGACGGCGAGACCGCCGTGGCCCTCGCGACGGAGCTCCGACCCGACCTCGTCATCATGGACGTCAAGATGCCCAAGCTCGACGGCATCTCCGCGGCCGAGACGCTGAGCAAGAACCACATCGCCCCGGTCGTCCTGCTCACCGCCTTCAGTCAGAAGGAGCTCGTGGAGCGCGCCAGCGAGGCCGGAGCACTGGCCTACGTCGTCAAGCCGTTCACGCCCAACGACCTCCTCCCCGCGATCGAGATCGCCCTCTCGCGGTACACCCAGATCATCACCCTCGAGGCCGAGGTCGCCGACCTGGTCGAGCGGTTCGAGACGCGCAAGCTCGTCGACCGCGCCAAGGGTCTCCTCAACGAGAAGATGGGGCTCACGGAGCCCGAGGCCTTCCGCTGGATCCAGAAGGCGTCGATGGATCGACGCCTCACCATGCACGACGTCGCCCAGGCGATCATCGAGCAGCTCAGCGTCAAGAAGTAGCCTTCCGCGTTCTCCTGTCGGAGGCTCTCGGTTCTCGTGTCGGAGGCTCGCGCTAGCGTCGGGCCATGACCGACCACACCCTCTTCGACGTCCCCGACGCCGATCTCGACGACCTCCGCGATCGGCTCCGACGCACGCGCTGGCCGAAACCGTGGCCCACGGTCGGCTGGGAGGCGGGCACAGACGCTGCCGTACTGCGTCGGCTCAGCGAGTACTGGGCCGACGGCTACGACTGGCGGGCCCACGAGCGAGAGCTCGCTGCGCTGCCCTCGCACATCGCCGAGGTGGCCGGAGCACCGCTCCACTACCTCCTCTTCGAGGCGGAGACGCCGGGCGCCCTTCCGATCGTCCTCACCAACGGCTGGCCCAGCACGTTCTACGAGCTCGTGTCGCTCGCTCGCCGCCTGTCCACCCCGTCGGAGTTCGGCGGACGGCCGGAAGACGCCTTCACCGTCGTCGTCCCGTCGATTCCCGGCTTCGCGCTCACACCGCAGCGGGAGTCGCTCGTCGCGCCCGTCCACACGCACGATCTGTGGCACGCGCTCATGCACGACCACCTCGGATTCGACCGCTACGCCGCTCACAGGGGCGACCTCGGGGCCGGCATCACCTCCCGGCTCGCCGAAGCGCACCCGGAGGCGCTGGTCGGCATCCACCTCATGGCCGTCGCCTCACCGGCAGATCCGGGCCCCGACGCGGTGACGCCCGAGGAGCGGACCTACCTCGACGACGTGGCGAGGTGGTCGACCGAGGAGGGCGCCTACGCCCACCAGCAAAGAACGCGTCCCGTCTCGCTGGCCTACGGTCTCAACGATTCCCCGGTGGGGCTCCTGGCCTGGATCCTCGAGAAGTACCGGGCCTGGAGCGACTGTCACGGCGACGTCTCGAGCCGGTTCAGCGACGACTTCCTGCTCACCCAGGCGTCTCTGTACTGGTTCGCCGAGTCGATCTCGACATCGTTCCGGCCCTACTACGAGTCGGGCGCGGGCATCACACCACCCGTGCGGAGGGTCGACGTGCCGACGGCGATCGCCCTCTTCCCCCGTGACATCGCCCGTCCGCCGCGCAGTTGGGCCGAGCGCACGTACGACGTCCGGCGCTACACCGAGTTCGACCGCGGAGGCCACTTCGCTCCGATCGAGGAGCCCGACCTCCTGGCCGACGACCTCCGCGCCTTCTTCGGCCCCCTGCGCTGAGAAGGCGGGTCAGGCGTCGCGCAGGATGTTCGTGATCCGCACCGTCGACAGGCGACGGCCCTGCTCGTCCGTCAGCACGATCTCGTGCGTCGTGAGCGTCCGCCCCAGATGGATCGCGGTGCACGTGCCGGTGACGGTGCCCGTCGCGATCGAGCGGCTGTGACTAGCGTTCAGTTCGATGCCCATCGCGATGCGGCCCGGGCCGGCGTGCACACTGGCGGCCATCGACCCGAGCGACTCCGCCAGGACGACGTGAGCGCCCCCGTGCAGGATCCCCACCGGCTGCCGGTTGCCCTCGACGGGCATCGTCGCCACGACGCGCTCGGCGCTCAGCTCGACGATCTCGATGCCCATCTTCTCGGCGAGTTCGCCGGCACCGCGGCGCTCCAGGAAGGCGAGGCCGTCGGCGCTCGATCCGGAGGCGTCTGAACGGCTCGTGGTGCTCTCGGACAAGGCGACTCCCGGTGATCTCGACGTGCGATGGCGGGGTCCCGAGACCGGCCGCGACAGTGTCGGAGGCGGCCGCTAGGCTGGCGACGTGCCTTCCGCAGCAAAGCCTACCCTCCTCGTGATCGACGGCCACTCCCTCGCATTCCGGGCGTTCTACGCCCTCCCGGTCGACAGTTTCGTCAACCGCGAGGGGCAGCACACCAACGCCATCCACGGCTTCATCTCGATGCTGCTGAACCTGCTCAAGAACGAGAAGCCCACCCACCTGGCCGTCGCCTTCGACATCTCCCGCTACTCGTTCCGCACGCGCGAGTACCCCGAGTACAAGGGCACGCGCTCCGAGACCCCCGCCGAGTTCGTGGGTCAGATCCCGCTCCTGCAGGAGGCCCTCCACGCGATGGGCATCACCACCATCACGAAGGAGGACTACGAGGCCGACGACATCCTCGCCACCCTCGCCAGTCGCGGCTCCGCCTCGGGCTACTCGGTCTTCGTCGTGTCGGGAGACCGGGACGCCATCCAGATGGTCAACGACGACGTGACCCTCCTCTACCCTTCGGCCCGCGGCGTCACCGACCTCACCCGCTACGACCGCGACAAGGTCTACGAGCGCTACGGAATCGAGCCGCACCAGTACCCCGAGATCGCGGCGCTCGTCGGCGAGTCGAGCGACAACCTGATCGGCGTCGACAAGGTCGGCGAGAAGACCGCCGTCAAGTGGATCACCCAGTTCGGCTCCCTCGAGGAGGTCATCGCCCACCGCGACGAGATCAAGGGTGTCGTCGGCGACCGGCTCCGAGAGCAGTACGAGCGGGCCGAGCGCAACCGGCGCCTGAACCGCCTCGTGACCGACGTCGAACTGCCCGTCGGCCCCGACGACCTCGAGCGCCGCCCCATCGACGTGGCGGCCGTCCGCGAGGTCTTCGACCGACTGCAGTTCCGCACGCTGCTCGAGCGAGTCACCGCCCTCGCCGACGGCACGGGCGCAGGAGCCGCGGGCGGCGCCGCCGCGCCCGTCGCCGAGCCGACCGGTCCGGTCGCCCCCGTGGTCCGCACGCTCATCGACGAGGAGTTGGCGCATTGGCTCCGCACTCACGCCGGCCCCGAGCATCCTGCCGTCGGCGTCGCCGTCGACTACGGCCCCGACGGCACCGTGACCGGCCTCGGCATCGCGGCGTCCGACGACTCGGTCCACGTGCCCTGGGCCAGCGGTCGCGGCGACTACCTCGCGCTCGAGTCCTGGCTCGTGGGCGACTCCCCGAAGGTCGTCCACGATGCCAAGCGCGCCTACAAGGCCCTCGTCAGGGCCGGGCTGGGCCTCGCGGGGCTGGCGGGCGACCCGCGTATCTCGGCGTGGCTCCTGCGGCCCGGCCGCACCTCCTTCGCCCTCGCCGATCTCGCCTACGAGCACCTCGGCGAGCGGCTGCCCACCGCCGACCCCAACCAGCTGGTCCCGGCGGAGGATGCCGGGGGAGTGGCCCTCGAGGCCTGGTTCGCCCTGCGCACCTCGGCCGAGATCGAGTCCACCCTCGACGAGGGATCGCTCCGAGTGCTGCGCACCATCGAGCTTCCGCTCGTGCCGGTGCTCGGAGACATGGAGCTGACCGGCGTGGCGACCGACCGCCCGGCTCTCCGCGGCCTGTCGGCCCGGCTGGCCGACACGGCGGCGACCCTGGCGGCCGAGGCGTTCGAGGTCATCGGCCGCGAGGTCAACCTCGGCTCGCCGAAGCAACTCCAGGAGGTGCTCTTCGAGCAGCTCGACATGCCGAAGACGCGCGCCATGAAGACGGGCTACTCCACCGACGCCGGCTCGCTCGCCGACCTGCAGGAGAAGCACCCTCACCCGTTCCTCGACCTGCTGCTCAAGCACCGAGACGCGACGAAGCTGCGTCAGATCATCGACACCCTCGACAAAGCCGTCGACGACGGCGGCCGGATCCACACCACCTACGACCAGACGGGTACGACGACGGGGCGCATCTCGTCGGTCGATCCCAACCTGCAGAACATCCCGGTCAAGACCGAGGTGGGGCACGCGATCCGGGCCACCTTCCGCCACTCCTCCGAGTACGAGACGCTCCTTACCGCCGACTACTCGCAGATCGAGATGCGCATCATGGCGCACCTCTCCGGCGACGAGGGGCTCATCACGGCGTTCACCGAGGGCGAGGACCTCCACCGCTTCGTCGGTTCCCGCATCTTCGGCGTCGAGCCCTCCGACGTCTCGCCTCTCATGCGCACGAAGGTCAAGGCGATGTCGTACGGCCTGGCTTACGGCCTCAGCGCGTTCGGCCTCTCCAAGCAGCTCCGCATCGAGACGGCCGAGGCCCGGCAGCTGATGACCGACTACTTCGCGCGGTTCGGAGCGGTCCGGGAGTACCTCCGCAACGTCGTCGAGCAGGCGCGAGACGACGGCTACACCGAGACGATCTTCGGTCGGCGCCGACCCTTCGCCGACCTCAAGTCGACCAACCGCGTCCTCCGCGAGAACGCGGAGCGCGCCGCGCTGAACGCGCCGATCCAGGGGTCGGCCGCCGACATCATGAAGATCGCCATGCTCGGCGTGCACGAGGAGCTCGTGGCGCGCGAGCTCCGCTCGCGCGTGCTCCTGCAGGTCCACGACGAGCTCATCGTCGAGGTCGCCGCGGGGGAGGCCGAGGAGATCGAAGACGTCGTCCGCCGCCGGATGGGCTCCGCGGCCGACCTGCGGGTCCCGCTCGACGTCTCGGTCGGGCTCGGTGAGAGCTGGGACGCCGCCGCGCACTGACTGCGCGACCGTCACCTCTCCCCGAGGGCGTCGCCGGGCCTGGACCCGGGCCGGCCGCCGGGGAGCATCATGGGGAGGCGTCCCGCCCGAGACCGCCACCCGGCCCGATCACACCGCACGACGTCCACGGAAGAGAGCACCATGACCACCCTCGATGGAGCCACCGTCACCAAGCTGATCGTCGCGTGCGATGCGGGGATGGGGTCGAGCATCCTGCTGGCCACGACCCTCAAGAAGCAGTTGAAGAAGAGCGGTGTCAGCGTCGAGCACGCCGCCGTGCGGGAGATCCCGGCCGACGCCGACGTCGTCGTGACCCAGAACAACCTCGCGGCCCGCGTGCGGGAGGTCGTGGCGGAGGGGGTTCCCGTGATCCCGTTCCAGCTCTTCCTGGGCGACCCCGCCGTCACCGCCGTCGTCGAGGCGATCCAGAACGGGACCACCGTAGAGGTCTGAACGACGACCGGAACGGCGTCGGTGGCCGTCGCTAGGCTCGACGCATGAGTTCTGAGAACGCCACCACCCCGCAGACCGCGGCACCTCGAGTGCCCACCCCCGTCGACGCGATCGCCGAGCGGTGGGTCGACACCCTGACCGACCTCGAGCCCACGCTCGCCACCTGGCTCGGTCGTCCGGGCCGGACCGGCGAGTACGGCGACCTCTCGCCTCGAGGTCAGGCCGCCTACATCAGCGCGGCCACGAGCACCCTCGCGGAGCTCCGCGCGACGGAGGCCGTCGACGCGGTCGACCGGGTCACGAAAGACGACCTCGAGTCCTCTCTCGCGCTCGACCTCGAGCACGACGCCCTGCGGCTCCCGCTGCGCGACCTCAACGTGATCGAGTCGCCGCCGCAGCGACTCCGCGACGTCCTCGACCTGATGCCCACCGAGACCGAGGCCGACTGGGCCGACGTCGCGTCGCGCCTGGGCGACCTCCCGCGCGCGATGGGCGGCTATCTCGAGACGCTCCGCCTCGGCATCGCGGAGGGCGTCGTCCCCGCGAAGCACCAGGTGCGTGCCGTCGCCGAGCAGGCCGACCGCCTCGCCGCGAGCGACGGATTCTTCCCGACGCTGGCGACGAGCGCGCGACTCGGCAGCGGCGACTCCCTTCCGGTGCCGCTGGCCGACGAGCTGACGTCCAACGCCGCCTCCGCCGCCGAGGCCTACGCGACCCTCGCGACCTTCCTGCGAGACGAGCTCCTGCCCGTGGCCGCCGACGAAGACGGGGTGGGCCGCGAGGCGTACGCCCTCCACTCCCGACGCTTCCTCGGCGCCACGATCGACCTGGACGAGACCTACGAGTGGGGCCTCGAAGAGCTCGCGCGGATGACGGCCGAGCAGGAGGCCATCGCCGACGCCATCGAGCCCGGGGCCTCGGTCGCCCGCGCCATCGAGGTGCTCGACGGAGACCCCGAGCGCGCCCTCGAGGGCACGGACGCCCTCCAGCGCTGGATGCAGTCCAAGAGCGATCAGGCCGTCGCCGAGCTCGCCGGCACCCACTTCGACATCCCCGACGAACTGCGCGCCCTCGAGTGCCGGATCGCCCCCACTCAGGAGGGCGGCATCTACTACTCTGGCCCGAGCGACGACTTCTCCCGCCCCGGCCGGATGTGGTGGTCGGTGCCCGTCGGCGTCACCCGCTTCAACACCTGGCGAGAGACCACGACCGTCTATCACGAGGGCGTTCCCGGTCACCACCTCCAGGTCGGCATGGCCACCTACAACCGCGCCACCCTCAACACCTACCGCCGCGCCATCGCGGGCACGTCGGGCCATGCCGAGGGGTGGGCGCTCTACGCGGAGCGGCTCATGGACGAGCTCGGCTACCTCAGCGACCCGGGCGACCGGCTCGGCATGCTCGACGGGCAGCGGATGCGAGCGGCCCGCGTCGTCCTCGACATCGGAGTGCACCTGGGCAAGCCGTTCCCGGGCACTCCCGGGGTCCCCGCCGGCGGCACCTGGAACGCCGAGAACGCCTTCGCCTTCATGAAGAACAACGTGAACATGGAGGAGGGCTTCGTCCGGTTCGAGGTCGATCGCTACCTCGGCTGGCCGGGGCAGGCGCCGTCCTACAAGGTCGGCCAGCGCATCTGGGAGGAGCTCCGCCGAGAGCTCGCCGACCGTGAGGGAGACTCCTTCGACGTGCGACGCTTCCACCGCGACGCCCTGGCGCTCGGCGGCGTCGGCCTCGACACGCTCCGACGCGCTCTGCTGTCCTGAGCGAGGGGCTCGGGGCCTCTCCCTCGCCCCGTCTTTCCGGCGATCCGGCCGTCCTGCGACACACGGCGGCCGGGTTGTCGAGGGTGGCCGCGAGACGTTAGACTCCACTGGCGCAAACTGCGTCGAATCATCCGCACGCCGCGATCCACCAACACTCCCTCACGCCGAGACCGTCCGAGAGACAGCCCTCCGCGTGCGAGACGGAGACCGGCCCGAGAAATGCCCAGCTGGAGCAACCACTACATGACAATCGTAACGACCAAGGCACCCAAGCAGGTCGCCGTCAACGACATCGGATCTGCTGAAGACTTCCTTGCCGCGGTCGAAAAGACTCTCAAGTTCTTCAACGACGGAGACCTCATCGAGGGCACCGTCGTCAAGATCGACCGCGACGAGGTCCTCCTCGACGTCGGGTACAAGACCGAAGGCGTCATCCCTTCGCGCGAACTCTCGATCAAGCACGACGTCGACCCCAGCGAGGTCGTCAACGTCGGCGACACGGTCGAGGCCCTCGTCCTCCAGAAGGAAGACAAAGAAGGTCGCCTGATCCTCTCCAAGAAGCGTGCTCAGTACGAGCGTGCCTGGGGAGACGTCGAGAAGATCAAGGACGCCGACGGCGTCGTCACCGGAACGGTCATCGAGGTCGTCAAGGGCGGCCTCATCGTCGACATCGGGCTCCGCGGCTTCCTCCCCGCGTCGCTCATCGAGCTGCGTCGTGTCCGCGACCTCACGCCCTACCTCGGGCAGGAGATCGAGGCCAAGATCCTCGAGCTCGACAAGAACCGCAACAACGTCGTCCTCTCGCGTCGCGCTCTCCTCGAGCAGACGCAGTCCGAGAGCCGCACGTCGTTCCTCAACAACCTCCACAAGGGCCAGGTCCGCAAGGGCGTCGTGTCGTCGATCGTCAACTTCGGTGCGTTCGTCGACCTGGGTGGCGTCGACGGTCTCGTCCACGTCTCCGAGCTCTCCTGGAAGCACATCGAGCACGCCTCCGAGGTCGTCGAGGTCGGGCAGGAAGTCACCGTCGAGATCCTCGAGGTCGACCTCGAGCGCGAGCGCGTGTCGCTCTCGCTCAAGGCCACCCAGGAGGACCCGTGGCAGGTCTTCGCCCGCACGCACGCCATCGGTCAGGTCGCGCCCGGCAAGGTCACGAAGCTGGTTCCGTTCGGTGCGTTCGTCCGCGTCGCCGACGGCATCGAGGGCCTCGTCCACATCTCCGAGCTCTCCGCCAAGCACGTCGAGCTCGCCGAGCAGGTCGTGTCGGTCGGCGACGAGGTGTTCGTCAAGGTCATCGACATCGACCTCGAGCGTCGCCGCATCTCGCTGAGCCTCAAGCAGGCCAACGAGGGTGTCGACCCCGAGGGCACCGAGTTCGACCCGGCGCTCTACGGCATGCTCACCGAGTACGACGACCAGGGGAACTACAAGTACCCCGAGGGCTTCGACCCGGAGACCAACGAGTGGCGCGAGGGCTTCGACGCCCAGCGCGAGAAGTGGGAGCAGGACTACGCTGCCGCCCAGGCTCGCTGGGAAGCGCACAAGAAGCAGGTCGCCGCGTCGCTCCTCGAGGAGACGACCACGTTCGACGTTCCCTCCGGTTCGTCGTTCTCGGCCGAGACCCCCTCGGGCGCCGGCACCCTCGCCGACGACGAGTCGCTCGCCGCGCTTCGCGAGAAGCTGTCGAACAACAACTAGTCACACCGCGAATGGCCGGTCGCCCCTATGGGGCGGCCGGCCATTCGGCGTTTGAGGCGCGCCCTGCGGGCGCCGCGGGGCCCGTCGCCCCTGGGGCGGCCGACGACCATGCCCGCCCGCGCGCCTGCTGCGACGGAGATCAGGCCTGAATAACGTCACGCAGGAGATCCGGCCGAGATCGCGCCGCCGGTCAGGTGACCGAGCGCAGAACCGACGGGTGGTCAGGAGCCCCGCCACGAGGCTCCTGCGTCAGGGTGCCCCCGAGCGGCCCTCGGCGCTCCGAGCCCGCCCCGCCACGAGCAGCCGACTATGCTCGACCCGTGTTCGTAGTGGGACTGACAGGCGGCATCGCCGCCGGCAAGACCGTCGTGGCGACGCGCCTCGGAGAACTGGGCGCCGCGGTCATCGACGCCGACCGCCTCGCCCGCGAGGTCGTCGAACCCGGGACCCCGGGGCTCGACGCCATCGCGGTGCGCTTCGGCCGCGGGATCCTGCTGCCCGACGGCAGCCTCGACCGACCGGCGCTCGGCTCCATCGTCTTCGCGGATCCTGCCGCGCGGAAGGACCTCGAGGCGATCACGCACCCCGCCGTGCACGAACTGAGCCAGCGACGGATGACCGAGGCGGTCCTCCACGATCCGGCGCGCGTCGTCGTCTACGACGTCCCGCTGCTCGTCGAGGCCCGGGGAACATCCGAGTTCGACACGATCGTCGTGGTCCACGCTCCGCGCGACACCCGCCTCGCCCGTCTGGTCGACCTCCGCAGGATGCCCGCCGTCGACGCCGCCCGACGCATCGACGCCCAGGCCACCGACGAGGAGCGCCTCGCGGTCGCCGACCACGTCGTCGACTCGTCCGGGTCGCTGGAGCAGACTCTCGCGCAGGTGGACGTCCTCTTCGGGGAGCTGGCCCGGGTGGCCGCCGCGAAAGCCGACCGCGGCGAGTAGTCCGCGTCTCCTGCGGGCCGTCGTGTTCGCTGTCAGCGACGACGGAGGAGGGCCAAGGAGCACCGGGGCCGGGCCGAGTGTCAGTGGTCGCTCGTAGACTCGATTCCATGGAACCGACTCGCAGTGTCCGCCCCTTCGAAGTGGTCAGCGAGTACCAGCCGAGCGGCGATCAGCCCGCCGCCATCGCTGAACTCGCCGGCCGCATCAACGCGGGCGAAACCGACGTGGTGCTGCTCGGCGCGACCGGTACGGGCAAGTCGGCGACGACCGCCTGGCTGGTCGAGGCCGTCCAGCGCCCGACGCTCGTGCTCGCGCACAACAAGACGCTGGCGGCGCAGCTCGCGAACGAATTCCGCGAGCTCTTCCCGAACAACGCCGTCGAGTACTTCGTCTCGTACTACGACTACTACCAGCCCGAGGCGTACGTGCCTCAGACAGACACCTTCATCGAGAAGGACTCCTCGATCAACGCCGAGGTCGAGCGCCTGCGTCACTCGACGACCAACTCCCTCCTGAGCCGACGCGACGTCATCGTCGTCTCCACCGTCTCCTGCATCTACGGTCTCGGTACTCCCGAGGGCTACATGGAGGCGATGATCGCCCTGCAGGTCGGCGAGAACATCAGCCGAGACACCCTCATCCGCCGCTTCGTCGCGATGCAGTACCAGCGCAACGACATCGACTTCTCCCGGGGCAATTTCCGCGTGCGCGGCGACACCATCGAGATCATCCCGATGTACGAGGAGCTGGCCATCCGCATCGAGATGTTCGGCGACGAGATCGAGGCGCTGTACTACCTCCATCCCCTCACCGGCGACGTCGTTCGCGAGATGGACGCCGTCTCCGTCTTCCCGGGGTCCCACTACGTCGCAGGCACCGACGTCATGCACCGGGCCATCGGCACCATCAAGGAGGAACTCGCCGGTCGCCTCAGCGAACTCGACAAGCAGGGCAAACTGCTCGAGTCGCAGCGCCTCCGGATGCGGACCACGTTCGACCTCGAGATGATGGAGCAGATCGGATTCTGCAACGGCATCGAGAACTACTCGCGCCACATCGACGGTCGCGTGGCGGGGGAGGCTCCGCACTGTCTCCTCGACTACTTCCCCGACGACTTCCTCGTCGTCATCGACGAGTCCCACGTCACCGTGCCGCAGATCGGTGCCATGTACGAGGGCGACGCATCCCGCAAGCGCACCCTCGTCGAGCACGGCTTCCGTCTCCCCAGCGCGCTCGACAACAGACCTCTCAAGTGGGAGGAGTTCCTCAACCGCGTCGGCCAGAAGGTCTACCTCTCCGCCACCCCGGGGCGTTACGAGCTCGGGATCACCGACAGCGTTGTGGAGCAGATCATCCGGCCCACCGGCCTCATCGATCCCAAGATCGTCGTCAAGCCCTCCGAGGGGCAGATCGACGACCTCCTGGAGGAGATCCACAAGAGGGTCGAGCTCAACGAGCGCGTCCTCGTCACCACTCTCACGAAGAAGATGTCGGAGGAGCTCACCGACTTCCTCACCGAGGCTGGTGTGCGGGTCCGCTATCTCCACTCCGACGTCGACACGCTGCGTCGCGTCGAACTGCTGACGGAGCTCCGCCAGGGCGTCTACGACGTCCTCATCGGCATCAACCTCCTCCGAGAGGGCCTCGACCTCCCGGAGGTCTCGCTCGTCTCGATCCTCGATGCCGACAAGGAGGGCTTCCTCCGCTCCTCGACATCGCTCATCCAGACCATCGGTCGTGCCGCCCGCAACGTGTCCGGCGAGGTGCACATGTATGCCGACCGGATGACCGACTCCATGAAGCAGGCCCTCGACGAGACCGAGAGGCGACGCGACAAGCAGATCGCCTACAACCTGGAGCGCGGCATCGATCCGCAGCCCCTGCGCAAGAAGATCGCCGACATCACCGCCGTCCTCGCCCGCGAGGGTGCTGACACGGCCGAGCTCCTCGCCGGGAGGAAGGGCTCGAAGCGCGCTCCCACACCGAACCTCCGGCGCGAGGGCAAGGCCGCGAGTGCGGCGAACGACATCGAGTCGATCATCGCCGACCTCAACGACCAAATGCTCCAGGCCGCCGCCGAACTCAAGTTCGAGCTGGCCGGCCGCCTCCGCGACGAGGTCGCCGAGCTCAAGAAAGACCTCCGCGGCATGGAGGCGGCGGGCCATGTCCGCTGACGAGGCGGGGGCCCACCGGCCCGACGTGGTGAAGCGGCCGCGCATCGTCATCACGGGCGCCAACGCGGGGCTGGGCTACTTCGCGGCCGAACAGCTGGCCGCCACCGGGGCGCGCGTCGTCTTGGCGTGCCGGAGCGAGACCAAGGCGCGCGCCGCGGTGGAGAGCATCCTGGCGCACGTCCCGGACGCCGACCTCGAGATCGTCGTCCTCGACCTGGCCGACCTCGAGTCGGTCCGGCGCTGTGCAGAACGCATCCTCTCGGGCGGTCCTGTCGACACTCTGGTCGCCAATGCGGGCGTGGTCGGATCCTCCCGGCGTCAGACGACGGTCGACGGCTTCGAACTGCAGTTCGGTACGAACCACCTGGGTCACTTCGCACTCGTGACGCGACTGCTGCCTGCTCTCACCGAAGCCGAGGCCGGGTGCATCGTCCACCTCGGCAGCATCAGCCATCGCTTCGTCCGGCTCGACCTCGACGATCCGATGATGGTGGCGAGGTACCGCGGCCACACGGCGTACGCGCGGAGCAAGCTCGCCGTGATGACCTTCGGGTTCGAACTCGATCGCCGGCTGCGCGAGGCGGGGTCCCCGGTCAGGAGCGTCGTGGCGCACCCGGGCTTCGCTCTGGACACGCTCACCGAGCGGCGTCCGGGCATCATCGCTCGACGACGACTTCCCGCACCCCTCGTCGGCCTCCTGCGCACCGTCTGCCAGGGCAAGGAGCAGGGGGCGAGGCCCCTGGCCTACGCGGCCGTGGGCACCGACGTCCAGGGCGGGGAATACTGGGGGCCGGACGGCTGGTTCCAGCTCACGGGAGCCCCCTCTCTCGTCCGCGCCAGGCCCCACACGCGCGACCGCCGAGCGGCGGCCCGGCTCTGGAACCTCTCGGCTCGCCTCACGCGCCTCCAGCCAGTCACGGCCTGACAACCTCCCTCACCGTCTTCCCTAGAATGGACAGAGTGTCGATTTCACCCACCACCCCCGAAGCGACCGCCACGACCGAATTCCTCGGCACCGCCGTGGTCGCGAGCGTGGCCGACCCGGGCGACGTGTCGAAGCTCAGCGTGCGCGGCGCCCGAGTGCACAACCTCCGCAACGTCGACCTGGAGATCCCGCGCGACTCCCTGGTCGTCTTCACCGGCCTGAGCGGATCCGGCAAGTCGTCGCTCGCCTTCGACACCATCTTCGCGGAGGGTCAGCGCCGCTACGTGGAGTCGCTGTCGGCCTACGCCCGGCAGTTCCTCGGCCAGGTCGATCGCCCCGACGTCGACTTCATCGAGGGCCTGAGCCCCGCGGTCTCCATCGACCAGAAGTCGACCAACCGCAACCCGCGGTCGACCGTCGGCACGATCACCGAGATCTACGACTACATGCGTCTCCTCTGGGCTCGTATCGGGACTCCGCACTGCCCCGTCTGCGGCGAGAAGATCAGCAAGCAGACGGTGCAGCAGATCGCCGACCAGCTCATGACTCTCGAGACGGGTCGCCGCTACCAGGTGCTCAGCCCGGTCGTCTCGCAGAAGAAGGGCGAGTTCGTCGACCTCTTCAAGGAGCTGGCGTCCTCCGGTTACTCGCGGGCCATCGTCGACGGCGAGACCGTCCAGCTCAGCTCGCCTCCGCTTCTCAAGAAGCAGATCAAGCACGACATCTCCGTCGTCATCGACCGTCTCGTGGCCTCCGACGACGTGCTGACCCGTCTCACCGACTCCCTCGAGACCGCGCTTCGACTCACCGACGGCCTCGTGACGATCAACTTCGTCGACGAGAGCGGTCCGGAGGCGTTCCGGACGTTCTCCGAGAAGCTCTCGTGCCCCAACCAGCACCCGCTGCAGCTCACCGAGATCGAGCCGCGCACGTTCTCGTTCAACGCCCCGTTCGGCGCCTGCCCGGAGTGCTCCGGCCTCGGCACCAAGATGTCGGTCGACTCCGACCTGCTCCTCGGCGACGAGGAGCTGAGCCTCGCCGAAGGCGTGATCCTGCCGTGGACGAACTCCGGCAAGGGCCTCTACAACTACTTCCAGAAGCTCCTCGAGGGTCTCGCGAGCGATCTCGGCTTCAAGCTGAACACCCCGTGGAAGAAGCTCTCGCCCGAGGTGCGACGCGCAGTCCTCGAGGGCAACGACTTCGAGGTGACCGTCCGCTACCGCAACCGCTTCGGCCGCGAGATGAAGTACTCCACCGGCTTCGAGGGCGTCATGCCCTACATCGAGCGCAAGTACGCCGAGGCCGAGAGCGACTCGCAGCGGCAGCGGTACGCCAGCTACCTCCGCGAGATCCCCTGCGTCGTCTGCAAGGGAAAGCGACTCAAGCCCGAGGTCCTGGCCGTGCTGGTCGACGGCAGGAGCATCGCCGACGTCTCCGAGCTGAGCCTCAGCGACGCCTTCTCCTTCATGAACGACGTCGTGCTCACGTCTCGCGAGGCGCGGATCGCCGCACAGGTCCTCCGGGAGATCCGCGTCCGCCTCGAATTCCTCCTCGAGGTCGGTCTCACCTACCTGACGCTGGCGCGAGCGGCGGGGTCGCTCTCGGGAGGCGAGGCCCAGCGCATCCGGCTGGCCACCCAGATCGGCTCGGGCCTGACGGGCGTGCTCTACGTCCTCGACGAACCGTCGATCGGTCTCCACCAGCGCGACAACCGCCGCCTCATCGACACCCTCGTCAAGCTCAAGAACCTCGGCAACACGCTGATCGTGGTCGAGCACGACGAGGACACCATCCGCACCGCCGACTGGATCGTCGACATCGGACCGGGCGCCGGCGTCAACGGCGGCCAGGTCGTCCACTCGGGTGGATACGACGCACTGCTCGCCAACGAGTCGTCCGTCACCGGCGACTACCTCGCCGGTCGACGCTCGATCGACACCCCCTCGAAGCGACGCAAGATGGACAAGAACCGTCTCCTGTCGGTCGTGGGCGCGCGGGCCAACAACCTCGACAACGTGACCGTCGACTTCCCGCTCGGCACCTTCGTCGCCGTCACCGGCGTCAGCGGCTCCGGCAAGTCGTCTCTCGTCAACGACATCCTCTACCGCGTCCTCGCCAACGAGCTCAACGGGGCACGGCAGATCCCCGGGAAGCACACGCGCGTGACCGGCCTCGACAACCTCGACAAGGTGGTGCACGTCGACCAGGCGCCGATCGGGCGCACCCCGCGATCCAACCCCGCGACCTACACGGGCGTCTTCGACCGGATCCGGAACCTGTTCGCCGAGACCGTCGAGGCGAAGGCGCGCGGATACCTCCCCGGACGCTTCAGCTTCAACGTCAAGGGCGGCCGCTGCGAGAACTGCTCGGGCGACGGCACCATCAAGATCGAGATGAACTTCCTGCCCGACGTCTACGTCGCGTGCGAGGTGTGCGGGGGAGCGCGGTACAACCGCGACACCCTCCAGGTGCACTACAAGGGCAAGAACATCTCCGAGGTGCTCGACATGCCGATCAGCGAGGCCGCGGTCTTCTTCGAGCCGATCAGCGCGATCTCGCGCTTCATGAAGACGCTCGTCGATGTCGGCCTCGGCTACGTCCGCCTCGGCCAGAGCGCGACCACGCTCTCCGGCGGCGAGGCGCAGCGCGTGAAGCTCGCGACCGAGCTGCAGAAGAGGTCCAACGGTCGCAGCATCTACGTGCTCGACGAGCCGACGACTGGTCTCCACTTCGAAGACGTGCGCAAGCTCCTGCTGGTCCTCAACGGCCTCGTCGAGAAGGGCAACACGGTCGTCGTGATCGAGCACAACCTCGACGTCATCAAGTCCGCCGACTGGCTGATCGACATGGGGCCCGAAGGCGGCGCCGGCGGTGGGCGCGTGCTCGCGACCGGGACACCCGAGCAGTTGGCCAAGGTCGAGGAGAGCCACACCGGCCGGTTCCTGGCCGAGATCCTCTCGCAGAAGCCCGCAGGGCCGCGCCCGTCGACTCCCCGCTCTCCGAAGAAGAAGCAGGCGGCGGTCAAGGCCGGCGCGCTGAGCCGCTAGGAGCTGACCCGCGACCCGATGAGCAACACCGTATCCTGGCGCCCGAAGGCGGGCGACATCCCGACCCAGCCCGGCGTCTACCGCTGGCGCGACGAGCGCGGGCGCGTCCTCTACGTCGGCAAGGCGAAGAACCTCCGGGCGCGGCTGAGCAACTACTTCGCGCCCCTGCCCTCCCTCCACGAGCGCACCCGGCGGATGGTGCTCACCGCCAGGAGCGTCGAGTGGACGGTCGTCGGCACCGACATCGAGGCGCTCCAGCTCGAGTACACCTGGATCAAGGAGTTCGATCCGCCGTTCAACGTCAAGTTCCGCGACGACAAGTCCTATCCCTTCATGGCGATCACCCTGGCCGACGAGGCGCCGAGGGTGATGGTCACGAGGAACACGCGCATCAAAGGGGCCAAGTACTTCGGGCCGTTCCCGAAGATCTGGGCGGTGCACGACACGATCGACCTGATGATCAAGGTGTTCCCGATCCGCACCTGCTCCGACTCGAGCTACAAGAAGGCGATGCAGACCGGCAAGCCCTGCTTCCCCGGTCAGATCGGCCGCTGCGGAGGGCCGTGCTCCGGTCGGGTGACCGTCGAGGAGCACCGTGTCATCGTCGACGAGTTCATCCGCTTCATGTCGAGCTACGACCGGAAGGTCATCTCCCGACTCCAGAAAGACATGCGGGTGGCCGCGGAGGAGCAGCGCTACGAGGACGCCGCGCGCTTCCGCGACCAGGTCGGAGCGCTCGAGGCGGTCCTCGAGAAGTCCGCAGTCGTCCTCCGCGACTCCGTCGATCTCGACCTGTATGCGATCGCGGAAGACGAGCTCGCCGCGGCGGTCCAGCAGTTCACCGTCCGCGGGGGCCGGATCCGCGGTGTCCGCGGGTGGGTCCTCGACAAGGAGATCGACATCTCGACGGGCGACATCGTCGAGCAGGTTCTCCAGGACGTCTACTCCAAGGGCACCGAGCTCCCTCGGGAGATCGTCGTGCCGACCCTGCCCGACGACGCCCCCGCGCTCGAGACCTGGCTGTCCGACCTGCGCGGTCGCGGCAGGGTCCAGCTCCACACGCCTCAGCGCGGCGACAAGGCCAACCTCATGCAGACGGCCACACTGAACGCCGGCCAGTCGCTCATGCTCTACAAGACGAAGCGGAGCGCCGACTTCGCGACGCGCTCGACGGCTTTGGCCGACATCCAGGAGGCGCTGGGCATGGCCGATGCGCCGCTCCGGATGGAGTGCTACGACGTCTCGCACCTCCAGGGGACGAACATCGTCGCGTCGATGGTCGTCTTCGAGGACGGCCTCCCGCGGAAAGACCAGTACCGCCGTTTCAGCATCCCGTCCTCGACCGACGACACCGAGTCGATCTACCAGACGCTCTCGCGGCGTCTCGCTCGGCTCGATGACGAGACGGCGCCCGTGGAGGAGGTGGGGGAGCAGCGGAAGCGGTTCGCCTACCGGCCCAACCTCCTCATCGTCGACGGCGGCCAACCCCAGGTCGCCGCCGCACAGCGCGCGCTGGACGACCTCGGCGTGACGGGCATCCAGCTCTGCGGCATCGCGAAGCGGCTCGAGGAGATCTGGCTTCCCGACGACGACTTCCCCGTCATCCTGCCCCGCAACTCCGACGCCCTCTTCCTCATCCAGCGGATCCGCGACGAGGCCCACCGTTTCGCGATCACGTTCCAGCGGCAGAAGCGCAAGCGAGACATCTCGACCCAGCTGGCCGAGATCCCCGGGTTGGGCAAGGCCCGGGTGGCGGAGCTCCTGAAGCACTTCGGCTCGGTCGCCCGGCTCAAGAAGGCCTCACCCGCCGAGATCGCCGAGGTCCGGGGGATCGGGCCGACCCTGGCCGCGAGCATCACCGCGACGCTCGGCACCCGGCAGGAGGCCGAGGCGACGGAGGAGGCCGAGGCGACCGAAGAAGCCCAGGCGACGGGGGAGGCCGGTCGGCCCGAGCCCGTCGGCGTGTCGCGCGCCGAGTAAGATCGTCCCCGTCCGCGAGCCGCTATCGAAAGGGCGTGTGTCCGTGACCGACGCAGCCGAACAGCAAGACGTCCTGATCGTGACGGGAATGTCGGGCGCGGGGCGGTCCACGGTCGGCAACGCTCTCGAAGACCTGGGCTGGTACGTCGTCGACAACCTGCCGGCGCAGATGCTCCGACCCCTCATCGACCTCGCCGAGCGGGCGGGGGACTCCCTGCCCAAGATCGCCGCCGTGGTCGACGTCCGGGGCGGCCGCCTCTTCTCCGAGGCGCAGGAGGCGGTGCGCGCTCTGCAGAGCTCGATGCCGACGAAGGTGCGGGTCCTCTTCCTCGACGCGACCGATGCCGCCCTCGTGCGACGCTTCGAGCAGGTGCGGCGACCCCACCCGCTCCAGGGCGACGGCACGCTGCTCGACGGCATCCTGGCCGAACGCAGCCGGATGGAGGAGCTGCGCGAGACGAGCGACGTCATCATCGACACGTCCGAGTTCAACATCCACCAGCTCGCGACGTCCATCACGGAGATGTTCTCGGGCCCCGAGACGGCCGGCGTCCAGGTCACGGTCCTCAGCTTCGGATTCAAGTACGGTCTTCCCGCCGACGCCGACATGGTGGGCGACGCGCGATTCCTGCCCAACCCGTTCTGGGTGCCCGCTCTGCGACCTCAGAACGGCCTCGACGCCCCCGTGCAGGAGTACGTCCTCGCGCAGGCCGGAGCGCGCGAGTTCGTCACGGCCTTCGGCGCCGCCCTGGAGCCGGTCATGGCGGGCTATCAGCGCGAGAACAAGAGACACGCTACGATCGCCATTGGCTGTACGGGCGGGAAGCACCGGTCGGTGACCCTCGTCGGCGAACTCGCGGCCCACCTGCGCGGGCTCCCCGGGGTCGCCGTGAGCGTGAAGCACCGAGATCTCGGGCGGGAATGACCCGCTGCGACGTCCACGCCACACCGGCGAACCGGGTCGGTCGCCGGGCCCGGGCCGAGACGACCGACCGACGGCCGTCCGCTGCGGCTCCGTCTCCCCTCCATCCGTGAAGCGCGTGTCCGCACGCACGCCCCAGGGAAAGCGCCTCACCAGCGCCGACAGAACAACTCGAATCTCGTAAAGGAATGTGTCTTGGCTCAGACTGCCGACGTCAAAGAAGAACTCGCCCGCGTCGAGGTCGGCAAGACGACCGTCCGCGCGGCCGAGGTCGCGACGATCCTGCGCTTCGCCGGGGGGCTCCACGTCATCTCCGGCCGCATCGCCGTGGAGGCGGAGCTCGACAGCGCGCTCCTGGCCCGCCGCGTCCGCAAAGACCTGGCGGAGCTCTACGGCGCCCGGAGCGACGTCACGGTGATCGCGGCGACGGGCCTCCGCCGCACGAGCCACTACCTCGTCCGCATCCACGAGGCCGGCGAGACGCTCGCTCGGCAGACCGGACTGATGGACGCCAGGAGACGCCCCGTCCGCGGCCTCCCGAACCGCCTGACGACGGGGTCGCGCGACGACCTCGCGGCCATCTGGCGGGGCGCGTTCCTCGCGCAGGGCAGCCTCACCGATCCCGGCCGCTCGGCCGCCCTGGAGGTCGTGTGCCCCGGCAACGAGGCCGCCATGGCGCTCGTGGGAGCCGCGGGTCGCCTCGGGATCGCCGCGAAGGCCCGCGAGGTCCGCGGCATCCACCGCGTCGTCATCCGCGACGGCGAGGCGATCAGCGCCATGCTCAAGCAGATGGGCGCCGCCCGCAGCGTCGCCGACTGGGAGGAGCTGCGCCAGCGCCGCGAGGTCCGCGCCACGGCCAACCGCCTGGTGAACTTCGACGACGCCAACCTCCGACGCTCGGCCCAGGCGGCCGTGGCGGCCTGCGCTCGCGTGGACCGCGCCATGGAGATCCTCGGCGACGACATCCCCGACCACCTCCGCTACGCCGGCGAGCTGCGTCTCGCCCACCGCGACGCCAGCCTCGACGAGCTCGGGCACCACGCCGACCCGCCGATGACGAAGGACGCCGTCGCCGGCCGCATCCGGCGCCTCCTGGCCATGGCCGACAAGAAGGCCTCCGAACAGGGGATCCCCGGCACCGAGGCGAACCTCCCGGCCGACCTCGATCTCGACTGACGCAGGACCCCCGTCCCCGTGCCGCGAGGTCCCGGCCCCGCCCGGTCCACGGTCCGCCCGGCGTGAGGATTGCCTGAGCGTTCACGCGACGATCCATCTTCGTTCCCTGAGTCGTCACTAGACTTAAATCGTCCACCCGCCGGAGTCTCCGATCGCGGAGAAGGCGGGCCCTCGAGCTAGGAGACAGTTCATGGCTGAATACACCCTTCCCGACCTCGCGTACGACTACTCGGCTCTGGCGCCGAGCATCTCGGGCACGATCATGGAGCTGCATCACTCCAAGCACCACCAGACGTATGTCACGGGTGCGAACACGGCCGTGGCGCAGCTCGCGGAGGCCCGCGAGAGCGGGAACCTCGCGAACGTGAACAAGCTGGAGAAGGACCTCGCGTTCAACCTCGGCGGTCACGTGAACCACTCGATCTTCTGGACGAACATGTCGCCCGACGGTGGTGACAAGCCCACCGGCGACCTCGCCCAGGTCATCGACGACCAGTTCGGGTCGTTCGATCAGTTCACTGCGCACTTCACCGCGACCGCGCTCGGCGTGCAGGGATCGGGGTGGAGCGTCCTCGGGTACGACACCATCGGGAAGAAGCTGCTGGTGTTCCAGCTGTTCGACCAGCAGGGCAACGTGCCGCTGGGCATCGTGCCGCTGCTGATGCTCGACGTGTGGGAGCACGCGTACTACCTCGACTACCGCAACGTGCGCGCCGACTACGTGAAGGCGTTCTGGAACGTCGTCTCGTGGGAGAACGTCCAGGCCCGCTACACCACCGCCACCACCAAGACCGACGGACTCCTCGTCTTCTGACACACGAGGTGCCTCCTGCTACTGTCGTAAAGGCTGAAGCGCGAGGTCGCAGCCGCCGTTTTTCGCTGTACACAACCGCGTCGACAGACGCCTGAAAATCTGGAGTTCCCTTGAGCGTCAAGATCGGAATCAACGGCTTCGGCCGCATCGGCCGCAACTACTTCCGGGCCGCCCTCGCGAAGGGGAGTGACCTCGAAATCGTCGCCGTCAACGATCTGACCGACAACGCGTCCCTCGCCAACCTCCTCAAGTTCGACTCGATCACCGGTCGCCTCGACGCGACCGTCGAGCTCGACGGCGACACCATCGTCGTCAACGGCAAGCCGATCCGCGTGTTCGAGGAGCGCGACCCCGCCAACCTCCCCTGGGGCGAGCTGGGCGTCGAGATCGTCATCGAGTCGACCGGTTTCTTCACGAAGGCCTCCGACGCGCAGAAGCACATCGATGCGGGCGCCAAGAAGGTCATCATCTCGGCTCCGGCCACCGGCGACGACGCGACAATCGTGCTCGGCGTCAACGAGTCGACCTACGACCCCGCCAACCACCACATCATCTCGAACGCCTCCTGCACCACGAACAGCCTGGCGCCCCTGATGAAGGTCTTCCTCGACAACTTCGGTGTCGAGCGCGGTCTCATGACGACGGTGCACGCCTACACGGCCGACCAGAACCTGCAGGACGGCCCGCACAAGGACCCCCGTCGCGCACGCGCCGCGGCCCTCAACATCGTGCCGACCTCGACCGGTGCCGCCAAGGCCATCGGCCAGGTCATCCCGGAGCTCTCCGGCAAGCTCGACGGCTACGCTCTGCGCGTCCCGGTGCCGACCGGTTCGATCACCGACGTCACCCTCGAGACCTCGACCCCGGTGACCGTCGACCAGATCAACGCCGCCTACAAGGCCGCCGCGGAGGGTGAGCTGAAGGGCATCCTGCTCTATTCCGAAGACCCGCTGGTCTCGAGCGACATCCGCACCGACCCGCACTCCTCGATCTACGACTCCGGTCTCACCAAGGTGATCGGCAACCTCGTCAAGATCACGTCCTGGTACGACAACGAGTGGGGCTACTCCAACCGCCTCGTCGACCTCGCCGAGTACGTCGCGGCGAAGCTCTAGGCGCCGCTGCACCGATGCCTCTTCGCACTCTCGAGTCTCTCGGCTCCCTGGCCGGTAAGCGCGTCATCGTCCGTTGCGACCTGAACGTGCCGTTGAAAGACGGCGCGATCACGGACGACGGGCGTGTCCGCGCCTCGCTCGGAACCCTCGACACCCTGATCAACGAGGGGGCTCGCGTCATCGTGATCTCCCACCTCGGTCGACCCGACGGGGAGGTCAAGCCGGAGTACAGCCTCGCTCCCGTCGCGCAGCGACTCGGCGAGCTGCTCGGCACCTCCGTCGGCTTCGCTCCGGAGACCGTCGGCGACGAGACGGCCTCGGCCGTCCACTCGCTCGAGGACGGCCAGATCATCGTGCTCGAGAACCTCCGCTTCCAGGCGGCCGAGACCTCGAAGAGCGACGCCGAGCGGAAGGCCTTCGCCGAGCAGCTCGCCGCTCTCGGCGAGGCCTTCGTCTCCGACGGCTTCGGTGTCGTCCACCGCAAGCAGGCCAGCGTCTACGACCTGCCCCGGCTCCTCCCGAGTGCAGCAGGATCGCTCATCACGGCCGAGCTCGACGTGCTCGAGCGCCTCACCGAGAAGCCGGAGCGGCCCTACACGGTCGTCCTGGGCGGCTCGAAGGTCAGCGACAAGCTCGGTGTGATCGAGCACCTGCTGCCCCGCGTCGACAACCTCCTCATCGGCGGTGGGATGCTGTTCACCTTCCTGGCGGCGCAGGGCCACCAGGTCGGCAAGAGCCTCCTCGAGAGCGACCAGCTGGAGCGGGTCCGCGGCTACCTGCGCGACGCCGAGTCCCGCGGCATCCGACTGGTCCTGCCGACCGACGTGGTCGTGGCGGAGAGCTTCTCCGCCGACGCCGAGCACGAGACGGTCGAGGCCTCGGCCATCGAGTCGACCTCGTTCGGAGCGTCCGGCATCGGTCTCGACATCGGGCCCGACACCGCGAAGACCTTCGCCGACATCATCGCGTCGTCGAAGACGGTCTTCTGGAACGGACCCATGGGCGTCTTCGAGTTCGACGCGTTCGCGGCAGGCACGCGCGTCGTGGCCGACGCACTGACGCGGGTCGACGGCCTCGGCGTCGTCGGCGGCGGAGACTCCGCCTCGGCGGTCCGCGCGCTCGGCTTCCGCGACGACCAGTTCGGCCACATCTCCACCGGTGGTGGAGCCAGCCTCGAGTTCCTCGAGGGCAAGAAGCTCCCCGGACTGGAGGTCCTCGGATGGTAACCGCACGTCGCCCGTTCATCGCCGGCAACTGGAAGATGAACCTCGATCACCTGCAGTCGATCGCGTTCGTCCAGAAGCTCGCCTGGAGCCTCAAAGACGCCAAGCACGACTTCGCCAAGGTCGAGGCCGCGATCTTCCCGCCGTTCACCGATCTGCGCTCCGTGCAGACGTTGATCGACGCCGACAAGCTCGATCTCGAGCTGGGCGCGCAGGACCTGTCCGCCGACGACTCCGGCGCCTTCACGGGTGACATCTCCGGGGCCTTCCTCGCTCGACTCGACGTCAAGTACGTCATCGTCGGGCACTCCGAACGACGGACCCTGCACGGGGAGACCGACGAGATAGTCGCCGCCAAGGTGGCAGCGGCCCACCGCCACGGTCTGGTGCCGGTCCTCTGCGTCGGCGAGACCGCCGAAGACCTGGAGAAGCACGGCCCCAGCGCCGTGCCCACGGCCCAGCTCCGGGCCGCACTGGCGTCGCTTCCGAAGACGGCCGAGATCGTCGTCGCCTACGAGCCCGTCTGGGCCATCGGCTCCGGCCAGGCGGCGACGCCCGATCAGGCCGAGCAGGTCGCCGCAGCGCTCCGCGAGACGCTGGCCGAGGTCCTCGGGGCCGACGCCGCCTCGAGCACCCGGATCCTCTACGGCGGTTCCGTCAAGTCCGGCAACATCGCGACCTTCATGCGCGAGCCGAACGTCGACGGCGCCCTCGTCGGCGGTGCCAGTCTCGACATCCCGGAGTTCGCCAGCATCGTCCGTTACCAGAACCACGTCGGAGTCTGAGAACCGGCACAGCCCCGGTTATACTCGTTAGCGGCCATCCGCCACGTGAAAGGTTCTCCGTGCTAATTCTCCAGGTCGTATTGCAGGTGCTGCTCGGTATCACGAGCCTCCTGCTGACCCTGCTCATCCTGCTTCACCGCGGTCGCGGTGGCGGCCTCTCCGACATGTTCGGCGGCGGTGTCACCAGCAACCTCGGCGCGTCGGGTGTGGCCGAGCGCAACCTCAACCGGATCACAGTCATCCTCGGGCTCATCTGGATCGCGTGCATCGTGGTCCTCGGGCTCATCACCAAATTCTCAGCGGGGTCCTAATGGCATCAGGTGGCAGTGCAATCCGAGGCTCGCGTGTCGGAGCCGGGCCGATGGGGGAGCAGGATCGGGGTTACCACGCCGAGCGCATCACCATCTCCTACTGGGATGCCCTCGGTAACGAGGTCGTCCGTCACTTCGCGGCGAACGTCCCCGACGAGGAGATCCCCGAGACCGTCGACTCGCCGTCGAGCGGTCTCCCCGCCGGGCGCGACAAGGACAACCCGCCCGTCGTGGCCAAGCTCGAGCCCTACAAGACTCACCTCGCCTACGTGAAGGAGCGCCGCACCGAAGAGGAGGCGGCTCAGCTCCTCGACGAGGCCCTGCAGGCTCTGCGCGAGCGGCGCGGCAAGGTTCCCGCCAAGAAGTAGCGTCACGGCGACGACGGAAGGCCCGGCATTCGTGCCGGGCCTTCCGTCGTGATCCTGCGGGCCGCCGGCACGGTGCGGCGCTGTGGCGTTTCGGCAAAGAGAAATCCCCCGCGGGAACATCCGCGGGGGACAGACACCGCAACCGGCGACGTCTCAGTGGAGCCGTCTCAGTAGGTGGAGGCGATGAGCTGCTCGGGGACCTCGGCCGCGGCATCCTGGTCGACGAAGAAGACCGTGCGCTTGCGGCCCTTGACGCCCGCGACGGGCACCTGGTCGGCACCGGCGCCCGCCAGGGCGAGGCCCAGCGAGGAGGCCTTCTCGGCACCGGCGAGGATCATCCACACGCGCTGCGAGTTGTTGATGGCCGGGAGGCTGAGCGTCAGACGCTCCGGCGGCGGCTTGGGGCTGTCGTCGATCGTCAGCACGGTCGGCTCGGTCATGCCCACCTGCGGCTTGTCGGGGAAGAGCGACGCGACGTGTCCGTCGGGGCCCACACCGAGGAGCGTGATGTCGAAGCGGGGTGACTCGTCGTCACCCTGCGCGTGCGCCTTCAGCTCGGCGATGTAGGCGGACGCGGCCTCCTCGATGCTCTCGACCTCGCCGACCGCCTTGAAGCGGTGGACGTTCTCGGGGAGCACCCCGATGTGGTCGAGGAGGTCCACGCCGTTCTGGCGGTCGTTGCGATCGGCGTCGTCCGCTCCGACCCAGCGCTCGTCGGCCCACCACACGGACACCTTCGACCAGTCCACGCTGTCGCGAGCACCCGAGTGGTTGATGGCCGCCAGCACGAGCGTGCTCACCGACCCGCCGCTCAGGACGATCGAGGCGTAGTCCTGCTCCTCGATGACGTCGATGATCTTGGTGATGAATCGAGCGGCGACGGATGCGCCCAGTGATTCCTTGTCGGGGTGAACCAGCACCCGGCGTTCGTTCGTCACGTCTCAGTCTGCCTCAGTTACTCTCGGGGATCAGATCGCTCTGGATCAGTTGTTCTCTCGGTCGGCGCCCAGCTGGGCGACGCCCGTCTTCACGACGTTCCCGAAGAGGGAATCAGGGTCGAGTCTACGGAGTTCCTCGGCCAGGCAGTCGCGCAGGTTGCGGCGTGGCAGAGCCAAGTCGTGGGTCGGCTGTCCCGGCTGCGAGAGGGTCGCGACGTTCACGAGCGAGCGCTCGAGCTCGATGGGGCCGGATGCGCGGATCAGGCGGACCCCGTGGATCCCGCTCGACCCGGTGGCCCGCGTCGTCAGCTCGTGGTTCACCGGCACCTGCAGCTGGAGCCGCAGCCACGCCGCCAGGAGCAGCGTCGAGGGGGAATCCGCAGCGCCGCTCACCTCGACCGCCGTGACGGGCTCGTAGGGCGGCTGATCCAGGGCGGCGGCGAGCTGTGTGCGCCAGAGGGTGAGGCGCGTCCAGGCGAGGTCGGTGTCGCCGGGCTCGTACGTCTTGGCCAGGTCGACGATCGACTGACGGGGGTTGCTCTGTGCCGCGGCGTCCGTGATGCGACGCTGGGCGATGCGCCCGAGGGGAGACTCGGAGACGACGCTCGGCGCCTTGCCGGGCCACCAGGCCACGACCGGTGCGTCGGGGAGCAGGAGGCCCGTGACGAGCCCCTCCTCGTCGGTCGCGATGTCGCCGTAGGCGCGCAGGAGGATGACCTCGCTCGCGCCGGCGTCTCCGCCGACCCGGATCTGGGCATCGAGCCGCGCTTCCGCCTGACCCGGTCCGTCGACGTCGGTGGAGATGACGATGACGCGCATCGGGTGCTCACGGGACGCCTCGTTGGCGGCCTCGATGGCCTCCTCCTCGTGTCCGAGGTTCGTGGAGATGACGAGCGTCAGGACCCGGCCGAGGGCGACGACGCCGCCCTCCTCCCGGATCTTGACGAGCGCCTTCGACACGCGGCTGATGGTGCTGTCGGGAAGATCGACGATCACGGACGCCTCCAGGTGCGGCCGTCACGGGCCATCAGTTCGTCAGCGGAATGCGGGCCCCAGGTGCCGGGGCGGTACTGCTCCGGCTGCCCCTGGGTCGCCCAGAATTCCTCGATCGGGTCGAGGATGTTCCACGAGAGCTCGACCTCCTCGTGGCGGGGGAAGAGCGGGGGATCGCCGAGGAGCACGTCCAGGATGAGTCGCTCGTAGGCCTCGGGGCTTGCCTCGGTGAAGGCGTGCCCGTACCCGAAGTCCATCGTGACGTCGCGCACCTGCGTGCCGATGCCGGGGACCTTGGAGCCGAAGCGGAGCGTGACGCCCTCGTCGGGCTGCACGCGGATGACGAGCGCGTTCTGGCCGAGCTCGGCGCCGTCCTGCAGGCCGAAGACGTTCTCGGGGACGCGCTTGAAGACCACGGCGATCTCCGTTACGCGGCGACCGAGTCGCTTGCCGGCGCGGAGGTAGAACGGAACGCCCGACCAGCGGCGCGTGGCGATCTCGAGACGGATCGCGGCGAACGTCTCGGTGACCGACTCCGGGTTCATGCCGGCCTCGTCGAGGAAGCCGAGGACCTTCTCGCCGCCCTGCCAGCCACCGGAGTACTGACCCCGGGCGGTGCCCGTGGCGAGGTCCTCGGGGATCCGCACGGCGGAGAGGACCTTCTCCTTCTCGGCCCGGAGATCCTTGGCCTTGAAGCTGACCGGCTCCTCCATCGCGGTGAGGGCGAGGAGCTGCAGGAGGTGGTTCTGGATGACATCGCGCGCGGCGCCGATGCCGTCGTAGTAGCCGGCGCGGCCGCCCACGCCGATGTCCTCGGCCATGGTGATCTGGACGTGGTCGACGTACTTGGAGTTCCAGAGGGGCTCGTACATCTGGTTGGCGAAGCGGAGGGTCAGGAGGTTCTGGACCGTCTCCTTGCCGAGGTAGTGGTCGATCCGGAAGACCGAGTCGGGCTCGAAGACCGTCTCCACGACGGCGTTCAACTCGCGCGCCGTTTTCAGGTCGCTGCCGAAGGGCTTCTCGATCACGACGCGGCGCCAAGGGCGCTCGACGCTGTCGCTGGACGCGTCGTCGTCGACGAGGCCGGAGTTGCGGAGCTGCTCGGTCACGAGCGGGAAGAACTTCGGCGGGATCGAGAGGTAGAAGGCGTGGTTGCCCATCGTTCCGCGGGCGACGTCGAGCTCGTCGATGGTGGCCTTGAGCTGGGCAAAGGCCTCGGCGTCGTCGAAGTTGCCCTGGACGAACCGGATGCCCTCCTTGAGCTGCCGCCAGACGTCCTCGTCGAAGGGGGTGCGGGCGTGCTGCTTGACCGCCTCGTAGACGACCTGCTCGAAGTCCTGGTCCTCCCACTCGCGTCGGGCGAAGCCGACGAGTGCGAAGCCCGGGGGGAGGAGACCGCGGTTGGCCAGGTCGTACACGGCCGGCATCAGCTTTTTGCGCGAGAGGTCGCCCGTCACGCCGAAGATGATGAGGCCGCTCGGACCGGCGATTCGGTTGAGTCGTCGATCGGAGGGCAACCTCAGGGGGTTGAACTCCGGCGTGATTTCCACCGGTGCCATGTGTGGTGTCTGTGTCCTTGCGTTGTGGTGCTCGAGTGGTACTCCGGAACCGGGAGAGGCGGGCGCAGGAGGAATGCCCTGCGCCCGCCCCACGATCAACGGAGTGCGCTGAGGATGGCCGGCAACGCTGCCGCTACGTCCTTCACCGTGAGGGTGAGGACGGGTCGACCGTGCTCCGAGAGCACCTTGGCGTCGCCCGCGGCCTGAGCCGCGACGAGGGTGCCGAAGGTGAAGGGGCTGTCGGGGATCTCGAGGTCGGTCTCGGCGACCTGCGTGATCTGGAGGAAGACGCCGTTGGCCGGGCCTCCCTTGTGGTACTGACCGGTCGAGTGCAGGAACCGGGGTCCCCAGCCGAACGTCACCGGGCGCTGGGTGCGCGCCGCGAGGACGTCGCGGGTCTCCTCGAGCTCCGGGTTGTGAACCCGGTCGACGTAGGCCTGGATCGAGACGTAGCCCTCGTCGGTCAGCTGGGACAGGAGCCCCTCGACCGCGCTGGCGAGCGAGTCGCCGAGCTCGACTCCGCCGACCTCGCGGACCTCGACACCGTCGACCTCGAAGGCGGCGGGAGCCGGCTCCGGACGGTCGTCGAGGAGGGCCCGCGTGGCGATCTTGGCCGACTCGACGTCGGGCTGATCGAACGGGTTGATCTCGAGCAGTCGACCGGCGACGGCGACCGCGTACTCCCAGACCATGATCTGAGCGCCGAGCGATCCCGAGATCTCGACCTCGCCGGGGGCGACGTCGCGCGTCTCCTCGGTGTTGGCGACAAGACGGACGATCTGCACGTCGTGCAGGCCCTCCGTGATCTCCGGGGCGTCGAGACCGATCACGACCGGCAGGAGCCCACGACCGAGCTTGCCCGTCGACTCGGCGATCAACTGCTCTGCCCAGTCCGGGAAGCCCAGGATGTGGGTGCCGTCGGCCACGATGGCGATCTTGTCGCGGAGGGGCTTCGTGCCACCCAGCACCGCGCCCAGCACGAGGCCGGGGTTGTCGGCGCGATCCTGCGCGAGCTCGACGGTGACCGCGTCGGCCTCGGCGAGGAGCTCGCCGATGTCGGCTCCGGCCAGGCCCGACGGCACGAGGCCGAAGGCCGACAGCGCGGAGTAGCGACCGCCGATGTTGGGGTCGGCGTTGAAGACGACGTAGCCGGCCTCGCGCGCCGACCGATCGAGCGGCGAGCCCGGGTCGGTGACGACGACGATGCGCTCCGTGACGTCGTAGCCGGCGTCTCCGAAGGCCTTCTCGAAGGTCTTGCGCTGGCTGGCGGTCTCGACGGTCGAGCCCGACTTCGACGAGACGACGAGCACCGAGTGCTCGAGGTCCTCGTGGAGTGCGGTCAGGACCTGGGTCGGCTCGGTCGCGTCCAGCACGACGAGGTCGACGCCGTAGGTCCGCGTGATGACCTCGGGTGCGAGCGAGGAGCCGCCCATGCCGGCCAGGACGAAGCGCGTCAGGCCCTTGGCGGCGAGCTTCTCGCGGAGCTCGACGATCTGCGGGACGAGCGGGGCGGAGACGGCGACCGCCTCGGTCCAGCCCAGACGCTTCGCCGACTCCGACTCGGCGTCGGGACCCCAGAGGCTGGGGTTCTGTGCCGTGATGCCGGAGGCGACCATGTCGTCGACGAGGATCGGGACGACGCGCTTGACGGCCTCGAGAGCGTCGCCGCTCGCGGTGATGGCGACGGTCACTTGGCGGCCTCCAGAGCGGCCGTGACGGTGTCCAGCAGTTCGTTCCAGGAGACGATGAACTTCTCGACGCCCTCGGACTCGAGAGCCGCGGTCACCTCGTCGTAGGAGACGCCCTGGGCCGCGATGGCGTCCATGACCTCGTTGGCCTTCGCGTAGGACCCGGTGATGGTGTCGCCGGCGATGACGCCGTGGTCGAAGGTGGCCTCGAGGGTCTTCTCCGGCATCGTGTTGACGACGTCGGCCGCGACGAGCTCGACGACGTACGTCGTGTCGAGGACCGCGGGGTCCTTCACGCCGGTGGACGCCCACAGCGGGCGCTGCTTGTTGGCGCCGGCGGCGATGAGGCCCTGGGCGCGCTCGGTCTCGAAGGCCTGCTGGTACACCTGGTAGGCGAGCTGGGCGTTCGCGACGCCGGCCTTCGACTTCAGGGCCTTGGCCTCGTCCGTGCCGATCGCGTCGAGGCGCTTGTCGATCTCGGTGTCGACGCGCGACACGAAGAACGAGGCGACGGAGTGGATCTTCGTGAGGTCCTTGCCCGCGGCCTTGGCCTGCTCGAGACCGGTCAGGTAGGCGTTGATCACGGCGCGGTAGCGCTCGAGCGAGAAGATCAGCGTGACGTTGACGCTGATGCCCTCGGCGATGACGGCGGTGATGGCCTCGAGTCCCTCGACGGTCGCGGGGATCTTGATGAGGACGTTCTCGCGGTCGACCTTCGTGAACAGGCTCTTCGCCTGCTCGATGGTCCCGGCGGCGTCGTGGGCGAGGCCGGGCTCGACCTCGATCGACACGCGGCCGTCGTAGCCGGCGGTGGCGTCGTAGATCGGCTTGAAGACGATGCACGCGTCGGCGACGTCGTCAGTCGTGATCTCGAAGACGGCATCGGTGACCCCGGTGCCGGCCTTGGCGAGCTCGGCGACCTGCTCGTCGTAGGCCTCGCCCTTGGCGAGAGCCGACGCGAAGATGGTCGGGTTCGTGGTGACGCCGACGACGTTCCGCTCGGCGATCAGCTTCTGGAGGCCCTCGGCCTTGATGCGCTCGCGCGACAGGTCGTCGAGCCAGATGCTGACGCCCGCGGCCGAGAGCTCTGCGGTGGGGGTGGGGGTGGAGGTGGATGTGTCGGTCATGTGTGTCGTTACCTTCTGTACTGGCCGGGCGCTCAGAGAGCGGCCAGCGAATCCTTGGCCGCGGCGACGGCGGCTTCCGTGGTGATCCCGAACTTCTCGTACAGGGTCTTGTAGTCGGCCGAGGCACCGAAGTGCTCGATCGAGACGCTGCGTCCGGCGTCACCGACGATGCCCTTCCAGGACATCGACACGGCGGCCTCGATGGAGACGCGCGCCTTGACGCCGGCGGGGAGGACCGACTCGCGGTATTCGGCGCTCTGCTCGTCGAACCACTCGAGCGACGGGGCCGAGACGACGCGGGCGTTGATGCCCTCGCCGCGCAGGACCTCGCGGGCCTCGACGGCGATCTGGACCTCGCTGCCGGTGGCGATGAGGAGGACGTCGGGCGTTCCGCCCGGGGCCTCGGCGAGGACGTAGGCGCCCTTGGCGACGTTCTTGGCCGACGCGAAGGTCTCGCCCTCGGCGTCGCCGTCGCCGCGCTCGAACACGGGGAGGTTCTGGCGGCTGAGCGCGAGACCGGCGGGGCCGGAGTGACGCTGCAGGATGGTGAGCCAGGCGTAGGCGGTCTCGTTGGCGTCGGCGGGACGCACGATGTCGAGCCCCGGGATCGCGCGGAGGGCGGCGAGCTGCTCGACCGGCTGGTGGGTCGGGCCGTCCTCGCCGAGCGCCACGGAGTCGTGGGTCCAGACGTAGGTGACCGGCGACTTCATCAGGGCCGCCAGGCGGACCGCGGGGCGCATGTAGTCGCTGAAGATCAGGAACGTGCCGCCGAACGGGCGCGTGTTGCCGTGGAGGGCGATGCCGTTGAGGATCGCACCCATGGCGTGCTCCCGGATCCCGAAGTGGAGGACGCGTCCGTAGGGGTTGCCCGTCCACTCGTGAGTCGACCACTCGGTCGGCACGAACGACTGCGCGTTCGTGATCGTCGTGAGGTTCGACTCGGCGAGGTCGGCCGATCCGCCCCAGAACTCGGGGACGACGCCGGCGATGGCGTTGATGACCTTGCCGGAGGCGGCTCGGGTCGAGACGTCCTTGCCGGGCTCGAAGACCGGGAGGGCTTCTGCGAGGCCCTCGGGCAGGTCGCCCGCGAGGATCCGGTCGAGGAGGACCTTCTTCTCGGGGTTGGCCGCAGCCCACTCGTCGAGACGGGCGTTCCACTCGGCGTGCTGCGCCTGGCCGCGCTCGACGGCCTTGCGGGTGTGCTCGAGCACCTCCGGGTCGACGTCGAACGACTTGTCGGGGTCGAAGCCGACGACGCGCTTGAGCGCGGCGATCTCCTCGGCACCCAGGGCGGAGCCGTGCGACTTGCCGGAGTTCTGCTTGGTGGGGGAGGGCCACGCGATGATCGTCTTCAGGATGATGAGCGACGGCTTGTCGGTCACGCCCTTGGCGCGGTCGATGGCGTCGTTGAGCTCCTGCACGTCTTCGACGTACTCGCCGGTCTTCTTCCAGTCGACGACCTGGACGTCCCAGTCGTAGGCCTCGAAGCGCTTGTGGACGTCCTCGGTGAAGGCGATGTTGGTGTCGTCCTCGATCGAGATCTGGTTGGAGTCGTAGATCGCGATGAGGTTGCCGAGCTGCTGGTGGCCCGCGAGGGACGCGGCCTCGCTGGTCACGCCCTCCTGCATGTCGCCGTCGCCGGCGATCACGTAGACGAAGTGATCGAAGGGGCTGGTACCGGCAGGAGCCTCGGGGTCGAAGAGACCGCGCTCGAAGCGTGCCGCGTACGCCATGCCCACGGAGCTGGCGAGACCCTGGCCGAGCGGGCCGGTCGTGATCTCGACGCCGTCGGTGTGGCCGAACTCGGGGTGGCCCGGGGTCTTGGAGCCCCACGTGCGGAGCGCCTCGAGGTCCTCGAGCTCGAGGCCGTAGCCGCCGAGGTAGAACTGGATGTACTGCGTGAGCGAGGAGTGCCCGACGGAGAGGATGAACCGGTCGCGACCGATCCAGGTGCTGTCGCTGGGGTCACGCCGCATGACCTTCTGGAAGAGGAGATAGGCAGCGGGTGCCAGGCTCATCGCCGTTCCGGGGTGGCCGTTTCCCACCTTCTCCACCGCATCGGCCGCGAGGACGCGAACCGTGTTGACCGCCTTGTTGTCAATGGATTCCCATTGCAGATCTGCCACTTGAAGATGACCCTTCTTGATGCGAGATAGCACGGGTTTCGCCCCCGCACTGACATGGCGCCTGCCGAGGCTCCGTCGACTCAGGCTTATCGGCCCCGCTGCAGACATGCGTCTAGGGCGACATCGACACGATCAGTGAGGTCGGCGCCCGGGTGCTGCAACTGGCAAGCACCTGCCAGTATAGGGAGGTACCGGGTTCCGCCGTCCGCTCGACGTCGTGCTTATCGCCGTGAGCGTAGACATTCATCGTTTAGACTCTGCCAAGGCCGAGGTCGGGCTCTCCGACGGCCGCCCGCCCCACTCCGGGGCCCGTTTCCCAGAGGACGTATGACTGCTGCACTCGACACTCGCTCCGGCCCCGAAGCGGGTCGAGCCCGCATCGGCGTCAAACGCAAGGTCCGTGCGTACGTCTCCCTCACCAAGCCCCGGGTCATGGAGCTCCTGCTCGTCACGACCGCTCCGACGATGTTCCTCGCCCAGGGCGGCGTGCCCAATCTCTGGCTCATCGCGGCGACGCTGATCGGCGGCGCCCTGAGCGCCGGCTCCGCCTCCGCGTTCAACTGCTACATCGACCGCGACATCGACCGCATCATGAAGCGCACCAAGGATCGCGCGCTCGTCACGGGCGACGTCAGCGATCGCGAGGCTCTCGTGTTCGCCTACGTCATCGGCGTCGCCTCGATCGTCTGGCTCTGGTTCACGGTCAACCCGCTCTCCGCCGCCCTGTCGCTCGGCGCCATCCTCTTCTACGTCTTCGTCTACACGCTCTGGCTCAAGCGCCGCACCCCGCAGAACATCGTCTGGGGCGGCATCGCCGGATGCATGCCGGTCCTCATCGGCTGGGCGGCCGTCACCGGGTCGCTCACCTGGGCCCCGGTCATCCTGTTCCTCGTCATCTTCCTCTGGACCCCGCCGCACTACTGGCCGCTGTCGATGCGCTACCGCGACGACTACGCGTCGGTCAACGTGCCGATGCTGGCCGTCGTCCGCGGTCGCGCCCACGTCGGCCTCCAGGTGATCCTCTACGCGTGGGCCACCGTCGCGTGCTCGCTGCTGCTCGTGCCGGTCGCGCACATGGGAGTCGTCTACACGGCGGTCGCCGTGGCGAGCGGGGCCTGGTTCATCTGGGAGTCGCACCGCCTCTACGGTCGTGCCATCCAGCACGTCGCCGAGGTGCAGCCGATGAGGGTCTTCCACTCGTCGATCACGTATCTGACGCTGATCTTCCTCGCGGTCGGGATCGACCCGCTCCTGCCCTTCTAGGCAGCTCCACCCCGCGCGCGCGCTGCGCCCACGCCCCCGGCGAGACTCCACGACACGCCACTCGCCTTCGCCCGGCGTGGCCAAACGCGGAGTCTCACGTCACGCAATCCCGCGCGCGCTGCGCCCACGCCCCCGGCGAGACTCCACGACACGCCACTCACCTTCGCCCGGCGTGGCCAAACGTGGAGTCTCACATCCTGCGGTCCCTCGGCGCGCCGCCGAACGTCAGGCCGCAGCGACCTCCGCCGCCTCGGGCACCGGCTTCGTCAGGTCGGCGTCAGCCCGCAGCGTCAGCACGACCGCCGTCATCGCCCCCACGAGGAGGCCTGCCAGGACCATGTGCGTGCCGACGAGCCCGGCGGGGAGTCCCGTCCGCGCCTGGGTGAGCCCCACGACGATCTGCAGCAGCTCGACACCGAGCAGGAGAGACGGGAACCGTCGCGGCAGCCCGGAGCGGAGCGCCCCGACGACGAGCACGAGCGTCAGGGCGAAGAGCACGTACGCCGGGATCGCGTGCACGTGCTGGATGACGGTCGTGTCGAATCCGTTGCGATGCGTGTTGGCGTCTCCGGCGTGGGGGCCGGCACCAGTGGTCAGGATGCCCAGGACCACCGTGATCCCGACGAACACCGCTGCCACACGAGCCAACGTGGCGTACCACGACGGCGTCGCCGACGAGGTCCCGCGCGGCCCGCGGTAGGCCCGGTAGACGAGCGTCGCGGTCAGGGCCACGAGGATCATCGAGATCACGAAGTGCGAGCCGACGACGTACGGGTTCAGCTTGGCGAGCACGCTCAGACCGCCGACGACGGCCTGGAACGGGATGCTGAGTCCCTGGATCAGGGTCAGGCGGAAGAGGTCCCGCCGCTGGCGACGGAATCGCAGGATGCTGACGAACGCCGCGATCACGATGATCACGAGCACGAACGTGAGCAACCGGTTGCCGAACTCGATGATCCCGTGGATGCCCATCTCCGGCGTCGAGACGAACGACCCGTCGGTGCATTGGGGCCAGGTCGGGCAGCCGAGTCCGGACCCGGTGAGGCGCACGAGCCCGCCGGTGCCGATGAGCACCACCTGGCAGACGAACGACGCCCAGGCGAGGAATCGCACGCGGCGGTCGACGGTGTCGGGCAGCCAGGACCATACTCGCGAAACCAGTCCGGTGGCCGTTGCCTGTGCGTTGCTCACGGATTGCTGCCCTTCGTCACTTTTCGAGCCTCGACCTGTAGAATCGTGGGGTTCGGGAATACATCCGGAACGGGCGGGTCGACGGCGACCGCCGAGTCGAGAGACCACCAGCCGGGGCCGCATTCACGGGCCTCAGCCGACTGCACCCTCATCAGAGGGAGCAGCGGAGCTACTCGACGATTCTAAGCAGCGCAAGCTGCGAGCTCTGTCGTGCCGAAGAGGGAATGCCCCGAGTGTTCCTCGCGTTCTTCAGGCAGAGCGCGTTCGTCAGACACAGGAAGAGGTTTAGGTATGTCCGACGTATTGATTGACCGACCGGAACTCGAAGGGCTCGGCCAGTACGAGTTCGGCTGGGCCGACTCCGATGCAGCCGGCGCGTCCGCGCGCCGTGGCGTGAACCCCGAGGTCGTCACCGACATCTCGAACCTCAAGAGCGAGCCCGAGTGGATGCTCGCCAACCGCCTCAAGGGCCTCGCGCTCTTCGAGCGCAAGCCGATGCCCACCTGGGGAGCCGACCTCTCCGGCATCGACTTCGACAACATCAAGTACTTCGTGCGCTCGACCGAGAAGCAGGCCGGCAGCTGGGAGGAGCTCCCGGACGACATCAAGGCCACGTACGAGAAGCTCGGCATCCCCGAGGCGGAGCGCAACCGCCTCGTCGCCGGCGTCGCGGCTCAGTACGAGTCCGAGGTCGTCTACCACCAGATCCGCGAGGACCTCGAGGCCCAGGGCGTCATCTTCATGGACACCGACACGGCGCTGCGCGAGCACCCCGAGCTGTTCAAGGAGTACTTCGGCACCGTGATCCCGGCGGGCGACAACAAGTTCGCCGCGCTCAACACGGCCGTCTGGTCCGGCGGGTCCTTCGTCTACGTGCCGAAGAACGTCCGGGTCGAGATCCCGCTGCAGGCCTACTTCCGGATCAACACCGAGAACATGGGCCAGTTCGAGCGCACGCTGATCATCGCCGACGAGGGCAGCTACGTGCACTACATCGAGGGCTGCACCGCTCCCATCTACAAGAGCGACTCGCTGCACTCCGCCGTCGTCGAGATCATCGTGAAGAAGAACGCCCGCGTCCGCTACACGACGATCCAGAACTGGTCCAACAACGTCTACAACCTCGTGACCAAGCGAGCCATCGCCCACGAGGGCGCCACCATGGAGTGGATCGACGGCAACATCGGCTCCAAGGTGACGATGAAGTACCCCTCGATCTACCTGGCCGGCGAGCACGCCAAGGGCGAGACCCTGTCCGTCGCCTTCGCCGGCCCCGGCCAGCACCAGGACGCCGGCGCGAAGATGATCCACATGGCGCCGTACACGACGTCGTCGATCGTCTCGAAGTCGATCGCCCGCGGAGGTGGCCGCGCCGGTTACCGCGGCGAGGTCCGCGTCGACGAGGGTGCGCACCACTCCGCCAACACGGTCCGCTGCGACGCTCTCCTCGTCGACACCATCTCCCGCTCCGACACGTACCCGGCCATCGACATCCGGGTCGACGATGTGCAGCTCGGCCACGAGGCGACCGTCTCGCGCGTCAGCGAGGAGCAGCTCTTCTACCTGATGTCGCGCGGCATGGCGGAGGACGAGGCCATGGCCATGATCGTCCGAGGCTTCATCGAGCCCATCGCCCGTGAGCTCCCGATGGAGTACGCCCTCGAATTGAACAAGCTCATCGAGATGAGCATGGAAGGATCCGTCGGATAGATGTCCGCAACTCCCGCAGCAACCGAGACCCCCCTCGTCGAGCCCGTCCAGCACGGCGCGAAGGCCCACAGCGACGGCGGCTGGAGCCGGATCCCCGTGCAGACGCGGTCCGAGCGCTTCACGTCGTCCGACCCGACCGCGTTCCCCGACGTCACGGGTCGCGAGGTCGACTGGAAGCTCAGCCCCGTGTCGCGCCTCCGTCATCTCATCGACGGTCCCCTCGACGGCTCGCCCTACGCCTACCTGGCGCGCGAGACGCCCGGGGCCGCCGTCGAGTGGGTGTCGACGTCGCACGAGCTCGTCGGCAGGGCCGGCGCGCCGGAGGACAAAGCCGCTGCGAACGCCGCGTCGAACGTCGAGAACGTCCTCCTCGTCACGCTGACGGGAGACGAGCCGTCGTCGATCACGATCGGCCGGTCCGGCCTCGACACGAGCGCCCGGGCGGGTCACACGATCGTCCACGCGACGGCCAACTCCTCCAGCATCGTGATCCTGCAGAACTCCGGGCCCGCGAACCTCGTCGAGAACGTCGAGATCGTCGTCGACGAGGGGGCGCAGCTCACCGTCGTGAGCGTCCAGGAGTGGGACGACGAGGCGATCCACCTCGCGAGCCACCGTGCGCGCCTCGGTCGCGACGCGGTCCTCAAGCACTTCGTCGTCAGCCTCGGCGGGTCGATCGTGCGCGTCAACACCTCCTCGCACCTCGCGGAGCAGGGCGCCGACGCCGACCTCAACGGCGTCTACTTCGCCGACGCCGGCCAGCACCTCGAGCAGCAGGTCTACGTCAACCACGACGCCCCGACCACCAAGAGCCGCGTGAACTACAAGGGCGCGCTCCAGGGCGAGGGCGCACGCACCGTCTGGATCGGCGACGTCCTCATCGGGCGGACCGCCCCCGGCACCGACAGCTACGAGCAGAACCGCAACCTCGTCCTCTCCGAGGGCACGCGCGCCGACTCGATCCCCAACCTGGAGATCGAGACCGGCGACATCCTCGGAGCCGGTCACGCCAGCGCCACCGGCCGGTTCGACGACGAGCACCTCTTCTACCTCGAGTCGCGCGGCATCCCCGAGGAGGAGGCCCGACGCATCGTCGTCCTCGGCTTCCTCAGCGAGATCGTCCAGCGCATCGGCGACTCCGACCTGCAGGAGCGACTGATCGCCTCCCTCGAGGCCGAGCTCACCGACGGCGCCGAGGCGCGAGCGCAGGCAGGAGCCACGGCTCCGGTCCGCGCGCCCTACGTCGACAGCCAGCCCGGGGCGACCCTCTGATGGCGACGAAGGTCTGCTCCGACTCCGACGTCAGCGTCGCCGAGGCGATCAAGGTCGTCGTCGACGGTGTCGCCGTCGCGGTCGTCCGCGACTCCTCCGGAACGCTGCACGCCATCGGCGACACCTGCACGCACGGAGACATCTCCCTCTCGGAGGGCTTCGTCGAGGACGACAGCCTCGAGTGCTGGGCCCACGGCTCGAAGTTCGAGCTGACGTCGGGCAAGCCGCTCACCCTCCCCGCCTACGAGCCCGTGCCGGTCTTCGCCGTCTCCGTCGTCGACGGCGACGTGTACGTCGACACGAGCGTCAACATCGCCTCGTAGACCGCACCCCGATTTCTTCTCAGCGCCACAGATAGGAACACGATGTCCACCCTCGAAATCCGCGACCTCCAGGTCTCGATCGACACCGACCAGGGCAACAAGCCCATCCTCAAGGGTGTCGACCTCACCATCAAGAAGGGTGAGATCCACGCCGTCATGGGCCCCAACGGCTCCGGCAAGTCGACCCTCGCCTACACGATCGCCGGGCACCCCCGCTACAAGGTCGACGGCGGCTCCATCCGCCTCGACGGCGTCGAGGTGCTCGACATGTCGGTCGACGAGCGCGCGAAGGCCGGTCTCTTCCTGGCCATGCAGTACCCGGTCGAGATCCCGGGCGTCACGGTCGCGAACTTCCTCCGGACCGCGAAGACCGCCCTCGACGGCGAGGCTCCTGCGCTCCGCACCTGGGTGAAGGACCTCCGCTCGCACATGAGCGACCTCAAGATGGACCCCAGCTTCGCCGAGCGCAATGTCAACGAGGGCTTCTCGGGCGGCGAGAAGAAGCGCCACGAGATCATGCAGCTCGAGCTCCTCAAGCCGAAGTTCGCGATCCTCGACGAGACCGACTCCGGCCTCGACGTCGACGCACTGAAGATCGTCAGCGAAGGCGTGAACCGCGCCCACCAGGCCACCGATCTGGGCATCCTGATGATCACCCACTACACGCGCATCCTGCGGTACATCAAGCCCGACTTCGTCCACGTCTTCGTCGACGGCCGTGTCGCCGAGCAGGGTGGCCCCGAGCTCGCCGACACGCTCGAGAACGAGGGCTACGACCGCTACGTCACCGCGGCCGCCGCCGCGAACGGCAGCTGACCGTGGCCGTCGCACTCGCTCCGGAGAAGTTCGACCAGGTCGAAGAGGCGCTCAAGGAGGTCATGGACCCGGAGCTCGGCGTCAACATCGTCGACCTCGGCCTCATCTACGACCTGGCCATGGACGACGAGCACGAAGACGCCCTGATCATCAGCATGACGCTGACGAGCGCCGGCTGCCCTCTCACCGACGTCATCGAGTCGGAGACCGCCAACGCCCTCGACGGCGTGGTGGAGGCCTTCCGCATCAACTGGGTGTGGATGCCGCCGTGGGGCCCCGACCGCATCACCGACGACGGTCGCGACATGATGCGCGCCATCGGCTTCAGCATCTAGCACGCGCATCGACGCGAAAACCCTCGGTTCCGGCCGACGCGGTGGTCCTAGGACCACCGCGGAAGCCGGAACCGAGGGTTTCGTCGTGTGCAGGGGAGGCGCACGCCGCGGGGGCGTGCGCCCGGAGGCTACCGACGCCCGGTGAGGCGCCAGGCCAGCGGCAGAGCCCCTGCGGCGATGAGCCACTTCACGAGCCCGCCGACGATGAACGGCGTGAACCCGGCGGCCATGACCGCGGCGAAGTCGTTCGGGTAGCCGAGGTTGCCGAGCGCGACGGCGAGCCACGGCAGGCCGATCGCGAACGGGATGAGGCTCGCCAGGAAGAAACCGACGAGCGATCGGGCGGCGTGGCGGTCCCAGGCGCGCTCCGAGAGCCAGCCGATGGCGAAGGCGGCGGGGACGAATCCGATCACGAAGCCGAAGCTGGGCAGCAGGATGCTCGAGAACCCGCCGTTCGCGTCGGCGAAGATCGGAAGGCCCACGAGCCCGACGAGCATGTAGGCGAGCAGGGAGAGCGCACCGCGGCGCGCCCCGAGGGTGGCGCCGACCAGGAGCACGCCGAGGGTCTGCCCGGTGACGGGGACGGGCCACAGGGGCACCGTGACCTGCGCGAGGACGCCCATGACGGCCACGCCGCCCGCGATCAGGGCGGCGTCGGTGGCGAGGCTGCGCGTCACGAAACGGTCGGCCAGGACGGGCCGGAGAGCGGGTGCGGCGGTGTTCGTCATGCAATCTCCTAGAATGGGTAGGTTGACCGACGCCTAACGCGTTCATCAGCGGTTCCACGCTCGATCCCTATCATCCTAGGGGCGGCCCATCGGCGGGCAGCGTTGTGGACACCTCCTCAGATGATTGGACTTTTGCTGTGCTTTCCGTGCACGACCTCGAGATTCGCGTGGGCGCCCGCCTCCTCATGGAGGACGTCACCTTCCGGGTCGACAAGGGCGACAAGATCGGCCTGGTCGGCCGGAACGGCGCCGGCAAGACGACCATGACCAAGACGCTGGCGGGGGAGACCCTGCCGACCGGCGGCACCATCGAGAAGACGGGCGAGATCGGCTACCTGCCGCAGGATCCCCGCTCCGGCAACCCGGAGGACCTCGCGCGCACCCGCATCCTGGACGCCCGGGGGCTCGGCCAGATCCTGCTCGGCATCCGCGAGGCGACCGAGCAGATGGGGTCGCCCGATCCGGTCGTGGCCGAGAAGGCCATGAAGCGCTACGGCGACCTCGACGACCGGTTCAACGCCCTCGGCGGATACGCGGCCGAGGCGGAGGCCGCGTCGATCGCGAGCAATCTGAGCCTGCCCGATCGCATCCTGGAGCAGCCGCTGTCGACCCTCTCGGGCGGTCAGCGACGTCGCATCGAGCTGGCCCGCATCCTGTTCTCGGCCGCCGACACGATGATCCTCGACGAACCGACCAACCACCTCGACGCCGACAGCGTCGTCTGGCTGCGCGAGTACCTCAAGACCTACCAGGGCGGGGTGATCGTCATCAGCCACGACATCCAGCTCGTCGACGAGGTCGTCAACCGCGTCTTCTACCTCGATGCGAACCGCCAGCAGATCGACATCTACAACATGGGCTGGAAGCACTACCAGCGCCAGCGCGCGTCCGACGAGGAGCGTCGCAAGAAGGAGCGCGCCACCGCCGAGAAGCAGGCGGGAGCCCTGCAGAAGCAGGCGGCCCGCTTCGGCGCCAAGGCCTCGAAGGCCGCCGCCGCTCACCAGATGGTGGCGCGGGCCGAGAAGCTCCTGGCGGGTCTCGAGGAGGTGCGCGCCGTCGATCGCGTCGCGAAGCTGCGCTTCCCGACTCCCGCGGCCTGCGGTCGCACCCCGCTCATGGCGTCCAACCTCTCCAAGAGCTACGGATCGCTGGAGATCTTCACGGCGGTCGACCTCGCGATCGACCGCGGATCGAAGGTCGTCGTGCTGGGGCTCAACGGTGCCGGCAAGACGACCCTGCTCCGCATCCTGGCCGGAGTCGACGAGCCCGACACCGGGCAGCTCGAACCGGGTCATGGGCTGCGCGTCGGCTACTACGCGCAGGAGCACGAGACCATCGACGTCAAGCGCAGCGTGCTCGAGAACATGGTGTCGTCGTCGCCGAACATCACCGAGATGGAGGCGCGACGCGTCCTCGGCTCATTCCTCTTCACCGGCGACGACTCGGCGAAGCCCGCCGGTGTGCTCTCCGGCGGCGAGAAGACGCGGTTGGCGCTGGCGATGATCGTGGTGTCGGGGGCGAACGTGCTCCTGCTCGACGAGCCCACCAACAACCTCGACCCGGCGAGCCGCCTCGAGATCCTCGACGCGCTCAACAACTACGAGGGCGCGGTCGTCCTCGTGAGCCACGACGAGGGTGCCGTGGAGGCGCTGAACCCCGAGCGCGTCCTGATCATGCCCGACGGCACCGAGGACCACTGGACGAAGGACTACTCGGATCTGATCACGCTGGCGTGACCGGAAGGCGCAGGACGCCGGCGGAGCCGGCGTCAGCGCCCGATCCTGGTGCCCGGCTCCGACCCCTCGTAGCCGACCTCGTCGAGGAGGTCGTCCTCGATCTCGGCGTCGTCGGGGCCCCGGCGCGACCGGCGGTACGCCCGGGCCTCCTCGAGCCAGCGCTGGTCCTCCTCGTCGCTGTGGATCGCGTCGTACTCCTGGCGGATCACGTAGCCGAAGAAGGCGAAGGCGGCGAGGGCGAACAGGATCCACTGGATCGCATACGAGAGGTTGAGCCCGTAGTCGACCTGCGGCTTCTGCGCGAGCTTCGGCAGGTCGGCGGCCTTGGGCGACTCGCTGCGGAGCTGACCGAAGGCGGCCGTGTAGGTGGGGAGCTGGATCCGGGAGGCGATGTCGCCGGGTTTGATGACGGCGAGCTGGTTGGTGCCCGGGATGTCGGTGCGACCGGGGACGGTCGGCTCGGCGGGGGCGAGGCGGGCGACGACGGTGACGGTTCCGCTCGGGGGAGCGGGGATCGAGTCCGGGGCGTCCTGCCGGTTGCCGGTGGGGACCCAGCCGCGGTCGACGATGAAGACGTCTCCCGACGCGGTCTGGAGGGGGACGAGCACCTCGAAGCCCGGGAAGCCGTTGTAGCTGCGGTCGCGGGCGAGGAACGTCTTGTCGACGAGGTAGGTCCCGGTGACCTTCACGGGGCGGTACTCGTCGGCGTCGCTGTACGACGAGAGCTCCGGCAGGATGCTCGTGAGAGCGACGGGCTGGGCGCTGTAGTTGGCGTTCAACCGGTCGAGCAGGGCGAGGTTCTCGGCCCGGCGCTGCCACTGCCAGTGGGCGAGGAACGCGCACACGATGGCGAAGACGACGGCGACCGCGAAGTACCCCAGCCACTTGCGGGACAGCGCGAATCGCCACTCCTTCACGAGGACGCCTCCGCTCCGACCGATTCGACGGTCACACCCAGTGCGGTCACCACCACGGGGAAGTCGCGGGACCGCAGGAAACCCTCGAGGAAGTCTACGTGCTCGTCGCAGGCCGCCCAGGTCTTCACTCGGTCGACGGAGTGGATCTTGGGATTCCTCCAGTGGACGGCGCGGGTGGCGTCCGCGCGGCAGCCCGCGCGGGAGCACTGGACGACGTCGGGCCCGGGGGAGCCGAGGATCATCGAGGACTGGGCTGGGTCTCGCCCGTGCCTCCGGCTCGGGGCCGCCTGTCGCTCGCCGCACTGTCGGCGGAGGCGAACGGGTCACGCGGCGAGGGCTCGTAGTCGGCGGGGTCGAACACGGGCTCGGGCCGGTAGATCTGGAGTCCGCCCGGCGCCTCCACCTGACCGCGCTCGCCCTCCTGGCCGACGTTGGCCAGGACGACCGCGACGTAGGGGAGGACGATCGCACCGATCGCGGGGACCAGCGCCCACCATCCGGGGACGAGGAACGCGACGATGATGCAGACCATGCGCACGAGCATCGCCAGGGAGTACCGGATCATGCGACCGCGGCGCTCGTCGGCGGGCGACGGCGGGAGGGTCGTGATCGAGTTCATGGGGGCGGCCTTCCGGCCCCGGTGGGGAGTCTTGATGGTGGTCTTCATCTGCTTGGGGGATTCGGGGGTGACGCTCGGGTCAATGCTAAGTCGTCTGTCCCGAGACTAGGCTTGTCGGGGTCGCAGCGGTCGAGGTTCGAAGCATCTCCCGCGGCGGATCACTCGTCATCGAACAACTTGGAGACCACATGACCACGCCCCGGACCGTCCTCGTCACCGGTGGGAACCGCGGCATCGGCTTCGCGATCGCGCAGCAGTTCGTCGCCGACGGCCACCGGGTCGCGGTGACGGCCCGATCGGGCGAGGGTCCCGAGGGCAGCCTGACCGTGCGCGCCGACGTCACCGACTCGGCGAGCGTCGACGCCGGCTTCACCGAGATCGAGGGTGCCCTCGGGCCCGTCGAGGTCGTCGTCGCGAACGCGGGCATCACGAAGGACACCCTGCTGATGCGGATGTCGGAGGACGACTTCACCTCGGTGCTCGACACCAACCTCGGAGGCGCGTTCCGCGTCGTCAAGCGCGCGTCGAAGGGCATGCTGAAGGCGCGCTTCGGCCGGATCGTCCTCATCTCGAGCGTCGTCGGCCTCTACGGCGGCGCCGGCCAGGTGAACTACGCCTCGTCGAAGGCGGGCCTCGTCGGCTTCGCCCGCTCCGTGACCCGCGAGCTCGGCGCCCGCGGCATCACGGCCAACGTCGTCGCCCCCGGTTTCATCGAGACCGACATGACGGCCGTGCTCCCCGCCGAGCAGCAGGCGGAGTACAAGAAGTCGATCCCCGCGGGCCGCTTCGGATCGACCGACGACGTGGCCAAGGCCGTGACGTGGCTCGCGTCCGACGACGCCGGCTACGTCTCGGGAGCCGTCATCCCCGTCGACGGCGGCCTCGGGATGGGCCACTGATCCCCGACCGGCGCTAGCGCTCTCCGATCGGGCGGCGACGGCAGGATCGGGTCGGACGCGGAATTCGGCTCAGCCGCGCAGCCCGAGCAGCGGCAGCACCTGCGAGAGGTCGCGGCTGGCCATCGAGACGTCGGCCCGCTCGCGCACACGCGGTTTCGCGTCGAAGGCGACCGAGAGGCCGGCCGCACGCATCATCTCGAGGTCGTTGGCGCCGTCGCCCACGGCGACCGTCCTCGACAAGGGGACCCGCGACTCCTGCGCCCACTCGGTCAGGGCGGCGGCCTTGGCGGCGGCGTCGACGATCGGCCCGGCGACACGGCCCGTGAGGACGCCCCCGGAGACCTCGAGCCGGTTCGCCCGCCAGCGGTCGAGGCCGAGCCGCTCCGCGAGCGGATCGAGCAGCTCGTGGAATCCGCCCGAGACGACGGCGACGAGTCCGTCGGCGGCGTGGACGCCGGCGATCATCTCGGGGACCCCCGGGGTCAGCAGGATCCGCGTGGCGACGCCGTCGACGTCGGCCTCCGTCAGCCCCCGCAGGGTCGCGACCCGCTCCCGGAGGCTCTCCGCGAAGTCGAGCTCCCCCGCCATCGCCCGCTCCGTGATGTCGCGGACGGCTCCGTGGGACCCCGCCACGTCGGCGAGGAGCTCGATGACCTCGTTCTCGATGAGAGTGGAGTCGACGTCGAGGACGACCAGGAAGCGCGGCACTCCTCCACGCTAGCGGCTGAGCGGCAGTGTTACGCCTCGCGGGTCGTCCGGCCGGTCAGGCCTGCGGGCACGGCGTCACGGCGACCGGAGAACGGGGCGCTCACGGCTCGACGCGGACGCCCTTGCCGACGACCGTGATGCCCGACGGGGTCACGGTGAACCCGCGGGCCCGGTCCGCTTCGGCGTCGAGGCCGACGTGGGCCCCGTCGACGATGACGACGTCCTTGTCGAGGATGGCGCGGTTGACGATCGAGTTCTTCCCGACGTAGATGCGGTCGAAGAGGACGGAGTCGACGACCCGCGAGCCCGAGTCGAGCGTGTTCCAGGGCCCGACGACGCTCCGCTCGACGTGCGAGCCGACGGCGAGGGTCCCGAGGGAGACGATCGACTCGATGACCGAGCCCGGGTTCCCGTGCTCGTCGCGCCCGAACTTCGCCGGGGGCGAGTTGAGCTGCTGGCTGAAGATCGGCCACGCCGTGTTGTAGAGGTTGAAGACGGGGAGCGCGGCGATGAGGTCGCGGTGAGCGTCGTAGAAGGAGTCGATCGTCCCGACGTCGCGCCAGTAGTAGCGGTCGCGCTCGGTCGATCCCGGGACGTCGTTGCGGTTGAGGTCGTAGACCGCCGCGTCGCCGCGCGAGACGAAGTCGGGGATGATGTCGCCGCCCATGTCGTGGTTCGACAGGGGGTTCTCGCCGTCGCGGAGGACGGCGTCGATGAGGGCGTCGGCGTTGAAGACGTAGTTGCCCATCGACGCGAGCACTTCTTCGGGGGAGTCGCTGAGGCCCACCGGGTCTTTGGGCTTCTCGAGGAACTTGTCGATCAGCGTGGCGTCCGAGGGGTCGACCTGGATGACACCGAACTGGTCGGCCAGGGAGATCGGCTGGCGGATCGCGGCGACGGTCGCGCTCTTGCCGGAGGCGATGTGCGCCTCGACCATCTGGGCGAAGTCCATCCGGTAGACGTGGTCGGCGCCGACCACGACGACGATGTCGGGCTTCTCGTCGCGGAGCAGGTTGAGACTCTGGAGGATCGCGTCGGCGGATCCGGCGAACCACCGCTTGCCCAGGCGCTGCTGCGCCGGCACCGACGCGACGTAGGCGCCGAGGAGACCCTCGATGCTCCAGGTCTGCGACACGTGGCGGTCGAGGCTGTGCGACTTGTACTGCGTCAGCACGACGATCTGCCGGAGGCCGGAGTTGATGAGGTTGGAGAGGGCGAAGTCGATGAGACGGTAGTTGCCGCCGAAGGGGACGGCGGGTTTCGCGCGGTCCGCCGTCAGGGGCATCAGCCGCTTGCCCTCTCCGCCAGCGAGAACGATGCCGAAGATCTTCTTTGATGCCATGGAGCCAGAATGGCACGTTTGACACGCGGGCGACTACGTTAGGGCCGTGCGAGTCGATGTGATCACCAAGGAATATCCGCCGAACGTCTACGGAGGCGCCGGAGTCCACGCCACGGAGCTGGTCAAAGCCCTCCGTCCGTCGATCGACGTGCGCGTCCGAGCGTTCGGGAACGCCGTCGAGGAGGACGGCACGACCGGCTACCCCGACCTGGCCGAGCTCTCCCACGCGAATCCGGCCCTGAAGACCCTCGGCGTCGACGTCGCCATCGCCCAGGACGTCGAGGGCGCGGACGTCGTCCACTCGCACACCTGGTACGCCAACGCTGCCGGTCAGCTGGCGCAGATGCTCCACGGGATCCCGCACGTCCTGACCGCGCACTCCCTGGAGCCGCTCCGGCCCTGGAAGGCCGAGCAGCTCGGAGGCGGCTACCGCGTGTCGAGCTGGATCGAGAAGCAGGCGTACGAGACGGCCGACGCCGTCATCGCCGTCAGCGAGGGGATGCGACGCGACATCCTGCGGTCCTACCCGTCGATCGACGAGTCCAAGGTGAGCGTCGTCTACAACGGCATCGACCTCGAGGGCTGGCGCCGGCTCGACGAGCCAGAGATCGTCCGCTCCCTCGGCATCGACCCCGACCGCCCCGCCGTCGTGTTCGTCGGCCGCATCACGCGCCAGAAGGGCCTCCCGTACCTCCTGCGGGCCGCCGCGCTGCTGCCGCCCGAGGTCCAGCTGATCCTCTGCGCCGGCGCTCCCGACACCCCCGAGATCATGCGCGAGGTGACCGGGCTGGTGGAGGAGCTGCAGGAGTCGCGGACCGGCGTCGTCTGGATCGAGCGCATCCTGCCCCGCGACGAGCTCTGCGCGGTCCTCTCCGCCTCGACCGTCTTCGTCTGCCCCTCCGTCTACGAGCCCCTCGGCATCGTCAACCTCGAGGCCATGGCGTGCGGGCTGCCCGTGGTCGGAACGGCCACCGGCGGGATCCCCGAGGTCGTCGCCGACGGCTTCACGGGTCACCTCGTCCCGATCGAGCAGGCCGACGACGGTACCGGCACCCCCCTCGACCCGGAGAGGTTCGTCCGCGACCTGGCCGACAAACTGATCGAGACCGTGCAGGATCCGGGTCTCGCCGCCCTCATGGGACGCGCCGGTCGCGCCCGCGCCGAGCAGGACTTCAGCTGGTCGAACATCGCCGACCGCACCCTCGAGGTCTACCGCTCCCTCGTCTGACGCGGAGGGCGAGGGCCGCGACACGAGTTGTCCACAGACCCGGTCCGTGCGCGGCCCACACGGCCGGCGTGGAATAGAGTCGACCCATGCCGACCGTTCTCCAGCTCACCGATGTGTCCGTCGTCCGGGAAGGCTCCCGGGTCGTCGATTCCGTCTCCTGGACGGTCGACTCCGACGAACGCTGGGTCGTGCTCGGGCCCAACGGCGCGGGCAAGACCACCATCCTCCAGGTCGCGGCAGCGCAGACGCACCCGTCCTCGGGCGACGTCGAGATCCTCGGCGAAGACCTCGGGAGCGTCGACCTCTTCGAGCTGCGGCCCCGCATCGGGTTCGCCTCGACGACGATCGCCCGCCGCATCCCGGCCAAGGAGAAGGTCGTCGACGTCGTCCTCACCGCGGCGTACTCGGTCACCGGTCGCTGGAACGAGGAGTACGAGAGCGTCGACGTCCGTCGTGCGCACCGCGTCCTCGACGAGTGGAAGCTCGACCACCTCTCCGAGCGCCTCTTCGGCGAACTGAGCGACGGGGAGCAGAAGCGCGTCCAGATCGCCCGCTCGGTCATGACCGACCCCGAGCTGCTCCTCCTCGACGAGCCCGCCGCCTCCCTCGACCTCGGCGCCCGCGAGGAGCTCCTGCAGATGCTCGGCGGCTACGCCTCCTCGGAGGGTGCCCCCGCCATCGTCATGGTCACTCACCACGTCGAGGAGATCCCGCGAGGCTTCACGCACGCCCTGCTGCTCGGCAAGGGCTCCGTGATCGCGGCCGGTCCTCTCGCCGAGGTCATCACCGCCGAGACGCTCGGCGAGGCCTTCGGCCTGGCGCTCACGGTGACCGAGGAGGGCGGGCGCTACACCGCCCGCGCCATCTCCTAGATCCCGCGTCGTCGCTGCTCGAGCGGAGCCGCCTCAGCGGACCCCGCGCATGAGCCGCAGAACGAGCCGCGAAAGCAGGAGCAGAACCGCGCCCGCCGCGATGGCGACGACTCCGAGAACGCCGAAGTACGGCACCTCCGAGCCGGTGGCGTAGAGCCCGGCGAGCTGACCGGAGATCGCCGACCCCAGCGCGACGGACAGGTAGAAGAGCGCCACCATCTGGGTCCGGAACGCAGCCGGTGCCAGCTTCGTCGAGGCCGACAGCCCGACGGGCGAGAGCAGGAGCTCCGCGACGGTGAACACGAGCAGGATACCCACCAGGGCGACCACGGGCGTCCCGTGCGGCCCGGTCCCCGTGAACGGCAGGAACAGCAGGAAGCCGAGTCCCACGACGAGGGTCCCGAGTCCGAACTTCACCGGCGTCGACGGCTGACGCGGCCCGAGCCGGGTCCAGAGCGCCGCGAACACGCCCGAGAGCACGATGATGAAGACGGGATTGATCGACTGCACCCACGCGACCGGGAACTCCCACCCGAGGACGGACCGGTCGAGACGTTCCGCGGAGTAGATCGTGATCACGGTGAACTGCTGCTGATAGATCGACCAGAAGACCGTGCTCGCCAGGAAGAGCGGGATGAACGCGACCACGCGACTGCGCTCGTCCGGCGCGACGGAGCGGCTCGAGAGGATGACGACGAAGTAGGCCACCGCCGCGACGGCCGTCACCGCGATGACGATCACGGCCAGGTTCGAAGCGGTGATGACGCCGGTCGCCACGAGGACGACGACGGCCGCGACGCCCACGGCGGCGGCGGCCACGGCGCGGGGGAGCAGTCGCCGCGGAAGGGGATTCGGCAGGCGGCGCGAGACGGCCGGGAGGTTCCTGCGGCCCACCGCGTACTGCGCGAGGCCGAGAGCCATGCCGATCGCGGCGAGGCCGAAGCCGACGTGGAAGCCCCAGGTCACCTGCAGTAGGCCCGTGAGCAGCGGCCCGAAGAACGCGCCGAGGTTCACGCCGAGGTAGTAGAGCGAGAAGCCGGCGTCGCGGCGGGGATCCTGCTCGCCGTAGAGGGATCCCACGAGGCTCGTCGCCGTCGCCTTGAGCCCGCCGGAGCCGACGGCAATCAGGATGAGGCCCACCGTCACACCCGACACGCCCGGGAGCAGGGCGAGGGCGATGTGGCCGAGCATGACGATCGTGGCGCTGCCGAGGAGCGTGCGCTGCGCGTCGAGCAGACGGTCCGCGATCCAGGCGCCGAGGACGGTCGAGAGGTACACCCCGCCGCCGTAGGCACCGACGATGCCCGCGGCGGTGGCCTGGTCGATGCCGAGGCCGCCCTGCGCGGTCGAGGTGAACAGGTAGAGCAGCAGGATGCCCTGCATTCCGTAGAAGGAGAACCTCTCCCACAGCTCGACCCCGAAGAGGGTCGCGAGGGAACGGGGCTGTCCGAAGAAACGGGTGTCGTTCTCCGGCTCGACGTCGGTCTCTGGTCTGGTGCTCACGGGCATCCATGCTTGCACAGGGCGACCTCTTCAGTTCCTGTGCGCCGCTCTGGTAAGCTCTCCAGTTGGCCCTGGCCACCCATTCCGCGCTGGCAAAAACCAGCGCACCCTGAGACTCTGAGGAACCCCATGAAGACCGATACGCACCCCGCTTACAACCCGATCGTGTTCCGCGACCTCGCGTCGGGTGAGACGTTCCTCACGCGCTCCACCGCGACCAGCGACAAGACGATCGAGCTCGACGGCGCCACGTACCCCGTCATCGACGTCGAGATCTCGTCCGCGTCGCACCCGTTCTACACGGGCAAGCAGCGCATCCTCGACTCGGCCGGTCGCGTCGAGAAGTTCAACCAGCGCTTCAAGAACTTCGGCGGCAAGGCGTAACAGCCTCGCACCCCTGCTGAACCCTCGTGTTCGGCCGTGCGGGTGGTCCTAGGACCACCGCGCCGGCCGAACACGAGGGTTCAGTCGTTTGACGGGTCCAGTCGTTTGCGGGGGAAGCCGTGTGCGATCGGGGGGAGCGTCGGGCGGGGGGAGCGTCGGGCGGGGGGAGCGTCGGGCGGAGTGCGCTCAGAGCGGACGCACGGGCCACGCGCCCGACGTGGTGAACGTCGGGTCTTTCCGTCGCATGTACTCCTGGAAGCTCGCGGCCTGCTCGCCGCACCAACCGACCTGCAGCGAGTGGAGGTCGGTCGCCGGGATGTCGAGCCGGTCGGGGTACCGCTTCGCCATGGCCTGGGCGACCCGGCCCGCGGCGATGGCATCGGCCCCGGCGTTGTGGGCGTCGTCGAGCACGACCTCGTAGAAGACGGCGGCGGCCTCGAGGGTCCGCTTGCCCTTCCGCCACTTGTCGACGGCCTTGTCGATCACGAGCGGATCGACGACCGTGCCCGTCGAGAGGTCGAGAGGCTCGAGCCCGTGGCGTCGCGCCTCCCGGTCGAGGAGGGTGAGGTCGTAGGGCGCGTTGTAGATCACGAGGGGGACGCCGCGCGCGAAGACGGCCCGCACGGCCTCGAGGATCTCGGAGACGACCTCCGCGGCCGGCCGCCCCTCGGCTCGGGCCTGCTCGGTCGAGACGCCGTGGACCGCGGCCGCCTGCTCCGGGATCTCGACCCCGGGATCCGCGAGCCATTCCCCGTGCGCGATCGACGCGCCCGTGGCGTCGATCAGGCCGACGTGGGCGGTGACGATCCGCGCCGTCTCGACGTCGATGCCGGTCGTCTCGAGGTCGAAGACGCCGAGGGCCTTCCACCACGATGAGGGCAGGGCGCCCGGAGGCAGGATCACGGCCGATTCACTCACGCGGAAAGCCTAGAGCCCGCCACCGACATCTCCGACCGGAGGCAGAGCCGCCAGCACCGTCGGCGCCGCGGGACCGCCGACGTGCAACCAGAAGAAGGCCTGCGTGCCCATCGTGAGCGTCACCCGCCCCTCGTCGTCGAACGACGGGAAGGTCCCGCCTCCGAAGAGGTCGTAGAGGGTGCGACCGGCGAACCGGGGCTCGGTGATGGTGACGGACGCCGGGTTGTGCGCGAAGGAGAAGACGCACAGGACGTCCTCCGCCGAGTCGCCGAACTGGGTGCCGGATCCGGCGTACGACCGGACGAAGGCGAGCGCCGACTCGTGGTCGGTGGGGAGCACCGTCATCGTGCCGAGGCCGAAGGTCGGGTGCGCCTTCCGCACGTGGATGACGTTGCGGATCCAGTGGAGCAGCGATCGCGATTGCGCGAGCTGGCTCTCGACGTTGACCAGGGCGTAGTTGTAGACGAGCGACTGGACGACCGGGAGGTAGAGCTTCCCGGGGTCGGCGGTCGAGAACCCGGCGTTGCGGTCGGGGGTCCACTGCATCGGCGTGCGCGACGCGTCGCGGTCGTTCAACCAGATGTTGTCGCCCATCCCGATCTCGTCGCCGTAGTAGAGGAACGGCGACCCCTTGAGCGAGAAGAGCAGCGCGTGCACGAGCTCCAGCTCGGCCCGGGAGTTGTCGAGCAGGGGTGCGAGGCGACGCCGGATGCCGATGTTGCTCCGCATCCGGGGGTCGTAGGCGTACCAGCCGTACATCGCCTGCCGGTACTCCTCCGAGACCATCTCGAGCGTGAGCTCGTCGTGGTTGCGCAGGAAGACGCCCCAGCCGGCGGACTCGGGGACGTCGGTCGTCTCGGAGAGGATCCGCGTCAGCTCGCCGGCGCTCTGCGAGCGCAGCGAGTAGAAGATGCGCGGCATCACGGGGAAGTCGAACGCCATGTGGCACTCGGGCTCCTCCTCGGTGCCGAAGAACGCGGCGACCTCGCGGGGCCACTGGTTGGCCTCGGCGATCATGATCCGGCCCGGGTACTCCTCGTCGACCATCGTGCGAAGGCGCTTGACGAACTCGTGCGTCTCGGGCTCGCCCTCGCCGTTGCCCTCGTCGGACTGGTAGAGGTAGGGGATCGCGTCGAGTCGGATGCCGTCGACGCCGAGGTCGAGCCAGTGCCGGATGACGTCGTAGATCGCCTCGTGCACCTTCGGGTTCTCGTAGTTGAGGTCGGGCTGGTGCGAGAAGAAGCGGTGGAAGAAGAACTGGCGTCGGACCGGGTCGAAGGTCCAGTTGGACTCCTCGGTGTCGACGAAGATGATGCGGATGTTCTCGTACTTCTCGTCGGTGTCGCTCCAGACGTAGAAGTCGCCGTAGGGGCCGTCCGGATCTTCGCGGGACTGCTGGAACCACTCGTGCGCGTCGGAGGTGTGGTTGATCACCATGTCGATGACGATGCGCATATTGCGCTCGTGCGCTTTCGTGACGAGGTCGCGGAACTCGTCGAGGGTCCCGAACTCGGGCAGGATCGCCTTGTAGTCGGAGATGTCGTAGCCGCCGTCGCGGAGGGGCGACTGGAAGAACGGCGGCATCCAGAGGGCGTCGACGCCGAGCCACTGCAGGTAGTCGAGCTTCGAGGCCAACCCCGCGATGTCGCCCGCACCGTCGCCGTTGCTGTCGACGAAGGAGCGCACCATCACCTCGTAGAAGACGCTGCGTCGATACCACTGGGGGTCGAGGGTGAGGCCGGGCAGTTGGATGGGGGCGGTAAAGCTCACCTGTCTCCTCGATGAGTGGGGGTGTCACCGGACGGTCTGGACCCCACCAACGCTACAACCGCCCGCGGCCCCGACGTTCACACTCGCCCTCCGCCGGGCCGGGACACGCGGGGTCACGTCCCTAGACTGGCCGGGTGAGTGCCCCGACTTCCCCCGAGCCCACCGTCGAATCGCCCTACGCCGCGCGTCTTTCGGCCATCCCGACGGTGCGGCGCGCCGTGGACGTCTTCGGCACCACGGCGCACTACTGGGTCTACGGCAGCGACGACGCCCCGCTGACCCTGGTGGCCGTGCACGGCTTCCGCGGCGAGCACCACGGTCTCGAGCCGGTCGTGGCGTTCCTCGACGGCGTGGCCGAGGGCAGGATCCGCGTGCTCGCCCCGGATCTCCCCGGCTTCGGCGAGTCGCCGGCTCTCCCGGGCCGCGAGCACAGCGTCGCCACGTACGCGTCGTGGCTCGACGGCTTCCTCGAGCGGACCGCCGGGTCCGCCCGCGACTCGGTCGTCGTACTGGGGCACTCCTTCGGCTCGATCGTGTCGGCGGCGGCGCTGGCGCAGGGGGTGCGCGCGGCGAAGCTGATCCTCGTGAACCCGATCGCGGCTCCTGCGCTCCAGGGTCCGCGGGGGGTGCTGACGCGCCTCGCGGTCTTCTACTACTGGGCGGGCGCGGCGCTCCCCGAGCGGATCGGGCAGGCGGCTCTCCGCAGCCGAATCGTCACCCGCGTCGCGAGCGTCGCCATGGCCAAGACGAGGTCGACCTCGCTCCGGGCGTGGATCCACGACCAGCACGACAGCTACTTCTCGAGGTTCGCGTCCCGCCAGGTGGTTCTCGAAGCGTTCCGCGCGAGCGTGTCGAGCGACGTGTCGACGTACGCGTCGCGCATCGACGTTCCGGTGCTCCTGGTGGCGGCGGACCGCGACGACATCACGGCGCTGCCGGCGCAGTACACGTTGCAGACGCTGTTCTCCGACGCGCAGCTCGACGTGATCCACGGTGTCGGCCACCTCATCCACTACGAGAAGCCGCGGGAGGCGGCGATCGCGATCGAGGACTTCCTCCGATGACGCCTCCCGCCCTGCGCATCGTCGTCGACTGCCGCTACGTGCGGGTGGGCCGCCACGACGGCATCTCCCGGTTCACCGCGGGGGTGGTCCGGGCCCTCGCCGAGCGGCACGAGGTCACGATGCTGATCAGCGACGTGCGGCAGCTCGACAAGCTGCCGGAGGCGCCGCACCGGCTGGTCTCGGCGCCCACGAGCATCCTGGAGCCCCTCGTCGCCCTGCAGGTGAACCGGCTCCGTCCGGACGTCGTCTGGTCGCCGATGCAGACGATGGGATCCCTGGGGCGGCGCTACCGCCTCGTGCTGACCCTGCACGACCTGATCTACTACACCAACCGCACGCCGCCGCCGGAGTTCGCGGCCCCGATCCGGCTGCTCTGGCGGCTCTACCACCTCGCGTGGTGGCCCCAGCGGCTGCTGCTGAACCGCGCGGACGAGGTCGTGACCGTGAGCCGCACGACGGCGAGCGAGATCGCGGAGCACCACCTCACCCGACGCCGGGTGACGGTCGTCACGAACGCGGCCGATCCCTCGCCCGTCGAGGTCCCCGAGCGCGACGGGCCCCGGAGCCGGGACCTCGTCTACATGGGCTCGTTCATGCCCTACAAGAACGTCCAGACCCTGGCCAGGGCTCTCCCGCTCCTCGACGGGTACCGGCTGCACCTGATGAGCCGTGTGAGCGAGCGCGAGCGCGAGACGCTCGAGAGCCTCGCACCGGCGTCGTCGCTGGTCTTCCACGGCGGGTCGAGCGACGAGGAGTACTTCGAGACCCTGCTCGGTGCCACGGCCGTCGTGTCGGCCTCGCGGGCCGAGGGCTTCGGCATCCCGCTCATCGAGGGCATGAGCGTCGGCACGCCCGCCCTCGCGAGCGACATCCCGATCTTCCGCGAGATCGGCGGCGACGCCGCGATCTACTTCGACCAGGAGTCGCCCCGCGCGATCGCCGAGGCGGTCCGGCTCCTCGAGGCGCCGGGGGAGTGGCACCGGAGGAGCGCGGCCTCGATCGATCAGGCGTCCTCGTTCAGCTGGGAGACCTCGGCCCAGGCCCTCCTGGAGGTGCTGGAGCGCGTCGGCCGCGCGCCGCGCTGACAGGAGCCGCCGAAGCGCTCAGAGGTCGCCTCGGCCCTCCAGGGCGTTCTGGTAGTCGAACGCGTAGCGCCCGGCGGCCTCCGACTCGACCTCGATCGGGTCGTCGAAGGTGACCAGGGCGAGAGCCCCGTCGACCACCTCGAACGAGTGGATCGAACCGTTGCGGATCGGTACGCCGACGGCCACCTCCTCGTCGGGAGCCACGTGGCTGACGATCGCGCGGATCACCGCTCCGTGGGTGGCGACGACGACGGACCGGCCGGCGGCCTCCCGGGCGATCTCGAGGAGCGAGCGCTCCACGCGCACGAGGAGGTCGGCCCGGCTCTCGCGACCCGGCACCTCCGTGCCGTCCGGGAATCGGGCCTCCACCTCTTGGAAGGTCAGGCCCTCCGCCTCGCCGTAGCTGCGCTCGACCATGCCGGGCGCCGGAGTCGGCTCGGGGAGGCCGAGGCGCGAAGCGATGATCGCCCCCGTCTCGTGGGCGCGGACCAGCGGGCTCGCGACGACCCGGTCGAAGCGGCGGCGCGAGAGGAGATCGGCCGCGGCTCGGGCCTGCTCGCGACCGAGGTCGTTGAGGGGGATGTCGGTGGCGCCCTGGATCCTGCGCGCCCTGTTCCAGTCGGTCTCGCCGTGTCGCACCAGGTAGAGGAGGGTCATCGGGTGTCGTCCTTTCCGCGGCGGCGTCGCGCTGCGGGGGGACTACGCGTCGACGAGCCGTTCGAGAAGGCGCGCCAGAGTCTCCGACGTGCCGGCGTTCAGCTTAACGCTGGCCCGGGCGTCGCCCTTGGTGACGCCCCGGTTGACGATCACCACCGCCGCCTTGCGGCGGAGGGCCGCCTCCAGGAGCCGGATGCCGGAGTTCACGACCAGCGACGACCCCGCGATCACCAGCGCCTCGGCGCCCTGCACCATCGCCTTCGCCTCGGCGAAGCGCTCCACCGGGACGAACTCGCCGAAGAAGACCACGTCGGGCTTCAGGACGCCGCCGCACACGGTGCACGCGGGCACCTCGAAGGAGTCGATGTCGGAGACCTCGACGTCGCCGTCCGGGTTGAGGCGCACCTCCTCGGGGTGTTCGAGCCACGGGTTCTCGAGGGCCATGCGCGCGGCGATCGTGTCGCGGGCGAACTCCTGCCCGCAGTCGAGGCAGACCACGCGGTCGACGGTGCCGTGCAGGTCGACGACGCGCGCGGATCCTGCCCGCAGGTGGAGGCCGTCGACGTTCTGCGTGACGACGCCGTTGGTGATGCCCGCCTCCTCGAGCGCCGCGAGCGCCCGGTGCCCCGGGTTGGGCCGAGCCGACGCGAACGCGCGGTAGCCAAGGTGGCTGCCCGCCCAGTAGCGCTTGCGGCGCTCCTCGCTCGCCACGAACTGCTGGAACGTCATGGGGTGCCGGACCGGTGCCCCCTCGCCTCGGTAGTCGGGGATCCCGGAGTCGGTGGAGACGCCGGCGCCCGTCAGGACAGCGACGCGGCGGCCCCGGAGGACGGCGACGGCCTCGTCGAGACCTCGGTCGAGGGCGGCTCCGTGGTCGGCGGGAGGCCCTGCGACGTGGGTGGTGGCTGGGTCCGGCATGGGTGGTGCTCCTCAAAGGCGGGTGACGTTAGCCTAAACAACGTCTCTTTCCGATATGTTTCCGACTCCTGTGCGTGGTCCTCCGACCGTCGCTGCGCCGGGGTCTCCTCCTGGAGCGTGCCGTGCGCATCACCCCCATCTCCGACCTCGATCGGCCGGAGCTCGACGACTACTCGCGACTCACCGACGTCGCCCTGCGTCGCAAGCGCGAACCGGAGGACGGCCTCTACATCGCCGAGTCGTCGAAGGTCATCTCCCGGGCCCTCGCGGCCGGGCATCGGCCGCGCTCGATCCTGCTCGGCGAGAAGTGGCTGGCCGACATCGAGCCTCTCGTCCGCGAGTTCGACGGCGACATCTTCGTGGGGGAGCCTGCGCTCCTCGAGCAGCTGACGGGGTACCACCTCCACCGGGGCGCCCTGGCGTCCATGCACCGTCCGGCCCTGCCGACGGTGGCCGAGATCCTGCAGGATGCCCGGCGCGTCGTCGTCCTGGAGGACATCGTCGACCACACCAACGTGGGCGCGATCTTCCGCGCCGTCGCGGGTCTCGGCGCCGACGCGGTCCTCGTCACCCCCCGCTGCGCCGATCCGCTCTACCGGCGGAGCGTCCGCGTCAGCATGGGGACGGTTCTCCAGGTGCCGTGGACCCGCCTGCCGGACTGGCCGGAGGGCAGCGACCTGCTCCGGGCGGCCGGCTTCGAGATCGCGGCGCTTGCCCTCAGCGACGACGCGGTGACCCTCGACGCCTACGCGGCCGATCCACCCGAGCGCGTCGCGCTCCTGTTCGGCACCGAGGGCGACGGCCTGTCGACGAACGCGCTCCGGGCCGCCGACCGCGTCGTCACCATCCCGATGCTCCACGGCGTCGACAGCCTCAACGTGGCGGCCGCCTCCGCCGTCGCGCTGTGGGCGCTCCGCGTCGGCGCCACCCCCTCCGCAGGAGCCGAGGCGTGAGCCGGTCGGGCTCCGGCGCCCACCGGGTGCGGCGCCGGCTCGTCGGGGCGCTCCTCGCCGTCGTCGTGGTCGCCTCGGCGGTCTACTTCCCGGCGACGCTCCTGGCACCGCCGCCGACCGCCGCCGCCTCCGTGACCTCGCCCGCTCCACCGTCCTCGTCCCCGGTCGACCCGACCTTCCCGACCTACGGGGCGACCGGCGTCGAGGCCCTCGGCTTCGACGACAGCCTCACCACCTCCGGAGACACGAGACCGCGCTCGATCGCGTCGATCTCCAAGATCGTGACCGCGCTCGTCGTGCTCGACAAGCGGCCCCTCCGGGGCGGGTCCGGGCCGACGATCACCTTCACCGCGGCCGACCACGCGCTCTACGACACCTACCTCGCGAAGAACGGCGAGGTCGCACCGATGGCGACGGGTGCGCGGCTGAGCGAGCGGCAGACGCTCCAGGTCGCGCTCATCAAGTCGGCGAACAACTACGCCGGGGCGCTCTCCGCCTGGGCCTTCGGGTCGAACGACCAGTTCGTCGCCGCGACCCGCACCTGGCTCCGGGAGAACCACCTCTCGAACACGACGCTCGTCGAGCCCACGGGCCTCGACCCGAGGAACAGGAGCACCGCCGCCGATCTCGTCCGCCTCGGCACCCTCGCCCTCCAGAACCCCGACGTGAAGGCCATCGTGGCCACCGAGCGCGTGTCGATCCCGGGCGTGGGGGTCGTCACCAACTCCAACCGGCTGCTCGGCGTCGACGGCGTCGAGGGGATCAAGACCGGCACCCTCGACGAGGCGGGCGCCTGCCTCCTGTTCGCCTCCCGCGAGACGATCGCGGGGCGCGAGGTGACCATCGTCGGGGTGATGCTCGGCGGAAAGGACCACGACTCCCTCGACACCGACGTCCGGAGGCTGCTGGCCTCCGTCAGGGCCGGGTTCCGGACCGTCACCCCGGTGAAGAAGGGCGACGTCGTCGGGACCTACTCGACGAAGTGGGGCGCGACGGCACGGGCCGAGGCCGACGCGACCGTCTCGCGGCTCGTGTACGGGGCTCCTGCGATCTCGACGGAGGTCTCGACCGAGCGGCTGCGCTCGGGGACTGCCGGCGAGCGCGTCGGAACGCTCGACGTGGCGATCGCGGGGGAGAAGGTCGCCGTGCCGCTCCGGCTCGACCGCGCCCTGACGGCGCCGACCGCGTGGTGGCGCATCACGAACCCGCAGCTCGGCTGACGCCCGGCGCGAGAGGAGGCGTCACTCCGCCCTGTCGTCGCCCAGGAAGACCGCGAGCGGCGTGGGACGCTTGGCGGACCGGCCGTCGCCCGACGACTGGTGCCGGACCCGCCGGAGCACCCACGGCACGAGGTACTCCCGGGCCCAGCCGATGTCCTCGCGCCGCGCCGCGCGCCACAGCTGCGGTTCCGCGGGCGGGAGCTCGTAGGGCTGGAGGTCGTTCTCGACGGCGAGCGACGACAGGACCATGCGCGCGATCGTGTGGTGGCCGAGCGGCGAGAAGTGCAGGCGGTCGGGCGCCCACATCCTGCTGTCGGCGAGCTCGCGGAGAGCCCACATGTCGGCGACCACGGCGTCGTGACGGAGCGCGATCGTGTGGATGTTCTCGTTGTAGATCGCGACCTTGCCGCGGATCCGCCCCAGCACGGGCGTCTGCCCGATGTCCGGGCCGGTGAACAGGACGACCGTCGCGCCGTCGGCACCGAGGCGGGCGACGAGCCCCTCGAGGCGGGAGGCGACCTCGTCGGGGTCGGTGCCGGGACGGATGATGTCGTTGCCGCCGGCCGAGACGGTGACGAGGTCGGGGCGGAGCTCCAGGGCCGCGTCCGTCTGCTCGTCGATGATCTGCTGCAGGAGCCGGCCCCGGATCGCGAGGTTGGCGTAGGCGAAGTCGTCCGTCGACGAGCCCAGCACCTCGGCCGTGCGATCGGCCCAGCCGCGCATGCCTCCGGGGACGCGGGGCTCGGGATCGCCGACCCCTTCGGTGAACGAGTCGCCGATGGCGACGTAGCGGGACCACGGATGAAGACGAGCCATGTTCCCAACGGTACGCCTTCGGCATAGCGTGGTCGGGTGACCATCGCCCCTGTCGACCCGACCCTCCTCCTCGACGACGCGCTCCTCGAGCGCTTCCGCTCGCGAGCCGCGGGGTACGACGAGCGCAACGAATTCCCGACCGAGGACTTCGAGGAGCTGCGCGCCCTCGGCTACCTGCGTCTCGCCGTTCCCGTGGCCGCAGGAGGCTCGGGGCTCGGCCTCGAGGATATCGCCCGACTCCAGAGCCGGCTGGCCGAGGCGGCACCCGCGACGGCCCTCGCGGTCAACATGCACCTCGTCTGGACCGCGACGGCGAGCATCCTGAGGGCCCGCGGAGACGACTCGCTGGGGCTGGTCCTCGACGACGCGGCCGCCGGGGAGGTGTTCGCCTTCGGGGTGAGCGAACCGTCCAACGACCTCGTGCTGTTCGACTCGGTCACCCGCGCCGAGCCCGCAGGAGACGGCGGCTACCGATTCACGGGCACGAAGATCTTCACCTCGCTCTCTCCCGTGTGGACGCGGCTCGGCGTCTTCGGCCGCGACGACTCCGACGAGGCGGCACCCACGATCGTGCACGGCTTCCTCCGGCGCGACGACCCGGGGCACCGCTCGCTCGGCGACTGGGACACGGTGGGCATGCGGGCTACGCAGAGCCACACGACGGTGCTCGACGGCGCGCCGGTCGCCGCTTCGCGGATCGTCCGCGTCCTGCCCGTCGGCCCGAGCGCGGATCCGCTCGTGTTCGGGATCTTCGCCGCCTTCGAGACGCTCATCGCCGCCGTCTACCGGGGCATCGCCCGCCGGGCCCTCCGACTCGCGGTCGACGCCGCCTCCGCGCGCACCTCGCGGCGGGCCGGTGGCGCCTCGCTGGCCCTCGATCCCGTCGTCCGGTGGCGCGTCGCGGACGCCGCCATCGACGTCGACGGCCTCGAACCTCAGGTCGACCGCGTAGCGCAGGATGTGGACGCCCTCGTCGATCACGGAGCGGACTGGTTCCCGAGGCTCGTCGGCCTCAAGGTGCGCGCCACCGAGACCGCCGCGCGCGTCGTCGACCAGGCCATCACGATCGCGGGCGGGTCGTCTTTCCGGGCCGACACCGAGCTGGGACGGCTGTACCGCGACGTGCTGGCGGGACGGTTCCACCCGTCGTCGACCGACTCGGCGCACGCCACCGTGGCGCAGAGGCTGCTCGGGCCGCTGTAGGCGAGGCTCCGGCGTCCCCCGCGGCGTCGGCGGGACCCTGCTCCGTCGTCTCGCGGGGGTCGGTGGCTCGTGCTCACGGGTGTCGGTGGCTCGTGTGAGCATGGTCTCGAAGGAGGCGGCGGGTGAGCAAACAGGACGGCAGCGGTCGGCAGGTCACGGCGTACGCGACCGACGACGCGACGGCGGGCATCCTGCACGTCGACATGGACGCCTTCTTCGCCTCCGTCGAGCTGCTGGAGCACCCCGAGCTGGTCGGCCTGCCGGTCGTCGTGGGTCATCGCTCGCAGCGGTCGGTCGTCACGGCGGCCACCTACGAGGCCCGCAAGTACGGCGTCAATTCCGCGATGCCGATGGCCGTCGCCCTTCGGCGCTGTCCCCAGGCGATCGTCCTCGAACCGCACTTCGAGCGTTACCGGCACTTCTCGTCGGTCGTCATGTCGATGTTCGACGACGTCACCCCGCTCGTCGAGCGCCTGGGCATCGACGAGGCGTTCCTCGACGTGACCGGTTCCCGGCGGCTCCTGGGCTCCACCTTCGAGATCGCGACGGCGCTCCGCCGCCGTGTCTTCGCCGAGACGGGACTGCACTGCAGCATCGGGGCCGCGTCGACGAAGTTCGTCGCGAAGCTCGCGTCGAGCGTCGCGAAACCCGATGGGCTGCTCATCGTCCCGCACGACGAGACGATCGCGTTCCTCCACCCTCGGCCCATCGGGGCGCTCTGGGGCGTCGGTGGTCGCACCGAAGAGGTGCTGCGGGGCTACGGCCTCGCGACCATCGGCGACGTCGCGCACGCGCCCCTCGAGTTCCTGCAGCGCGCCATCGGGCAGGCGGGCGGGGCGAAGATCCACGCGTTGTCGTGGGGGCGCGACCCCCGGCGGATCGAGACGAGGGTCGACGAGAAGAGCGTCGGTCACGAGGTCACGTTCGAGCACGACGTGGCCGACGCCGACCAGATCCGGCGCGAGCTCTTCCGGCTGAGCGACCAGGTCGGCAGGAGACTCCGCGCGGCGGGCGCGTCCGGGCGCACGGTGGTGCTCAAGCTGCGCTTCGGCGACTTCACGACGATCACGCGCTCGAAGACGCTCGCCGAGCCGACCGACCTCGGTCGCCGCATCTACGAGGAGGTGCGCGGCGTCTACGAGGCCTCCGGCAAGCAGCTGACGCCGATCCGCCTGGTCGGCGTGCGGCTCGAGCAGTTGACGCTCGAGGGCGGCTCCTCCGGAGCCGTGGGGCTCTGGGACGACGACGCCGACTGGCGCGAGGCGGAGACGACGATGGACGCCCTTCGCGCCCGCTTCGGCCCCGGGAGCGTGACGTCCGCGAGCCTCCTGGGCACGTCGACCAAGCGCCTGTCGCGCGGCACGCGGCCCGAGCGTCGCGACACGCCCGAGGCTCCGGCGCAGGCCCCCGTCGTTCCCCGCAACACCCCGGACGTGTCGGAGCCGCCGTGGCGCCCCGAGTAGAATCGGGCGAAGTGAGCATCGCCAGCACAACCCCTCCCGACGAGCCGCAGGGCCCCGATCTGGGCCAGGCGGAGTCCGTCGAATCCGCGGGCGTCTCCGCCGGGAACTCGGCCGCCGAGCACCTTTCGCCCGCCTTCCCCGAGCGGGCCGCCTGGGGCACCGCGGGCAAGCTGCGCGCCTGGCAGGCCGAGGCGCTGGAGAAGTACTTCGCGACGTCGCCGCGCGACTTCCTCGCCGCCGCGACACCCGGCGCCGGCAAGACGACCTTCGCCCTCCGCCTCGCGACCGAGCTCCTCTCGCGCGGTGAGATCGACCGCGTCGTCGTCGTCGCCCCGACGGAGCACCTCAAGCGCCAGTGGGCCGACGCCGCCGACCGCGTCAACCTCCGGCTCGACCCGATGTTCAAGAACGGCGACGGCACCTTCGGGCGGCACTACCACGGCGTCGCGATCACCTACGCGCAGGTCGGGATGAAGCCCGAGGTCCACCGGGCCATCACGGAGGCGGGGCGCACCCTCGTCATCCTCGACGAGGTCCACCACGGCGGCGACGCCCTCACCTGGGGCGACGGCATCCGCGAGGCGTTCGGCCGAGCGACCCGACGGCTCTCCCTCACTGGTACCCCGTTCCGCTCCGACACGGCTCCGATCCCGTTCGTCCAGTACGCGCCCGACGAGCACGGCATCCGCACCTCGCAGTCCGACTACTCCTACGGGTACGGTCGGGCCCTCGCCGACGGCGTCGTGCGCCCCGTCCTGTTCATGGCCTACGCCGGAGCCATGCGCTGGCGCACCCGGATGGGCGACGAGATGAGCGCCACGCTCGGCGAAGCCGTCACCAAAGACATCACCGCGCAGGCCTGGCGAACGGCCCTGTCCCCGCAGGGCGACTGGATGCAGGCCGTGCTGTCGGCCGCCGACAAGCGGCTCACCGAGGTCCGGCGCGGCGTCCCCGACGCCGGCGGCCTCGTCATCGCGACCGACCACACGGCCGCACGCGCCTACTCGACGATCCTCACCCGGCTCACGGGGGAGCGACCGACGGTCGTCCTCTCCGACGAGAAGGCCGCGAGCGACCGGATCCAGGCGTTCTCCGACGGCGACAGCCGCTGGATGGTCGCTGTCCGAATGGTCTCCGAGGGAGTCGACGTCCCCCGGCTGGCCGTCGGCGTCTACGCCACCAGCGCCTCCACGCCGCTCTTCTTCGCCCAGGCGGTGGGCCGGTTCGTCCGTGCCCGACGCCGCGGAGAGACCGCATCGATCTTCCTTCCGAGCGTCCCGAGCCTCATGGCTCTCGCCGGACAACTCGAGCTCGAACGCGACCACGCCCTCGACCGACCCACCGACGCCGACGACGGGCTCTTCACCCCCGAGGAGGACGCCCTCGTCGCCGAGGCCAACCGCGAGGAGAAGGCGTCCAGCCTTCTCGAGCAGCAGCCGTTCGAGGCCCTCGACGCGCAGGCCTCGTTCGACCGCGTCCTCTACGACGGCGGAGAGTTCGGCTCCGGCGGCGAGATCGGCAGCCTGGAGGAGCTCGACTTCATCGGCATCCCCGGGCTCCTGGAGCCCGACCAGGTGCGCGACCTCCTCCGTCAGCGCCAGGCCACCCAGGCGGGCCGCGCGAAACGCGCCCCGAAGACGGGTCTGCCGACGCAGGTCGTGCAGGAGGCCCGGCCGCTCTACCAGACCATCAAGGAGCAGCGGCAGGAGCTCAGCCGCCTCGTCTCGATCTGGTCGCGCCACTCGAACGAACCCCACGGCACGATCCACGCCGACCTGCGCCGGATCAGCGGCGGCCCCGCCGTCGCTCAGGCCTCCACGGAGCAGATCCAGAAGCGGATCGACGTGCTCCGCGGCCGGATCGGCAGCCGCCGCTAGCGCGGTCGCGGCCCCGCCCCTGCCCCTGCCCCGGCGCCGGTCGCCGCCGGTCACCCCGCGAGACTCCACAACACGCCGATCACCTTGCGCCGACGTGGCAAAACGTGGAGTCGCAGCACGCCCGGGCCCCGCGCCGCCGGGCCCCACCCCGCGAGACTCCACAACACGCCGCTCAGCTTCCGCCCACGTGGCAAAACGTGGAGTCGCGGCACGCATCGGTCACACGCGGCCACGCCCCACCCCGCGAGACTCCACAACACGCCGCTCACGTTCCACCGACGTGGCAAAACGTGGAGTCGCGGCACGCATCGGTCACACGCGGCCACGCCCCACCCCGCGAGACTCCACAACACGCCGCTCACGTTCCACCGACGTGGCAAAACGTGGAGTCGCAGCACGCCCGGGCCCCGCGCCGCCGGGCCCCACCCCGCGAGACTCCACAACACGCCGCTCACATTCCGCCCACGTGGCAAAACGTGGAGTCGCAACACGCGCCGGCCACACGCGGCCACGCCCCACCCCGCAAGACTCCACAACACGCCGCTCAGCCTCCGCCCACGTGGCAAAACGTGGAGTCGCAACACGCGTCGGCCACACGCGGCCACGCCCCACCCCGCGAGACTCCACAACACGCCGCTCACATTCCGCCCACGTGGCAAAACGTGGAATCGCAGCGCGCGCGGGGCCGCCCGCCGCCGGGGCCGACACGAAAGTGCAGCGACCCGGGCGCCGACCAGGCCGGTCGCCCACCGCAGAGGGCGACCCCGCGCCCAGCCAGTACGATCGCAGGATGCTCGACGAAAGCGGACCCGACAGCTGGCTCGTCCGCCGGCACGACTCGAGCCCGCCCGAGGCGCTCGTCGAGGCCTTCGCGCGCGGATACAAGCTCACCGCGTGGTCTCTCGTCGAGTCGGAGCGGCACCCGCTCGGGGTCTACACCTCGAAGGAACTCGCCGAGACGGCCTGGTGGCGGCACCGGGACTCGTCCGAGGACGCCTGAATCGGCCGGACGTCGGCGCCCGGTGCACAGCGGGCGCAGCATTCGTCCTGCACGAGCGCCCGGGATGCGGAGGCGCCGCACCCGGCAGTCGGAGCGGGGGCGAGATCGGGCAGATCGCCGACGTCGTAGCCGGTGATCCCGGCGTCGTGGGCCAGGAAGGCCGCCCGGACGCCGAACGTCTCGGTCGGACCGATGGTGAGCAGCATCGTCAGCCAGAGGCGGTCGTCGTAGCGCGGTGACGGCGGACCGGGGCGCTCCAGGATGAAGACGAAGGACGCCGCCGCGAACTCGCGCGCGAGCGAGCGCAGCATCTCGATCAGACCCTCGCCGTCGGCGCTGCCTCCCCGGAGGGGGATGTCACCCAGGGGGACCATGACCGGGAGCTGCACGTCGTCGGCGTCGAGCAGCAGGAGCCACAGCTGCCGCTGCACGGCGCACGGCACCAGCTGCCGGACGCGGGCGTCGAGGTCGCAGCGCGTGGACAGCGGTCGGTGGGAGTCGAAGGTCGAGGAGTCGGGCGACGGAGAAGGAATCGCCGAGGAGGACCCTGAAGAGGGAGACGACGACGGGGACGACGACGCGACGGGGCGGGAGGCGTTGGAGGGTGCGGTGAGTGTCATGCGACGAGCATCGGTCACGGGGGCGAGGCGCGACGCTGTTCTCCACAGGGCCCCGGGCATCCTGCGCGCCAGCGCCGCCTGTGGAGGAACGATGCCGACCACGAGACGAAGCCGACGACGAGACGATGCCGACCACGAGACGGCGCCGGGCGCGAGGCGAACCCGGGCGCGAGGCGAACCCGGGCGCGAGGCGAACCCGCCGGAGTCGCTACCGACCGCCCGCGGACGCCGCGTCGGCGTCGTCGAGCCGAGAGACGGCTCGGCGGAGGACGGTGCTCGACGTCGACATCGTGTAGGGGAAGTACACGACCTCGACCCCGACGGCGGCGAACTCCCGCTCGAGCCGCAGGCCCTTCTCCGTGCCGCGCCAGTCGTCGCCCTTGAAGAACACGTCGAAGCGGAGCTCCCGCCACACGTCGAGCTTGTCCGGCACGGTCTCGGCGTAGGCGCGGTCGACGAAGTCGATGTGGCTGACGATCTCGAGGCGTTCCGCGAGGGGCACCATCGGCGACATGCTCTTGGTGAGCTGGAGCATCTCGTCGGAGACCACCCCGGCGATCAGCTCGTCGCACTGGCTCTTCGCGTGGCGGAGCAGGTTGAGGTGGCCGATGTGGAACAGGTCGTACGCGCCGGCGGCGTAGCCGACCCGGGGGGAGGAGGGGGTAAGAGACGTCATGACGGATCCTTCCTGTCGTCGAGGGGTCGCGCGAGGTCGGCGATCGAGAAGCCGCTGCGCACCGGAGCGGGCACCGGGGCGGGAGCCGAGGACGCGGCGCGGAACGACGTCTCGACCCGTGAGCCCGCGGAGGCGTCTCGGAAGTCGGTGGGCATCCACGTGCGGCGCAGCAGAACACGGTGGCGCGGAGCGACCGCGGTCATCACGACGCCGAGCGGCTCGACGTCGAGGGCGATCAGCTCGGCGTAGAGCGACACGAGCGACTCCACCGTCGTCCGGTTGGACCGGACCACGAGGAGCACGGCCGAGGCCGCGGGAGCGATGCTCCGGAGCGGGACGGGGAGCGAGTTGCTGGCGGCCTGCGAGACCGTGACGTCGTAGCGCTCCCCGAGGGCGCCGAGGAACCGGTCGACCTCGTGGAGGCGGTCCGCGGGCCGCGCGGAGGAGACGCGGTCGCTGACGCCGAGACGCTCGTAGCCGTGCGAGTCCGGGCGTGTCGTCTGGCCGAGGGGCTCCTCGACGAGGGGTGACTCGCCGGCGAGCATCCTGCTCTCGAAGTCGGTGCGCACGAGCGCGGGGACGTACCCGCTCTCGACGAGAGCGCGGGCGAGGCCCGCGTCGACGCCGGAGGTCTCGGCGACGCTGTCGGTGCGGGCGATGACGATCCGCTCGGGCAGGGCGCCGCCGAAGAGGGCTCGCGTGTTGAGCAGACCCTCGCGGAGGGACGTGCGCATGCGGCGCGACGACCCCCGCTGGCCGAAGGCGCTGTCGTCGACGTCGTCCGGGTCGATGGTCGCGGCGGGCAGGAGCGCGACGACCGGCAGACCGGTCACGCGGCGGACGTCGTCGACGGTCGTGACCCTCGGGTGGAGGTGGACGAGCACGAGCCCGACGACGGCCCCTCCCGCGATGCCGAGGGCCACGAAGACGAGCAGGACGACGGCCACGACGGCGTTGGGCGCGTCGACCGGCGCGGTCCCGCGGGGCACGACCTGGAGGGCCGCGACGCCCACGACGAGGCCGATGAGCGCGGATCCTGCGAGCACGGCCCAGCGCCGGCGCAGCTGCGCCGCGACGTCGAAGATGCCCGACCGGTCCCGCGCGGGGCCGGTCACGGGCGGTCCTCGCGGGAGGGCAGCTCGCCGAGGCCCTTGAGCTCACGGAACCACTTCGGGAGCGCGAGCACGAGGTAGAGCGTGTTGGCGGCGAAGAACGCCAGGTAGACGACCGTGAAGCCGAGAGGCCAGGCCAGCAGGATGAACGACAGGCACATCAGGCCGTAGTCGGTCGGCACGACGGCGAGGGAGTAGAGGGCGCTGGTCGAGCGGCTCCCGCGCGTCGGCACGCCGGTGCGCACGTTCTCGGCGCGGCGCAGGAGGTCGGTCAGCACGATGGCGAAGAAGGCGACGGCGGCCACGACCATGTAGACCAGCGGCACGCCGAGGACGGCCTCGCGGCCCTGGGGCGCGCGCAGGAAGCTCAGGAACACCGCCAGGTGGAGCGTGCCGATCTTGGTCGCGTCGATCACGTGATCGAGCCATTCGCCCGACGGGCTGCCGCCTCCGCGGAGGCGCGCCAGCTGGCCGTCGGCGGAGTCGAGGGCGTAACCGGCGACGAGCAGGAGCACGACGGCCACGGCACCGAGGACCGACACGGGAACGAACGCGATCACCGCGATGCCCGCGAACGTGAACAGCGCGCTGACGGCGGTCACCTGGTTCGGCGTCGCCCCGAGCTGGTAGGCGAGGGCCGCCAAGTAGCGCCCGAGGCGCCGGTTGACGAAGCGCGAGTACGCCGGGGCGCCGCTCGACGACTTCTGGGCGGAGGCGAGGCGGGCGAGGGACTGCGAGTAAGACTCCTGCGGTGTCCGCGAGGAGGTGGAGGTGGCGCTCACGAGGCCACCGCCAGCGACCGTGCCGCGGCACGACCGTGGAGTTCGCCGTCGACGACGGCGCTGATGCGACGACGCATGCGCTCGGGGGTGAACTCGTCGAGGTACGCCTGCTGGGCGCGCTTGCCGGCCTCCGCGAGCGTCGCGACGTCGAGGGACGCCAGCAGGTGGGCGAGTGCATCGACGTCGCGGCAGTCGAACAGCCAGCCGGTCTCGCCCTCTCGGATGACCTCCTCGGGCCCGCCCGAGCGGCTGGCGATCACGGCGCGACCCTCGCTGAAGGCCTCGACGGCGACGAGGCCGAAGCCCTCGAGCGTGTCGGTCGGCAGGATGACGGCGTCGGCGGCCTGCAGGTACGGGGTGGCGTCGTCGACCTCGCCGACGACGACGACGGTCTCGGGCCGCGACACGTGGCGGGCGACGAGCTCGGGCACGTCGACGCCGAGACCCACCTCGGGAGCGGCGCCGAGGATGACGAGCTCGCCCGGGCATCCTGCCTTCTCCCAGGCCCGGAGGAGGGTCGCGTGGCCCTTGTGCGGGTTCCAGCGGCTGGCGACGACGTAGTGCGGTCGCGGGTGCGCCGGAGCCTCGGCGGGAAGATCACGCGAGCGGTGGGGTACCCCGTTGTGTACCACCACCGCCCGCGCGTCCTCGGCGAGACCCGACGCGCCGAGGACCGAGCGCGAGACGGCCACGAGGGCCGTGCACGCGCGCGCCAGGGGGCGAAGACCTACCCGGTCCTTCGCACCCCATGGTTCTTGGAGGTGACCGACGACCCGGCGGATCCCGACGAGGCGGGCCAGCGGGGCGACGGGGAGACAGGCGCTCGTGGCGCAGTAGACGAGATCGAAGTGGCGTCCCTGGAGTCGGGCCAGCGTCCGGACGGCATCGCGTCCGAGGCGGAGAAAGCCTCCCGGCGTCAGCTTCATGCGGCGCAGGATGGGGAGCGGGTGCCGCTCCACCCTCGCGCCGAGCTCGCTGAGCAGCGGGCCGAGACGGCCGGGCTCCACGTCGGTGGGGAGCCAGACCGTCACGTCGAGGTCGTCCGTGGAGACGAGTTCGGAGACCACTTCGAGGACGATGCGGTCGGACCCGTACATCTCGTCCGAGGAGTGCACGACAAGGACGCGGCTGCGACGAGCGCCGTGCCGGGTGACGGGGCGGTCGATCTCTCGCTCGGTCGTCGATTCGCTCATCAGTAGGCTCCCGTCGGTTTCAGGATGACTTTCACGGTGCGCCACATCAGGACGAAGTCGACGGTCATCGACCAGTTCTCGACGTAGTAGAGGTCGAGGCGGACGCTCTCCTCCCAGCTGAGGTCGCTGCGTCCGTTCACCTGCCACATCCCGGTCAGTCCGGGCTTGATGTAGAGGCGGCGGTGGACGTGATCGGCGTAGCCCTCGACCTCGCGGGGGAGCGGCGGGCGCGGTCCGACGATGCTCATCGAGCCGCCGAGGATGTTGAACAGCTGGGGCAGCTCGTCGAGCGAGTAGCGGCGCAGGATCCGGCCGACCCGGGTCACCCGCGGGTCGTCGCGCATCTTGAACAGGAGGCCGGCGCCCTCGGACTGCGACTGCAGCGCGGCGAGGCGCTCCTCCGCGTCGACGACCATCGTGCGGAACTTCAGCATCGTGAAGCGCTGGCCGTCGCGACCGACGCGCTCCTGACGGAAGAGGACCGGGCCGTCGCTGTCGAGACGCACCAGCATCGCGATGACGGCGAGCACGGGAAGGGCCAGGAGGACGGCGATCCCGGACAGGACGACGTCCGTGGCGCGCTTCATGAGGTGCTTCGGCCCGTCGAACTGCGGCAGCTCGACGTGCATCAGGGGAAGGCCCTCGACGGGACGGAAGTGGATCCGGGGACCGGCGACGTTCGCGAGCCGCGAGGCGATCACGAGCTCCGTCGCCCGACCCTCGAGGCTCCAGCCGAGGTCGCGGAGGTAGTCGGTGCCGTGGCGGGGATCGCCGGCGACGATCACGCTCTCGACGTTCATCCGCCAGACGGCCCGAGAGACGTCGTCGAGGCCCGCGACCACGGGGACGACGCGTCGACCGATGGAGATGCCGGACACGTCCTCGTCGTCGACGACGGCTCCGACGACGTCGTAGAGCGCGCCGGGCTTCTCGTCGATGCGGTCGATGACGTAGCGGACGTCGGCGCGACTTCCGACGACGACGGCGCGGGACAGGTAGTTGCCCATCGTGCGCTGGCGGACGAGCCACCGGCGGAGGGTGAAGCGCGACGCGATGAGGCCGAGCGCACCCCCGGGCAGCGCGACGAAGAAGTACGCCCGCATGCTCTGGTGGCCGGTGATCGAGATGATCAGGGCGATCACGGTGAACGTCAGGACGGTGGCGTTGACGACGCGCTTGTACTCGGCGGCGCCGGTCCCGACGACGGCGAGGTCGCGGGTCCGGTGGACGGCCAGGCAGAGCGCCCAGAGGACGCCGATCCCGACGGGGTAGCCGATCGATTCGAAGACCGACTCGGGAGCGGCCGCGGCGATGCCGGCCGCGGTCTTGTCGAGGCCCTCGCGGAACGCCTCAACGAAGGAGGCGACGACGACGCTCAGGGTGACGATGATCGCGTCCGTGGCCAGGAGGCGGCGCCGGTAGCGCACCGCCCAGCCGACTCCGGAGGCGCCGCCCACCCGATCGCCTGGATCCGCCCACTCCGCCTGCGCTGATCGCACCGGCACGGGGAACGCGGCACGGCGGGTCTGGCCGATGTCGCGGCCGAGGCCGGTCATGATTCCACAACCGATTCGGGGCGGCTGTGGGTACGCGAAAGCGCACGGGAGGGCTGCAGGGTAAGCATGGATCTCAGGTTCGGGTAGGCGGCGCTGTGCCGACAGATCACTTTTCGGGAGTGATCGGCGGCCGGGTTCGAGTGGACGAGCGGAGATCGGGTTCCAGTCGTCCACCCGGGCGACGACGCGATGTCTGATCCGGTGAGGGGCCGTCGGGTACGGCTTGTCTCGAGGCTCGGAGCGCGTCGACGATTTCGGGTGTCGGGTGCAGCTTTTCGGGTGTGTTCTACGGGTGTTCCGCGGCTGGACCGCGGGTGTTTCTTCGGGTGTGGTACTTCCCCAGTTCTACCGGGTGTGCTCTGACGGTATTGCATCCGACACACGAAGCACATGCCCCCATTTCGGGGGACTCCGCTCGTGCCTCGTCGGGTGAGCGAAACGGGTGAGTGGACCCGTGGCCCGGGTGAGGCGTGCGGGAGGCCCCGGGGGAGTCGTCGGGGCGGAGCGGTGCTCCGGTCGTCGGGCGACCGATCCGTTCGGTTCGGGACCCCGTTCGATCCCCATGCCTGCAGGGATCGGGGTTCCGGGCCCGTTCCTCAACCGCAGGGCCGATCGGGGGGTCCCCGTCGAGGGTCGTCGAGACCCCCCGGACGGGAGTCCTCCCCAATGACCGCAGTTCGTGTACCCCGAATGGTTGCAACGGGTGAGACGGGTGATCTCGGAAAGACGCGGCGGACCCTCTGGACGGGAAACGTCACCCGAAATCCCCTGATTGACAGAAGAAACCCCCGCTCACTATGGTTCGCACAGCAAGCGGGGGCCTCGGTGGCCGAGAGGTGTCTCGATTACTCCTTGACGCCTCCGGCGGCTGCCACGAAGGACGCCCGGGGGTCGGTGAGGTTCTCCAGCGTCGTCTCGTCGCGGCCGCTCACGAAGTTCGTGATCCAGCCGGTCAGGATGCGCCACTTGCGCGTGTAGGTCGGCATCGCCAGCAGGTGGTAGCCGCGGTGGGCGAGCCACGCCAGGACGTTCTTGAGGTGCACGCCCTGGATCAGGGCCGCTCCCTTGCCGATGCCGTAGCTGGCGACGGTCCCGACGGACTCGTGGCGGTACTCCGCCAGCGGCTCGCCGGCCATGGACGCGAGGATGTTCTCGGCGACGGTGCGGGCCTGGCGGACCGCGTTCTGAGCGTTCGGCGGGTAGTAGGCCGGCTGCTTGGCCGCGGTCAGGTCAGGAACCTGCGCGTTGTCCCCCAGAGCCCACACGCCGTCGACGCGCTTGCCCTCGTCGGTGACGACCTCGAGGCGCGCGTTCGCGTTGACGTGACCCTTCGGTCCGCGGGGGAGGTCGGTCGCGTCGAGCGCCGGGTTCGGCTTGACGCCGGCCGTCCACACGATCGTGCCGGCGGGGATCGTCTCGCCGTCGCTGAGGACGCAGTCGCCGTTCTCGCAGGAGGGCATCGTGGTCTTGAGCCGGATGTCGATGCCCCGCGCGCGCAGAGCGCCGAGGGTCCACTTGCTGAGCTCCGGGCCGACCTCGGGGGCGACGCGGTCGAGCGCCTCCACCAGGACGAAGCGGAGTTCGTGGCGGGACAGCTGCGGGTACTGGTCGACGGCGGCGTTGGCGGCGTCGTTCAGCTCGCCCAGCGCCTCGACGCCGGTGTAGCCGCCGCCGACGAAGAGGATGGTGAGGAGCTTCGCCCGCTCGGCGGGATCGGTCGTCGACGCGGCCTTCTCGATGTTCGCGAGGACGCGGTTGCGGACGTAGAACGCCTCCTCGACGCTCTTGAAGCCGACGGCGTTCTCGGCGAGGCCGGGTGTCGGGAACGTGCGTGTCACGGCTCCGAGGGCGACCACCAGGTGGTCGTAGGCGACCTCGGAGGTCGTTCCCTCGACGTGCGAGACGGTCACGGTCTTGGCCGCCGTGTCGATCCCGGTCATGGCGCCCTGGATGAACTTCGACCGGCGCAGCGTCTTCCGCAGCGGGACGGTCACGTCTTTCGGATCGATGTGGCCGCCGGCGACCTCGGGAAGGAACGGCTGATAGGTCATGTACGGGCTCGGGTCGATGACCGTGATGCTCGCGCTCTGCGGGGGACGCTTCCGCTGGAGCCACAGCGCGGTGTGGAGACCCGCCGAACCACCACCCAGAATAACGATTCGTGTTGTCATGCCTCGACGGTACTCCGCACGCGGGGTCGATTCGCTCCGCGGCGGAAAAATGACAGCGCAGGATGCCCGGCCTCCGCCCTCGACATCGTCACGCCCGACGGACCGACCCCTCGGGTCGGCCCGGGCTCGTGTTACTCGGTGCCGTCGCTCTCGACGTAGCTTCCCTCGAAGCCGGCGCGGTCGGCGTCGGTCTCACCGGGCTTGACGCCCTCGGAGGGGATGTCGCTGTCGGTGAAGGCGCCGTCGTACTCGACGCCGTGCTCCTTCGTGGAGGTGTAGGACCCCGACTCGACGTGCTCGCCGCCGTTCAGGGGCGCGTCGGTGCCGTGGTCGGTCTGCTCCTGCCCGGACTGCGCCTCGCGGGCCTTGCCGTCGTCGGGGCTCTCAGTGGTCGCGTGATCCGTCACGGTCGGTACCCTTCGTCAGTCTCGTCGGCGTCGTCGCCGATGGATTCCCCCATGATGCCCCCCGCCGCCCCTCGCGGTCGAGGGGCGGCGGTGGTTTGGTCGGTCCGACGTCAGAATCCCTCGGGATTCCGGGCGACGTAGGGCGATTCGAGCGCGTCGAGCTCGTCGTCGGTGAGAACCAGGTCGACGGAGGCGACGGCGTCGTCGAGGTGGTGCGGCTTCGTCGCCCCGACGATGGGTGAGGTGACGGCATCCTGCTGGCGGACCCAGGCGAGGGCGACCTGCGCGCGGGAGACGCCGCGGTTGTCGGCGACGCGGGCCACGGCGGAGGCTATGGCCCGATCGCCCTGCTCCTGCTGACGGTAGAGGGTCTTGCCGAAGAGGTCGGTCTCGCTCCGGGCCGTCTTCTCGTCCCAGTCGCGCGTGAGGCGGCCTCGAGCGAGAGGGCTCCAGGGGAGGACGCCGACGCCCTGGTCGAGGCAGAAGGGAAGCATCTCGCGCTCCTCCTCGCGCTGGATGAGGTTGTACTGATCCTGCATCGAGATGAAGCGCGTCCACCCCGCGAGGTCGGCGGTGTACTGCATCTTCGCGAATTGCCAGGCCCACATGCTGGAGGCGCCGATGTAGCGCACCTTGCCGGCCTTGACGACGTCGTGGAGGGCCTCCATGGTCTCCTCGACCGGGGTCTCCGGGTCGAAGCGGTGGATCTGGTAGAGGTCGATGTAGTCGGTCCCGAGACGGCGGAGGCTGTTGTCGACCTCGGTCATCACGGCGAGACGCGAGAGCCCAGCGCCGTTCGGTCCGGGGCGCATTCTCCCGTTGAGCTTGGTCGCGATGACGACCTCGTCGCGGCGGGCGAAGTCGGCGAGCGCGCGGCCCGTGATCTCCTCGCTCGATCCGTCGCTGTACACGTTGGCGGTGTCGAAGGTGGTGATGCCGAGTTCGAGGGCCCGCTGGATGAAGGGCCGGCTCTCCTCCTCGGGGAGGCTCCACTCGTGGCCGCCCCTCTTCGGGTCGCCGTAGCTCATCATTCCCAGCGTCACGGCCGACACCTGCAGGCCGCTCGTTCCCAGTCGCACATAGTCCATGCCCCGACCCTACGACCGCCCCCCGAGCCGTTCCCAGCCCCGCAGCCTTTTCGCTGCCCGTCCCCGACGCGCGAAGCGCCGTCCCCCGTGCCCCTAAAGCAGGAGTTTCCGCGTCACCGTCCTGCGTCACGATCCCGCAGGAGCCGTTTCTCCTGCGGAGTGCGCGCCAAACCGAGCGAACTCCTGCCTAACTAACGTCGGCTCCTGCCGGAGCGTCCCGAGCCACGATCCCCCGACGCGCGGCCCCCGGCCCACGACGCGCGAAGCGCCGTCCCCCGTGCCATTGCACCTCGTGCCCACGGCGCGCGAAGCGCCGCCCCCCGTGCCGCCGCACCTCGTGCCCACGGCGCGCGAAGCGCCGCCCCCCGTGCCGCCGCACCTCGTGCCCACGGCGCGCGAAGCGCCGCCCCCCGTGCCGCCGCACCTCGTGCCCACGGCGCGCGAAGCGCCGTCCCCCGTGCCATTGCACCTCGCGCCCCCGACGCGCGAAGCGCCGTCCCCCGTGCCGCCGCACCTCGTGCCCACGACGCGCGAAGCGCCGTCCCCCGTGCCACGTGTCCGGAGGACCCCAGCGGAGCGACGCGACGCGGACAGCGTCGCAGAAGGCGACGAACGAAAAAAGGCCCTGCCCCTTGGAGGGCATGGCCTTTTTTCGTTCGTGTCCGAGGGGGGACTTGAACCCCCACGCCCTATACGGGCACTAGCACCTCAAGCTAGCGCGTCTGCCATTTCCGCCACCCGGACGAGTGTTCGCGGCGTTTTGCCGCCTCGAAACATTAGCACGATCCCGGGGGCGGTTTTGACACGGTCGTCCCCGGGTAGCGTGGTGGCATGACCGAACTCGACGAGACAGCCCTCATCGCGCGCGACCTGATCCGTTTCGACACGACGAACTACGGTTCCGGCCGATCGAACGGGGAGGCGGACGCCGCGGAGTACGTGGAGGCGAAGCTCGTCGAGCTGGGTGTGACGCCTCAGGTGTTCGAGTCGGAGCCGGGTCGCACGAGCGTCCTGGCCCGGGTGGAGGGGCGCGACCGGTCGAAGCCGGGTCTGGTGCTCCACGGGCATCTCGACGTGGTGCCCGCGGATCCTGCGAACTGGTCGGTCGATCCGTTCGGCGGCGAGGTGCGCGACGGCATGCTGTGGGGTCGCGGCGCGGTCGACATGAAGAACATGGACGCCATGATGCTGACGGCTCTCGGCGACCTGCTGCGCGCGGGGGAGCGGCCGGAGCGCGATCTCGTGGTGGGGTTCCTCGCCGACGAGGAGGCGGGCGGCGTCCTGGGGTCGCACTGGCTGGTGCAGAACCATCCCGAGCTCTTCGACGGGATGGGCGAGGCGATCAGCGAGGTGGGCGGGTACTCGACGTTCATCGACGGCAAGCGCGCGTACCTCCTGCAGACGGGGGAGAAGGCCCTCGTCTGGATCAAGCTGATCGCCCGCGGCACGGCGGGTCACGGGTCGCAGATGATCCGGAACAACGCGGTCACGCGTCTGGCCGAGGCGGTCGCCGTCCTGGGTCGGCAGGAGTGGCCGGTCCAGATGACGAACACGACGACGGAGCTCCTGGCCGAGGTCGCGCGCATCCTGGGCGTCGATCCTGCGTCGACGAGCCCCGACGAGCTCGTGCTGAAGACCGGCACGGCGTCCGGCTTCATCCGCGGCAGCCTGCGGGTGACGACCAATCCGACGGTCCTCACCGCCGGGTACAAGCACAACGTCGTCCCCGACGAGGCGTCGGCTCTGATCGACATCCGCTGCATGCCGGGGGAGGAGGGCGCCGTGCTCGCCCAGGTGCAGGAGCTGGTGGGCGACGACATCGAGATCGTCACCCTGCACACCGACATCGGCCTGGAGACGGAGTTCGGCGGCCCTCTGGTCGAGGCGATCGTGTCGACCCTCGGGCGCCACGACCCCGGCGCGCCGGTCCTGCCGTACCTCCTCTCGGGCGGGACGGACAACAAGGCCCTCAGCCTCCTGGGGATCGAGGGCTACGGCTTCGCTCCGCTTCGTCTGCCGGAGGAGATGGACTTCCCGGCGATGTTCCACGGCGTCGACGAGCGAGTGCCCCTCGACGCACTAACCTTCGGATCCCGCGTCCTGCGCGATCTCCTCGCGACATACTGAGAGGCGTCAGCCGCACGTGGACCACTTCTTCCAAGCTCTCCTGCTCGGCCTCGTCCAGGGCCTGACGGAGTTCCTCCCCGTCTCGTCGAGCGCTCACATTCGGCTCGTCGGTCTGTTCTTCCCGCACGCCGCGGGCAAGGAGTTCGACCCCGGTGCGGCGTTCACCGCCATCATCCAGCTGGGCACCGAGCTGGCGGTGCTCATCTACTTCTGGAAGGACGTCTCGCGGATCGTGTCGCGCTGGTTCCTGGCGCTCATCGGCCGCTGGGACCGCCGCGACCCCGACGTCAGGATGGGATGGCTCGTCATCATCGGGACCATCCCGATCATCGTCGTGGGCTACCTCACGCAGGATCTCATCGCAACGGACTTCCGGTCGCTGTGGCTCCTCGCGACCGTGTTCGTCGTGTTCGGCGTCGTCCTCGGCGCGTGCGACGTCCTCGGGAGGAAGCAGCTGCCCTTCGAGCGCATGAGGTGGTCGCACGGCGTCGGGATCGGCATCGCGCAGGTGCTCGCGCTGATCCCCGGCGTCTCCCGCTCGGGCGCGACGACGTCGGCCGGCCTGGCGCTCGGCTACACCCGTCCGGCGGCGGCGCGCTACTCGTTCCTCCTGGCGATCCCGGCGGTTTTCGGGAGCGGCCTGTTCGAGATGTATCAGGCCATCCACTCGAACGCCTCGAACCCGTACTCCCTCGTCGACACCGCGGCGGCGACCGTGGTGGCGTTCGTCGTCGGCTTCGTGGTCATCGCGTTCTTCATGAACTACATCTCGAAGCGGAGCTTCCTGCCGTTCGTCGTCTACCGCATCGCACTCGGCGCGGTCCTCTTCGTGCTGCTCGGCACCGGGGTGATCGGCTGATGCGCTCCTGGAACGTCCCCGCCCTCCCGTCCCTCCCGGGATCCGCACCGCTCCCCACCCTCCACGACACGGCGACGGGCTCGAAGCACGTCACCGACGTGTCGCGGGGCGGTCAGCTCTACGTCTGCGGGATCACTCCCTACGACGCCACCCACCTCGGCCACGCGTCGACCTACCTCGCCTTCGACACGCTGGGGCGGATCTGGCGCGACGCCGGCGTGGAGGTCACCTACGTGCAGAACACCACGGACGTCGACGACCCGCTCCTCGAGCGCGCCCGCGACACCGGGGTCGACTGGCGCGAGCTGGCCGCGTCGCAGACCGACCTCTTCCGTTCCGACATGGAGCACCTCGGCGTGATCCCGCCCGACCACTTCGTGGCCGTGACCGACGTCGTCGACGACGTCGCCCGCTCCGTGTCCGCCCTCCTCGAGTCGTCGTTCGCCTATCGCGTCGACACGCCCGACTCGTCCGCGGGCGACGACGTCTACTTCGACGTCGACCGCGCCGGGCAGGAGACGCTCTGGCACCTGGGGATCGAGAGCCGCCTCGATCCCGAGACGATGATGCGCTTCTTCCGCGAGCGCGGCGGCGACCCGGACCGCGACGGGAAACGCAACGCACTCGACCCGCTGCTCTGGCGCGCGGCTCGCGACGGCGAGCCGTCCTGGCCGACCGTCCTCGGGGAGGGGCGCCCGGGCTGGCACATCGAGTGCACCGTCATCGCGCTCGAGCACCTCAGCCTGCCCCTGTCCGTCAACGGCGGCGGAAGCGACCTGATCTTCCCGCACCACGAGATGTCCGCCGGGCACGGGACCGCCCTCACGGGCGAGACCTTCTCATCGCTGTACGCGCACGCCGGCATGGTCGCGTACGAGGGCGAGAAGATGTCGAAGTCGCTCGGGAACCTCGTCAAGGTCAGCGAGCTCGTCGCCTCGGGCGTCGATCCTCGCGCCGTGCGGCTCGCGCTCCTGCAGCACCACTACCGGAGCGACTGGGAGTGGTTCGACGACGACGTCACCGCGTCGATCGCCCGGATCACGCACTGGGTCGCCTGGGCGGCCGACGCGACGCCGGGGGCGGAGGCGACACCCCTGGTCGCCGCGCTGCGGGACGCCCTGGCGGACGATCTCGACACGCCGAACGCCGTGGCGGCCGTCGAGCGCGCCGTCGTCGAGGACGTGCCGCCGACGAGCGTGGACGTCGACGCGGTGCACGCCCTGCTGGGCATCGACCTGCGCGCCTGATTCCGCGCTCCTGAGCCATCGCTCGGGCGCCGTCTGTGATGCGCGACTCAGACGGCGGGCGGGCGCCAGGGGTCGTCGCCGGACTTGCCGTCGCGTCGACGCAGGTAGCGCTCGAACTCCTGAGCGATCGCCTCGCCGCTCGCCTCGGGCGAATCGACGGTGTCGCGGGCCTGCTCGAGCTGCTCGATGTAGCCGGCCATGTCGTCGTCGTCGGCGGCGAGCGCGTCGATGCCGCTCTCCCAGGCCTCGGCCTCCTCGACGAGCTCGTCGCGGGGGACCGCCACGCCGGTGATCTCCTGGACCTTGTCGAGGATCGCGAGGGAGGCCTTGGGCGACGGGGCGTTGTGCACGTAGTGCGGGACCGACGCCCAGATCGAGAGGGTCGGGATGCCCGCCTGCTCGAGGGCCTGCCCGAGCACCGACAGGATGCCGACCGGGCCCTCGTACGTGCTCCGCTCGACCGTGAGCTCGGCGCGGACGTCGTCGTTCTCGCTGCCGACGTAGATCGAGATGGGGCGCGTGTGCGGCACGTCGGCGAGCATGGCGCCGAGGAACACGACGCCGGTGACGCCGTGGACGTCGGCGAGATCGACGATCTCGGCCGCGAAGCTCCGCCAGGAGCGCGAGGGCTCGGCGCCCAGCAGGACGAGCAGCCCGCCGTCGCGCGCGGCGAGTCCGTCGGCGACCTCGGTGACGCCGGAGGAGACCGACGGCGTCGCGTGGAGCTGGATCCGCGGCCAGACGAGCGTCGCGTTGCCCTCGTCGTCGTGGGCGGCCTGGGGCCGGTTGAACTGGAAGTCGATGTACGCCTCGCCGTCGAGCTCGGCGATCGCGGTCATGTCGAGGGTCTCGATCAGCGCGCGCGCGACCCCGGAGGCCGCCTCACCCGCATCGTTCCAGCCCTCGAACGCGACGACGAGCAGCCGCCCCTCGGCGAATCGTGACGTTGGCGACACCTGACATCCTCACTGCGCGGGCCACGAGAACGGCTCCGCGCTGATCCTCCACGATAGACCGTGCCGCCTCCGGCCCGGGTTCGCCCGGTTAGACTCGGTTGTCGTGACCGATTTCCGCCGCGCCTCAGAAGGCTCCTCCGCAGCAGGCCTTCCGCCGCTGCCCGCCGCCGTCCTGTGGGACATGGACGGCACCCTCGTCGACACCGAGCCCTACTGGCAGGAGTCGCAGGTCCGGCTCGTCGCGGAGCACGACGGCACCTGGAGCCGCGAAGACGGCGACTCGCTCATCGGCTCCGGCCTCTGGCACTCCGCCACCGTCCTCCAGCAGCACGGCGTCGCTCTCGACGAGCAGGCGATCATCGACCGGATGACCGACGACGTCCTCGTCCGCATCCGCGAGCACCTCCCGTGGCGTCCCGGCGCGCGCGAGCTCCTCCGCGACCTCCGCGACGCGGGCGTCAAGACGGCCCTCGTCACGATGTCGATCCGCCGCATGGCCGACTCGATCGCCGAGGCGATCGGCTTCGACGCGTTCGACGCCGTCGTGGCCGGCGACGAGGTCGAGCACGCGAAGCCGCACCCCGAGGCCTACCTGACCGCAGCCGACCTCCTCGGCGTCGACATCGCCTCCTGCGTCGCCATCGAGGACAGCCCGACCGGCATCGCCTCCGCGGTCGCCGCGGGAGCCGCCACCCTCGGCGTCGAGCACCACGCGCCCCTCGCCGACGACGGCGACTTCCTCCGCCACCACACCCTCGTCGGCGTCACCGCCCGCGACCTCGGTCACCTCCTCCAGCGGGGCCGAGCGCTCGGCACCCTGCCCGAGGCCGACGCGTGAGCGCCCAGCGGCGGCAGTCCGGCCCCTTCCTCTGGGGCGACAAGGTCCAGCTCACGGGCCCCAAGGGCAGGATGCACACCATCACCCTCACCGAGGGGGGCGTCTTCCACACCCACCGCGGCATGGTCGCGCACGAGACCGTGGTCGGTCTGCCCGACGGCTCGGTGATCACCAGCACGACCGGCGACGACTACCTGGCCCTGCGCCCGCTCCTGGCCGACTTCGTCATGTCGATGCCGCGGGGCGCGGCCATCGTCTATCCGAAGGACGCCGCGATGATCGTGACGTTCGCCGACATCTTCCCGGGAGCGACGGTCGTCGAGGCGGGCGTCGGCTCCGGCGCGCTCGCACTGTCGCTCCTGCGCGCCGTCGGTCCCGAGGGCCGCCTGGCCTCGTTCGAGCGCCGCGACGAGTTCGCCGCGGTCGCCGAGGGCAACGTCACGAGCTTCCTCGGGCAGCGGCCCGACAACTGGACGCTGACGGTGGGCGACCTCGTCGAGGAGCTCCCGGGCGTCGTCGACGACGGCACGGCCGACCGCGTCGTCCTCGACATGCTCGCCCCGTGGGAGTGCGTCGACGCGACCGCCCGGGCCCTCAAACCCGGCGGGCTCGTGGTCGTCTACGTCGCCACGGTGACGCAACTCTCCCGCACGGCCGAGGCCCTCCGCGACACCGGCTCGTTCACCGACCCCGAGTCGAGCGAGACCCTGGTCCGCTCCTGGCACGTCGAAGGGCTCGCCGTGCGACCCGACCACCGGATGATCGCGCACACCGGATTCCTCCTCACCGCCCGCCGCCTCGCCGAGGGCACCGTGCTCCCGGCGCTCAAGCGCCGCGCGTCGAAGTCCGACTTCAGCGACGAGGACGTCGAGCTCTGGACCCCGGGTGCCCTCGGCGAGCGCACCGCCTCGTCGAAGAAGCTCCGCAAGACCGCTCGCCAGGCGCAGGATGCCGCGGCCAAAGCCGTCGCCGCCACCGATGCCGACTCTGCCCTCCGCACCACCGAGACGACGGCCGACGATGCCGTCACGGAAAAGGACTGACGTGCCCCACTCCACCTTCACCCGGACCCTCGCCGTCGCCGCCACGGTCGGCGCCCTGCTGAGCCTCACCCTCGCCGGATGCACGGCGAAGACCGACACGTCGGCCTCCTGCTCCGGGGGAGTCGCCTCCGGGAGCCTCTCCGACGGCATCAAGGCCACCGGCAAGCAGGGCAGCGCCCCGACGGTGACCTTCGACAAGGGCCTGTCGACCGACAAGACCGAGAAGACCACCCTCGTCACGGGCAAGGGCAAGCTGATCGAGAAGGGCGACCCGGTCATCTTCCAGGTCAGCCTCTACGACGGGAAGACCGGCGCGAAGGCCACCACCACCGACTACAAGAGCAGCGGCACCTACCTCGTGGCCGGCCCCAACGCCAACCTCAACGCTCTGAGCTCTGGGCTCGTCTGCTCCCACGTCGGCGACCGCATCGCCATCGCCGCCAGCCCGAAGGACGCCACGGGCGGCAAGGGCATCGCCGACTACAAGATCGGCGCGACCGACTCCGTCGTGTTCGTCGCCGACATCCTCAAGGCGTTCCCCGGGCGCGCCGAGGGCGAGGCGCAGAAGCCGGTCTCCGGCCAGCCGACCGTCAAGCTCTCCTCCACCGGTGCACCGACGATCACCATCCCGAAGACGAAGGCCCCGACCACCCTCCAGTCGACCACGCTCATCAAGGGCTCCGGCGCCAAGGTGGCCGAGGGCGACACGCTGATGATGCAGTACACGGGCGTCCTCTACAGCGACGGCAAGGTGTTCGACTCGTCGTGGAAGAACGGCCAGCCGCTCGTCGGGAGCCTGACCTCCGGGCAGCTCATCGACGGCTGGGTCAAGGGCCTCGCGGGCAAGACCATCGGTAGCCAGGTGCTTCTCGTCGTGCCCCCGGCGGACGGCTACGGAGACAAGGCGAACGCCTCGATCCCGGCCAACTCGACGCTCGTCTTCGTCGTCGACATCCTGGGCAAGGTCTCCTGACCCACCCGGTAGGCTGATCGGGCTCCGCCCGCGACAGCCCGTCCCGCGGTGCCACCGACCTGCACGGCGTCACGCCTGCAGAGCAACAGAAAGAGGATCCGTGCGCAAGCTCCCCGCGCTGCCGTCCGTGCGCAAGCTCCCCGCACTGCTCGTCACGGCTGCCCTGGTGGCCTCGCTGTCCGCCTGCGCCACGGCCCCGGCGCCCGGCTCCGCAGGATGCACGGCTCCCGCCTCGGGGAACGCGTCGAACGTGGTCTCCGCCACCGGCAAATTCGGCGAGAAGCCGACCGTCACGGTCCCGACCCCCATCAACACGTCGCACACCGAGGTGTCCACGCTGATCGAGGGCTCGGGCCGGATCCTGACCGACGGCACCCCCGCGCTGATCGAGTACACGATCTACTCGGGCGCCACCGGCAAGGAGGTGCAGGCGAGCTCCTACGGAACGCCCGCCGCGCCGATCACCGTCGGGGCGACCAAGGGCGGCCCGCTCGTCGACGCCCTCGAGTGCTCGCGCGTCGGATCGCGCATCGCCGTCGCCGTCAAGGCCAGCGACCTCAGCTCGACGACCGGCAAGACCGACACCACGTCCGGCCCCGCGTACGTGGCGGTCATCGACATCAAGCGGGCCTTCCTCCCGAAGGCCGACGGTGCCCTCCAGCTCGGTGTCAACGACATGCCCGCCGTCGTGACTGCGCCGAACGGCGCGCCCGGCATCAGCGTCCCCGACGTCGCCGCCCCGACCAAGGAGGTCGTGCAGCTCGTCCGCAAGGGCTCCGGTCACCGACTCATGGCGAAGGACACCGCGGTCGTGCAGTTCACCGCGGTCGACTGGGCCGCGAAGCCGACCGTGCAGGAGTCGTCGTGGACGAACGGCGACGCCGCCACCACCATCCCGCTCGGCGACGCCACTTTGCCCGAGCAGTTCAAGAAGGCCCTCGTCGGACAGACGGTCGGCTCCCAGGTGATGGTGGTCATCCCGCCGAGCGCCACGTCGAGCACCGCCACGACCTCGATCTACGTCTTCGACGTCCTGGGCTCGCTCTGAACCGCGTCGCGCGACTGATCTAGGATCATCGTCGTGTCCGCAGCCCGAACTCCGCGCATCCCGGTCGAGGAGAGGCTCTTCAGCCTCGTCCTCGCGCTGCTCGCGACCGAGACGGGTCTGACGAAGACCGAGATCCTCTCGACGGTCCAGGGCTACCGGCAGCGCTGGTCGAGCGGGGACAACGCCGCCCTGGAGCGCCAGTTCGAACGCGATAAAGACGACATCCGCGAACTCGGCGTACCCCTCGAGACACTCGAGGAGCTCGGCTCGTCCGGCAACAACCAGAACCTCCGCTACCGGATCCCGCGCGGCGCCTACGAGCTGCCCGTCGACATCGCCTTCTCCTCGGAGGAGACGGCCCTCCTCACTCTGGCCGCAATGGTCTGGCGGGAGGGGACCCTGTCGGGGGAGTCGAGGCGGGCCCTCCTCAAGCTCCGCAGCCTGGGAGGCACCGCCCCCGTGCCCGAGCTCGCCTACGCGCCGCGCATCCGCTCCCGCGACGCGGCGTTCGAACCGCTCCGCCTGGCGCTCGACCGCTCCGTCGTCGTCCGCTTCGACTACCTGAAGCCGGGGGAGGACGCCCCGCGCGAGCGCCGCGTCGTGCCCTACGCCCTCGTGCAGTTCCAGGGGCGCTGGATGTGCTCGGCCATCGATCCCGAGACGGGCGGCCGCCGCACCTTCCTCCTGTCGCGGATCGTCAGCCCCGTCGTCGCGACGACGCGCGTGATCGATCGGCCCGACGACGCGACCGCCGAGGGTTCCCTCGCCGACCTCGAGGCGCTTTGGGACTCCCAGACCGCCCGGGTCCGTGTCGACCCGGCGTCCGACGCCGAGACGCGCCTGGTGAAGCGTCGCGGCACCCGACGGATCGACGACGGGACCCTCGTGGTCCACTTCTCCGACCGGCACCTGCTCGCCGACGAGCTCTCGTCGTTCGGCCCGGAGGTCGAGGTCGTGGAGCCCGCCGCCGTGCGGGCGCTGGTCGAGGAGCGCCTCGCGACGCTCGTCGCCGACCACGAGGCTCCTGCGGTCCGTCTTCCCGAGAGCGATGGCGCCCGATGAGCGACCGCACCCCTCCGCTCCAGGCGCAGGACAAACTGGCCTTCCTGCTCTCCCTCGTGCCGTACCTGATGGACCGCGGGAGCGTCTCCGTCGCCGAGGCCGCCGCGCACTTCGGGGTTCCCGTGACGCAGATCCGGCGTGCCGTCGAGCTCATCGCCGTGTCCGGCATCCCCGGCGAGACGACGCAGTACCAGCACGGCGACCTCTTCGACATCGCCTGGGACGACTTCGAGCAGAACGACGTGATCGTCCTCACGAACCTCGTCGCGATCGACGACTCCCCGCGGTTCTCCGCCCGCGAGGCCGCCGCGCTCATCGCCGGCCTGCAGTACCTCTCGTCGCTGCCGGAGAACGCCGACCGCCAGGCCATCGCGACCCTCATGTCGAAGCTCGCCCGAGGGGCGTCGAGCGCCCCGAGCCAGGTGGCCGTCGAGAACACCGAGACCAACGAGCTCCTGTCGCTGGTGCACCGCGCCGTCGACGAGGGAGTGCAGATCGAGTTCGACTACTCGGGGGTCCGTGGACAGAAGGAGCGACGGCGCGTCGATCCTCTCCGCGTCGAGTCGGTCGACACCGACTGGTATCTCCGCGGCTTCGACCACCTGCGCGAGGCCGTCCGCACGTTCCGGCTCGATCGCATCAGCCAGGCCGCCGTCAGCGACCGGCCGATCTCGTTCCGGGCCGACGACGTGACGCTGCCCGAGACGCTCTTCGAGGGATCGCCCGACGACGTCGTCGTCACGGTCGAGATCGACGCGGCCGCCAGCCCGGTCCTGGCCGACTACGCACCCGACGACGTCGACGACCTCGGCAACGGCCGGTGCAGGATGCGGCTCCGCGTCAACCAGTTCGGCTCGCTCGCCCGTCTCGTCGCGGGGCTCCCCGGTCGCGCCGTCGTGATCGAGCCGCCCGCGGCGAGAGCGGCCGTGGCGGAGTGGGCGTCCCGAGCTGCGAAAAGGTACGAGGCCTAGCGGAATCGGCAGAGCAGCGGGTTACACTTGGACCTCCCAGAACTCGCAAGGAGCAACGACCGTGTTCGCAAACCTCGGTGGAATCCACCTCCTCATCATCCTCGGTATCGTCGTGCTGCTCTTCGGCGCGACGAAGCTGCCCGCACTCTCCAAGGGCATCGCCCAGTCCATGAAGATCTTCCGCAACGAAATGGCGACCCCCGCCAAAGACGCCAAGGGCACCGGCAGCGCAGCCGGCACCGCCTCCGGCACCGAGTCGACCGCGAGCACCGCCGCTCCGGTCCCTCACACCACGACCGTGGTCAACCCCGACGGCAGCACCACCACGACGACGACGACCACGTCGTCGAACGACTTCCCGCCCCGGGCCTGACGCGTGGCCGCGACCGGAGTCAGCGGCGCGAGAAAGACCGGCAAAGATCATGAAGGCCGCATGTCGCTGGGGCAGCACTTCATCGAGCTTCGTCGGCGACTCTTCTTCGCGGCGCTGGCCATCGTCATCGGATCCGTCGCGGGCTGGTTCCTCTCCGACATGGTGCTCGACGTCCTCCGGGCGCCGGTCGTCACCATCGCTGGCGCGGAGCACCGCAACGCGTCCCTGAACTTCTCGAACGTCACAGGTGCCTTCGACCTGAAGCTGACCATCACCATCACGGTCGGCGTCATCATCGCCAGCCCGGTGTGGCTGTACCAGATCTGGGCGTTCATCGTCCCGGCGCTGGTGCGCAAGGAGAAGCTCTACGCCCTCGGCTTCCTGCTCACGGCCATCCCGCTGTTCCTGGCGGGGTGCTCGGCCGGCGTGTTCGTCCTCCCGCACATCGTGCAGGTGATGACGTCCTTCATCGCGCAGCAGGACTCCAGCATCATCGACGCCAAGACGTACTACGACTTCGTCCTGAAGCTGGTCCTGGCCGTCGGCGTGGCCTTCGTCCTCCCCGTGTTCCTGGTGCTGTTCAACTTCGTCGGCGTGATCTCCGCTCAGGCGATCATCAAGGGCTGGCGCGTGGCGATCATCCTGATCGTCCTCTTCACGGCGCTCGTGACGCCCGCGGCGGACGTCATCTCGATGCTCCTGCTGGCCGTCCCGATGATCCTGCTCTACCTGCTCGCCTGCGGGGTCACCTGGATCCACGACCGACGCGTTTCCAAGAGGGTCGACGCACTCGACGCGCAACTCGACGCGGAACTGGCCGGAGAATGACGGCGTGACACAATGGCGGGGTGACCAGTAGCGAACTGTCTCCCGCCGAGAGGTTCGCCGCCTCCCGCAACCGCAGCAGGACTCCCCAGCTGCAGGTGTTCCGGTCGGGGCTCGCCTTCGACCTCGATCCGTTCCAGATCAAGGCCTGCGAGGTCGTCGAGCAGGGGCGGAGCGTCCTCGTGGCGGCGCCCACCGGGGCGGGCAAGACGCTCGTGGCCGAGTTCGCCATCCACCTGGCGATGCAGGATCCCCGCGACAAGGTCTTCTACACGGCGCCGATGAAGGCGCTGAGCAACCAGAAGTACCAGGAGCTCGTCGCCGAGTACGGCGCGAGCGAGGTCGGGCTCCTCACCGGAGACACGAACGTCAACTCCCGGGCCCGGATCGTGGTCATGACGACCGAGGTCCTCCGCAACATGCTCTACGCCGGGTCCGACCTCCTCCAGGACCTCCGCTACGTCGTCCTCGACGAGGTGCACTTCCTCGGCGACCGTTTCCGCGGGGCGGTGTGGGAGGAGGTCATCATCCACCTGCCGCTCGACGTCCGGATGGTGTCCCTCTCGGCGACCGTGTCGAACGCCGAGGAGTTCGGCGACTGGCTCCAGACGGTCCGCGGCGAGACCGACGTGATCGTCTCGGAGGAGCGGCCCGTCCCGCTCCAGCAGCACGTACTCGTCGGCTCGAAGTACCTCGACCTCTTCGACTCGTCCGGGCAGGCGGCCACGAACCGGGTCAACCCCGAGCTCGTGCGCGCGACCGCCCTGGGCCGCCGAGGCGGTTCCCGCGGGGGCGGCGGACGCCCGGGGAGCGGCGGTCACGGCTATTCGGGTCGGCGCGGCGGCTCCCGGCCCGCTCCGCACCCGCAGGCGAATCCCGGGCGCATGGACCGCTGGAAGATCGTCGACATGCTCGACGGCCTGAATCTCCTGCCCGCCATCTTCTTCGTCTTCAGTCGGGTCGGCTGCGACCAGGCCGTCCGGCAGGTGCTCCGGTCCGGCATCCGGCTCACCTCCGCCGCCGACCGCGACGAGATCCGCGAGATCGTCGACGACCACTGCCGGACCCTCCGCGACGAGGATCTCGCCGTCCTCGGCTACTACGAGTGGCTCGAGGGTCTCGAGCGCGGCGTCGCGGCCCACCACGCCGGCATGCTGCCCGCCTTCAAGGAGGTCGTCGAGGAGCTCTTCCAGAAGAAGCTCGTCAAGGCGGTCTTCGCGACCGAGACGCTCGCGCTCGGCATCAACATGCCGGCGCGCTCCGTCGTGCTCGAGAAGCTCGAGAAGTTCAACGGCGAGGCGCGCGTCCCGATCACGCCGGGGGAGTACACGCAGCTCACGGGTCGCGCCGGACGCCGAGGCATCGACGTGGAGGGCCACTCGGTCATCCAGTGGTCGCAGGGGCTCGACCCCCAGGCGGTCGCGGCCCTCGCCTCCCGCCGGACCTACCCGCTCAACTCCAGCTTCCGGCCGACCTACAACATGGCCGTCAACCTGATCGAGCAGTTCGGGCGCTCCCGCACCCGCGAGGTGCTCGAGACGTCGTTCGCCCAGTTCCAGGCAGACCGCGCGGTCGTCGACCTCGCCCAGAAGGTGCGCACGCAGCAGCAGTCGCTCGACGGCTACGCGGCCTCGATGGCCTGCCACCTCGGCGATTTCGGCGAGTACATCCAGCTCCGCCAGGACATCGCGGCGCTCGAGAATCAGAACGCGTCGCGGGCCGACGTCCAGGGCCGGGGGGAGCGGGACCGGCGCCAGGAGAAGATCACGGCGCTTCGTCGCCAGCTCCGACAGCACCCGTGCCACGCCTGCCCCGAGCGCGAGCAGCACGCCCGATGGGCCGAGCGCTGGTACAAGCTGAAGAAGCAGACCGACCAGCTCTCGGCGCAGATCCGAAGCCGCACGGGCGCCGTCGCGAAGATCTTCGACCGCGTGACCGACGTCCTCCTCGACCTCGGCTACCTCGTGCCGCGCGACGGCTCGGACGCCACCCGCGACTCCTCGACGCTCTCCCGCGTCGCGGAGGTCGACGTGGCCGCCCCCGGCCGGACCCTCCGCCGGATCTACGGCGACCGCGACCTGCTCGTGGCCGAGTGCCTCCGTCGCGGGGTCTGGAACCAGCTCGACGTGCCCTCGCTGGCCGCCATGGCCGCGACCCTCGTCTACGAGCCGCGCCGCGACGAGGGCATGCTCTCGGAGCGCTACCTGCCCCGCGGGGAGTTCCGGACGGCCCTGGACCGCACGCAGACGATCTGGAGCGAGCTGGACGACCTGGAGCAGGCCCACCGCCTCCCGGGCACGCAGCAGCCCGCTCCCGGCCTCGCGCTCGCCATGCACCGCTGGGCCCGCGGCGCCTCCCTCGACTCCGTGCTCGACGACGCGGATCTCGCGGCCGGCGACTTCGTGCGCTGGACCAAGCAGACCATCGACCTCCTCGACCAGCTCTCGGTCGTGGCCGACCCGCCCGTCGGGCCCGTGGCCAGGAAGGCGCTGGATGCGGTCCGACGCGGCATCGTCTCCTACAGCACCGTCTGACGCGGGCGCTGCCTGGCGGAGCGTCCTCCGAGGTCCGGGACCGTACAATCCTCGGGTGCGTTCCGAACCCGACTTCCGCCTGCCCCTGTGGGTGGCGGCGATCGTGGCCGTCGGCGCCGGGCCGGTCCTCGACGCGGCCTTCCCCGACCGCGGAGTCTGGCCTCTCGCGTTCGTCGGCGTCGCGCTCTACCTGGTGTCCTTCCTCGGACGCTCCGTCGGCGGCGCGATCCTGGTCGGGATCCTGGGCGGCCTGTCCTTCTTCCTCGTCCACGTGGAGTGGACGAGTCTCTACCTCGGGGCCCTGCCCTGGGTGGCGCTCGCGACCCTGGAGGCGCTGTTCTTCGCCGCGGGAGCGGTCGCCATCGCACTGGCGTACCGCTGGGTGCCGCGGGTCTGGCCGACCGTGCCGGGTCGGCTGGTGCTCCTGCCGGTCGTCGTGTCGGGCCTCTGGACGGCGAGGGAGTACGCCTCCGGCCACTGGCCCTACGGCGGTTTCTCCTGGGGCCGCGTGGCGGAGAGCCAGGCGGAGAGCCCCTTCGCGCCGCTCGTGGCCTGGGTCGGGATCTCCGGCCTGACCTTCCTCATCGTCGGGTTCGTCGCCCTCGTGATCCAGCTGGTCGTCGAGAAGCCGGTGCTGCGCTCCACCCGGTTCCTGATCGGGGCGACCACCATCGTCGCGATCCTCGCCGTGCCCGCCTGGCCGACCCGCACCGACGGCACCGCGAAGATCGCCGCGGTCCAGGGAGACGGCAAGGCCGGCTACTTCGACAAGCGCGTCTACGGCGATCTGACCGACGCTCAGGTCCTCGCGACGACGGCCGGCGTGTCGCCCTCCGACGACGTCGACATGATCGTGTGGCCCGAGGGCGGCAGCGACCGCGACCCCACCCGCGACCCCTACGGCAGGTACGTGTTCGACACCCTCTCGAACGCCTACAGGGCGCCCCTCGTCTCCGGCGTCATCACGCAGCGGGGATCGAAGGTGTATAACTCGTCGCTCGTCTGGCAGGACGGCGAGGTCCAGGCGCAGTACGACAAGAAGCACCTCGTGCCCTTCGGCGAGTACGTGCCCGACAGGTCGTTCTGGCGCCCCTTCGCCCCGAGCCTCGTCGACCTCATCGCGCGCGACTACACGCCGGGCACCCGCCCGACCGTCCTCGACATCGGGAAGATCCGTGCGGGCATCTCCATCTGCTTCGACATCGTCGACGACTCCCTGACGACCGAGGCTGTCCGCGGCGGCGCCCAGGTGATCCTGGCCCAGACCAACAACGCCGACTTCGGCCGGACCGACGAGAATTCGCAGCAGCTGGCCATCGCGCGCCTCCGGGCGATCGAGTCGTCCAGGCCGCTCGTGAACATCTCCACCGTCGGCTCCAGCGCGGTCATCGCCGCCGACGGCAGCACGATCGACTCCATCCCGGCGTACCAGCCGGGGACCCTGCTCAGCACGGTGAAGCTCGGGACGGGCATCACGCCGGCCATCGCCGCCGGGGGAGCGCTCGAGGGGCTGGTCTCGCTCTTTGGCGTCGCAGCCCTCGTGCTGGCCCGGGTGCTCTTGATCGGCACCGGATACGGCGACACGGCCCAGGCGCGGAAGCGCGAGCGGCGATCGGCGCGGCGGGCTCGTCGGCTGGGTCGCGCCGCCTGAGGCTCACCGCGATCGTCCGGGCACGCGAAAAAGCGCCGGCCCAGAACCGGCGCTCTACGTGGGGAAAAGGGTGTCGGGCAGACTGAAGGGGCGTCAGGCGCCGATCTTCTGCTGGCCCTTCCGCGCCCGGAGGAAGTCGAGTCGCTCCTGCAGGAGTTCCTCGAGCTCGGGTCGCGTGCGTCGCTCCAGAAGCATGTCCCAATGGGTCCGCGGCACCTTGACGTCACCGCGGTCGATGTCGACCCGCTTGCCGTCGGCGGAGAGCAGGAGGCCCTCCTGTCCGCTCTTGGGGGACTGCCAGGAGTCGGGGATCTCCGCCTCCGCGGCGAACACGACTTCGAAGGTCGACCCGTCGGTCGTCTGGTAGACGGCCTTCTTCCGGGGCGAGAACTCGACGCCCTCTTCGCTCTGCAGGCTCTGACTACCGAGCCTCATTCCGCGCAAACTGCGATCTGCCATTGTGTGGTCTCCTCTCGCGTTGCAATCTCCCGTTATAACGTCATAGCACCCGGCATTGTTTCGTGTGCCGATCTTTCACAGTGCGCTCACAGGGCATCGGCAGCACGGCGCTTCACCACATCGAGCGCCAGATCCGCGCGATCCGTGATGAGTCCGTCGACTCCGAGGTCGAGGAGTCGCACCATGTAGGCCGGCTCGTCGACCGTCCAGACGTGCACCTCGACGCCGTTCTCGTGGGCGAGGTCGATCAGCCCCGGGGTGACGATGACCACCCCTCGGTGACGCTCCGGCACCTGCAACGCGGAGATCCCGCGCAGGGGACCCGTCGAGAAGAGGGCGCGACCGAGACGGCCCGACGGCAGCCGAGAGGCCAGAGCGGCCCGGACGACACCCGACGACCCTGGAGAGGTCGCCACGCCGGGGAGCTCCGCTGCGGCCCGGCGCCTCCGTCGATCGTCGAACGACGTCAGCAGCACCCGGTCGACGGCACCCTCGCGCCGGATCGCGGCGACCGCAGGAGCCACGGCCCCGTCGACCTTGAGATCGATGTTGAACCGCGCCTCGGGGAACGTGTGCAACGCCTCCGCCAGCGACGGGACCTCCTGCCCTGCGCCCAGCGGATAGCGGTGGAGCTCCCGGTGGTACACGTCGTGGAGGGCCGTCGAATCGCCGGTGGTCCGCCGGAAGTCCGGGTCGTGGGAGAGCACCGCGACGCCGTCCCGGGTGACGTGGACGTCGGTCTCGATGTGAGTCGCGCCGCGGTCGAGCGCGAAGAGGAACGCGAGCAGCGTGTTCTCGGGAGCCGTCTGGCCGTCGTCGCCCCGAGTCAGACCGCGGTGAGCGAGGACACGGGGCGGACCGGGTGTGAACCAGCGCGTGATCACGACGACCTCGTCGACCCTCGGCCCGGCCCGTCAGGGCCGGTTCGGAGCCGCGGCGGGAGGGGTCGGCGCTCCGGACGGAGCGGGCGCGGCGGCGTCGGGGGTCCCGGCTTCGGGCTTCACGGCGTCGCGTGCCCCGAGGAACCCGGCTCCGACGCCCTTGAGGGCCTCGGTGAACTCCGACGGGATCATCCAGACCTTGCTCGCGTTGCCGTCGGCGATCTTGGGCAGGGTCTGGAGGTACTGGTACGCGAGCAGCTTCGGGTCGGGGTCGCCGTCGTGGATGGCCTTGAAGACGGTCTGGATGGCCTCGGCCTCACCCTGAGCCCGGAGGACCTGCGACTTCGCGGCACCCTCCGCCTCGAGGATGCTGGCCTGGCGGGAACCCTCCGCCTGGAGGATCGCCGCCTGCTTGGTTCCCTCGGCCCGGAGGATCTGGGCGCGGCGGTCGCGCTCGGCGCGCATCTGCTGCTCCATGGAGTCCTGGATGGACAGGGGCGGCTCGATGGCCTTGAGCTCGACGCGGCCGACGCGGATACCCCACTTGCCGGTCGCCTCGTCGAGGACGACGCGGAGCTGGCCGTTGATGTTGTCGCGGCTCGTGAGAGCCTCTTCGAGATTCAGCCCGCCGACGACGTTCCGCAGCGTGGTGGTCGTCAGCTGCTCGACGGCCCCGAGGTAGTTGGCGATCTCGTAGGTCGCCGCACGCGCGTCGGTCACCTGGAAGTAGACGACGGTGTCGATCGAGACGACGAGGTTGTCCTCGGTGATGACCGGCTGGGGCGGGAACGAGACGACCTGCTCGCGCATGTCGAGCAGCGGCCGGACACGATCGATGAACGGCACGAGGATGTTGAGCCCGGGGGCGAGGGTCTTGTGGTACTTGCCGAGACGCTCGACGACTCCGGCCGTCGCCTGCGGGATGATGCGGATCGCCCGGAACAGGATCACCAGCACGAAGATGATGACGATGATGAGGAACACGGCGAGAACGATCCCGCCGATCGAGGTTCCGGTCACGATGATGTCCTTTCGGTGGGGACGACGACTGCTGTCGACCCTTCGATAGCGGTCACGACGACTGCCGTGCCCGGGTCGAGAGTTCTCGTGCCCTCCGGCGCCAAGAGGCGCGCGGTCCACGTCTCGCCGTTGGCGAGTTTGACCTGACCGGGGCCCGGGCGGCCCAGCGCGGGTCGCCCCGGCGCCGTCGTGCCCTCTCCGGCAGCGCCCTCGATGGCCACGACCACCTCGCCGCGGAGACCGAGCAGAGCCTCGACGTTGCTCGGCGTCGGATCGCCACCGCGCTTGAGGGCCTGCAGGAGCGGCGGGCGGACGGTGAAGAGGAGGAGGACCGAGACGAGCGCCGCCACGATAACCTGCAGCCAGAAGGGACCGCCCACGAGACCGGTGACGAGACCCCCGACGCTGCCGATGGCGAGCATGAGGAAGGTGAACTCGACGGTGGCGACCTCGACGATGACGAAGAGGAGGATCAGTGCGAGCCAGATCACCCACGCGTAGGTCGTGAAGAGTTCGACCATGTGGAACCTCCCCCTCGGTGTTATATCTCCCGGTGTTATTCCACCCAAACTAGCAGTCGCCGAAGCCCGTCGGCAGAGCAGTTGGTATCCTCACACCTGGCCGTCAGGATCCTCCGCGATCACGGCCCCGACGCGACCCTCGACCCGGTCGCGCCCTCGAACGACAGGAGTCGCCCCGTGTCCAACCCCCTCGCCACCGGTTCCCTCTCGGGCAAGCGCGCCCTCGTCACGGGCTCGTCCCGAGGAGTCGGCGCCGACACCGTCCAGTACCTCGCCGAGGCCGGAGCCAAGGTCGTCGTCAACTACCGCAACAAGGAGAAGCGTGCCCTGCAGCTCGTGTCGAAGATCGAGGAGGCCGGCGGCACCGCCATGGCGATCGGGGCCGACCTCACCGACAAGGCGTCCGTCGCGGAGATGCTCGGTCACGTCCAGCGCGAATTCGGCGGTCTCGACATCCTCGTCCTCAACGCCTCCGGCGGCATGGAGTCGGGCATGGCCGAGGACTACGCGCTCCAGCTCAACCGCGACGCGCAGGTCGACGTCCTGACGCAGACCCTGCCGCTGCTCGCCCCCGGCTCGCGGGTGGTGTTCGTGACCAGCCACCAGGCCCACTTCATCCGGACCACCGAGACGATGCCCGAGTACCTGCCCGTCGCCCTCAGCAAGCGCGCCGGCGAGGACGCCCTGCGCGACCTCATCCCGGAGCTCGCCGAGCGCGGCATCGACTTCGTCGTCGTCTCCGGCGACATGATCGAGGGCACCATCACGGCCACGCTGCTCGAGCGCAGCAACCCCGGTGCCATCTCCGCTCGCAAGGAGGCCGCCGGGCGCCTCTACAACGTCGCCGAGTTCGCCGCGGAGGTCGCCTCGGCGGCCGTCGACCCCATCCCGGCCGACAACACTCGCCTCGTCGGCGACGTGTCGGACTTCCGGACGGTCTGACGATCGTGACCGGGCGGATCCTGCGCGCGACGTCGCGGCTCGTCGTCGCCGACCCGGACGACCGCGTCCTCCTCATGCTGACGAAGGCACCCGACACGTCGGGCGTCTCGCGCTGGATCACGCCCGGCGGGGGAGTCGACCCGGGGGAGGACCACCGTCAGGCGGCGATCCGCGAGCTCCGCGAGGAGACCGGGCAGGAGATCGACGATCCCGGGCCCGTCGTCCGCCGAGACGACTTCGAGGTGGAGTGGGACGAAGCGGATCACACCCACGGTCACGCCGAGTTCTTCGTCGTGCGGATGCCGCACTTCGAGGTCGTCGCCGACGAGTGGACCGACGACGAGCGGGTCGACATCCTGGAGGCGCGGTGGTGGTCGCTGGCGGAGCTCGAGGCGACCGACGACCTGGTCGAACCCCTCGATCTCGCCGCTCTCGTCCGCGAGGTTCTCCACAGCGGCGACGCGGAAGGCCGATCGGACCGTCTCGCGGAATAGGGTGGAGGGGATGAAGCCCACCGATCTGAACCTGCTCTCGTCCGCCTCCGCCCCGGCCGTCTCGCCCGACGGACGCCGAATCGTCTTCGCCGTGACGCGCCCCGACATCGCGGCCGACACCTACGTGGGCCAGCTCTGGCACGTGCCCGCCGACGGCTCGGCGCCGGCCGAGCGCCTCACGCGCGGCCACCGCGACACGTCTCCGAGATTCTCGCCCGACGGGTCGCTGATCGCGTTTCTGCGCGCCGCCCCCGGCTTCGCCCCCCAGCTGCACGTCCTGCGAGCCGCGGGCGGCGAACCCGTCGCCCTGACCGACCGGAAGCTCGGCGTCTCCGACTTCTCCTGGTCGCCCGACGGCCACCGCATCGTCTTCGTGGCGCGCGTGCCCGAGGAGGGGCGCTACGGCACGGTCGACGGCATCTCGCCCGCCGCCGAGCCGGCGAGGCGCATCACGACGACGCGCTACCTCTCGAACGGAGTCGGCTACGTCGTCGACCAGCGCGCCCAGGTCTTCGTCGTCGACGTGCCCGACGTGGGCGGGGAGCCCTACGTCGCTCCCGCTCCCGTCGTCGGCCAGGTCGATCACGACGCCTCCGACACCCGAGGTGTCCCCGTGGCCGTCCAGGTCACCTCCGACGACACCGACCACGCGCACGCCCGCTTCACCCCGGACAACCGCGCCGTGACGTACGTGGCAGCGGTCCACGAGGGTCGCGAGCGCGACCTCCTCCGGGGTGCCTACGCGGCCGGGCTCTCCGCAGACGGTGCCTTCACCCGCGTGACGGAGATCGTCGGCCCCGACACGCGCCTCGGCGTCGACGACGTCATCGCGACGCCCGGAGGCACGACGTTCGTGCTGGCCTCCGACCTCGGCCCCGACGGCCTCGACTTCGTCGGGACGAACAGCGCCCTCTACGTCGTCGACGAACCGGGCTCCGAGCCCCGCCGTCTCACCGACCCGGAGGACCTCGATCTGGGATCGTCGGTCCTCCAGGTCGCCGGTGACGACGCGGTCTACGCCTCCCTGACGACGCGCGGCACCGTCCAGCTCCTCCGGATCGACGTGACGGGCGCCGTCGAGCGCCTCACCGACGGCGCCGTCGAGGTGACGGGATCGTCCGCCGCGGGCGGCACCGTCGCCGTCACGGTCGCGACACCGGAGAGCGGCGGAGAGCTGGCCGTCGTCCGCGACGGCTCCCTCGTCACGCTCACCGACCTCGGTGCCGGCGTCCGCCTCACCGGCACGGTCCCGGCCGTCGACACGGTCATCGAGGCGCGAGACGGGACTCCGATCCACGGGTGGGTCCTCACCCCCGAGGGCGAGGGGCCGCACCCCGTGCTGCTGCTCATCCACGGCGGCCCGTACGCGCAGTTCACGGGCTCGCTGTTCGACGAGGCGCAGGTCTACGCCGCGGCCGGATACGGGGTCGTCATGTGCAACCCCCGCGGCGCGGCCGGATACGGCCAGGCGTTCGGTCGGGCGATCAAGGAGGCCATGGGTACCGTCGACCTCACCGACGTCCTCGACTTCCTCGACGGCGCGATCGCCGCCGACCCGGCGCTCGATGCCTCCCGCACCGGGATCCTCGGGGGTTCCTACGGCGGCTACCTCACCGCCTGGACCATCGCCCACGATCACCGCTTCGCCGGAGCCATCGTGGAGCGCGGTTTCCTCGACCCCGAGTTCTTCACGGGGACGTCCGACATCGGCACCTTCTTCAGCGAGCAGTACACGGGCACGGATCCCGTGAAGGTGGCGGCGCAGAGCCCTCAGGCCGTCGTCGCGCAGGTGACGACGCCCACGCTCGTGATCCACAGCGAAGACGATCTGCGCTGCCCCCTGTCGCAGGCGGAGCGGTACTACCTCGGCCTCGTGCGCGCCGGAGTCGAGTCCGAGATGCTGGTGTTCCCGGGCGAGAACCACGAGCTCAGCCGGTCGGGCCGTCCGCGGCACCGTGTGCAGCGCTTCGAGGCGATCCTCGACTGGTGGAGCCGGTACCTCCCCGTGACGGCGGCGTAGTCGGAGCGGGCGCCCAGCGGAACGACGCGACACGCCACGGATGTCATCACATGTGCTGACACGGAAGTTCGCCCGAGTGGCCGATCCCTTCGCTAGGTGCCGTCCCTAGGCTGGATCCATGGATCTTTCCGTGGTCGTCCCCACCTTCAACGAAGCGCCGAACATCGACGAGCTCGTCACTCGCATCGAGAAGGCGACCGTGGGCCTCGCCGTCGAGATCCTCTTCGTCGACGATTCGACCGACGACACCCCGGCCGTCATCGAGCGCGTCTCCTCCGAGCACGAAATCACGGTGCGCCTCCTGCACCGCGACGTCCCGACCGGGGGTCTCTCCGGCGCCGTGATCGAGGGCCTTCGTCAGGCTCAGGGGGAGTGGGCCGTCACGATGGACGGCGATCTCCAGCACCGCCCCGAGACCCTCCCGTCCGTTCTCGCGAAGGGCCGCGCCACCGGCGCCGACGTCGTCGTCGCTTCGCGTCACGTCGACGGCGGCTCGAGCGACGGCCTCAGCAACGGCGTGCGACGCGCCGTCTCGCAGGCGTCGATCCGGGTCACCAAGGCGCTCTTCCCGCAGCGACTCAAGGCGTGCACCGACCCGATGTCCGGCTTCTTCGCCGTGCGTCGCGGGGCCGTCGACCTCGACGGACTGCGGCCGCGCGGGTTCAAGATCCTGCTCGAGATCCTCGCCCGCCAGGACCTCGCCGTCGAAGAGGTCGCTCTCGTCTTCGACGCGCGCCACGCCGGCACCTCGAAGGCCGACATGAAGCAGGGCGTCGCACTCGGCCGCCAGCTCTTCGACCTCAAGTTCGGTCGCATCTCCGGCTTCGCCGCGATCGGCGCGCTCGGCGCCGTCGCCAACCTCCTCATCATGGCGGGCCTTCAGGGCCTCGGCGTCGGCTACCTCGCCGCCGCGATCGTGGCCGCCGTCGTGACGATCGTCGGCAACTTCCTCCTGCAGGAGCGCTTCATCTTCAACGATCTGCGCGCCGGAGCCCGCAGCATGTGGCGCCGCTGGTGGCACACGTTCGCGTTCAACGGCACCGAGACCGCGATCCGCACGTCCGTCCTCTGGATCATCGTCGAGAGCACGAGCCTGCACAGCGTGTTCGTGCAGGCGGTCCTGATCGTCTTCGGTTTCACCCTGCGCTTCCTCTACCAGTCGCGCGTGGTCTACAAGCAGAAGCCCGCCGAGGCGACCGTCGAGGCCATCGCCGACCGCGAGCTCGTCGCGGTCGACAAAGCCGCCTGACCCGAGCCGACGGGCCTAAGAAGCCTTCGAGTTCGGGTCGCCCGGCGACGTGACGAGACCGTTCTCGTACGCGTAGATGACGAGCTGCACGCGGTCGCGGAGGTCGAGCTTGCCGAGGATCCTGCTCACGTGCGTCTTCACCGTGGCGTCGCTCAGGTGGCGACTCTCGGCGATCTCGTTGTTGCTGAGCCCGAGCGCGAGCAGCGAGAAGATGTCGCGTTCGCGAGCGGTCAGCTCCCCGAGGGCATCGGTGTCGATCGAGGCCGTCCGCCGGGCGAATCGTTCGACGAGCCCGGTCATGACCGAGGGGGCGACGACGGCGGAGCCCGCGTGGACGGTCCGCAGGCTGGCGAGCAGGAACTCGGGATCGGCGTTCTTGAGCAGGAAGCCGCTCGCGCCGGACTGGATCGCCGTGAACGTCTTGTCGTTGAGCTCGAAGGTCGTGAGGACGACCACGCGGGTGAGGTGCCCGTCGCTCTCGGTGCCCGCGCCGAGGATCCGGGTCGTCGCCTCGACGCCGTCGACACCGGGCATCTCGAGATCCATCAGGATCAGGTCGACCGGGTCGCTCCCGGCTCGATGAACGGCCTCGGCACCGTCGGAGGCCTCCCAGACGACCTCGAAGTCGTCCTGCGAGTCGAGGATCATGCGGATGCCGGCACGGAACAGGGGTTGATCGTCGGCGAGGCCCACTCGGATCGTCACTCGGTGCCTCCTGCAGGATGGGGGATGGTCACGAGGACTTCGTAGCCGTGCACCCCGTCGGTTCGCCGTCCCGCTCGAACGGTCCCGCCGACGAGACGAACGCGCTCCGTCATCCCCGCGACACCGTAGCCGACGCGGGTGGGGGACTCCTGCCCGTCGTCGGGGCGCTGCCCGGACGGCGCCACGAGCCCCGGGCCGTCCGTCTCGACGGTGCGGGACGCCAGGGAGACCGCGGACGTCGTCCAGTCGAGGTCGATCGTCACCTCCGTGCCGGAGCCGCCGTGCTTGAGGGCGTTCGTGAGGCTCTCCTGGACGACCCGGTAGAGGGCGAGGTCGTTCGAGGTGGACAGCGGCAGGCGCTCGCCCGTCTCCCGCAGGGTGACGTCGAGGCCGGACGAGGTCATGGTGGACACGAGCCCCTCGAGATCGGCGACGCCCAGCGAGCTCTGGTGATCGCCCGCCTCCTGGAGGACGGAGAGGAGCTGGCTCACGTCGTCGAGGGCCGACCGCGCCGACCGGTTGATGACGCCGAGCGCGTCGGTCGCCGCGGCGGGGTTCTTGGCGACGGCGTAGCGGGCGCCGTCGGACTGCGCGATGATCACCGCGAGGGAGTGTCCGATGGCGTCGTGCATCTCGCGCGTGATCCGGGTGCGCTCCGTCTGCTGGGCGACGCGGAGTTGGGCGCGCAGGAGGTCCTGCTCGCTCTCGAGGCGCTCGAGACGCTCCGTCACGTACGCCCGACGCACCCGGGTGACCGCCCCGAGCAGCCAGAAGAGGGAGAGTGCCGCCGCGACGACGCCGGAGACGCCCACGAAGTAGATGACCTGCGAGAGCGCCAGCTGCGCCCCCTCCTGGTTGCTCGGGACGAAGTCGCCGGTGATCAGGACGAGCTTGACGCTGGCGATGATGCCCCCGACGACGCTCGAGACGAGGCCGAGGCGCCGGACGACCGGTCTCTCGGCGAGGCTCGTGGCGAAGATGACGACCGCGATGAGGACGTTGCCGTTGATGAACGACGGCAGGATGATCAGCTGGACGAGAGCGCCCGACCACGCGATCCCGAGGCCGAGGCCCGGGGAGCGGCGCCGGAAGGCCGTGGCCAGGGCGAAGAGGGCGTCGACCGGCAGCGTCTCGGGGCCCGTGCGCGCCAGGTCGAGCGCGCCGAAGAAGAGGAAGGCGACCGCCGCGGCGAGGGCGTCGACGACCAGCGGTCGGCGTTCGAGCGAGGTCCACACGCCCCCCACGCTAGCGCCCGCCCCCGACGTCGACCGCTGTGCGAGACTCGGACTCGCCGGTCGGTCTCGGGAGGAACGCAGCCCGGGTGTGACACGCTCGAGAGTGTGAAGACGGGTGCGGCGACGACGAGACAGAACCGCGCCCCCCGGAACCGCCTCGCGGGCGTGACCGCCGTGGGCTTCGTCCTGGCCCTTCTGGCGCCGCTCCTGGTCGCCTCGCCGGCCGACGCCGCCGCGTATCCGACCTGGGCCGAGGTCCAGTCGGCCCGCGGGAACGAGCAGACGAAGCAGCGTCAGATCTCCGTCCTCGACGGTCTCGTGTCCAAGCTCCGCTCGGCCACCGCGTCCGCGGCGAAACGCGCCGAGGACGCCGGTGCCGCCTACCAGCGATCGCAGGATGCCCTCGACAAGGCCAGCGGCGACTACGACCGCCTCGTGCTGAAGCAGGAAGCCGCCCAGAAGGAGGCCGACCGCCTCGGCGACTCCGTCGGCCAGATCGCCGCGTCCCTCGCGCGCCCGGGCGCCGGGAACCTGACGACGCAGCTCGTCTTCGGCAAGCAGGAGCCGGGGGAGTTCCTCCGCGGCCTCAGCCTCTCGTCGAAGCTCGGCGAGCAGATCGACTCCCTGTACACGAGCGCCCGCACGGCGACGAACGCCGCGAGGTCGCTCGCCGATCAGGCCGAGGTGGCCAAGCTCGAGCGCACGAAGCTCGCCTCCGCCTCCATGAAGGCCCTGCAGGAGGCGAACGCCGCCAGCGTCGCGGCGTCCGCGGCCGAGCAGGCGGAGCAGGAGAACCTGGGGGTGATGACCGCCCAGCTCGCGACCCTCCGTGACGACCGGCAGTCGGTCGAGCAGGGCTACCAGGCCGGTGTCAAAGCGCGCGCCGAGGCGGCGGCCCGCGCGGCGGCGGCCGAGAGGGCCCGCCAGCAGGAGGCGGCTCGCGCCGAGGCGGCGTCTCGGGCGGCGGCGGCTGCCGCAGCCGCAGCCGCGGCGGCCAACTCGGGAGGCGCCGGGGGAGGCGCCGGGGGAGCGACCACCAGGCCCCCGACCGGGCCGGTCGCTCCGGCACCGACCGGGTGGACCCGCCCCATCACCTCGTACAGCTTCTACCAGGCCTACGGCTACCGCCTCCACCCCGTCTATCACGACTACCGCCTCCACGCGGGTGCCGATTTCAGCGCCTCCTGCGGGACCGCTATCTTCGCCACCTCGGCCGGGACGGTCACCTACGCGGGCCCCTACGGGGGCTACGGCAACCTCATCATCATCGACCACGGCAACGGCGTCACGAGCGCCTACGGGCACGTCTACTCGAGCGGCATCTACGTCCGACCCGGTCAGTCGGTCCGCGCCGGGCAGACGATCGCGGGCGTCGGCAACGCCGGCGTCTCGACGGGCTGCCACCTGCACTTCGAGATCCGGCTGGGCGGGGTCGCGACCGACCCGATGGTGTTCCTCGCGGGTCGCGGCGTCGGCTGAGGCGTGGGCGTCTCCGAGAGCTCGAGCTCCGTGGAGCCGCGGGTGACGGCTGCAGCGACCGGCTCAGCGGCCCTCAGGGCACTCACGCTCTCGTAATATGTCGAATACTAGTGTGACAATCCAACCCCCTCACGAAACGGATTGTCACCCATGCGATTTCTTCCTCGCTCGACCACCATCGGATCCACGATTCTTCTGGGCTGCACCATCGCCGCCCTGGCGACCTCGACGGCTCACGCCTCACCGCGCATTGATGCCTCGACCGCGATGCCGTCCGGCGCCGCCTTCGTCGCGACGGCACCCGTCGACTCGGCGACTCTCGTCTACCGCGCACCGGCACCGACGGCCACGGGATCCTTCCGTCCTGGCAACCGGAACCCGGCCGTCGTAACGGGCACGGCGAGCCCCTATGCGTTCGTCGAGGCCATCGCGACCACGTGGGGACAGTCTTCGAAGGCGTGGACCGAGGCCGACGCCGACGGTGACTACACCCTCGAGATCACCGCGCCGAACGACGGTGGCGAGCCCACGTCGGTCCTCGTCCACGAGCTGGTCGGCGGCTACGAAGGGGACAGCACGGAGGTCCGACTCGATTACGGCGACGAAGTGAAGATCGCCACGCCGGCCTCGGGCTCCGCCCACGCCGGCGGCGGCGTCACGGTGACCGGGACCGGCACGCCCGAGGGGGACGTCACCGTCTTCGCCGACCGTGCCACGACCGCCGTGGGGTCCACCACCGTCCGCAGCGACGGCACGTGGTCGCTCACGACGTCCGCACTCGATTCGTCCCGGCACGACCTGACGGTGACCCAGCTCTCCAGGGGCGCGAACACGACCCGGGCGAGTGTCGAGATCGGCTCGGCGTCCGCGGTGCGGACCGTCGCGTCGACCACCGATGGCCGAAGCGACGCAGACACTCGCTGGCAGGAGGGTGACATCACGATCACGAGCATCCGCTACGGCTACTTCTATCGACCTGGCCTCAACGTCCTCTCCGGCAGGGGAACGCCGGGGGCACAGATCGTCGCCGTCGACAGGCAGGATGGGGCGAACGACGTCATGGGGTCCACCATCGTCGCCGACGACGGCTCCTGGTCGCTCCCGGCGCGTGACTACGGATCGACGAGGACGTACGACATCGAAGCCACGCAGACCCGCAGCGACGGCCGCATCAGCACCGTGCAGCGGCTCCTGCTTCCGCCCACGCACGAGCCCGTGAAAGTGACCGACACGGTTGTGGGACGACCCGACGCGGGCGGAGCCACGGCCACCTTCACGGGAACGGCGACCGCCTACTCGACGGTGACGATCGCGTCGACGACGACCGGCGAGGTGTTCCAGACGGTCGAGGTGGATCGATTCGGCCAGTGGTCGTCGCGCGGCAACTGGGACAAGACGCGCGTCTACGACCTGACGATCTCCGCGAAGGCCGTCACGGGCGAGGTCGAGACGCTGCACTTCGGTGCGTTCCAGGCGGTCATCGTGCCCATCGGCTGAATTCCACCGACACGGTGAGGCAGGGCCGAGCGAAGATTTTCGCTCGGCCCTTTCCCCGATCAGGAAGCGCTGATAATGCACATTATGTCAAGAGATAGGGACAAACCCCTCTCTGGACCCCGTCACCCGGCGTCGTGCGGGCCGGCCTCGCTCACGGTGAACGAGTCGGGATAGCCGGGAAGCACGCAGAGGTACAGCGCGGGTGTTCCCTCGGGAGTCGTGATCGGGAGGTCGAGTGCCGGAGAACCCTGATTCGTCGTGATGATCTCGAAAGCCGGGTTGTACTTCTTCAGCGTCCCGCCGTTGTGCGAGGCCGCGTACGCGGCGCACGCCTCGTAGGCCTTCTGCTTGGCGGACAGCTCCGCGACGGGTGGCGGGGATGACGAGGGCGTCGACGGCTCGGCGGAACCGGTCGTCGCCGGCGCGGTCGCCACGGGCGGTGCAGTCGCCGTCGTCGTGGCGGGGCTCGACTCCCCCGGGCCGGCGCACCCCGTGAGCACCAGACCCGCCAGGACGACGAATCCCGCCGCGGTACTGACCCTGCTGATCGTGATTCTTCCGGTCATCGTGCTGCTCCTTCGACGTTCGCGGTGGTGAGGTGACGCCGTGACGCTCACGGCTGCGAGAGGTGGTCGGTGATGGCGCCGAGCAGGTCGCTGGTCGGGAAGTTCGCCTGGCTGATCTCGATCCAGGTGTCGCCCCGGACGAAGAAGGTCCTCGTCTGATCGACGGGATACTCGTCGTCGGGTTTCACCTGCTGGCAGAACCGACCGCCGTCGCCCGTCGAGCAGGTGAATCCCCGTTCCACGAGAGCGTCGATGCTGGCCGACGTCTCCGCGGTCGAGGCCGTTCCCATCTCCACCGTGAGGTGAGTGACGTCGGCCCGAGGATCGGCCCAGATGCAGTAGAGCGACGGGGTCTTGTAGATCGACGGATCCGGTCCGGGAGGCGACGGAACCGGGATCGGCGTCGATCCGGCGACCGCGGGCAGGGCCTGCTGGAGCGGCGAGGCGCCGAAGAGCCTTCCCGCATCGACGGCGGCCACGACGTCGGTGCACTCGGTCGGGATGCGCAGCCCCGCCACCGGAGCGGCCGACGGAGCGGGCGCGGGTGCAGCGGAGGCGGAGGTGCTCGGTGCGGGCACCGCGGTGCTCACCGTGGACGAGGGCGACGGCGGGACCGGCGCGGCGAACGGGTGACCGACCAGGCCGAGGGCCACGGCTCCGCTGGCGGTACCGATGCCGAGGAGCACGACCGCCCCGATGATGAGGCCGACGTGGGCCCGGGAGCGCCGGGGTGGGGTCTCCGTCCTCCTGATCACGTTCTGCTTCATCGACACGATCATCCTGGTGAGGTCGTCACCGGTGGGGGGCCTACTGTCCATCGCGGGTCACCGCCTTCTTCAGTCTGTTCCGTGATCGCGACACGCGCTGGGTGACGGCACCGACGCTGAGGCCGAGGATCTCCCCCGCTTCCGCGTAGGAGCGCCCCTCAAGGAGGCAGAGTTCCGAGACCCGCCGATCGAGAGGCGAGAGCGCCTCGATCTCGTCGCGGACCCAGCGGAGCTGGTCCTTCGCCGCGCTGTCGTCGGCGCGGGCGGGCAGGTCGTCGGGCAGCTCGTCGCTGCGCGACCGCTCGACCCGGCGGAGGCTGTTGAGCGAGTGGTTCCGGCACACGACCAGGAGCCACGGCAGAAGCGACTCGTTGGCGAGCTCGAACGTCCCGGCCTTCGACCACAGCGTGACGAAGGTGTCCTGGACGATCTCCTCGACGTCCTCGCGCCGCGCGGCGATCGCCCAGGCGTACCTGGTCAGAACGGCCACGTAGCGGTCGAACAGCGTCGAGAGCGCGTCGTGGTCGCCCATCGCGGTCCGCAGCGCGAGATCCGCGTCGGTCTCGGATCCTGGTGTCATCTCGAACCCCCCTTCACTACAGAAGTGTCGAGAGATTCCGGAACCTTACAAAAGAAGAAGCGCGGAACGCCCCGACGCTACGAGACCGCTCCCCCGCCGTCCGCCGGCAGGATCTCGGACAGGAGCGCCTCGATCCTGCGTTTGATGTCGTCCCGGATCGGTCGCACCTCGTCGATGGCTTTGCCCGCGGGGTCGACCAGCTCCCAGTCCTCGTAGCGTTTGCCCGGGAAGATCGGGCACGCGTCACCGCAGCCCATCGTGATCACGACGTCGGACTCCCGCACCTGATCGGTCGTCAGGAGCTGAGGGACGTTCCCCGTGATGTCGATGCCCTCCTCCGCCATGGCCGCGACCGCCGTGGGGTTGATCTGGCTCCCCGGCTCCGACCCACCCGAGAGGACCGCGACGCGCCCGCCGGAGAGGGCCGTCATGTAGCCGGCGGCCATCTGGGACCGCCCGGCGTTGTGCACGCAGACGAACAGGACGGTGGGCGTCTCGGCCATGGTCAGTCGGTCCCGGAGTCGAACGCCGCACCCTCGGAGGCGGCGTCGGTCGCGCGCTCGAGCTGGTCGGCCGCGGCGTCGCGCGAGGCGGTGCCGCCGAGGATCTCGTCGGCCTCGCCCTGCGTGAGGCTCCCGACGAGCTCCGCCGTCGCTCCCCCGATGAGGCCCGACGCGGCGTACTGCTCGAGGCGCGAGCGCGAGTCGGCGATGTCGAGGTTCCGCATGGTGAGTTGACCGATGCGGTCGCCCGGGCCGAATGCGGAGTCGCCGACGACCTCCATCGACAGCTTGTGCGGCTGATAGCTGAGGGCGGGACCGGTCGTGTCGAGGATCGTGTAGTCGTCGCCGCGACGCAGGCGCAGCGTGACCTCGCCGGTGACGGCCGAGCCGACCCAGCGCTGCAGCGACTCGCGCAGCATGAGCGACTGCGGGTCGAGCCAGCGGCCCTCGTACATCAGGCGGCCGAGGCGACGGCCCTCGTTGTGGTAGTTGGCGACCGTGTCTTCGTTGTGGATCGCGTTGAGCAGGCGTTCGTAGGCGATGTGGAGCAGCGCCATACCCGGCGCCTCGTAGATGCCGCGGCTCTTGGCCTCGATGATGCGGTTCTCGATCTGGTCGGACACGCCGAGGCCGTGACGGCCGCCGATCGTGTTGGCCTCGAGGACGAGGGCGACCGGGTCGGTGAACTCGGCGCCGTTGATCGCGACGGGACGGCCGGCCTCGAATCGGACGCTGACCTCCTCGGTGGCGATCTCGACGTCGTCGCGCCAGGCGGCGACGCCCATGATCGGCTGGATGAGGTCGAGCCCGGCGCTGAGCTCTTCGAGACGCTTGGCCTCGTGCGTGGCGCCCCAGATGTTGGCGTCGGTCGAGTACGCCTTCTCGGTGGAGTCGCGGTAGGGGAAGCCCCGCGCGACGAGCCACTCGCTCATCTCGGTGCGGCCGCCGAGCTCGTTCACGAAGTCGGCGTCGAGCCACGGCTTGTAGATGCGGAGTCGGGGGTTCGCCATGAGGCCGTAGCGGTAGAACCGCTCGATGTCGTTGCCCTTGTAGGTGGAGCCGTCGCCCCAGATGTCGACGCCGTCCTCCTTCATGGCGCGGACGAGCAGGGTGCCCGTCACGGCGCGACCGAGGGGCGTCGTGTTGAAGTACGTCTTGCCGCCGGAGCGGATGTGGAACGCGCCGCACTGGAGCGCGACGAGGCCCTCCTCGACGAGAGCGGCCTTCGCGTCGACGAGACGGGCGATCTCCGCGCCGTACTCGCCCGCGCGCCCTGCGACGGCGTCGATGTCGGGTTCGTCGTACTGACCGATGTCGGCGGTGTAGGTGCACGGGACGGCACCCTTCTCGCGCATCCAGGCGACCGCGCAGGAGGTGTCGAGACCCCCCGAGAACGCGATGCCGACCCGCTCGCCGACAGGGAGACTGCTCAAGACCTTGGACATGCCTCTAAGCCTAGAGGCGAGCACACTGTCCCCATGACCGATTCGGCTCCCTCCTCCACCCTGACCGGCTGGACGCGCACCCCCTTCACCGGCGGATCGCTGACGTACGACTGCTTCGAGAAGGGGTCGGGGCCAGGGGTCGTCCTGATCCCGGAGGTGCCGGGCATCACGCCGGAGGTCCTCGGTCTCGCCGACCACCTCGTCGACGAGGGCTTCACGGTCGTCGTCCCCTCGCCGTTCGGCGTGCCGGGGCGCGAGCCGAGCACCGGGTACCTCCTGAGCACCGTCGCGCGTCTCTGCGTCGCGTCGGAGTTCCGCGCCTTCGCGGTCGACGCCAAACGGCCCATCACCGCGTTCCTCCGGGCGGTGGCCGCGGATGTCGCGGCCCGGACACCCGGCCGCGGCGTCGGCGTCATCGGCATGTGCTTCACCGGCGGCTTCGCTCTCGCCACGGCCGTCGACGACTCGGTTCTCGCGTCGGTCCTCAGCCAGCCCGCCGTCCCGTTCCCGCTCGGCGCCGCCCGCCGGGCCGACCCGGGGCTGTCGAACGCCGAACTCGCCCGCGTCGAGGAGCGCGCGGCGACGCAGGGGTTCTGCGCCTTGGGCTTGCGCTTCTCCGAGGACCGCTCCGTCCCGGAAGTGCGCTTCGACACCCTCAAGGCCCGGCTCGGAGACGCCTTCGAGGTGATCCGGCTCGACTCCTCCCCCGGCAACGCGGCCGGCTTCTCGCGCGGTGCGCACTCCGTGCTCACGCACGAGGTGCGGGAGACCCCCGGGCATCCTGCGCTCGAGGCCCGCGAGCGGGTCGTCGGCTTCCTGCGCACCCAGCTCGCCTGAGCGATCGCAGGAGCCTCGGCTACAGCCGGATGCGCGCCCGCGTGATCTTCGGCAGCTTGGGCACCTCGACCCGGCCGGCGTGCTTCCGCCCCGAGGCGAGCGCGATGCGCTTGGCCTCGACGGCGTGCGCCTCCTGCTTGGCCGCCTTCGCGGTGCGCCGACCGCCGACGACGCTCGCCACCGTGACGGCGGCCGCTACGACGAGTGCGAAAATCCGCATGGGTCCTCCTTGGTATCGTTCTGACGAAACTACGCCCTACCGCAGATAACCGAGGTGCCCGTGAGACCTTTCGCCGAACTCCACGTCCACCTCGAGGGCACCTTCGAGGTGGAGCAGTTCGTCGACATCGCGCGGCGGAACGGTGTGACCCCGCCGAGCTGGGACGTCGACGAGCTCCGCTCCCGCTACGCCTTCGACGATCTCCAGTCGTTCCTCGACCTCTACTACGAGAACCTCGGCGCCCTGCGGACGGAGGAGGACTTCCACGACCTCGCGGCGGCCTACCTGAAGCGGGCCGCCCTGGCGGGCGTGCGCCACACGGAGATGTTCTTCGACCCGCAGACGCACCTGGGCAACGGTATCCCGCTGGAGGTCGTCTTCGCGGGCTTCGGGGCGGCCGTCGACGAGGCACGCCGCGATCTCGGCCTCTCGGCCGACCTCATCCTCTGCTTCCTCCGCGATCTCGGGGGCGACGCCGCCGTCGAGACGCTCCGCGCGGCGATGCCGTTCCGCGACCGATTCGTCGGAGTCGGGCTCGACTCGACCGAGGTCGGCTACCCGCCCGCGCTCTATGCGGAGGCGTTCGGCATCGCCCGGTCGGAGGGGCTCCGTCGCGTCGCGCACGCCGGCGAGGAGGGCGGCCCCGAGAACGTCCGCGACGCCCTCGACCTGCTTCACGTGGAGCGCATCGACCACGGCAACCGCGCGCTCGAGGATCCCGACCTGGTGGCGCGCCTCCGCGACGAGCGGATCCCGCTGACGGTCTGCCCGCTGTCGAATCTCGCGCTCAAGACGGCACCGCCCGACCTCGCCGACCACCCTCTCCGCAGGATGCTCGACGAAGGGCTCCTCGTCACGCTCAACAGCGACGACCCCGCCTACTTCGGCGGCTACCACGACGACAACGTCCGCGCCGTGACCGAGGCGCTGGCCCTGACCGACTCGGAGCTCGACCTCCTGGCCCGGAACTCGTTCGAGGCGTCGTTCCTCGGCGAGACCGATCGAGCGCGATTCCTCGCCGAGATCCCCGGAGTCCCCGGGCCTCTCGAGGCGGGCTGAGTCGTGACGCCTCCCCCGCCGCCCGCTCGCACGAGCTCCGCTCCCCCGGCCGACGACGCGCGCTGCCCCTGCCTGAGCGGCCTGGTCTACGGCGAGTGCTGCGGTCCGCTGCTCCGTGGCGAGGCCGTCGCTCCGACGGCGGAGCGGCTCATGCGCTCCCGGTTCACGGCCTTCGCCACCTCCGACGAGGCGTACCTGCTCGCGTCGTGGCACCCCTCCACGAGGCCCGAGGCGCTCGACCTCGATCGGGACGTCCGCTGGTTCCGTCTCGACGTCGAGTCGACGGCCGAGGGCGGCCCCTTCGACGTGCGCGGCGTCGTCCGCTTCACCGCGCACTACCGGGACGCGGGAGGCGCGAATCTCCAACAGGAGACGAGCCGGTTCGTGCGCGAGGCCGGGCGCTGGTTGTACGTCGACGGCACCTGACCCCGCGCGACGACTCTGACCCCGCGCGACGACTCAGACCTCGCCGAATCCGCTCTCGATGAGGGTGATCAGGGCGTCGACCGCCTCGTGGGCGTCGGGCCCGCTGGCGACGAGGCTCACGGTCGAGCCCTGGGCCAGGCCGAGGCCCATGATGCGCAGGAGGCTCTTGGCGTCCACGCCGTTGACCTGGACGCTCGACGAGAACTGCGAGGCGTGCTTGACGAGCTCCGCGGCCGGTCGGGCGTGGAGACCCGACGGGTTGACGAGGACCGCGGAGCGCTCCACGGCCTCCTTGATCTCGCTCCGGCTCAGGTCGCGCTCGTCGGCGTGCGGATCGGCGACGCCGGACGCGGTGCGAGCGGCGGCGGCCACCTCGGCCAGCGTTCCGCCCGTCTCCGCGGCCACGGCGGCCGCGACGGTGCCCTCGACGACGGGCGCGTCGGCGATCACGACGAGGGCCTTCTCGGCGTCGTCGAGGAAGTCGACGGCCGTCTCCGCGGTCAGGATCGCCGAGCCGAGGTCGCAGAGGACGACGACGCCCTTGCCGCTCTGGGCCCCGGAGATCGCCGCGGCGATCGCGTCGAAGCTCGTCCCGATCCCGCCGTCGTCCGTGCCGCCGGCCGCCCGAAAGGTGACCGTGGGGGCCATCTGACCCGCGAGCTCGACGACGCCCTCCGCGATCTTCGCGCTGTGCGAGACGACGACGATTCCGACCTGTGCAGTCATGACTGACCTTCCGTTGCTTCGGCCGCGTCGGCCGCGGCCGCGAGGATGAGAGAGGACGACTCGGCGCCCGGGTCGCGGTGCCCGATGGCCCGGTCGCCCAGGTAGCTGGCGCGACCCTTGTGAGCGACCAGCGGCTCCGTCGAGACGGCACCCTCGGCTGCCGCGTCCGCCGCGGCCCGGAGGACGGCCGCCGGTGAGGCGCCGCCCGCCGCGGCCGACGCCGCCGCGTCGACCGCGGGGGTCCAGGCGTCGATCATCGTCTTGTCGCCGACCGCCGCCTTCCCGCGGAGGACCACGCCGTCGCGCGCGGCCGTCAGCAGCGCCACGACTGCGTCGGAGTCGAGCTCGGTCGCGTCGCCGACGGCCTGCGCACCCTTGAGGTAGGCGGTGCCGAGCAGGGGGCCGGAGGCGCCTCCGACCGTCGAGATGAGGGTCGTCGCGACGAGCTTCAGAGCCGCCCCGGGCGTCGAGGCCGGGTCGAGGGCGGCGAACTTCGCCTTCACGGCGGTGAAGCCGCGGTCGAGGTTCTCGCCGTGGTCGCCGTCGCCGATCTCGCGATCGAGCTCGATCAGCCGGACGCGGTTCTTCGAGACGACCTCGACGGTGTCCTCGACCCAGGCGGTGACCCAGGAGATGCCCAAATTCATGCTGCGGTGTTCCTCTCGTCGGCGCTGCTGTTCTGGTGCTCGCGGCGGATCGGCGTCACGGTCAGCGCCCCCAGCGGAGCGCCGCGGTCTCGACGGGTGCGTCCCACAGCTCGGTGAGCTCGTCGTCGAGCTTCGTCACGGTGATCGAGGCCCCCTGCATCTCGAGCGAGGTGACGTAGTCGCCCACCAGCGTACGCGTGACCTCGATGCCCTTCTCGGCGAAGATCTGGGAGGCGCGGCGGAAGACGATGTACAGCTCCACGAGCGGCGTGCCGCCCATGCCGTTCACGAAGAGGAGCACCTTGTCGCCCGACGAGAAGGGGAGGTCCTCCAGGATGGGCGCCAGGATCCGGTCCACGATCCGGTCGACCGGCTCGAGCGCGATCCGCTCCCGGCCCGGCTCCCCGTGGATGCCGATCCCGATCTCGATCTCGTCCTCGGCCAGCGTGAAGCTCGGCTCGCCGGCGTGCGGCACGATGCCGGCGGCCAGCGCGACGCCCATCGACCGCGTCACGGAGTTGGCCTTCGTGGCGATGCGCGCGACCTCGTCGAGGTCGTCACCGCGCTGGGCCGCGGCTCCTGCCACCTTCTCGACGACGACCGTGCCGGCCACGCCGCGGCGGCCCGCCGTGTAGAGGCTGTCCTTGACCGCGACGTCGTCGTCGACGATCACGGAGACCACCCGGACGCCCTCGGCGTCGGCGAGGTCGGCCGCCGTCTCGAAGTTCAGCACGTCGCCCGTGTAGTTCTTGACGATGTGGAGCACGCCGGCGCCGCCGTCGCTGGCGACGGTGGCCGCGACGATCGGGTCGGGGGTCGGCGAGGTGAAGACCGGACCGGGAACCGCGGCCGAGAGCATCCCGAACCCGACGAAACCCGCGTGGAGCGGCTCGTGCCCGGATCCGCCGCCGCTGACGATACCGACCCTGCCCTGCTCGGCGCCGCCGGCGCGGGCGACGAAGAGCGGGTCGGGCGTGACGCGGACGAGGTCGGGGTGGGCCAGTCCGAAGCCCTCCACCGATTCGTCGACGACGTTCTTGGGATCGTTGATGAGCTTCTTCATCGAAGGCCTCCTCGCTCGGTGCCCGGTCGCCGCTGACACGCGTCGACCGTGACGTGTGCTCTCAAAATAGCGCCCCGACAACGGGCAGAGATAGACACGAAACAAACCGTTCGGACATCTGTCGCAAATTGTTGCCGCACCACTATGGTGTTGACACACGCTCACTGCGGAGCCGCGTTCTGCGACCTCCGCCTCTAGCGACTAAGGAAGGTCGACGTGTCTCTCGGAACAATTTTCCTCTCGGAAACGGTGGGAACGGCGATGCTGCTCCTCCTCGGTGGAGGTGTGGTCGCCAACGTTGCTCTCACCAAGAGCAAGGGCTTCAACGGCGGAACCCTGATGGTCAACTTCGGCTGGGGCCTCGCGGTCTTCGCCGGTGTCACCGTCTCGTACTCCTCGGGAGCCCACCTCAACCCGGCCGTCAGCATCGCGATGCTGGTCCTCAACAAGATCACGATCGGCGAGTTCTTCGTCTACGTGATCGCCCAGCTGATCGGCGCCTTCATCGGCGCCGTGCTCGTGTGGCTGGCCTACAAGAACCACTTCGACGAGGAGCCGGAGCCCGCCGCCAAGCTCGGCGTCTTCTCCACGGGCCCTGCGATCCGCAACTACGCCTGGAACTTCGTCACCGAGGTCATCGGCACCTTCGTCCTGGTGTTCGTGATCATCGCCTTCACCAACGGCAAGACCCCCGCCGCGCTCGGCGCGATCCCCGTCGCCTTCCTCGTGATCGCGATCGGCGCCTCGCTCGGTGGCCCCACCGGCTACGCCATCAACCCCGCCCGTGACCTCGGCCCGCGCATCGCGCACGCCATCCTCCCGATCAAGGGCAAGGGCGGCAGCGACTGGGGCTACGCCTGGGTCCCGGTCGCAGGACCCCTCGTCGGCGGCGTCCTGGCCGCTCTGCTGTCCTACCCGCTTCTCCCCCTCGCGTAAGCGCGGGCCCGAGCGGCTCCGCCTCGCGTGAGCCGCCCGGGTCGGCACGCCCGCAAGCACCGGTAACGAACCATTCAACGAAGAAGGAGCACCACCGTGAGCGACGACGAGTACATCCTCGCGATCGACCAGGGAACCACGAGCACCCGAGCGATCGTCTTCGATCACTCCGGGTCGATCGTGTCGACCGGTCAGATGGAGCACGAGCAGATCTTCCCGAAGGCGGGCTGGGTCGAGCACAACCCCAAGGAGATCTGGGAGAACACCCGCGAGGTCATCGGCCAGGCTCTCTCGCGCGCCAACATCACGCGCCACAACATCAAGGCCGTCGGCATCACCAACCAGCGCGAGACCGCTGTCGTGTGGGACAAGAACACCGGCGAGCCCGTCTACAACGCGATCGTCTGGCAGGACACCCGCACGCAGGAGATCGTCGACCGCTTCGCCGCGGACGGCGGCGTCGAGCGCTTCAAGGACATCGTCGGCCTCCCCCTCAGCACCTACTTCGCCGGCACGAAGATCGTCTGGATCCTGGAGAACGTCGAGGGCGCGCGCGCCAAGGCGGACGCCGGCGACCTGCTCTTCGGCACGACCGACACCTGGGTCCTCTGGAACCTCACCGGCGGCTTGAACGGCGGCGTCCACGTGACCGACGTCACCAACGCCTCGCGCACCCTCTTCCTCGACCTCGAGACCCTCGAGTGGCGCCAGGACATCCTCGACGTCTTCGGCGTGCCGAAGTCGATGCTCCCCGAGGTCAAGTCGTCGTCCGAGGTCTACGGCTACGTCTCCGACTCGAGCCTCCTCCGCGAGGTCCCGATCGCCGGTATCCTCGGCGACCAGCAGGCCGCCACGTTCGGCCAGGCCGCGTTCGACAAGGGCGAGTCGAAGAACACGTACGGCACGGGTAACTTCCTCATCTTCAACACGGGCACCGAGAAGGTCCGGAGCGAGAACGGCCTGCTGACGACCATCGGCTACAAGCTGGGCGACGGTCCGACGCACTACGCGCTCGAGGGCTCCATCGCCGTCACGGGCTCGCTCGTGCAGTGGCTCCGGGACAACCTCGGCATCATCTCCTCGGCCCCCGAGATCGAGACGCTCGCGGCGACGGTGGAGGACAACGGCGGCGCCTACTTCGTCCCGGCGTTCTCCGGACTGTTCGCCCCCTACTGGCGCTCCGACGCGCGCGGCGCCCTCGTGGGACTCACGCGGTACGTCAACAAGGGTCACATCGCCCGCGCGGCCCTCGAGGCGACGGCCTACCAGACCCGCGAGGTCCTCGACGCGGTGAATGCCGACTCCGGCGTCGACCTGACCGAGCTGAAGGTCGACGGCGGCATGACCGCGAACAGCGTCCTCATGCAGTTCCAAGCCGACATCCTCGGCGTGCCCGTGGTGCGGCCCGTCGTCGCGGAGACGACGGCGCTCGGCGCCGCCTACGCCGCCGGCCTGGCCGTCGGCTTCTGGGCGAACCTCGACGACCTCCGTCAGAACTGGCAGGAGAGCGCCCGCTGGACGCCCTCGCTCGACCAGGCCGAGGTCGACCGTCAGCTCAGGCTCTGGAAGAAGGCCGTCACGAAGACCTTCGACTGGGTCGACGACGACGTCAACTGACGCGGTAGGCGACAGGCGAAGGCCCGGCAGGATGATCCTGCCGGGCCTTTCGCCGTCTCGTGGCGCCCGCCTGTCAGGCGCGGGTCGCGGCCACCCACTGGTCGAGCTTCGCCGTGGCGGCCCCCGAGTCGATCGTCCGGGCGGCCACCTCGAGCTGCTCCCGGAACCGGGCGACGATGGGGCGCTCGCGCTGCGCAGGATCCGCGGCGAGGCGGAACGAGACGAGTCCGGCCGCCGCGTTCAGCAGCACGATGTCGCGGACCGCACCCGTCTCGCCGGCGAGGGTCCGCCGGGCGACCTCGGCGTTGTGGGCCGCGTCTCCCCCGAGGAGATCGGAGATGGACGCCCTGGCGAGGCCGAGCTCCAGCGGATCGAGGTCGTGCTCGGTGACCGAGCCGCCGGTGACCTCCCAGATGTGACTATGGCCGGTGGTCGTCAACTCGTCGAGACCATCGTCGCCGCGGAAGACGAGCGCGGTGGCGCCGCGGGTCTGGAACACGCCGACGACGAGGCCGACCTTCTCGAGGTTCGCGACCCCCACGGCGCTGGCCTCGGGGCGGGCCGGGTTCGTGAGCGGACCCAGGAAGTTGAAGACGGTGGGGACGCCGATCTCACGGCGGGTCGCGGCCGCATGGGCGAATCCGGGGTGGAAGGCCGCGGCGAAGGCGAACGTGATGCCGACCTCGCCGAGCACTTCCGCGACGCGCGCGGGATCGCGGGTCAGGTCGACCCCCAGCGCCGCCAGGACGTCGCTCGACCCGGAGGCCGAGCTCGCCGCGCGGTTGCCGTGCTTGATCACGGGCACGCCCGCCGCGGCCACGACGACCGACGCCATGGTGGAGACGTTCACGGTGCCGAAACGGTCTCCCCCGGTACCCACGATGTCGACTCCCATCGAGTCGACGGGCAGCGGGAGCGCCTGCGCGAGGATGGCGTCGCGGAAGCCGACGATCTCGTCGACCGTCTCGCCCTTGGCCCGCAGCGCGATGAGGAACGCGGCCAGCTGGGCGTCCGTCGCACGGCCGATCATCACCTGCTCCATGGCCCAGGTGGCCTCGGAGATCGAGAGGTCCGTACCCCCCAGCAGGGAATCCAGGATGCTCGGCCAGGTCAGCTCGTTCGACATGACTCCCAGCCTACTAAGCAGGTCTTCTCAGATATCTCGATGTCGACACTGGCAGTCTGTCGGGGCGAAACGTGGCGCGGTTTATCGTCCATAATGGACCCGTGACAAGTACCTCTCTCTCGAGACCCTCAGGCGGGCCGGTCGTCAATCGGCCCAGCACCGCTGCCGTCGGAACGATCGTCTGGCTCGGCAGCGAGGTGATGTTCTTCGCGGGTCTGTTCGCGATCTACTTCACCCTCCGCAGCACGTCTCCCGAGCTCTGGGCCAGCGAGACCGGCAAGCTCGACGTCCCGTTCGCGGCCTTCAACACCATCACCCTGGTGCTGTCCAGCGTGACCTGCCAGTTCGGCGTCTTCGCCGCGGAGCGGATGCAGGGCAAGCGCACCGGCTCCCTCTTCCAGGTCAGCAAGTGGGGCCTCGTCGAATGGTTCTTCCTCACCTACGCCATGGGTGCGACGTTCGTGTCGCTGCAGATGTACGAGTACACGAACCTCATCGCCGAGCACGTCACCCTCCAGTCGAGCGCCTACGGTTCCGCCTTCTACCTCACGACCGGCTTCCACGCGGCTCACGTGACGGGTGGTCTCATCTGCTTCCTCTTCATCATCGGTCGCGCGTACGCGGTCAAGAACTTCGGTCACCGCGAGGCGACCGGCGCCATCGTCATCTCCTACTACTGGCACTTCGTCGACGTCGTCTGGATCGGCCTGTTCCTGGTCATCTACATCCTCAAATAGGCATTGGATCCCTTCCCCATGTTCTCTAAGAGAAGCAGCACACAAAAGAAGCGAGCCGTCGGCCGCCGCTCCCCCGTCGCGACCGTCTCGCTCATCCTGGTCGGTCTCCTGACCACCGGTGGTGCGTACGCCCTGTTCACCTCCTCCGCGACGGCCGAGACGAGCTCGGGCAGCTCGCAGGCAAACGTCAACGAGGGTAAGAAGCTCTTCGCCGCGAACTGCGCGACCTGCCACAACGTCAACGGCTCCGGCACCACCGCCGGCCCGAGCCTCATCGGCGTGGGCGCCGCTTCGGTCGACTTCCAGGTCGGCACGGGCCGCATGCCCGGCGCGGCCAACGGCCCCCAGGCGCTCAAGAAGCCGGTCCAGTTCACCGACCAGCAGATCCAGGACATGGCGGCGTACGTCGCTTCGCTCGGAACCGGTCCGTCGGAGCCCGAGGCCCAGTACCTCCAGGGCAACGCCAACGCCTCCAAGGGCGCCGAGCTCTTCCGCATCAACTGCGCCATGTGCCACAACGTCGCCGGAGCCGGCGGAGCCCTGACCGACGGCAAGTTCGCCCCCGCGCTCAAGGGCGTCACCTCCAAGCACATCTACGAGGCCATGCTCACCGGCCCGCAGAACATGCCGGTCTTCAACGACCTGAACATCACCCCGCAGGACAAAGCGGACATCATCACCTACCTGAAGTACCTCGAGAAGAACCCCTCGCCCGGTGGATTCGAACTCGGCAACCTCGGCCCGGTGTCCGAAGGTCTCTTCATCTGGATCTTCGGCCTCGGAGCCATCGTCGCCATCACGGTCTGGCTGACCGCGAAGTCCAACTAGACCGAGAACCCCACTTCTCGCGAGTCCCGCACTCACGAGTCCTCGACTCACCGAAAGGCAACACCATGGCAGATCACGACGACGAGACCCCGGGAACGGGCTCCGCTGTCGAGAAGAGCGAGCCGCTGAAGACCTCGGCAGGGACCGCGGTCGTCACGACGGACGCCTTCGAGAACCCGGGCGAGCCGCCGCACCGTCTTCGCGTCACCGACCTCGACCCCAAGGAGGAGAAGAAGGCCGAGCGCCAGGTCTCCTTCCTCTTCTTCGCGAGCGTCGTGTTCAGCGTGCTCGCCGTCGCGGCCTACATCGCCTTCCCGATCACCCCGGGTGACACCGGCTCGATCCGGCTCAACAACCTCTTCCTCGGTCTCGGTATCGCCCTCGGTCTCCTGTCGATCGGCATCGGCGCGGTCCACTGGTCGAAGACGCTCATGCCCGCCCGCGAGATCACGGAGATGCGGCACCTCACGCGCGGCTCCGACGCGACGCGTGCCAAGGCAGCCGAGGTCTTCACCCTCGGCAACAAGGAGTCCGGCTTCGGTCGGCGCGCTCTCATCCGCAACAGCCTGTTCGGGGCCGTCGTGGCCTTCATCCTGCCCGGCGTCGTGATCTTCCGCGACCTCGGACCGAAGATCGACCCCAACACCGTCCTCCGCCACACCATGTGGAAGAAGGGCTCGTACCTGTCGCTCGACCCGACCGGTACCCGCATCAAAGCGGCCGACGTGACTCTCGGCTCCGTCTTCCACGTCATCCCGGAAGACCTGCTCCAGTCGCAAGACCTGCTCGAAGAGAAAGCCAAGGCGGCCGTCCTCCTCATGAGGCTGAATCCCGCTGACCTGAACGAACCCGCAGGTCGCGAGAACTGGCAGTATGACGGAATCGTCGCCTACTCCAAGATCTGCACTCACGTGGGGTGCCCCGTGGCCCTCTACGAGCAGCAGACACACCACCTGCTCTGCCCCTGCCACCAGTCGACTTTCGACGTGACCAACAACTGCCATGTGATCTTCGGGCCCGCAAGTCGGCCCCTCCCGCAGCTGCCGATCACCGTCGACTCCGAAGGGTATCTCGTCGCGCAGAGCGATTTCCACGAACCCGTGGGCCCGAGTTTCTGGGAGCGAGACCGTTGAGTACCGCAACTGCATCCAAGTCGAACGTCCCTGCCGTCCAGCAGGGCCGCGGCATGAAATTCGTTGGCGGAGCCGCCAACTACATCGACGAACGAACCAGCATCTCCGGCCTGGTCAAGGAGGTGGGTCGCAAGATCTTCCCCGACCACTGGTCGTTCATGCTCGGTGAGGTCGCCCTCTACAGCTTCGTGGTCATCCTGCTGTCCGGCACCTTCCTGACCTTCTTCTTCCAGCCGTCGATGACCGAGACGATCTACCAGGGCTCGTACGCACCGCTCAAGGGCATCACGATGTCCGCCGCGATGAACTCGACCCTGAACATCTCGTTCGACATCCGCGGTGGTCTGCTCTTCCGCCAGATCCACCACTGGGCGGCGCTGCTCTTCATCGCCGCCATCGGCCTGCACATGCTGCGCATCTTCTTCACGGGTGCCTTCCGCAAGCCGCGCGAAATCAACTGGTTCATCGGCTTCGTCCTGTTCATCCTGGCGCTGGCCGAGGGCTTCACCGGCTACTCGCTCCCCGACGACCTCCTGTCGGGTAACGGTCTCCGCATCATCGACGGCATGGTGAAGGGCATCCCGGTCATCGGCGTGTGGATCTCCTACCTGCTGTTCGGCGGGGAGTTCCCGGGCACGGCCGTGGTGAGCCGCCTGTACTCGCTGCACATCATGCTCCTGCCGGCCCTCCTGATCGCCATGCTCGGCGCTCACCTGCTGCTGCTGATCATCAACAAGCACACGCAGTTCGCGGGCCCCGGTAAGACCAACGACAACGTCGTGGGCGTCCCGGTCATGCCGGTGTTCGCCGCCAAGGCCGGTGGATTCTTCTTCATCGTCTTCGGCGTCATCGTCCTGATCGCGTCGCTGTTCACGATCAACCCGATCTGGAACTACGGTCCGTACGACCCCTCACCGGTCTCGGCCGGAACGCAGCCCGACTGGTACATCGGCTTCGCCGACGGCGCCCTGCGCCTCGTCCCGCCGCACTGGGAGGTCGTCTGGGCCGGTTACACGGTCTCGTTCAACATCCTCGTTCCGATCGTCGTCCTGATGGGTCTCCTGGGGGCCGTCGCGTTCTGGCCGTTCTTCGAGGGCTGGGTGACCGGCGACAAGCGCGAGCACCACATCCTCGACCGCCCGCGAAACGCGCCGACCCGGACCGCTTTCGGCGCCGCCTTCATGACGCTGTACGCCGCCCTCTGGGCAGCGGCCTCGTCCGACCTCATGGCGACGCACTTCAAGCTGTCGATCGACCAGGTCATCCACGTGATGCAGTTCTTCGCGGTAGCGGGCCCGTTCATCGCCTTCTGGGTGACGAAGCGCGTCTGCCTCGGCCTCCAGCGCAAGGATCGCGAGATCGCGCTGCACGGCAACGAGTCCGGCCGCATCGTCCGTCTCCCGGGTGGCGAGTACATCGAGGTGCACGAGCCCCTCGACAAGTACGAGCTCTGGAAGCTGGTCAGCTTCAACGAGTACGAGCCGCTCACGGTGCGTCCGAACGAGCGCGGACAGGTCACGCCGCTCGAGCGCGTCCGGGCATCGGTCTCCGGGTTCTTCTTCGAGGACCGCATCTCGCCGGTCACGCCGAGCGAGCTGGCGGCCGCGCACAGCAGCCACGGTGACCACGCCGACCAGGCCGAGGTCGAGGCTTCACGCCACTGATCCAGACCCACACGCCGAAGGGCCCGTCCACCTCGTGTGGACGGGCCCTTCGTCATGCTTGTGCGGTGCGCGCTGCCGACGCGAACCCTACGGCTGCCAGACCATGAGCACCGTGACCGCGACGAGGAGGAGCGCGACGATCCCCGACCCGCCGGCGACACGGCCGTAGGTGGAGCCGGCGGCTCCCCCGGCTGCGGCCTGAAGCGCGGGAACGACCACGACGAGGCTGACGGCGAGGGCGCCGGCGTAGAGGACGACGGACGCCAGGATCCACGGGGTCGAGAACGAGAGGTCGTCGCTCCGGGAGCTCATGCCCAGAACTCCGAAGCCGAGGACCGCGACCACGAGGGAGAGCAGGGTGAAGACCCGTGTGCTCTTCGCCAGCACCGCGACCTGATCGGTGTGACCGGCTCTCAGTGCTCGCAGGGCCGTCATGGGGAGGATCGCCATCGGCCCGACGATGAAGACGGCAGCGACGACGTGGAGGACGGTGAAGAGGGTTTCCATGAGGCTCCTTCGGAGTGGGGACTGGCGACGGAGCCGAAGCGCACGCGGCGCAGTCGCCTCCTGCGACCGACCGTACAGCGCCGTCTCCTCCCCCAGCACCTCCGAAGGTCCCGAGAGCTCTCGATGCGTCTCCGCGTCCTGCGTGTCATCCCGGCTGTGGTTTTCTTCGCGTGCGAGCGGGTCACATCGCTGTCAGGGCGATTGACACGCTCGTCGCCACAGCAGGAAAGTCCACGGAGACCCGACGTCGACCCGCCCGACCCCCGCGCCCGACCTTCCGTGTCTCCGTGCCCTCGCAGAGCTCCTGAGGCCGCCTGACACGCCCGGAGCGCTGATCCGATGCGTCCGCGGCAGGACCGGCGACGGATCCGGATCCGTGGGGACACGAAAGCGGGGCACCACCCGAAGGTGATGCCCAGCCATGGTCGGATCCGCGTCAGTGCTGGTGGATACCGCGGTAGTTCTCGAAGACCCATCCGACGAGAGCGATCGTGGTGAGCGCCGCGCCGAAGAAGATGATCCACATGCCGACGGCCAGACCCAGGAAGACCAGGGTGCATCCGGCGGCCAGGATGATGGGCCACCACGACCACGGGTTGAAGAACCCGATCTCGGGGTCGCCGTCGTCGATGTTCGCGTCGAGGCGGTCTTCCGGCAGGTCACCCGACTGAGCCGCGTGCGAGCGGTTCATGTAGTAGCCGAGGAAGATCGACATGATCCCCGCGAGGCCGATCCCGAGCGTGCCCGTCCATTCGACCTTGGCGAACTCGTAGGAGAGGAGGCTCCAGACCGTGTAGGCCGCGTCGGCCACGAAGAAGAAGACGGCCAGGACCCAGAAGATGTTCGATTGCGCTCTCATGGATCTGCTACTTCACTTTCTCGGACGCTGCGTCGTACGTGGGGGCATCCGGGGCGTCCTTCAGCGGACCGATGCCGACGGGGAGACCTGCCTCGGGGTGGTTCAGGTCGAAGGCCGGGGACTCCGAACGGATCCGCGGGATCGACGTGAAGTTGTGCCGCGGCGGGGGGCAGGAGGTCGCCCACTCGAGCGAGCGGCCGTAGCCCCACGGGTCGTTCACGGCCACCTTCGGGGCGACCCGAGCGGTGATGTAGACGTTGTACAGGAACGGCAGCATCGAGACACCGAGGAGCATGGCTCCGGTGGTGGAGAGCTGGTTCATCCAGGTGAAGTTGTCTTCGGGCTGGTAGGTCGCGTAGCGACGGGGCATACCCATCACACCGAGCCAGTGCTGCACGAGGAACGTCGTGTGGAAGCCGATGAACAGGAGCCAGAAGTGGACCTTGCCCAGCGTCTCGTTGAGCATCTTGCCCGTCCACTTCGGCCACCAGAAGTAGAAGCCGGAGAACATCGCGAAGACGACCGTGCCGAAGACGACGTAGTGGAAGTGCGCCACGACGAAGTACGAGTCGGACACGTGGAAGTCGAGCGGCGGCGAGGCGAGGATGACGCCGGTCAGACCACCGAAGGTGAAGGTGATCAGGAAGCCGATCGCCCAGAGCATCGGAGTCTCGAAGGTGATCGAGCCGCGCCACATGGTGCCGACCCAGTTGAAGATCTTCACGCCCGTGGGGACGGCGATGAGCATCGTCATCAGCGAGAAGAACGGAAGCAGGACCGAACCGGTGACGTACATGTGGTGCGCCCACACGGTCACGGACAGGGCGGCGATGGAGATGGTCGCGTAGATGAGGGTCTTGTACCCGAAGATCGGCTTGCGGCTGAAGACCGGGAAGACCTCGGAGACGATACCGAAGAACGGCAGCGCGATGATGTAGACCTCGGGGTGGCCGAAGAACCAGAACAGGTGCTGCCAGAGGATCGCACCGCCGTTGGCCGGGTTGAACACGTTCGCGTCGAACACGCGGTCGAATCCGAGGCCGAAGAGGGCGGCCGCCAGGACCGGGAAGGCCATGATCACGAGGATCGAGGTGACGAGCGTGTTCCAGGTGAAGATCGGCATGCGGAACATCGTCATGCCCGGGGCGCGCATCGTGATGATCGTCGTGATGAAGTTCACGGCACCGAGGATCGTCGAGAATCCGGTCAGAGCCAGGCCGAACACCCAGAGGTTGCCACCGAGACCCGGTGTGAAAGTCGTGTCGGACAGCGGGGCGTAGGCGAACCACCCGAAGGAGGCCGCACCCTGCGGGGTCAGGAAGCCGGCGATGACGATGATGGCGCCGAAGAAGTACAGCCAGAAGGCGAAGCCGTTGAGTCGCGGGAACGCGACGTCCGGGGCACCGATCTGCAGGGGCATGATCGCGTTGGCGAACCCCGAGAACAGCGGCGTCGCGAACAGCAGCAGCATGATCGTGCCGTGCATCGTGAAGAGCTGGTTGTACTGCTCTTTGGTGTCGACGACGTTGAGCCCCGGCGCGAAGAGCTGCGCACGGATGATCAGCGCCATGACTCCACCGATGAGGAAGTACATGAACGAGGTGATCAGGTAGAGGTACCCGAGGACCTTGTGGTCGGTGGAGGTGATCCACCGGACGACCACGTTGCCCTTACGGCCGACGCGTGTCGTGTTGAAGTTCTGGCTGGACGCCTGGCCGCCGGTCTCGGGCCTGGTCGCAGTGGCTGAGCTCATTGAACGCTGCCTTACTTACTCGAGGTGCTGGCGGCGCCTTCGGCCACCGGAGCCTTGTTGTTGGGCTGGTTGGTGTTGGTGTCGTACGAGCCGCCGATGTCGCCGACGTTGCCCTCGGCGCGCAGGGTGTCGAGGTACGACTGGTAGTCGGCCGGGGAGACGACCTTCACGTTGAAGAGCATGAGCGAGTGGTACTCGCCGCACAGCTCCGCACACTTGCCGGTGAACGTGCCCAACTTCTCGGGCGTGAAGTACATGACGTTCTGCTTGCCCGGGATCATGTCCTTCTTGTAGAGGAAGTCCACGACCCAGAACGAGTGGATCACGTCGCGCGAGTTCAGGTTGATCTTGACCGTCTTGCCCTGGGGCAGGTACAGCACGGGCAGCTTCGACTCGTCGACGGTGCCGTCGCCGAGCTGCTGCGCCTGGATGCCCTGGGTGTAGACGCTCTGCGACTTGTCGGCGGTGTTCATGTAGTTGAAGTCCCACGCCCAGCGCTTGCCGTAGACGGAGATGGTGACGTCGGGGTTCGCCGTCGGCTTCTCGATGTTGGCCTGGTCGCGCGCGGTGAAGAAGAAGAAGCCCAGCACGAGGAACAGCGGCACGATCGTGTAGAAGATCTCGATCGGCATGTTGTAGCGGAGCTGGACCGGGAGGCCCGTCTGGTTCTTGCGGCGTCGGTACACGACGACGGCCCAGATGATGAGCGCCCACGTGATGATGCCGACCGCGAGGAGGACGATCCACGACGTGACCCAGAGGCCGATGGTGTCGTTGACGTGGTTCGTGGTGCCGGGCGTCGTCGGCAGCCACCCCTGGAGCTCCTGCTGCGAACAACCTGCCAGGGCCAGGATCAGGACGGCGGCCCCGGGAAGGGCCACCCATCGAAGTCGGCGATTAGAGCGCACTGTTACCTCTCGGATGATGCGAGTGTGGGGCTTGTCCCCTCTCTCACAGTAAGAAAAGGAACATGCTTAGCCTACTCGCAGCCGGGGGCTCCGATTCGCACGCGCCACCCGAAATGCCGAAGGGGAACCACCCGTCTGGATGGTTCCCCTTCGATCTCTGAGCGATGACTTAGTGGAAGCTGTCACCGCACGCGCACGAGCCCTGCGCGTTGGGGTTGTCGATGGTGAAGCCCTGCTTCTCGATCGTGTCCTCGAAATCGATGGACGCGCCGTCGAGGTAGGGGACGCTCATCTTGTCGACGACGACCTCGACCCCATTGAAATCAACGGTCGCGTCATTCTCGAGGAGCCTCTCGTCGAAGTAGAGCTGGTAGATCAGGCCCGAGCAGCCGCCGGGCTGGACGGCCACGCGGAGGCGCAGATCGTCGCGTCCCTCCTGCGTGAGGAGGCTCTTGACCTTGTCGGCGGCGGCGGCCGAGAGGCCCACGCCGTGTTCCTTCACATCGAGAGACTTCGTCGCATCGGTGCTGGTGGATGCGGTCTGGGTGGATGCGGTGGCGGTGTCTGTCATTGGTGCCTCCTTCGAGCTGGGGTGCGTGAGAACGCGCGTGTTCAAGTGTAAGCAGGTCAGCCTCGCCCGTCGAGCCGCGCGAGCAGAAGCGCCTCGCTCAGGATCGAGCGATGGAACACCCCGAGGTGCTGCGACTCGTTCGGGCTGTGCGCCCGCGTGTCGGGGTCCTCCACCCCGGTCACGAGGATCTGCGCCTCCGGGAAGACGGCCGCGAGGTCGGAGATGAAGGGGATGGAGCCGCCGATGCCGGTCTCGACCGGTGTCTCGCCCCATCCTTCGGCCAGAGCCTGCATGCCCTCGGCGAAGCCCCACCCGGAGGTGTCGACGAGGAAGGCGTCGCCGCGGTCGACGTCGCTGATCTCGACGTGCGCTCCGAAGGGAGCGTGCGCGGCGAGGTGGGCCGCCAGGGCCTCGTACGCCTCGCCCGCCGGCTGACCCGGGGCGATGCGCGCGCTGATGCGCACCGAGACCTCGGGCAGGAGCGTGTTCGACGCGTTGGCGACGCTCGGCGCGTCGATCCCCGTGACCGTCACGGACGGCTTTGACCAGAGGCGGCTCAGGATGTGATCGGCCCCGATCGGGCTGACGCCCTCGAGCAGGCCGGTCTCCTCCCGAAGCTGCGACTCCGGGTAGTCGGGGTAGTCGGTCTCGCGCTCCGTGAGCCCCGAGACCGCGACGGAGCCGTCCTCGTCGTGGAGGGTCGCGAGCAGCTTGACGAGGGCCAGCATGGCATCGGGCACCGCACCGCCGAACATGCCGGAGTGCGAGGCGTGGTCGAGGGTCCGGACGGTGAGCTTGAAGGTCACGTTGCCTCGGAGGGCGACGGTGAGGGCGGGGATCGAGGTGCTCCAGTTGTCGGCGTCGGCCACGACGATGAGGTCGGCCGCCAGCTCGCTCCGGTGCTGCTCGAGGAAGTGGGAGAACGATCGGGACCCGAACTCCTCCTCCCCCTCGATGAAGAGGACGATGCCGACCTGAAGGTCGTCGCCGAGGACCTCGCGGACCGCGCGGAGGGCGGCCACGTGGGTCATCACGCCCGCCTTGTCGTCGGAGGCGCCGCGACCGTAGAGGCGGTCGCCCCGGACGGTCGGCTCGAACGGAGGGGTCTCCCACAGGTCGTCGGACCCGGGGGGCTGCACGTCGTGGTGGGCGTAGAGGAGGACCGTGGGTCGGCCGTTCCTGGCCTCGCGCGTCGCGAGGACCGCCGGCTGGCCGAGCGTGTCGCCCTCGATGGGCGCGCGGCTCGTCCGCACCGTGTCGAACAGACCCGTCTCCTCGACGAGCGCGGCCACCGCGTCGGCGCTCGCCTGCACGTGCGACGCGTCGAAGGCCTCCCACGAGACGGACGGGATCTTCACGAGGGCGGCGAGGTCGGCGATGGAGGCGGGGAGCGCGCCCTGCACCGACTCCCGGAGCTTGGCTGCGAGTTCGGGGTCGGTGGGCTCCACGGGGTGCTCATTCCAGGTCATGGCAGGTAATCTTATTTCCTCAGACCGAATGCAAGGATCACCCGTGGCCAAGGCACCCCTCATCTCCCCCGACAACTCGACCGAGCGCACCGACGCCCCCGCGACGGGGAAGGGTCGACCCACGCCGACGCGTCGGGAGCGCGAGAAGGCCAACCTCCGCCCCCTCGTCCCCACTGGCAAAGAGGCCCGCCGTGCGCAGCGCGACCGGGTGCAGGAGCAGCGCAACCGCGCCCGCGTCGGTCTCGCCAACGGCGAGGAGAAGTTCCTCCCCGCCCGCGACAAGGGCGCTCAGCGCAAGTACGTCCGCGACTACATCGACGCCCGGTGGAGCGTCGGCGAGGCGATGATCCCGATCATGGTGATCATCCTCATCCTGACGGCCGTGCCCGCCGTCGCGGCCGCGTCGCTCCTGATCATCTGGGCCTACGTGCTCTTCGCCGTGGTCGACTGCTTCTTCGTGGGCCGCCGCATCACGAAGAAGCTCTCCGACAAGTACGGCGCCGACAACGTCGAGCGCGGCCTCAAGTGGTACGCCGCCATGCGCTCGCTGCAGCTCAAGATCATGCGCCTGCCGAAGCCGCAGGTGAAGCGCGGCGAGTTCCCCGCCTAGCGGCGCTGCAGGTCGCGCAGGCCCCGGTTGATCTGCCTCGCCCACAGCGGCCCGAGGTAGAGGAAGCCGGTGTAGCCCTGCACGAGGGTGGCACCGGCGTCGAGACGCTCCTGCACCTGGGCGGCGGTGAAGACCCCGCCGACGGAGATGACGCAGGTCTCCGCCGGAACGACCTCGCGGAGCACCTTCAGCACCTCGAGCGATCGCGCGGCGAGCGGCGCGCCCGAGAGGCCCCCGGCTCCTGCCCGCTCGACGTCCGCCGCGGCGGAGAGGAGCCCCTCGCGCGAGAGCGTCGTGTTCGTGGCGATGACGCCGGAGAGCCCGAGCTCGCCGACCAGCAGGCCGACGTCCCGGACCGCGTCGTCGTCGAGGTCGGGCGCGATCTTCACGAGCACCGGAGTCGTCCCGGCGGCGTCGCGGATGGCGGTGAGCAGCGGTGTGAGGCGGTCGAGCTCCTGCAGGCCGCGCAGGCCCGGCGTGTTCGGCGAAGACACGTTGACGGCGAGGTAGTCGGCGAGGGGCGCCAGCAGGCGCGTCGACACGAGGTAGTCGTCGATAGCGTCGTCGACGTCGACGACGCGGCTCTTGCCGATGTTGACGCCGATGACCGGCCGACTCCGAAGGTGGCGGGCGCGTCCGATGGCCCCGGCGGCTTTGACCGCTCCCCCGTTGTTGAAGCCCATGCGGTTCACGACCGCGTGGTCGCGGACGAGGCGGAACAGGCGCGGCCGGTCGTTGCCCGGCTGCGGGCGCGCGGTGATCGTGCCGACCTCGACGTGGCCGAAACCGAGCGCTCCCAGGCCGGCGATCCCGCGGGCGTCCTTGTCGAAGCCGGCGGCGACGCCGAACGGCGACGGGAACGTCAGGCCGAGGGTGGTGACGCGGAGCGAGCGGTGCGGGTGCGTGTAGCGGCGCGACAGGGCGCGGATGCCCGGGAAGATCGGGACCGCCCGGATGACGCGGAACGCGAGGTGGTGCGCCCGCTCGGGATCCATCCGCACGAAGAACTTCGAGAAGACGAAGTGGTACCAGCCCGACTCGGGCACGTCGCCGGAGGACGTCATTCGTCGCTCGCGCGCGACGCCGTGATGGTCTCGGCGACATGGTCGGTGCGGAGTGCCCGGATCGACTCCTCGAAGTCGTCGAGCGAGTCGAACGCCTGGTAGACGCTGGCGAAGCGCAGGTAGGCGACCTCGTCGAGCTCGCGCAGGGGCGGCAGGATCGCGAGGCCGACCTCGTTCGCATCGATCTGCGATGCACCGCTCGACCGGACCGACTCCTCGACCTTCTGCGCCAGGACCGCCAGGTCGCCGTCGGTGACGGGGCGCCCCTGGCAGGCCTTCCTCACGCCGGAGATGATCTTCTCCCGGCTGAAGGGCTCGAGGACGCCGTTGCGCTTGATGACGGCGAGGCTCGCGGTCTCGGTGGTCGAGAAGCGTCGGCCGCAGTTGGGGCACTGGCGGCGGCGGCGGATGGAGGTGCCGTCGTCGCTCGTGCGGGAGTCGACGACTCGGGAGTCGGGATGACGGCAGAAGGGGCAGAACATGGTGGCCTCAGGATAGTGGGCGTCGACGGACGGTCAGGGGCGCGTGAAGCGGGCGGCGACGGCCTCGCCGTGCGCCGGCAGGAGTTCGGCCCGCGAGAGGGCCACGAGGCGCTCGGAGACGGCCTCGAGGGGTTCGGCCGCGTAGCGCACGATCTGCTGCGGTCGGAGGAACGTGTAGGCCCCCAGCCCGGACGAGTAGCGCGCCTGGCCGCCGGTCGGAAGGACGTGGTTCGACCCGGCGAGGTAGTCGCCGAGGCTCACGGGCGTGTGGGGGCCGACGAAGACGGCTCCGGCGTTCTCGATGAGGGCGAGCGCGGCGTCGTCGTCGGCCGTCTGGATCTCGAGGTGCTCGGGGCCGTAGGCGTTGCTGAACGCGGCCGCCGCGGCGAGGTCGTCGACGAGGACGATCGCCGACTGCTCCCCCGCGAGGGCCGTCGCGACGCGCTCGGCACTGAGGGTCAGCGGGGCGAGGCGGGCCACCTCGTCGGCGACCCGACGCCCCAGGTCGACCGAGTCGGTCACGAGGACGGCGGAGGCGTTCTCGTCGTGCTCGGCCTGGCTGATGAGGTCGACCGCCACGAGCACCGGGTCGGCGGTGGCGTCGGCGATGACGAGGATCTCCGTGGCACCGGCTTCGGCGTCGATGCCGACCACCCCGCGCACGAGCCGCTTCGCCGCGGCGACGAAGTTGTTGCCCGGACCCGTGATGACCTGGACGGGCTCGAGGTCGAGGTCGGGCACGCCGTATGCCAGGGCCCCGATGGCGCCCGCGCCGCCGATCGCGTAGACCTCGTCGACGCCGAGGAGACCGGCGGCGCCGAGGATGACCGGGTGGACGGACCCGCCGAACTCCGCCTGCGCGGGCGAGACGAGGGCGATCGACGGGACCCCGGCGATCTGAGCCGGGACGACGTTCATCACGACGCTCGAGGGGTAGACGGCCTTGCCACCCGGCACGTAGACGCCGGCGCGGGCTACGGGCTGCCAGCGCTGCAGGATACTCGCCCCGGGTGCCGGATACGTCGTCCGCGGCTCGGGGACCTGCGCGCGACTGGCCTCGGTCACCCGCGCGATCGACTCGGTGAGGGCGGCGCGGACTAGCGGGTCGAGAGCCTCGACGGCGCGCTCGATGTCGGCCGCCGAGACGCGGAGCGCCGTCGGACGCACCCGGTCGAAACGCTCGGCCTGCTCGAGGAGGGCCTCCGATCCGCGGTGTCGCACGTCGTCGATCAGCGTCTGGGCTGCCGCCGCCGCCGTGGAGATGTCGGCCGCGGAACGCGGGATGAGAGCAAGGAGTTCGGCGCGGCTGGGGGTCTGACCTCGGAGGTCGGTGGTCTTCAACATGGCCCCTCCAGCGTAGTCGCTGGCACCCCGCGCGACGCCGTGCGCGGGGCCCGCCGGAGCGACCCGGCGGGCGCGCCGCACGACCTCACAGCAGGCAGCTGGGCCCGAGCAGGCTCTTGAGCTCTCCGTAGAGGTCGGCCGTGATGTCGACCGGGTAGGGGATCTCGAAGGTGCGCGCGTTGTCGCCCTTCAGCAGGCGCAGTCGGACCTCCGTGGCACCGGCGTGTCGACCGAGCACCGCGCCGAGCTCGGTCACGACGTCGTGCGTCGCCCGGAACTCCGGCATGCTCAGCACGAGCGGCCCGCTGCTCGCGGCGACGCCGAGGTCGGGCAGGAACATGCTGACCGCGTGGAGGTTCTTGCCGTCGTCGCGCACGCTGACCCGGCCCTTCAGCACGATGATCGAGTCGCCGACGAGCGACGGCCCGAACTCCTGGTAGGTCTTGCCCAGGAACATCGCGCTGATCTCCCCGGAGAAGTCCTCCACGGTGATGATGCCGTAGGGGTTCCCGGAGTTCCGCGCCACGCGGTGCTGCACGCTCGTGATGAGACCCGCCACGGTGACCGTCTCGCCGTCGATCGAGTCGTCGGACGACGCGATGTGCGTGATCGTGGTCGACGCGTGCTTGGCCAGCGGCAGTTCGAGCCCCGCCAGAGGGTGGTCGGAGACGTAGAGCCCGAGCATGTCGCGCTCGAAGGCCAACTTGTCGCGCTTGGACCACTCGGGCCGCTCGGGGACGTGCTGGACCTGCGCGGGTTCGTCCCACAGGGAGTCGAAGTCGAAGCCGACCTGGCCGTTCGCCTCCGCGCGCTTCTCGCTGACGGCGGCCTCGACGGCCGACTCGTGGATCTCGACGAGAGCGCGGCGCGTGTTCCCGAGCGAGTCGAAGGCGCCCGCCTTGACGAGCGACTCGACGGTGCGCTTGTTCGCGACCGGGATCGGGACCTTGCGCAGGAAGTCGTGGAACGACGTGAAGGCGCCCTTCTCCTGGCGCGCGGCGATGATGTGGTCGACCACGTTGAAGCCGACGTTGCGCACCGCACCCATGCCGAAGCGGATGTCCTCGCCGACGGCGGCGAAGAATCCGATCGACTCGTTGACGTCGGGCGGGAGCACCTGGATGCCCATCCGCCGGCACTCGTTCAGGTAGAGCCCGAGCTTGTCGCGGGAGTCGCCGACGCTGGTCAGCAGCGCGGCCATGTACTCGGCCGGATAGTGCGCCTTGAGGTAGGCGGTCCAGTAGGAGACGACGCCGTAGGCGGCCGAGTGCGCCTTGTTGAAGGCGTAGTCGGAGAACGGGAGCAGGATGTCCCAGATCTTCTGCACGGCGTCGGCCGAGTAGCCGTTGTCGAACATGCCCTGCTGGAAGCCCGCGAACTGTTTGTCGAGCTCGGACTTCTTCTTCTTGCCCATCGCGCGGCGGAGGATGTCGGCCTGACCCAGCGAGAAGCCGGCGAGCTTCTGCGCGACGCTCATCACCTGCTCCTGGTAGATGATCAGGCCGTAGGTGCCACCGAGCACCTCGCGCAGCGGCTCCTCGAGCTCGGCGTGGATGGCCGTGATCTCTTGCGCGCCGTTCTTGCGCAGCGCGTAGTTGGTGTGCGAGTTGGCGCCCATGGGGCCCGGGCGGTAGAGCGCGATGACCGCGGAGATGTCCTCGAAGTTGTCGGGGCGCATGAGGCGCAGAAGCCCGCGCATCGGCCCGCCGTCGAGCTGGAAGACACCGAGGGTGTCGCCCGAGGCGAGGAGGTCGTAGGCGCCCTTGTCGTCGAGCTCGAGGTCTTCGAGGACGAGGTCGAAGCCGCGGTTGGACTTGATGTTGTCGAGCGCGTCGTTGATGATCGTGAGGTTTCTGAGCCCCAGGAAGTCCATCTTGATGAGGCCGAGCGACTCGCACGCGGGGTAGTCGAACTGCGTGACGATCTGGCCGTCCTGCTCGCGCTTCATGATCGGGATGATGTCGAGCAGCGGGTCGCTGGACATGATGACCCCGGCCGCGTGCACGCCCCACTGGCGCTTCAGGCCCTCGAGCCCGAGCGCGGTGTCGAAGACGGTCTTCGCCTCCGGGTCGCCCTCGACGACGGCGCGGATGTCGCCCGCCTCCTTGTAGCGGGGGTGCTCGCGGTCGAAGATGCCCGTGAGCGGGATGTCCTTGCCCATGATGGCGGGAGGCATCGCCTTCGTGAGCTTCTCTCCCATGCCGAAGGGGAAGCCGAGGACGCGCGAGGAGTCTTTGAGAGCCTGCTTGGCCTTGATGGTGCCGTAGGTGACGATCTGGGCGACGCGCTCGTCGCCGTACTTGTCGGTCACGTAGTTGATGACCTCGGTGCGCCGACGGTCGTCGAAGTCGACGTCGAAGTCGGGCATGGAGACGCGGTCGGGGTTGAGGAAGCGCTCGAAGATGAGGCCGTGGCGGATCGGGTCGAGGTCGGTGATCCGCATGGCGTAGGCGGCCATGGAACCGGCGCCGGAGCCACGACCCGGCCCGACCCGGATCCCGTTGTCTTTCGACCAGTTGATGAAGTCGGCGACGACGAGGAAGTAGCCGGGGAAGCCCATCTGCACGATGACGCCGACCTCGTAGTCGGCCCGCGCGCGCACGTCGGCGGGGATGCCGTCGGGGTAGCGGTAGACGAGGCCCTTCTCGACCTCCTTGACGAACCAGGTGTCCTCGGTCTCGCCCTCGGGCACCGGGAAGCGCGGCATGTAGTTGGCGGACGTGTCGAACGTCACCTCGCAGCGCTCGGCGATCAGGAGCGTGTTGTCGCACGCCTCCGGGTGGTCGCGGAAGAGGTGCCGCATCTGGGCGGCGGTCTTGAGGTAGAACTCGTCGGCGTCGAACTTGAACCGGTTGGGGTCGCTCAGCGTCGAACCGGACTGCACGCAGAGGAGCGCGGCGTGGCTCGTCGCGTCGTGCTCGTGCGTGTAGTGGAGGTCGTTCGTGGCGAGGAGCGGCAGGTCGAGCTGCTTGGCGAGGCGGACGAGGTCGTCCATGATGCGGCGCTCGATGCCGAGACCGTGATCCATGATCTCGGCGAAGTAGTTCTCCTTGCCGAAGATGTCGCGGAAGTCGCTCGCGGCCTTGACGGCCTCGTCGTACTGGCCGAGCCGGAGCCGCGTCTGCACCTCGCCGCTCGGGCAACCGGTCGTGGCGATGAGGCCCTTGGAGTAGGTGGAGAGGAGCTCGCGATCCATCCGCGGCTTGAAGTAGTAGCCCTCGAGCGACGCTCGGGACGACAGCCGGAAGAGGTTGTGCATGCCCTCGGTCGTCTCCGAGAGCAGCGTCATGTGCGTGTAGGAGCCGGCACCGGAGATGTCGTCGCGACCGCCGTCGCCCCACTTGACCCGCGTCTTGTCGGAGCGGTGAGTGCCGGGGGTGATGTACGCCTCGGTGCCGATGATGGGTTTGATGCCCGCCTCGGTGGCCGACTTGTAGAAGTCGAAGGCCCCGAACACGTTGCCGTGGTCGGTCACGGCCACAGCGGGCATGCCCTGCTTCACAGCCTCGTCGATGAGGGGTTTGACGCGGGCGGCGCCGTCGAGCATCGAGTATTCGCTGTGGACGTGCAGGTGCACGAAGGAATCGGTGCTCGGCGACAAGGCTGCTCCCTAGGAACGAGACGGCGGAATCCGACCGGCTGGTGGAACGCTTTCCAGCCTAACGGCGACCACCGACGCTCTTCGGCGTGTCGTCGTCAGGAGGCGCGAAGCACTTCAAGCGCGTGTTGAAGGTCTGCCGGATAGGCCGACCGGAACGACACCCACTCCCCCGTCGCCGGGTGGTCGAAACCGAGCTGGACGGCGTGGAGCCACTGCCTGGTCAGCCCCAGACGCGCCGAGAGGGTCGGGTCGGCGCCGTAGAGGGCGTCGCCGACGCAGGGGTGTCGCTGAGCCGCCATGTGCACGCGGATCTGGTGCGTGCGGCCCGTCTCGAGGTGCACCTCCAGGAGGGACGCGGCGGGGAACGCCTCGACCGTCTCGTAGTGAGTCACCGACGGCTTCCCGTCGACCACGACGGCGAACTTCCATGACGAGGAGGGGTGCCTCCCGAGGGGCGCGTCGATCGTCCCCGTCAGGGGATCGGGGTGCCCCTGCACGACCGCGTTGTAGATCTTCTCGACGGTCCGCTCGCGGAACGCCTGCTTCAGCAGCGAGTAGGCGCGCTCGCTCTTCGCGACGACCATGAGGCCCGACGTGCCCACGTCGAGCCGGTGCACGATCCCGGCGCGCTCGGCGGCACCGCTCGTCGCGATCGTGAAACCGGCAGCCGCGAGACCGCCGAGGACGGTCGGGCCCGTCCAGCCCACGGAGGGGTGCGCCGCGACTCCGACCGGCTTGTCGACGACGACCAGGTCGTCGTCGTCGTGCACGATGCCGAGACCGGGCACGTCGACCGCGATGACCGACGGCTCCTGCCTCGGGGTCCAGGTGACCTCGAGCCAGGAGCCCGCGTCGAGGCGGTCCGACTTGCCGACCGTCTTCTGGTCGACGGTCACGCCGCCCTCCGCCGCCACCTCGGCGGCGAAGGTGCGGCTGAAACCGAGGAGCTTGGCGATGGCGGCGTCGACGCGTTCGCCGGCGAGCCCGTCGGGGACGGGGAGGGAGCGGGTCTCCGTCACGAGGAAGGCTCTCGCGGCGGGGCGACCTCGGCCGCCGCGTGCCGGTGCTCGT